>MKTG01000098.1:18776-26283 GCA_001897615.1 Burkholderiales bacterium 68-10
CGCACGTGCACAAGATCATGAGCCGCGAGATCGTGCGCGAGCATGGCGTGATGCTGCTGCTGGGCAGCATGCGGGCCGAGGAGCGCCTGGCGGCCTTTCTGCTGAACCTGGTGCAGCGGCTGCACGCACGGGGCTTTTCGCAGTCGGAGCTGGTGCTGCGCATGACGCGCGAGGAGATCGGCAGCTACCTGGGCCTGAAGCTGGAGACCGTCAGCCGCACCTTCTCGAAGTTCGCCGAGGAAGGCATCGTCGAAGTCAAGCAGCGCCATGTGCGCATCGTGGACACCGAGGCGTTGCGGGCCATCGTGAACGCGCCCAGCTGCGACTGATTGCGCGTCAGCGCCGCAACTGATAGCGGCAGCACCGGGCCAGCCCCGCGCCTCAGATTTGCAGCGATTTCAGCTCTCAGCGCCGGTCTGGCGAGCGCCGGCAGCTATCAAATTCATTGCAACGTACCCTTGAACCCCGGTGGCAGGGGCAGCGGCATGACGGCAATGCCCTCCTCCAGCAGCGCTTCGGTCTGCGCTGGCGTGGCCTGGCCACGGATAGCGCGCTCCTCGGCTTCGCCGTAGTGCATGCGTCGCGCCTCCTCGGCAAAGCGCTGGCCCACATCCTCGGTCTGCGCCATCACCCGGCGCACCACGTGCATCCAGGCGGCCTGTAGCGCCGCCGGTGGCAGCACGGCCGCCGACACGGCGCCAGCGGCCTGGTCCGCCGCTGGCATGGACGACGGCGCCGACGCAGCCTCCCGCGCTGTGCCCGGGCCGCCCAGGTTCAGGCGAGGCGCGCTCGGCAACTTGGCGACTTCGGCATCGCCGCACAGCGGGCACTCGACCAGGCGCCGCGTCCGCTGGTCCTGAAAGTCGTCCTCGGACGCAAACCAGCCTTCGAACACGTGGCCATGGGTGCACTGCAGATCCAGGACTTTCATCGCGCGTCCATCACGCCGGCTCGGCCGACTGCCAGTTCAGCGGCCAGGCGCCGCTTTGCACATTTTGCAGCCAGAGCGCGCCGATCAGGGTCTTGGCATCGGTGATGGTCCCGCTGCGGCACCAGGCATGGAGCTGCTCGGACGAGGTGGTGAACACATCCAGAAATTCGCCCGCGTCCAGCCGGCGCTCGCCCGCCCGCAGTTCGCGCGCGAACCAGATCTCGATGAACTCGGTGGAATACGAAACCACCGGATGCAGCACGCCCGCGCGGGCCCATTCGCGGGCGGTGTAGCCGGTTTCTTCACGCAACTCGCGCTGCGCGCAGGCCAGTGGCGATTCGCCCACATCGAGCTTGCCGGCAGGAAATTCGATGATGGTCTGCCGCACGGGATAGCGGTACTGGCGCTCCATCACCAGCCGCAGTTCGCCATTGGCGGCCTGCAGCAGCGGCACCACCATCACCGCCCCCGGGTGGACGACGTATTCGCGCTGCGTCACCTGGCCGTCGGGCAGCCGCACGTCGTCGCGAAAGGCATGCAGGAAGTCGCCCTTGAACAGCTCCCTTCCGCCGATCCGGGTCTCCCGCAGATCGTTGGCCATCAACGGCCCCGCCGCACCAGGTAGCGGTAGACGAAGCCGGGAAACGCCAGGGTCAGGAACATCGCCGCAGTCACGGCGTAGAACTCCCAGCGCTGGGGCTGGTTCTGCCCTTGCGCGCGCTCCATCGCCATGCCCACGCCGATGACAAAGGCATACCACAGCACCAACTCCAGCAGGCGCCAAGCCAATCCCTTGACCGCCGTGCGCAGGGGCAGCACCACCATCAGCCGCTGGTTGATGAACGGCAGGTTGGCCGCGATCAGCGCCAGCAGGATCAGCAGCCAGATCGACAGGTTGGCCGACATCCTCAGGTCGCCAGCATCTGCACGATGGCCTTGGCGCACAAGGCCATCAACGAGCCGGGCACGATCCCCAGGATCAGCAGCAGTGCACCGTTGACCGACAGCACGGCGCGCATGTCGAACGGGGCCTGGATCGGCACTGTCGACAGCGGCTCGTCGAAATACATGACCTTGATCACGCGAAGGTAGTAGAACGCGCCCACCAGCGACATCATCACGGCGAACACCGCCAGGCCGATGTAGGACGGCAGGCCAGTGCTGATCAGTGCCTGCAGCACCGACAGCTTGGCCTGGAACCCGACCATGGGCGGAATCCCGGCCAGCGAGAACAGGCAGATGGCCATCAGGCCGGCATACAGCGGGCTGCGCTGGTTCAGGCCCGCGAAATCGGCGATCTCCTCGCTCTCGAAGCCTTCGCGCGACAGCAGCAGGATGATGCCGAAGCTCACCAGGGTGGTCAGCACATAGGCGACGACATAGAACATGGCCGAGCTGTAGGCGTTGGCTGCCGCCAGCGCGCTGTTGTTGACCACGCCAGCCATCAGGCCCAGCAGCACGAAGCCCATCTGCGCGATGGTCGAATAGGCCAGCATGCGCTTGAGATTGGTCTGCGCAATGGCGGCCAGGTTGCCAATCAGCAGCGAGGCCACGGCCAGCACGGCCAGCATCTGCTGCCAGTCGATGGCCAGCGGCAGCATACCTTCGACCAGCAGACGAACCGTCATGGCAAAGGCGGCCAGCTTGGGCGCGCCACCGATCATCAGCGTGACCGCCGTCGGCGCGCCCTGGTAGACGTCGGGCAGCCACATATGGAAGGGCACGGCGCCGAACTTGAAGGCCAGCCCGGCCACCACGAACACCACGCCAAACACCAGCACCTGATGCTTGATCTGGCCCGAAGCCACCGCCTTGAACACGCCACCGATGTCCAGCGTGCCGGTGGCGCCATACAGCATCGACAGGCCGTACAGCAGGAAGCCGGAAGCCATCGCGCCCAGCACGAAGTACTTCATGGCCGCCTCGATCGAGGTGACGTGGTCGCGCCGCAAGGCCACCAGGGCGTAGCTGGACAGCGTCATGCACTCCAGCCCCAGATAGACCAGCAGGAAATTGTTGGCCGAGATCAGCACATACATGCCGAGCAGCGACAGCAGGCTGAGCACATACCATTCGGCCCCGCGCAGCATGCCGCGACCCGTCACGTAGGTGCGGGCGTAGACCAGGGTGACGGCAACGGACAGCGCCGCGAAGCACTTCAGCCAGTTGGCCATCGGGTCGCTGACCACCATGCCCTCGAAGCCGTACCAGGTCTGCCCGCCCAGCGCATAGGTCCCTGTCAGGACCGCCAGCACCAGCAAGGTCAGCACGGACAGCGCGTAAGCGGCCATGCGACGCGGGTTGCGGTCGAGCAGGTCCACCAGCGTGATCACGCAGGCCATCACCAGCAGCACGATCTCCGGATAGATCGCCATCCAACTGAATCTGTCAATCATGTCCTCGTCCTCAGTTCAGCTTGGAATTCGCCACGTGCTGGAGCAAGTTGGTCACCGAGGCGTCCATGACATCGGTGAACGGCTTCGGATACAGGCCCATCCACAGCACGGCGACGGCCAGCAGCGCCAGCACCAGGAATTCGCGCGCGTTGATGTCCCGCATGGCGCGGACCTCGTCGTTGGCCACCGCGCCAAAGTACACCCGCTTGAACATCCACAGGCTGTAGCCCGCACCGGTGATCAGGGCCGTGGCCAGCAGCAGACCCAGCCAGAAGTTGGCGCGCACCGCAGCCAGGATCACCATCCACTCACCGATGAAGCCCGCGGTTCCGGGCAAGCCGCAGTTGGCCATGAAGAACAGCAGCGCAAACGCACCAAAGCGCGGCATCGAATTGACCACCCCACCGTAGCTGGAGATCTCGCGGGAATGGACGCGGTCGTACAGCACGCCGATGCACAGGAACATGGCGCCTGATACGAAGCCGTGCGCGATCATCTGCTCCAGGCCGCCGGTGACACCCAGGTCGTTGAAGACGAAGAAACCCACGGTCACGAAGCCCATGTGGGCCACCGACGAATAGGCCACCAGCTTCTTCATGTCCTGCTGCACCAGCGCCACCAGGCCGATGTAGATGACGGCGATCAGCGACAGCGCGATCATCAGCCAGGCCCATTCGCGCGAGGCGTCCGGCAGGATCGGCATCGAGAACCGCACGAAACCATAGGCACCCAGCTTCAGCATGATCGCCGCCAGCACGACCGAGCCACCGGTGGGGGCTTCCACGTGCGCATCCGGCAACCAGGTGTGCACCGGCCACATGGGCACCTTGACCGCGAACGCCGCGAACATGGCAAAAAACAACAAGGTCTGCGCGGTCGCCGACAAGGGCAGCTTGTGCCAGGTCAGCACGTCGAAACTGCCGCCCGATACGGCGTAGAGGTAGATGAACGCCACCAACATCAGCATCGATCCCAGCAGCGTGTAGAGGAAGAACTTGAACGCGGCGTAGATCTTGCGCGGCCCACCCCAGATGCCGATGATCAGGTACATCGGGATCAGCGTGGCTTCAAAGAACACGTAGAACAAGATGCCGTCCAGCGCCGCGAAGACGCCGATCATCAGGCCCGACAGGATCAGGAAGGCCGCCATGTACTGGTTGACCTTGCGCTGGATCACCTGCCAGCCGGCAATCACCACGATGACGGTGATGAACGCGGTCAACAGCACGAACCAGAGCGAAATACCGTCGACGCCCAGGTAATAGTTCACGTTGAAGCGCGAGATCCAGGGCGTCTTCTCGACGAATTGCATCTCGGCCGTACCCAGGCGAAACCCCGTGTACAGCGGTAGCGTGACCAGCAGGCTGACCAGGGAACCGAGAAGCGCGATCCAGCGCACCAGTTGCGCCTGACTCTCCCGTCCCAGCGCCAGCAGCACGGCGCCGACGATGATCGGCGTCCAGATGGCAAGGCTCAACCAACCCATGTTCTTATCCCGTCTTCCTTACTTGTTGAGCCAGACGAAGTACGTCATCAGCACGAAGATGCCCAGGATCATCACCAGGGCGTAGTGATACAGGTAGCCCGACTGGACCCAGCGCACCATGCCGGCCACCCAGCCCACCAGGCGCCACGAACCGTTGACCACCAGGCCGTCAATCAGCGCGCGATCGCCCGCCTTCCACAAACCTGAGCCGAGCAGGCGGGCTCCGCGAGCGATGACGTTCTCATTGAACCAGTCGAGGTAGTACTTGTTTTCCAGCAGGCTGTAGATCGGCCGGAAGCTGCGCTGGATGGCGGCCGGCAGGGCCGGATTGACCATGTACATGTAGTAGGCTGCGGCCACGCCCGCCAGTGCCAGCCAGAATGGCGCGGCCGTGAAACCGTGCAGCGCCATCGGCATCCAGCCGTGAATCTTCTCGGCCAGCACCGTCGTCGCCGGATGCCGCGCCGCATCGACGTGGATCACGTCGTTGAGGCGGAAGAAGTCGCCGAACAACATCGGCATCAGCGTGACGGCGCCAATCACCACCGAGGGGATGGCCAGCAGCACCAGCGGCAGCCAGACCACCCAGGGCGTTTCATGCGGCTTCTCGTCGTGGCCGTGACCATGGCCATGGTCGTCATGGTGCGCGTCCGGATTCTGGTCGTAGCGCTCCTTGCCGTGAAACACCAGGAAATACAGCCGGAACGAATAGAACGCCGTCACGAACACGCCAGCGAGCACGGCGTAGTAGGCAAAACCAGCGCCGGGCAGCTTGCTGGCGTGCACCGCCTCGATGATGGCGTCCTTGGAATAGAAGCCGGAGAAAAACGGCGTGCCGATCAACGCCAGCGAACCCAGCAGGAAGGTGATCCAGGTGATGGGCATGTACTTGCGCACACCGCCCATCCAGCGGATGTCCTGGTTGTGGTGCATGCCGATGATGACCGAACCGGCCGCCAGGAACAGCAGGGCCTTGAAGAACGCATGCGTCATCAGGTGGAACACCGCCACCGAATAGGCGGATGCGCCGAGCGCCACCGTCATGTAGCCCAACTGCGACAGGGTGGAATAGGCCACCACGCGCTTGATGTCGTTCTGGATGATGCCCAGGAAACCCATGAACAGCGCGGTGATCGCACCGATGACCAGCACGAAATTGAGCGCCGTGTCGGACAGTTCGAACAGCGGCGACATGCGCGCCACCATGAAGATGCCCGCGGTCACCATGGTGGCCGCGTGAATCAGGGCGGAGATCGGCGTCGGGCCCTCCATCGAGTCGGGCAGCCAGACGTGCAGCGGAAACTGCGCCGACTTGCCCATGGCGCCGATGAACAGACAGATGCAGATCACGGTGATCAGCATCCACTGCGTGCCCGGAAAGCCCAGGCCGGCCAGCTGGCTGGCCTTGGCGAACACTTCACCGTAGTTCAGGCTGCCGGCGTAGGCCGCGATCAGACCGATGCCCAGGATGAAACCGAAATCCCCCACCCGGTTGACCATGAACGCCTTTAGGTTGGCGAAGATGGCGGTCGGGCGATTGAACCAGAAGCCGATCAACAGGTAGGACACCAGACCCACCGCCTCCCAGCCAAAGAACAGCTGCAGGAAGTTGTTGCTCATGACCAGCATGAGCATCGAGAAGGTGAACAGCGAGATGTAGGAGAAGAAGCGGTTGTAGCCATCGTCATCGGCCATGTAGCCGATGGTGTAGATGTGCACCATCAGTGACACGAAGGTCACCACGCACATCATGGTGGCGGTGAGACTGTCGATGAGAAAACCGACCTCCATCTTCAACCCGCCGACGACCATCCACTCGTAGAGGGTGCGGTCGAAATGGGCCCCGGCCATCACGCTTTGCAGCGTCAGCGCGGACAGCACGAAGGCCACGAACACCCCGAGGATGGTGACGGAATGTGACGCGGCACGGCCAATGCGGTTGCCGCCAAAGGCGGTGCCCAGGACGCCCGCGATGAGCGAACCCGCCAGCGGCGCCAGCGGCACCGCCAGCAAGGTGGCAGCGGAAAGGGTCTGACTCATGACTCTGTTAGCCCTTCAGCGAATTGAGATCGTCCACATTGATGCTCGACTTGGCACGGAACAGCAGCATCAGGATGGCCAGGCCGATGGCAGCCTCGGCCGCCGCCACCGTCAGGATGAAAAACACGAACACCTGCCCGTGCATGTCGCCCAGATAGTGCGAAAAGGCCACGAAGTTGGTGTTGATGGCCAACAGCATCAGCTCGATCGCCATCAACAGCACGATGATGTTCTTGCGGTTCAGAAAAATACCGACCACCGACAGCGCGAACAGGATCGCGCCCAGCGTCAGGTAATGGGCCAGCGTCAGTGTCATGCCTTGACCTCCTCCACGAGCGCCGCCTCAGGCGGCTCGACAGGCAGCGGCGCCTGCGTCGGTGCGAGCTTGACCACCTTCAGGCGGTCGCTCGCCTTGACCCTGACCTGCAAGGCCGGATCGACTTTCTTGCTGTCCTTGCGCTCTCGCAGGGTGAGCGCGATGGCCGCGATCATCGCGATCAGCAACAGCACCGCCGCGATCTCGACCGGATACAGGTACTTGGTGTACAGCAGCGTGCCCAGCACCTTGGTGTTCGAGTACTGCACCACCTGTCCGGCCGCGTTGGTCACTGTCTCAGGCACCGCGGGCGCTTCGCTCAGGCGAAAACCGCCGAA
>MKTG01000098.1:26303-27959 GCA_001897615.1 Burkholderiales bacterium 68-10
GCCCTGGCGCACGCTGTCGATGTGGATGTCCAGCATCATCACCACGAACAGGAACAGCACCATCACCGCCCCGAGGTAAACCAGCACCAGGGCGATGCCAAGGAACTCGGCCTTCAGCAACAGCCAGATGCCGGCCGCCTGCGAGAAGGTGAGCATCAGGAACAGGACCGCGTGCACCGGGTTGCGCGCGGTAATCACCCTGAATGCCGAAAACAGCATGATCAGGGCGAACACGTAGAAGAAGCCGGTCTTGACGTCCATGGGTGTTGAGCAGTGGTGTGCCAGTGGGCGCGGGTCAGCGGTATGCGGCGTCCGCGGCCTTGGCTGCGGCGATTTCGGATTCGTAGCGATCGCCCACGGCCAGCAGCATGTCCTTGGTGAAGTACAGGTCACCGCGCTTTTCGCCGTGGTACTCGAGGATGTGGGTT
Organism: Burkholderiales bacterium 68-10; assembly: GCA_001897615.1. Lineage (GTDB taxonomy): Bacteria > Pseudomonadota > Gammaproteobacteria > Burkholderiales > Burkholderiaceae_C > Ottowia. Next base: position 26,732 of record MKTG01000098.1, read on the forward strand.
TCGACGATCGAATCGACCGGACAGCTTTCCTCGCAGAAGCCGCAGAAGATGCACTTGGTCAGGTCGATGTCGTAGCGCGTGGTGCGGCGCGTGCCGTCCGCCCGTTCACCGGCTTCGATGGTGATGGCCATCGCTGGACACACGGCCTCGCACAGCTTGCAGGCGATGCAGCGCTCTTCGCCGTTCTCGTAGCGGCGCAACGCATGCAGGCCGCGAAAGCGCGGTGACACGGGCGTCTTTTCCTCGGGGTACTGGATCGTGACCTTGCGGCGGAACGTGTAACGGCCGGTCAGGGCCATGCCCTTGAACAGCTCCACCAGCACGAAGCTCTTGAGGAAGTCGCGCAGCGAAAAAGATGAATCAGTGACGGAAACCATGACGAACCCTGCGTTCAGTGCCAGATGTTCCACGGGCTGTGCATCCACAGACCCACGACGATCAGCCAGATGAGCGTCACCGGAATGAAAATCTTCCAGCCCAGGCGCATGATCTGGTCGTAGCGGTAGCGCGGGAAGGTGGCGCGGATCCAGATGAACATCGACACCACGATGAACGTCTTGATGCCCAGCCAGATCCAGCCCGGAATGAAGTCCAGCGCCCCGATGGGCGACAGCCAGCCACCCAGGAACATGATCACGGCCAGGATGGACACCAGCCACATGCTGGCGTATTCGGCCAAGAAGAAGGTGGCAAAGCCCATGCCGGAGTACTCGACCATGTGGCCGGCCACGATTTCAGCCTCGCCCTCGGCCATGTCGAACGGGTGACGGTTGACTTCGGCCACCACCGAGATCAGGTAGACCATGAAGATCGGCAGCAGGGGCAGCCAGTTCCAGGACAGGAAACCCAGGCCCTTGTCGGCCGCCATGCCCTTGGCCTGGCCCATGACGATGTCGGTCAGGTTCATGCTGCCCGAAACCATCAGCACCACCAGGAAGCAGAAGCCGAGCGCGATTTCGTAGCTGACCATCTGCGCGGACGCGCGCAAGGCGCCCAGCATCGGGTACTTCGAGTTGGACGCCCAGCCGGCGATGATGACGCCATAAACCTCGATCGAGGTAATGGCCAGCACCAGCAGCAACCCGGCATTGATGTTGGCCAACGCGGCTTCGGGGCCAAACGGGATCACCACCCAGGCCGCCAGGGCCGGCATGATGGCCATCACCGGGCCGATGAAGAACAGGCCCTTGGCGGCGGCGGTCGGGCGGATGATCTCCTTGGTCAGCAG
>MKTG01000098.1:27969-34205 GCA_001897615.1 Burkholderiales bacterium 68-10
GCATGAAGCCCAGCAGCCGGCGCTCCCACAGCGTCAGGTAGGCCACCGCGCCCATCAGCGGCGCCAGCAGGACGACGATCTTGATCAGGTTCCAGACCACTGGCCAGGCGATGCCGCTCCACCAGCTGCCGGCAAACAGATGCAGGCCGACGTTGTAGATGGCGTCGATCATGCGGAGGCTCCTTCGAGGGCGTCAGCGGTCTGCTGCAGCGACGGCGCGCGGCGCACGATGCCGTCGAGCTGGTAGATCCCGACGGTCGGTGCCGCGACGGCGCCGGCGCGGATCTGGATTGCCGCCGCCGTGCGGTTGCTCAGTTGTGCCGCAGGCAGCTGCTCCGGCACCGCGCCGCCCAACGCCTGGGCCAGCACGTCCTGCGACGTCTCGTACGGCGGCTGCGCCACCTGCAGCAGATCGGCCAGCACGCGCAGCACCTTCCAGCCCGGGCGCGTGTCACCCAGCGGCCGCACCACGGCGTGAAAACTTTGCACCCGGCCCTCGGCGTTGATGAACGTGCCGGAGGTCTCGGTGAACGGGGCGATCGGCAGCAGCACGTCGCTGATGTCCAAGTTGGCCTTGAACGGGCTGAGCGTGACGACCATGCCGCAGCCTTGTCGCTCGAACGGTGCCGAATCGGCACCCGGCTCGCAGGCCAGCAGCAGCAGCGCGCCGACGCCGCCGGCCAGCATCTGGGCGGCGTTCAGACCGCCGCTGCCCGGCATGGCCTTGACCACCTGGGCACCAACGGTGTTGGCCGCTTCGGTCAGGAAGCCGACGCTCGCGCCGGTCTGCTCGCCGAGCCACTGACACAGCGCGAGCAGCACCGACGCCTGCCCATGGTGCGCGGCCGCATTGCCGAGCAAGATCGCCTTGCGCTCGCCCGCCAGCAGGCTGCTGGCCAGCGCCTTGGCCACGTCCGTCACCTGGCCCGTCACGGGCGCGGCAACGCCCTTCTCGGCCGCCACCGCAGCCGCCACGTCAGCCAGCGCCTGGGCCCAGTCGCCGGCTTCGGCCAGTTGCGCGGCCTTCAGCGGCATGGCCCATGCGTCGTCGGCCCTCAGAAATGCTCTAGAAGTGATAGCTGTCACCGCACAACCAAGGCGCGCTGCCTGGCGAATTCGTTGTGCAAAGAGCGGATGGTCCTTGCGCAGGTTCGAGCCCACCACCAGCACCGACTGCAACTGCGACAGCGAAGCAATCGAGGTACCCAGCCAGCGCACGCCCTCGGGTGCGGTGAACTCGGCGTGACGCAGGCGGTAGTCGATGTTCTCGCTGCCCAGGCCACGCATCAGCGACGCCGCCAGGAACAATTCTTCGACCGTGCCGTGGGGGCTGACGAGTGCGCCGATGCTGGCGGCGCCATGGCTGGCGCGGATTTCGTTCAAGCCGTTGGCCACATGTTCCAGTGCGGTCTGCCAGTCCACCTCGCGCCAGACGCCATCCTGCTTGAGCATGGGCTTGGTCAGGCGCTCGTCGCCGTTCAGGGCCTCGTAGGAAAAGCGGTCGCGGTCGGCGATCCAGCACTCGTTGACGGCCTCGTTCTCGAACGGCACGACGCGCATCACCTGGTTGTTCTTGACCTGGACGATCAGGTTGGCGCCGGTGGAGTCATGCGGGCTGATGCTCTTGCGGCGCGACAGCTCCCAGGTGCGGGCGCTGAAGCGGAACGGCTTGCTGGTGAGGGCACCGACCGGGCAGATGTCGATCATGTTGCCCGACAGTTCCGAATCCACGGTCTGCCCGACGAAGGTCTCGATCTCGGCGTGCTCGCCGCGGTTGGACATGCCGAATTCCATCGCGCCGGCGATTTCCTGGCCGAAGCGAACGCAGCGCGTGCAATGAATGCAGCGCGTCATCTCCTTCATGGAAATGAGCGGCCCGACCTCCTTGGGCACGACCACGCGCTTTTCGTCGCCGTAGCGCGAAGCGGAGGCGCCGTAGCCCACCGCCAGGTCCTGCAACTGGCACTCGCCACCCTGGTCGCAGATCGGACAATCGAGCGGGTGATTGATGAGCAGGAACTCCATCACCGATTTCTGGGCCTTGATGGCCTTGTCGCTCTTGGTGCGCACCACCATGCCCTGCGTCACCGGGGTGGCGCAAGCCGGCATCGGCTTGGGCGCCTTTTCCACGTCCACCAGGCACATGCGGCAGTTGGCGGCGATGGACAATTTTTTGTGATAGCAGAAGTGCGGGATGTAGATGTCGGCCTTCTCGGCCGCATGCATCACCATGCTGCCTTCGGGCACCTCGACCTTCTTGCCGTCTATTTCGAGTTCAACCATGGGCTTGTCCGATTTCGTTCGCTTCAGCTCGTCAGCTTCTGTGCGGCGTCGATCTTGGCCGCGAATTCGGGCCGGAAGTGCTTGATCATGGCGCGCACCGGCATCGCGGCGGCATCGCCCAGCGCGCAGATGGTGCGGCCCATGATGTTTTCGGCCACGTTGTCGAGCTTGTCCAGGTCCTCGGGGCGCCCCTGGCCTTCCTGGATCCGATCGACCATGCGCCACAGCCAGCCGGTGCCTTCGCGGCAGGGCGTGCACTGGCCGCAGGACTCATGCATGTAGAAGTACGACAGGCGGCGCAGGGTCTCGACCATGTCGCGCGACTCGTCCATCACGATCACGGCACCGGAGCCCAGCATGGAGCCCGCCTTGGCGATGGAGTCGTAGTCCATCGTGCACTGCATGATGATCTCGGCGGGCAGCACGGGCGACGATGAGCCGCCCGGAATGACGGCCTTCAGGTTCTTGCCGCCACGGATGCCGCCAGCCAGCTCCAGCAGCTTGGCGAACGGCGTGCCGAGCGGAATCTCGTAGTTGCCCGGACGCGCCACGTCACCTTGAATGGAAAAAATCTTCGTGCCACCGTTGTTGGGCTTGCCGCATTCCAGGTACGCCGGGCCGCCGTTGCGGATGATCCAGGGGGTGGCCGCGAAGGTTTCCGTGTTGTTGATGGTGGTCGGCTTGCCATACAGGCCAAAGCTGGCCGGGAACGGCGGCTTGAAGCGTGGCTGGCCCTTCTTGCCTTCCAGCGACTCGAGCAGCGCGGTTTCCTCGCCGCAGATATAGGCACCGAAGCCGTGGTGCGCGTGCAGCTGGAAATTGAACGCGCTGCCCATGATGCCCTGACCCAGATAGCCAGACTCTCGGGCCTGCTCGATGGCGGCTTCGAAGCGCTCGTAGACCCGGAAAATCTCGCCGTGGATGTAGTTGTAGCCGACGCTGGCGCCCATGGCGTAGGCGGCGATCGCCATGCCCTCGATGACCGCGTGCGGGTTGTGCATCAGGATGTCGCGGTCCTTGAAGGTGCCCGGCTCGCCCTCGTCGGAGTTGCACACCAGGTACTTCTGGCCCGGGAAATTGCGCGGCATGAAGCTCCACTTCAGCCCGGTCGGGAAACCCGCGCCGCCACGGCCGCGCAGACTGGAGGCCTTCAACTCGGCGATGACCTCGTCCTGCGTCATGCCGGGCCCGCCGTCCTGGCCCAGCACCTTGCGCAGCGCCTGGTAGCCGCCGCGCGCCTCGTAGTCCTTCAAGCCCCAGTTGGCACCGTTGAGTCCGGCGTAGATTTGGGGGTTGATGTGGCGACCATGGAAACAGGACTCCACACCCTTGGCCTGGAACTGCGCGAGAATGTCTTGCACGCGTGCCATCGCTCAATCCTCCGCGCCGCGCAGACCGCTGATCAGCTGGTCCAGCTTGTCGTTGGACATGAAGCTGCACATGTTGCGGTCGTTGACCAGCATCACCGGCGCGTCGCCGCAGGCCCCCAGGCACTCGCAACCCTGCACGGTGAACAGGCCGTCGGCCGTCGTCTCCCCGGGCTGCACGCCCAGCGTCTCGCACAGGTGCTCCAGCGCCTGCGGCCCGCCGGCGAACATGCACGGCGCGTTGGTGCACACGTTCAGCTTGAAGCGCCCCACCGGCTGCTGGTTGTACATGTTGTAGAAGGTCGTGACCTCGTGCACCGCCATCGCCGGCATGCCCAGGTAGGCGGCAACGGCCCGTTCGCTGTCGGGGCTGACCCAGCCGCGCTCCTGCTGCACGATGGCCAGGCAGGCCATCACGGCCGATTGCTTCTGATCAGGCGGGTACTTGGCGACCTCGCGCGCAAAGCGCGCCAGCATGGCGTCCGAAAACGGCGCCGCAGTGGAAGGGGCGGCGGTAGCGCTCATCGATCGATCTCTCCAAACACGACGTCCATCGTTCCGATGATCGCCACGGCGTCTGCCAGCATGTGGCCCTTGGTCAATTCATCGAACGCCGACAGATGGGCAAACCCCGGGGCGCGGATCTTCATCCGGTACGGCTTGTTGGCGCCATCGCTGATCAGGTAAATGCCGAACTCGCCCTTGGGGTGTTCCACCGCGGCATAGGCCTCGCCCTCGGGCACGTGCATGCCCTCGGAAAACAGCTTGAAGTGGTGGATCAGGTCTTCCATGCCCGACTTCATGCGCTCGCGCGGCGGCGGCGCCACCTTGTGGTTGTCGACGATCACCGGGCCCGGGTTGACGCGCAGCCAGTCGACGCACTGCTTGATGATGCGGTTGGATTCGCGCATCTCCTGCACGCGCACCAGGTAGCGGTCGTAGCTGTCGCCCGTCTTGCCGACCGGAATGTCGAAATCCATCTGGGCGTAGACGTCGTAGGGCTGCGTCTTGCGCAGATCCCAGGCAATGCCGGAGCCGCGCAGCATGGGGCCGGTGAGACCCAGATTGAGCGCACGCTCAGGCGTGACGACGCCGATGCCCACGGTGCGTTGCTTCCAGATGCGGTTGTCGGTGAGCAGCGTCTCGTACTCGTCCATCAAGCCCGGAAACCGGCGCGTGAAGTCGTCAATGAAATCCAGCAGCGAACCCTGGCGGTTGGCGTTGATCACGTCCAGCGACCTGGCGCTGCGGACCTTGTTGGACTTGTACAGCGCCATGCTGTCAGGCAGATCGCGGTACACGCCACCCGGCCTGAAATACGCCGCGTGCATGCGCGCGCCAGAGACCGCTTCGTACATGTCGAACAGGTCTTCGCGCTCGCGGAAAGTGTAGAGCAGCATGGTCGAGGCACCGCAGTCGTGCCCGTGCGAACCGAGCCACATCAGGTGGTTCAGCAGGCGCGTGATCTCGGAGAACATCACCCGGATGTACTGCCCGCGCAGCGGCACCTCGATGCCCAGCAGCTTCTCGATGGCCAGGCAGTAAGCGTGCTCGTTGCACATCATGGACACGTAGTCCAGGCGGTCCATGTAGGGCAGCGACTGGATGAAGGTCTTGTGCTCGGCCAGCTTCTCGGTGGCGCGGTGCAGCAGGCCGATGTGCGGGTCGGCGCGATGGATCACCTCGCCGTCCATCTCCAGCACCAGACGCAGCACACCGTGCGCCGCCGGGTGTTGCGGCCCGAAGTTGAGGGTGTAGTTCTTGATGTCTGCCATGATGGTCAGTGCAGGCCGCCGTAGTTGTCTTCGCGGATCACGCGCGGAGTGATCTCGCGCGGCTCGATCGTCACCGGTTCGTAGATCACGCGCTGGCGGTCGGCGTCATAGCGCATCTCGACGTGACCGGACAGCGGGAAGTCCTTGCGGAACGGGTGGCCGATGAAGCCGTAGTCGGTCAGGATGCGGCGCAGATCGGCATGGCCCTCGAACACGACCCCGTACAGATCGAAGGCCTCGCGCTCGAACCAGTCGGCGCCGCTCCAGAGGTCGGTGACCGAGCGAATCACCGGGAAATCGTCGGCGGCGCAGAACACGCGCACGCGCACGCGCTGGTTCAGGCTGACGGACAGCAAGTGCGCGACGACCGCGTAGCGCGGGCCGTCCCAGCGGCCATCGCCATAGGTGGAATAGTCCACGCCGCACAGGTCGATCAGTTGCTCGAACCGGCAATCGGCCGCGTCGCGCAAGCGGCGCATGGCGTCGTGGTACTGCGCGGGCGACACGGTGAGGGTGACCTCGCCGCGGGCCAGATCGACATGCTGCGCCAGCTCACCCAGCGCGTTGGAGATGTTGTCCCTGAGGACTTCGGGGGCAATGGCGTGCTTGGTCATGCTCAGGCCCGCGCGATGGTGTGGGTGCGCCGCATCTTCTGTTGCAGCTGGATGATGCCGTAGATCAGGGCCTCGGCGGTCGGCGGGCAACCCGGGACGTAGACGTCGACCGGCACCACGCGATCGCAGCCGCGCACCACCGAGTAACTGTAGTGGTAGTAGCCGCCACCATTGGCGCACGAGCCCATGCTGATGAC
>MKTG01000098.1:34265-37924 GCA_001897615.1 Burkholderiales bacterium 68-10
ATACACCTTGCGCAGCGCGGGCGCCATCTTGTTACACAGCGTGCCGGCGACGATCATCAGGTCGGACTGGCGCGGGCTGGCGCGAAACACCTCGGCACCGAAACGCGCGATGTCGTAGCGCGGCGCGGCGGCGTGCATCATCTCGACGGCGCAGCACGCCAGACCGAAGGTGACCGGCCAGATCGAACCGGTCTTGGCCCAGTTCACCGCCGCATCAACGCCGGTGAGCAAGAAGCCCTTTTGCTGAAACTCTGAGTTCATGTGCAGATGTCCCGTCACTGCGCGCATGCGCGCGGCTCACTCCCAGTCAAGCGCGCCCTTCTTCCACTCGTACACGAAGCCCACCACCAGGATGGCCAGGAAGATGAGCACGGCCACGAAACCGGCCAGCCCGACTTCCCGCAGCGACACCGCCCACGGAAAAAGGAAGGCGATTTCGAGATCGAACAGGATGAACAGGATGGCGACGAGGTAGTAGCGCACGTCGAACTTCATGCGCGCGTCCTCGAAGGCCTCGAAGCCACATTCGTAGGGGGAGTTCTTGGCCGGATCGGCCTTGTGGGGCTTGAGAAAATTGCCCATGCCCAGCAGGAGACCTCCGACCGCCAGACCCACCAGGATGAACAGCAGGACGGGAAGATACTGTGCGAGATTCATCGGGCGTCTTCGTCTGGTTCAACCGTCGGGCGTGATTCGCCCGCGGTTCGTTGATCTTCTGGTGCCGTCGGCGAGACTCGAACTCGCACAGCTTTCGCCACTACCCCCTCAAGATAGCGTGTCTACCAATTTCACCACGACGGCATTTATGGGCTCTTGCGCGACGTCAGCGTGAACGCATTTCGCACCCGCAAGAGCAGCTAAGAGTTTACCCTGAAAACCGCCCGTTACAGAGAGAAAACGGCCGATTTTTCAAGGGCTGACGAGGTCCTTACTGCCCCGGAATCTGCCCTGCCCCGCTGGCCGCCGGCGTGACGGGCGCGGCGGCCTTGGACGCATCGGCCGCTGGCGCCGGCGTGCCGTTGGACGGGATCGCTCCGGCCGCGGCCGGGGATGCCGCCGACGCACCGGCGGCCGGCGCCGAAACGGCCGCGCGGTCCAGCACGCTGCCGCTGTCGGCAGGCGCGGCGCGCACGCTGAAGCCGAAGTACGCCAGCGCCAGGGTGCTGACGAAGAACACCGTGGCCAGCACCGCCGTCGTGCGCGACAGGAAGTTGGCACCACCCGAGGCGCCGAACAGGCTGCCCGAGGCACCGCTGCCAAAGGCCGTGCCCATGTCGGCGCCCTTGCCATGCTGCACCAGAATCAGACCGATCATCGCCAGCGCCGACAGGATCTGCACCACCAGCACCAGGTTCAAGACGACATTCATTCCAGTTACTCCAAAATCAATAGCGTTTGGCGCACGCCCATCAAGCGGCGGCGGCCACAATGGTTAGAAAATCAGGGGCCTTGAGGGCGGCGCCGCCGATCAGCCCGCCGTCGATGTCGGGCTGCGCCAGCAGCTCGGCGGCGTTGGCGGCGTTCATGCTGCCGCCGTAGAGGATGCGCACGCGATCGGCCTGCTCGGTGGCGGCCCGCAGCTGCGTGCGCAGCACCGCGTGCACGGCCTGCGCCTCGGTCGGCGTGGCGGTCTTGCCCGTGCCGATGGCCCACACCGGCTCGTAGGCCACCACGATCTCGCTGATGCAGGGGCCGTTCAGCTGGATCACCGCCGACAGCTGGCGCCGCACGATGAATTCGGTCAGGCCTTGCTCGCGCTCGCTCAGCGTTTCGCCGACGCAGACGATGGGCGTGATGCCGGCCGCCAGCGCGCGCTTGACCTTGGTCGCCACCTGCAGATCGGTTTCGCCCTGGTACTGGCGCCGCTCGCTGTGGCCGACGATGGCGTAGCGCACGCCGAAGTCCTTCAGCATGGCGGCCGACACGTCGCCGGTGAAGGCGCCGCCTTCGTGCTGGGACACATCCTGCGCACCCAGCGCAATGGCCGCCTGGCCGGCCAGCAGCTGCTGCAGCTGCGCCAGATACACCGGCGGCGGACACACGGCGACGTCGCACACGGGCTGACCGACGCCGCCCCGCAGGGCCTGCACCAGCGCCTGGTTGGCCGCCAGGCCGCCGTTCATCTTCCAGTTGCCGGCAACGAGTTTTCTTCTTTCGCTCATGGCTTGCTCCAGGTCAGCACGAGCTTGCCGATCAGCTGACCGCTTTCCATCAGGGCGTGCGCCCGCGCGGCGCCGCTGGGCAGGCCTTCGCCCGCCTCCAGCGCCGGGAACACACTGTGAATCACCGGCTTGACGCGCCCCTGCGCCAGCCAGGGCCAGACCTGCTGGCGCAAGGCCCGCGCGATGGCGGCCTTGAACGCCACCGGGCGCGGCCGCAGGGTGGAGCCGGTGATCGTCAGGCGCCGGCGCAGCACCAGGCCGGCATTGAACTGGCCGCGCGTGCCGCCTTGCACCGCGATGATGACCAGGCGCCCGTCCTCGGCCAGGCACTCGACCTCGCGCGCCACGTAGTCGCCCGCCACCATGTCGAGAATGACGTCGACACCACGCCCGCCGGTGAGCTGGCGCGCCACGTCGGCGAAGTCCTGCGTGCGGTAGTTGATGGCGTGGTCGGCCCCCAGGCGCAGCGCGGCGGCGCATTTGTCGTCCGCGCCGGCGGTGACGATGACCGTCGCGCCGGCCGCCTTGGCCAGCTGGATGGCGGTGACGCCGATGCCGCTGGTGCCGCCCTGCACCAGCAGGGTTTCACCGGCCTGCAGGCGCCCGCGGTCGAACACGTTGCTCCAGACGGTGAAGAAGGTCTCGGGCAGTGAAGCGGCCTCGACATCCGACAGCCCCCGCGGCACCGGCAGGCACTGTGCCACCGGGGCCACGCAGTATTCGGCGTAGCCGCCGCCGGCGACCAGCGCGCACACCCGGTCGCCCACGCGCAGGTCGGCCGCGGCCAGTGCGGCGGCGTCACCGGACTCGATGACGCCGGCCACTTCCAGCCCCGGCAGATCGGAAGCGCCGGGCGGCGCCGGATAGTGACCGGCGCGCTGCAGCACGTCCGGACGGTTGACACCCGAGGCGCTGACGCGGATCAGCAGCTCACCCGCGCCGGCCCGCGGCGCAGCGCGCTCGGCCGGCACCAGCACGGCGGGGGCGCCGGGCTCGCGGATGATGATGCATTTCATGGTCAAACTGGCCTCCGGCACCCGCCTGGATTGCGCAAGCAGCTATATATTATATAGCAATCACTCTTGCGAGGGCGGCGCATCGGCGGCGGCGACCGGCGCCGCGCGCTCGTCGCGCTCGTCGCGCTCGAAGCGCTCGCCACGCGGGGCGCGATCGCCACGGTCTTCGCGCGGACCACGGTCGCCGCGATCACCACGGGGCGGGCGCTCGCCACGCGGCGGGCGCTGATCGTCGCCTTCCAGGTGCGCCGGACGCTCCAGCAGCGCCTTCATCGACAGCTTGATGCGGCCCTTCTCGTCGGTCTCCAGCACCTTGACCTTGACCACCTGGCCTTCCTGCAGGTAGTCACCCACCCGCTCCACGCGCTCGTGCGCGATCTGGCTGATGTGCAGCAGGCCGTCCTTGCCGGGCAGGATGTTGACCAGCGCGCCGAACTCCAGGATCTTGGTGATCGGGCCTTCGTAGACCTTGCCCACCTCG
>MKTG01000098.1:37939-41477 GCA_001897615.1 Burkholderiales bacterium 68-10
CGGTGCTGGCGATGGTGATGGTGCCGTCTTCGCCGATGTCGATGGTGGTGCCGGTCTCTTCGGTCAGCGCGCGGATGGTGGCGCCGCCCTTGCCGATCACGTCACGGATCTTCTCGGGGTTGATCTTCATGGTGTAGAGCTTGGGCGCGAAGCTGCTGATCTCGGCCTTGGCCTCGCCCATGGCTTCCTGCATCTTGCCCAGGATGTGCATGCGCGCCTCCTTGGCCTGCGCCAGCGCAACCTGCATGATCTCCTTGGTGATGCCCTGGATCTTGATGTCCATCTGCAGCGCGGTGATGCCGCCGGTGGTGCCGGCCACCTTGAAGTCCATGTCGCCCAGGTGGTCCTCGTCGCCCAGGATGTCGGTCAGCACCGCGAAGCGGTTGTCTTCCTTGATCAGGCCCATGGCGATGCCGGCCACGTGCGCCTTCATGGGCACGCCGGCGTCCATCAGCGACAGGCAGCCGCCGCAGACCGAGGCCATCGAGCTGGAGCCGTTGGATTCGGTGATCTCCGAGACCACGCGGATGGTGTAGGGGAATTCGTCCTTGGCCGGCAGCAGCGGGATCAGCGCGCGCTTGGCCAGGCGACCGTGGCCGACTTCGCGGCGCTTGGTCGAGCCCATGCGGCCGACTTCGCCGGTGGCGAAGGGCGGCATGTTGTAGTGGAACAGGAAGCGGTCCTCAAACTCGCCGGCCAGCGCGTCGATGCGCTGCGCGTCGCGCTCGGTGCCCAGCGTGGTGATGACCAGAGCCTGCGTCTCGCCGCGCGTGAACAACGCCGAGCCGTGGGTGCGCGGCAGCACGCTGTTGCGGATCTCGATCGGGCGCACGGTGCGCGTGTCGCGACCGTCGATGCGCGGCTCGCCGGCCAGGATCTGGCCGCGCACGATGCGCGCCTCGATATCGAACAACAGGTTGTCCAGCTTGACCGGGTCGAACGCCACGCCCTGCTCGGCCAGCTGCGCCTTGACGGCGGCGTAGGCCTCGCGGCAGGCCTGGGTGCGCGCCTGCTTGCTGCGGATCTGGTAGGCGGCGCGCAGCGGGCCCTCGGCCGCGGCGTTGACCTGGGCGATGAAGGCCTCGTCCTTGGCTTCCGGCGCCCAGGTGCCGTTGTCGGCCCACAGCGGCTTGCCGGCTTCGCGCACCAGCTCATGGATGGCGTTGATGGCGATCTGGCCCTGCTGGTGGCCGAACACCACGGCGCCCAGCATCACGTCCTCGCTCAGCTGGTCGGCCTCGGACTCGACCATCAGCACGGCGGCCTCGGTGCCGGCCACCACCAGGTCGAGCTTGCTGTTCTTGCGGGCGCTCGGCCCCGGGTTGAGCACGTATTCGCCGTTGACGTAGCCCACGCGCGCGGCGCCGATCGGGCCGTTGAACGGGATGCCGCTGATCGACAGCGCGGCGCTGACGCCGATCATGGCGGCGATGTCGGCGTCGACCTCGGGGTTGAGCGACACGGTGTGGATGACCACGTGCACTTCGTTGAAGAAGCCCTCGGGGAACAGCGGACGGATCGGGCGGTCGATCAGGCGGCTGGTCAGCGTCTCCAGCTCGCTGGGCTTGGCCTCGCGCTTGAAGAAGCTGCCCGGGATCTTGCCGGCGGCGTAGGTCTTCTCGATGTAGTCGACGGTGAGCGGAAAGAAGTCCTGCCCCGGCTTGGCGCTCTTGCTGGCCGCCACGGTGGCCAGAATCACGGTGCCGTCGATGTCGACCAGCACGGCGCCGGCGGCCTGGCGAGCGATCTCGCCGGTTTCCATCACCACGGTCTTGTCGCCCCACTGGAACGACTTCGTCACCTTGTTGAACATGCTCATGTTTGCTCCTTATTGGATAGCTGCTTGCGCTTGCTCTGCAAGCGCTGGAGCCGGATTTGATTCAGAACACGATGCCATTCCAGAACCCACCGCAACCGGACGGTGGCTTGTGGAATGACACAGCTTCAGCTTCTGAAAACCCCGCGCTCCGGGTTGAAAAAAGACAAAAACGCCTGAGCCCTGCGAGGCGTCAGGCGTTTGCGCTCATCACGGGCTTACTTGCGCAGGCCCAGCTTGGCGATCAGGGCCAGGTAGCGGTCGGCGTCCTTGACCTTCAGGTAGTCCAGCAGTTTGCGACGGCGGCTGACCATGCGCAGCAGGCCGCGGCGACCGTGGTGGTCCTTGGCATGCTCCTTGAAGTGGGGCGTCAGCTCGTTGATGCGGGCCGTCAGCAGGGCCACCTGAACTTCGGGGCTGCCGGTGTCGCCCGCGGCGCGCGCGTTGTCGGTGACCACGGCGGCCTTGTTCTCCTTGGAGATCATCTGAATTTCCTCGTTCCAAATGGTTTGACTTGCGTGGCGCGCCGGAACTGCATGCCACGTGCGTTTCGCACATTGCAAAACCCGATGATTATAGCGCGGTGCCGCCAGGGGCGGCCCGCCATCAGCTGCCCGGCTGGCGATCGACGCGGTGGATCTTGGCCGGGTTCATCTTGGCGCTCCACGGCAGGCCACTGTTCTGCCAGCCGTTCTGGAGGCGCAGACCGGCCTGCGGCCCGTCCTTGGTCGCCGCCCCCTGGAAGCCGTTGACGACGTAGCGCGCGTTCGGAAAACCGTTGTCGCGCAGGAAGCGCGCGCTGGGCTCGCCCCGCTCGCTGCCCGAGCGGCACATGGTGATGATCTCGGCGTCCGCGCCCAGGCCGCGGCGCGCCAGCTCGGCCTTGATCTGGGCGACGAAGTCGGGGTTCTGGTAGAGCCGGAACACCCCGCGCTTGTCGTCCCACTGCGCGCGGTCGACCATCAGGTAGGGGATGTTGGCGTGCGCCGAGTCGGTGAAGCCGATGAACATGATCTCCACCGGATCGCGCACGTCGACGAACAGCACGCCCGGTGCGCCGCCCTGAACCTTTTCATGGGTTTCCCGGGCCGAAATTCCCAGCTCCACCGCCCAGGCCGTCGTCCAGCCCGACAAACCCAGCACCAGCGCGATCAGCAGCTTCTTCATCGCATCGACTCCCCAAGTTGAATGAGGGCCGTATGCTAAGTTCATTTGCGTGATTGCGCAAACGTGAGATTTACACCCGCAGCCGGATCGGCCTGGGGCGACTCAGTCGCGCACCAGTCGCAGCGGCCGGTCGGCGCAGGGGTCCAGGCTCGGGTCGTCCAGGCTGTCGCCGTCGACCACGGGGCGCGCCGGCTCGGCCAGCAGGCGCTTGACGAACGGCGGCAGGCTGAGCAGCGCGTGGTGGGTGTCGCCGCCGTAGAGCTGCAAGTCGGTCAGGCCATGCCCGGCCAGCCGCGCGTCGACCTGGGCCGCCGTCAGGGTCAGCGGGTCGACGCGGTCGGACGCCATCGCCATGGCCCACAGCGTGCCGTACAGCGGCACGTACTGCAGGTAGGGCCGCACCACCGGGAACACGCTTTGCAGCGACGCCAGCAGGCGCGCCATGGTGGGGCCACGATGAATCGGGGACTGCACGTGCAGCGACAGCACGCCACCGGGCCGCAGGGCACGCCGGCAGGCGCGGTAGAACTCGCAGGTGTACAGCGCCACGGCGGG
>MKTG01000098.1:41517-63536 GCA_001897615.1 Burkholderiales bacterium 68-10
TCGTCGAAGGCGCCGCGGTGCACGGCGGGCAGCCAGGCGCGCGCCATGTCGATGACGTCGCGGTCCAGCTCGGCCAGCACCACGCGCGCCATGTCCGGGTAGCGCAGCAGTTGGTGCGCCGCGCCGCCGTCGCCGCCGCCGATCACCAGCGCCTGGCGCGGGTCGCCGTGGGCGATGGCGGGCAGGTGCACCATCGGCTCGTGGTAGAAGAATTCGTCGCGCTCCGAGGTCATGAAGCAGCCGTCGATGCGCATGGCGCGGCCGAACAGCGGCGTGTGCACGATCTCGATGTGCTGCATGGGCGAGCGGCACTCGGCCAGCAGCTCGGTGGTGCGCAGATAGAAACCGAAGTCGGGCGACAGCTGCTCGACGGCAAAGGCCGAGCTCCCGGCGGATGCCGAGGACGGCTGGGCGGGCGCGCTCATGCGCGCACGACGCGGTGCAGGTGCGGATCGGCCGGCTGGAAGGCCTGCATCAGCGCGTCGAACAGGCGCTCGGCCTTGGCCGAGTTGTCGCTGGTGTAGCTGCACACGTAGACGTCGAGCGTGACGTAGTTGTCCTCGGGCCAGGTGTGCAGGGCCAGGTGCGACTCGGCCAGCACCACGGCGCCGGTCACGCCCTCGCCGTGACCGAAGCTGTGAAACAGGCTGCCCACGGTGGTCAGGCCGGCGTCGGCCACGGCCTGCTTGCAGAACGCCTCCAGCGTGGGGGCATCGGTCATCAGGCGGGCGTCGCCGCGGCAACCGTACAGATCGCCGATCAGGTGCAGGCCGGGCGCCATGCGCGCCACGGCGTGCTCACTGCGCAGCGATGCGCCGGAAGCGACCACGGGGGTGGGGGAATCGGTGTGAGGCAGGACACGCATGACACATCTCCACGAGCGAGGTGGCAAACAGGGCTGCCGCCCGAAGGCAGCGACCACGGAAACCGCTGACCAGACACCCATCCGAAGACACGACGCCTGCGCGGAAACGAAAGTCCGCCCAACACGACTGCGCTCACACCGAAGCGGGTTGCAGCACTGGGCGGAAGATGGCCCGAACGGCAACCGTCCGGGTAACCCACAAGTATAGCGCATGTATCCACGCGAAACAAGCGCACGCTGATTGCAGGGCGCGCACGCGTGTCGGAACAGCCGGGCTGCGGCGCCGCCCTGTCCGGAGGCGTCAGGCCGAGTCGCCCAGCCAGCGCGTCAGCCGCTGCACGCCTTGCACCAGGCGCGCCTTGTCCTTGGACGCAAAGCACCAACGCAACCAACCCTCGGCCTCGGGCGCAAACGCCACGCCGGGCGCCAGTCCCAGGCCGGCCTCGGCGACCAGGCGCTTGGCCAGGTGCAGCGAATCGGCCTGCCCGGCGATGCGCAGGAAGGCGTACATGCCGCCTGGCGCGTGGCTGGCTTGCACCCCGGGCACGGCCTGCAGCAGCGGCACCAGGGTGTCGCGGCAGTCCTTCAGGTGGGCGACGATGCGCGGCGTGATGGCCTCGGTCTGCGCCAGCGCCACCAGGGCGGCGCGCTGCACGAACACCGGCGCGCAGGAGGTGTTGAATTCCAGCAGCTTGCCGACCTGCGGCGTCATGGCCGGCGGCATCACCAGCCAGCCCAGGCGCCAGCCGGTCATCAGGAAGGACTTGGAAAAGCTCTGCACCACCACCAGCCGGTCGTCCGGGGCGGCGATGTCGAGAAAGCTCGGCGCCGCGCCGTTGGCGGTGTCGCCGCGGTAGTACAGGCGCTCGTACACCTCGTCGGACAGGATCCAGGTGCCGGTGTGCCGGCAGTGCGCCAGGATGGCCTGCTGCTCGGCGGACGTGAGCGTCCAGCCGGTCGGGTTGTTGGGCGAGTTCAGCACCAGCAGCCGCGTGCGCGGCGTGATGGCGGCCAGCAGCGCCGGCAGGTCGAGCCGCCAGGCGCCGTCGGCGTCCGGCCGCAGCGCCACGCAGCGCAGGCGCGCGCCCAGGATGCGCGGCTGCGCCGTCAGGTTGGGCCAGACGGGCGTGACGGCCACCACCTCGTCGCCGGCGTCGATCAGCGCCTGCATGGCGACGATCAGCGCGTTGACGCCGCCCGAGGTGATGGCCAGCCGCTCGGGCGCGACCTCGCCGTGCAGCCGGCTGGCGTAGGCGGCGACGGCGGCGCGCAGCTCCGGCAGGCCCAGGTTGTGCGAATAAAAGGTCTCGCCGGCCTGCAGCGAGGCGATGCCGGCGGCGCGCACCGCCTCGGGCGTGACTTCGTCGCTTTCGCCAAACCAGAACGGCAGCACGTCGGCGCGCCCCATGCCCGCGTTGGCTACTTCACGGATCTTGGATTCTTCGAGCTCGAGGACGGCTTGACGCATGGGCGGCGGACTCATTTAATTCGGCAGGGCGCGAGCATCGCACATCGGGCGCCGGCCCCTTGACCCTTACGCAGAAAGACCCACCATGCCTGTTGTCACGCGCCGCCTGGCGGCCATCGCCCTGCTGACCCTGCTGTCCGGCACGCCGCCGCTGGCCCACGCCAAGAAGGAACGCGCCGGGTCGACCCCGCGCAGCGGTGCCGGCTCGCGCGGCGTGCGCCTGAAGCCCTCGCCCACCGCGACCTATGCCAGCGGCGAATCGCCCGCCGAGCGCCAGCGCAACGAGGACGCGCGCCTGCGGCGCGAGTGCCGCGGCCGGCCCAACGCCGGCGCGTGCCTGGGCTACACGCGCTGAACGCCGGTCGCCGGTCACTCCTGAACTTATAGCTGCTGGCGCTCGACTGGCAAGCGCTGCGGCGGCATTCAGACCCGAACCGCGTCAGGCCAGCGGTACCGGCACGAACAGCTGCTGGCCACCGCGCTCGATCAGCAGCGCCACCGACTTGTCCGCCTTGGCCACCACGCCGCGCACCTGCTCCACGCTGGTGGCCGGCTGACCGTTGATGGACAGCAGCACGTCACCGGCCTGCACGCCGGCGGCGGCAGCGGCGCCGCCGGCCTGCTCGACCCGCAGCCCGCCGTCCACCTGGGCCTGGCGCTTTTCATCGGGCTGTAGCGGGCGCAGGGCCAGGCCCAGCTTGCCATGCGCCGCGCCATCGGCGCGGGCCACCGTCTCGGCCTTGCCCTTGGCCCCCTGCAGCGTGGCCGTGAGCTGCTCGGCCCGGCCATTGCGCCAGACCTCCAGCGGCAGCTTGTCGCCCGGGCGCGCCAGCGCGATGCGGGCCGGCAGATCGCCCGAATCGACGATGGCCTGGCCGTCGGCGCGCAGGATCACGTCGCCCGCCTTCAGGCCGGCCTGATCGGCGGCGCTGCCCTTTTCCACCTGAGCCACCAGCGCGCCCTCGGGCCTGGGCAGCTTGAAGGAATCGGCGAACGCCTGGTTCACCGGCTGCACGGTGACGCCCAGGCGCGCGTGCTCCACCTTGCCGTGCGCCACGATCTGGTCCTTGATGTGCGAGGCCAGCTCGATCGGGATGGCGAAGGACACGCCCTGGTAGCCACCCGAGCGGCTGTAGATCTGCGAGTTGATGCCCACCACCTCGCCGCGCGCGTTGATCAGCGGCCCGCCCGAGTTGCCGGGGTTGACGGCGACGTCGGTCTGGATGAAGGGCACGGCGCTGTCGTCCGGCAGCGAGCGGCCCTTGGCGCTGACCACGCCGGCGGTGACGGTGTTCTCGAAGCCGAACGGCGAGCCGATCGCCATCACCCATTCGCCCGGGCGCAGGGCCTGGCTGCTGCCCAGCGCCAGCGTCGGCAGGCCGGTGGCGTCGATCTTGAGCACCGCCACGTCGGTCTTGTCGTCGCGCCCCAGCACCTTGGCCTTGAACTCGCGCCGATCGGTCAGCTTGACGGTGACGGCCTTGGCGCCGCGCACCACGTGGGCGTTGGTCAGGATCAGCCCGTCGGGGCTGACGATGAAGCCCGAGCCCTCGCCGCGCACCGGCGCGCCGGCTCCCGGGCCGCCGCGCGGCGCGAACTGGAAGGCGCCCGGCGGCAGGCCGAAGCGGCGCAGGAAGTCCTGCATCGACGGGTCCATCGGCGCGCCGGCGCCGGCATCGTCGCCCTCGTCGGCGGTCTGCTGCACGCCGCTGGTGCTGATGTTGACAACGGCCGCGCCCTGGCGCGCGGCAATGCTGGCGAAGTCGGGGGTGGTCACGGTGGCCGGCGCCACCGCCTGGGCCGCCACGGTGGGTTGCGCGTGGGCCACGGCCATGTCGCGCACGGCGCTCACGCCCACGCCGCCGATCAGGCCAGCCGTCAGCAGCGCCGCCACCAGGTGGGTGGATTTGAAGTGCAAGCGGTTCATCACAGTTCCTTTCAGGTCATGCTCCGTCCGCGGAGCCATGGGCTGAACTGTGCAGGCCGACAATTAGACCGGGCTTAAACCGACAAGATATCAATTTGATAGCTGCTCGCGCTTGCCAGCCAAGCTCTGTCGGCCGATTCATCCATCAAACCGGAGGGTGCGAGGCTGCCGGCCACGCCACCACCAGGCGCGCCCCGCCCAGCCCGGGCGAGTCCTGCACCCGCAGCTGCGCGCCATGGCGGCGCGCCACCGCCTGCGCGATGGCCAGGCCCAGGCCGCTGCCGTGGCCGGGCGCCCCCGGCACGCGGTAGAAGCGGTCCAGCACGCGCTGGCGCTCGGCCGGCGGGATGCCGGGGCCGCTGTCTTCCACCGCCAGCTCGGCGCCGCCGCCAGCTCCCTGCCCGGCCTGCACGCGCACCGTGCCGCCTTCGGGGGTGTGGCGCAGCGCGTTGTCCAGCAGGTTGCGCAGCAGCACGGCCAGGGCGTCGGGCTGGCCGTGCACCAGCACCGGGGCATCGCCTGCTTCCTCAAGCCGGATGCCGCGCGCCTGCGCCTCGGCCGCACCGCCCAGCACCGCCTGGCGCGCCAGCGCCGCCAGGTCGACCGCCACGGCGGCGACGCGGGTATCAGCGTCGTGACGCGCCAGCGCCAGCAGCTGCTCGACCAGGCGCGTGGCGCGGTCCACGCCGGCCAGCAAGCGGCCGCTGGCGACGGCGCGCGCCTCGTCGGTGCCCGCGCGCTGCAGGCTTTGCACCTGCAGGCGCAGCGCGGCCAGTGGCGAGCGCAGTTCGTGCGCGGCGTCGGCGGTGAAGTCGGCCAGTTGCTGCCAGGCCGCCGACAGGCGCGCCAGCAGCGCGTTCATTTCGGCCACCAGCGGCTGCACCTCGGCCGGCAGGTCCTCGGTGGGCAGCGGCGCCAGGTCGGCGGCACCACGCGCGGCCAGCTGGCGGCGCAGCCGCTGCACGGGCGCCAGCGCGTGGCCCACCACCCACCACACGATGAGCATCAGCACCGGCGCCAGCAGCGCCACCGGCAGCACCGCGCGCAGCGCCAGCTGGCCGGCCATGCGCCGGCGCACGCGCTCGGCCTGGGCGATCTGGATCACCTGGCTGGGCGTTTGCAGCGCGTAGACGCGCCAGTCCTCGCCGCCGGCGTGCACGCTGGAAAAGCCGATCACCGCCTGCGGCGGCAGCAGCCGCGCCGAGGGCGAGCGGTACAGCATGCTGCCGTCGGCGCGCCAGATCTGGATGATCAGCTCCTCGGCGCCGCGCGTGGCCGCCAGCGCGTCATCGCCCAGCACGCTGGCGGCCAGCCCGCCGGTGAGCGACAGCGCGATGCGTTCCATCTGGGCGTCGAACACCGCCTCGGTCTCGGCCAGCGCGCTGCGCCAGGTGATCGCCACCTGCACCAGCGCCGTGGCCAGCACCGCCAGCAGCAGCAGCGCGGTCAGGCGGGCGCGCAGCGAGGGGGTGGCTGGGTCGGTCCGTGCCATCAGACGGATGTGTCGGCCGAAGGTTGACAAGCGCTGAGGAGCCGCAAGCGAAGGACACGAAGGTCTCGCGAAGAACGCGAAAATTTCAAAACCCGGAGCAATGAACCTGGTTTTCCTTTCGCGTCTTTCGCGTCTGTTTCGCGCCCTTCGCGTCCGGCGGTTCGGCCTTGCGGGTTTTTCAAGGCATTTCGGGCTCCGACGCTTGCCGGGTCTGCGCAAGCAGCTATCAATTCAGGACTGATCACACGCCCTCCCCGCGCGGCGGCGCCGCGGGCACAAGGTAGCCCAGGCCGCGCACGTTCTCGATCAGGCCGGCGCCCAGCTTCTTGCGCACGCCGTGGATGTAGACCTCCACCGCGTTGCTGCTGATGTCATCGCGCCAGGAGTACAGCTTGTCCTCCAGCTGCTGGCGCGACAGCACCCGCCCTGGCCGGGCCAGCAGCGGCTCCAGCACGGCCCATTCGCGCGCCGACAGCGCCACCGGCTGGCCGCGCAGCGTCACTTGGCGCGTGGCCGGCACGATGCGCACATCGCCCCATTCATACGCCGGCTCGGCGCGGCCGTCAGCGCGCCGGCGCAGCGCCCGGATGCGCGCCAGCAGCTCGTCCAGGTCGTAGGGCTTGACGATGTAGTCGTCGGCCCCGGCGTCCAGCCCGGCCACGCGGTCGGCCACGGCGTCGCGCGCGGTGGCGATCAGCACCGGCAGGCGCTGCCCGCGCGCGCGCAGGCTGCGCAGCACCGCCAGGCCGTCCTTGCGCGGCAGGCCCAGGTCGAGCAGCAGCAGGTCGTAGGGCGCAGTGGCCAGCGCCGTCAGCGCCATCTCGCCGTCGCGCACCCAGTCGACCGCATGGTGCTCGGCGCGCAGCGCGTCCAGCACCACCTCGCCGATCATGGCGTCATCCTCCACCAGCAGCATGCGCATGCGCGCATTGTGACGCGGTGCCGGACGACGCGCGAAACTACTATTTTGATAGCTGCTCGCGCACGTCCGGCAAGCGACGCGGTCACGAATCACGCTGGTATATTCAATACCCGCCCCGCGCACCGACCGCCACGCCGACCACCCGCCCACCCGATGGATCTCGTCTACCTGCTCTTGCTCCCGTTCGCGGGCAGCCTGGTGGCGGCGCTGCTGCCCACGCACGCGCGCAACGCGGCGGCGGCCTGGGCAGCGCTGGTGGGCGCGGCGGCGCTGGCCTGGGTGGCCACGCGCTACCCGCTGCTGCGGGGCGGCGCCGTGCTGCGCCAGGACCTGCGCTGGCTGCCCTCGGCCGGCATCGACTTCTCGGTGCGCATGGACGGCTTTGCCTGGATGTTCGCCCTGCTGGTGACCGGCATCGGCACCCTGGTGGCCCTGTACGCGCGCTACTACATGAGCCGCGACGACCCGGTGCCGCGCTTCTTCTCGTTCTTCCTCGCCTTCATGGGGGCCATGCTGGGCGTGGTGCTGTCGGGCAACGTGGTGCAGCTGGTGTTCTTCTGGGAGCTGACCAGCCTGTTCAGTTTCCTGCTGATCGGCTACTGGCACCACCGCAAGGACGCCCGGCGCGGCGCGCGCATGGCGCTCACCGTCACCGGTGCCGGCGGCCTGGCGCTGCTGGCCGGCGTGCTGCTGCTGGGTCACATCGCCGGCAGCTACCAGCTCGACGCCATCCTGGACGCGGGCGAGCGCATCCGCGCGCACCGGCTGTACACGCCGATGCTGCTGCTGGTGCTGCTGGGCGCCCTCACCAAGAGCGCGCAGTTCCCGTTTCACTTCTGGTTGCCGCACGCCATGGCCGCGCCCACGCCGGTGTCGGCCTACCTGCACTCGGCCACCATGGTCAAGGCCGGCGTGTTCCTGCTGGCGCGGCTGTGGCCGGCACTGGCGGGCAGCGAGAGCTGGTTCTGGATCGTCGCCAGCACCGGTCTGCTCACCCTGCTGCTGGGCGCCTTCCTGGCGATGTTCCAGACCGACCTGAAGGGCCTGCTGGCCTATTCCACCATCAGCCACCTGGGGCTGATCACCCTGCTGCTGGGCCTGGGCAGCGAGCTGGCGGCGGTGGCGGCGGTGTTCCACATCATGAACCACGCCACCTTCAAGGCCTCGCTCTTCATGGCGGCCGGCGTCATCGACCACGAGACCGGCACGCGCGACCTGCGACGGCTGTCCGGCCTGTGGCAGGCCATGCCGATCACCGGCACGCTGGCCTTCGTGGCCAGCGCCGCCATGGCCGGCGTGCCGCTGATGAACGGTTTCCTGTCAAAGGAAATGTTCTTCGCCGAAACCGTGCACCTGGGCCGCAACCCGGTGCTGGATGTCGGCCTGCCCATCGTCGCCACCCTGGCCGGCATCTTCGCGGTGGTGTATTCGCTGCGCCTGGCGGTCGGCGTGTTCCTCGGCCCACCGGCCATCGACCTGCCGCTGCGGCCGCACGAGCCGCCGCGCTGGATGCGCGCGCCGATCGAGGTGCTGGTGCTGGTGTGCCTGCTGGTGGGGGTGCTGCCGCAGTGGGCCATCGGCGCCGCGCTGGAGCTGGCGGCGCGACCGGTGGTCGGCGGGGCGATGCCGGTCTACAGCCTGGCGATCTGGCATGGGGTCAACAAGCCACTGCTGATGAGCCTGGTCGCCCTGGCGGGTGGCGTGGCGCTGTTCCTGTGGGGCCGTCGCCGGCTGACCGCCGGCCGCGCAGGGGTCATGGCGCTGCCGGCCTGGCTGGACGGGCAGCTGTTGTTTCAGCGCCTGCTGCTGGGCCTGGACCAGGCCAGCCGCGGCGCGCTCAGACGCCTGAGCACGCCGCGCCTGCAACCGCAGATCCTGGTGGTCGTGCTGGCGGCCATCGTGCTGGGCGCCGCGGCGCTGTGGCCCACCGGCATCGGCTGGGGCGAGCGCGCGCGCGTGCCCGGCAACGCGGCCTTCGCCCTGCTGTGGGTGCTGGGCGGGATGGCCGCCCTGGGCACGGCGCACCAGGCCAAGTTCCACCGGCTGGCGGCGCTCGTCATGCTGGGCACGGTGGGCCTGGTGGTGAGCCTGAGCTTCCTGTGGTTCTCGGCGCCCGACTTGGCGCTGACGCAGCTGACGGTGGAGGCGGTCACCACCATCCTGTTCCTGCTGGGCCTGCGCTGGCTGCCCAAGCGCATGCCGCAGCCGGGGCAGCGCCTGCACCCGCGGGTGCGTGCGCGCCGCCTGCGCGACCTGCTGGTGGCCGTCGCGGCCGGCAGCGGCATGGCGGCGCTGGCCTACGCCATGATGACGCGGCCGGCCCCGCAAAGCATCGCGCCGTTCTTCATCGACCGCGCCCTGCCCGAGGGCGGCGGCACCAACGTGGTCAACGTGATGCTGGTGGACTTCCGTGCCTTCGACACCCTGGGCGAAATCACCGTGCTGGGCATCGTCGCGCTCACCGTGTACGCGCTGCTGCGGCGCTTTCGCCCGCCGCGCGAAATGGCCACGCTGCCGCCGCAGCAGCGCGCCATCGTCTCCGACCTGGTCACCGACCTGATCAACCCGCGCACCGCGCCCGACACGGCGCTGGGCTACATGCTGGTGCCGGCCGTGCTGGTGCGCCTGCTGCTGCCGGTGGCGGCGGTGATCGCCATGCACCTGCTGATGCGCGGGCACAACCTGCCGGGCGGCGGCTTTGTCGCCGGGCTGGTGGTGGCGATCGCCTTCATCGCGCAATACGTCGTGGCCGGCACGCTGTGGGTGGAGGCGCACCTGCAGCTGAAGGTGATCCGCTGGATCGCCGTCGGCCTGCTGCTGGCCGCGCTGACCGGCCTGGGCTCGCTGCTGCTGGGCTACCCGCTGCTGACCACGCACACCGCCCACCTGCAACTGCCGCTGCTGGGCCAGGTGCATGTGCCGAGCGCCGTGTTCTTCGACCTGGGCGTGTTCGCCGTGGTGGTGGGCGCCACGCTGCTGATCCTGACCGCGCTGGCCCACCAGTCGGTGCGCGGTTACCGCCAGATGGCCGACATCGCCACGACCGATGCCGCCGCCGCGCCGGAGAGCCACTGAGATGGAAGTGATCATCGCCATCGCCATCGGCGTGCTGGGCGGCTCGGGCGTGTGGCTGGTGCTGCGGCCGCGCACCTTCCAGGTGCTGATGGGGCTGTCGCTGCTGTCGTATGCGGTCAACCTGTTCATCTTCGCCATGGGCAGCCTGTTCGAGGACAAGCCACCCATCGTCCAGCCCGGCCTCACGCCCAGCCTCGACCACTACACCGACCCGCTGCCGCAGGCGCTGGTGCTGACCGCCATCGTGATCGGTTTCGCCACCTCGGCGCTGTTCCTGGTGGTGCTGATGGCGGCACGCGGGCTGGCCGACAACGACCACGTGGACGGCGAGGCGATCGACGACCACACGGCGCTGCCGCTCGAGCGCGGTGACCCGGGAGCGCACCGGCCATGAGCGTCGTCCACGCGATCGACAGGCTGATGCCGCACCTGGTGATGGCCCCCGTCCTGCTGCCCCTGCTGGCGGCGGCCGCCATGCTGCTGCTGGGCGACACGCGCCGGCCGCTGAAGGCCGTGCTCAACGTGCTGGCCAGCGCCGCGGGGGTGCTGGTCGCCATCGCGCTGGTGGTGCAGGCGCAGCGCAGCGGCGCGGCACAATCGGTCGGCGTGTACCTGCCGGGCAACTGGCCCGTGCCCTACGGCATCGTGCTGGTGGCCGACCGCCTGTCGGCCATGATGCTGCTGCTGACCAGCCTGCTGGGGCTGGCGGGCGTGCTGTACGCCAGTGCGCGCTGGCACAAGGCCGGCGTGCACTTCCACCCGCTGTACCAGTTGCAGCTGATGGGGCTGGCCGGTGCCTTCCTGACGGCCGACGTGTTCAACCTGTTCGTGTTCTTCGAGATCATGCTGACGGCCTCCTACGGCCTGCTGCTGCATGGCTCGGGCTGGCCGCGCGTGCGCGCGGGCATGCACTACATCGCCATCAACCTGATGGCCTCCAGCCTGTTCCTGATCGGCGTGGCCATCCTCTACGGTGTCACCGGCACGCTGAACATGGCCGACATGGCCGTCATGGTGCCCAGCATTGCGGACGACGACCGCGGCCTGTTGCACGCGGGCGCGGCCATCCTGGCGGTCGCCTTCCTGGTCAAGGCCGCGGCGTGGCCATTCAACGCCTGGCTGCCGGCGGCCTATGCCAGCGCCGTGGCGCCGGTAGCGGCCCTGTTTGCCGTCATGACCAAGCTGGGCGTGTACGCCATCCTGCGGCTGTGGACGCTGCTGTTCCCGCAGGACGCCGGTATTTCCGCGCTGTTCGGCGGGCCGGTGCTGATGGGGCTGGGCATGCTGACGCTGGGCTTCGGCGTGATCGGGGTCATCGCCGTGCAGCACCTCGGGCGCATGGCGGCGTTCTGCGCCATCGTGTCGTCGGGCACGCTGCTGGCGGCGATCAGCTTCGGCCAGCCGGCGGTGACCGGCGGCGCGCTGTACTACGCGATGGGCTCCACGCTGGCGGTGGGCGCGCTCTTCCTGCTGGTCGAGCTGATCGACCGCGCGCGCGACGTGGAGGAACAGCCGGTCTACGTGGGCGAGGCCGATCCGGACGACGAGGCGTTCGCCTTCCCGGTCGATCTGGCGCCCACGCGCGACGTCAACCTGGATGACGATCAGCAGGCGCTGATCGGCCGTGCCATTCCGGCGGCCATGGCCTTCCTCGGCCTGGCCTTCATCGTTTGCGCGCTCACCCTCGCCGGGCTGCCGCCCATGGCCGGCTTCGTCGGCAAGGTGGTGGTGCTGTCGGCCCTGCTGAACCCGGCCGGCTTCGGGGCGCAGGCACCCATCTCGCTGGCGGCCTGGCTGCTGCTGGCCCTGCTGGTGACGGGCGGACTGTTGACCACCATCGCCATGTCGCGCGCCGGCGTGCGCTGCTTCTGGGCGCCGCAGGGCCGTCCGGTGCCGCGCCTGCGCATCATCGAGACGCTGCCGATCGGCCTGCTGCTGCTGCTCATCGGCCTGCTGGTGTGGCAGGCCGATGCCGTGCTGCGCTACGCCAACGCCACCGCGCGCGGCCTGCACGACCCGCGCGACTACATCGGCAGCGTGATGGCGGCGCGGCCGCTGCCTTCGCCCCACACCACCGGCGAAGGGGGACTGCGGCGATGAGGCGCTGGCTGCCCGCGCCGCTGCTGTCGGCCGCGCTGATCGTGATGTGGCTGGTGCTGAACCGGCCGTTCGGCCTGGGGCAGCTGCTGCTGGCGCTGCTGTTCGGCGTGGCGGCGCCGGCGCTGCTGGCGCCGCTGCGCCCGGCGCGGCCGCGCATAAGGCGCCCGTGGACGGTGCTCCGGCTGATCCTGACCGTCGGGCGTGACGTGATCGCCTCCAGCCTGGACGTCTTCTGGACGCTGCTGCGCAACCACCGCAGCCCGGTCAACAGCCGCTTCGTCGTCATACCGCTGGAGCTGCGCGACCCCAGCGCGCTGGCCTCGCTGACCATGATCACCACCGTGGTGCCGGGCACCGTCTGGTGCGAGCTGGCGCGCGACAGCAGCGCCATGCTGCTGCACGTGTGGAACGCGCCCGACGAGGCCGAGTTCGTCGCCTTCTTCAAGCGACGCTATGAACAACCGCTGAAGGAAATCTTCGAGTCATGAGCCCCCTGCTCACCGGCGCCATCACCCTCACGCTGTGCGCCTATGCCGTGGCCATGCTGATCGCCCTGTGGCGCGTGCTGCGCGGCCCGGCGGCGCAGGACCGCGTGCTGGCGCTGGACATGATCTACGTCATCGGCATGCTGATCATGCTGGTACTGGGCATCCGCCACGCCAGCGACCTGTATTTCGAGGCCGCGCTGCTGATCGCCCTGTTCGGTTTTGCCGGCTCGGCGGCGATGGCCAAGTTCCTGCTGCGCGGCGAGGTGATCGAATGAGTGCCGACGCCCTGCCGCTGTGGCTGCAATGGCTGATCGCCGCGCTGCTGCTGACCAGCGGCGTGTTCACGCTGGCCGCCGCCTGGGGCCTGGTGCGCCTGTCCAGTTTCTACCAGCGCATGCACCCGCCGGCGCTGGTGTACGTGTGGTCGGCCTGGTGCGTCACCCTGGCGTCGATCCTGTTCTTTTCAGCTCAGCACCGGGGGCCGCAGCTGCATGTGTGGCTGATCATCATCCTGCTGTCGATCACGGTGCCGATCACGACCGTGCTGCTCAGCCGCGCGGCGCTGTTTCGCCACCGCGTCGCCGGGCGCCCCGACGTGCCGCCGCCGCTGCAACCCCAGGCGCCGCCAGGGCGGGACGGCTGAGCCGCCGTTGCCCCCTCGCCGCCGCCCGAGGCTCTGCCCTGTGCGTGCGGGAGCTTCCGCCGACTCCGGATTTGCTATAAATTAAAGAGCTGCTGACGATTGACAGAAGCTGGCCACGGCCGGATTGATCATACGTCGATCGCCGTGGCCGAGCCGGCCTGCTTGCGCAGCTCGAACTTCTGGATCTTGCCGGTGCTGGTCTTGGGCAGCTCGCCGAACACGATGGCGCGCGGCACCTTGAAGCCGGCCAGGTGCTGCTTGCAGTGCGCCACGATGTCGGCTTGCGTCACCTCGGCGCCGGGCTTGAGTTCCAGGAAGGCGCAGGGGGTCTCGCCCCACTTCGCATCGGGCTTGGCCACCACGGCGGCGGCCAGCACGGCGGGGTGGCGGTACAGCACGTCCTCGACCTCGATGGAGGAGATGTTCTCGCCGCCCGAGATGATGATGTCCTTGCTGCGGTCCTTGATCTTGATGTAGCCGTCGGAGTATTGCACCGCCAGATCGCCTGAGTGAAACCAGCCGCCGGCAAAGGCCTCGGCCGTGGCCTGCGGATTCTTCAGGTAGCCCTTCATGGCGATGTTGCCGCGGAACATGATCTCGCCCATGGTCTCGCCGTCCATGGGCACCGGCTGCATGGTCGCGGGATCCAGCACGCGGGCGTCGCGCTGCAGGTGGTAGCGCACGCCCTGGCGCGCGTTGAGCGCCGCGCGCTCGCCAATGGCCAGTTGCTCCCACGCCTCGTGCTTGGCGCAGACCGTGGCCGGGCCATAGACCTCGGTCAGGCCGTAGACGTGGGTCAGATCGAACCCCAGGCGTTCCATGCCCTCGATCATCGAGGCCGGCGGCGCCGCGCCGGCCACCATGCATTTCACGCCACTGGGCACGCCGGCCTTCAGCTCGTCGGGGGCGTTGACCAGCAGGCCGTGCACGATGGGCGCGCCGCAGTAGTGGGTCACGCCATGCTGGCGGATGGCGTCGAAAATCGCCCGCGCCTCGACCCGGCGCAGGCACACGTTGACGCCGGCGCGCGCTGCCACCGTCCACGGAAAGCACCAGCCGTTGCAGTGGAACATGGGCAGCGTCCACAGGTAGACCGCGTGCTTGGGCATGTCCCATTCCAGGATGTTGCTGATGGCGTTGGTGGCCGCGCCGCGGTGGTGGTAGACCACGCCCTTGGGATTGCCGGTGGTGCCGCTGGTGTAGTTCAGGGCAATGGCGTCCCACTCGTCGCCCGGATACTGCCACTCGAAGCCCGCGTCCCCCCGCGCCACGAAGGCCTCGTAGCCGATGCTGCCGATGGGCTCGGCCGGGCCGTACAGCGCGTCCGCGACGTCGATCACCAGCAGCGGCGCCTTCGACTGGCGCAGCGCCAGCGCCTTCTTCATGATGCCCGCGAACTCGGGGTCGACGATGACCGCCTTGGCCTCGCCGTGGTCCAGCATGAAGGCCACCGCCTCGGGGTCGAGCCGGGTGTTCAGGGCGTTGAGCACCGCGCCGGCCATCGGCACGCCGAAATGCGCCTCCACCATCGGCGGCGTGTTGGGCAGCATCACGGCCACGGTGTCGTTCTTGCCGATGCCGCTTTGGCGCAGGCTGCTGGCCAGCTGGCGGCAGCGCGCATAGGTCTGGCCCCAGCTCTGGCGCAGCTCGCCGTGCACGATCGCCAGCCGCTCGGGGTACAGCTCGGCCGTGCGCTGGATGAAGGCCAGCGGCGTGAGCGGCGCGAAGTTGGCCTCGTTGCGGGGCAGATCGGTGTCGAAGATGCTGGGCATGCGCGCCTCCTGGGTGTCGGTGTGACTCGGCGCCTGATCATAGCCAGCGGGCTGACGCGCAACTGGCGGATACCCTGTACGGCGGTACGGTCCATCGTCCGCTCGGGCGTCGACGGACCGGGCCGCCTGGCGCCCCCCTGAAATGGCCCGGGCAAAATAGCCGCGTGGCCATTCCCCAGCATTTCATCCAGGAGCTCCTGGCACGCGCCGACATCGTCGAGATCGTCGGCCGCTACGTGCAGCTGAAGAAGACGGGCGCCAACTTCTCCGGCCTGTGCCCGTTTCACGGCGAGAAGACGCCCTCGTTCACCGTCAGCCCGTCCAAGCAGTTCTACCACTGCTTCGGCTGCGGCAAGAACGGCAACGCCATCGGCTTTCTGATGGACCACACGGGCGCCGGCTTCGTCGAGACAGTGCACGAGCTGGCCCAGCAGTACGGCATGCCGGTGCCCGAGGACGAGCGCAGCCCGGCCGAGCGCGCCCGCGCCGCGCAGGAAACCGAGCGCCGCGCCACCCTGACCGACGTGCTGGCGCGCGCCGCCGACGCCTGGCGCAAGCAGCTCAAGGCCTCGCCGCGCGCCATCGACTACCTCAAGCGGCGCGGCCTGTCGGGCGAGGTGGCGCGCCAGTTCGGCCTGGGCTACGCCCCCGAGGGCTGGCGCGCGCTGGCCAGCGTGTTTCCCGACTACGGCGATGCGCTGCTGGTCGACAGCGGCCTGGTCATCGTCTCGGAAGACGACGAGGGCAAGCGCTACGACCGCTTCCGCGACCGCATCATGTTCCCGATCCGCGACGTGAAGGGCGAGGTGATCGGCTTCGGCGGCCGCGTGCTGGGCGACGAAAAACCGAAGTACCTCAACTCGCCCGAAACCCCGGTGTTCCACAAGGGCCGCGAGCTGTACGGCCTGTTCGAGGCCCGCGCGGCGCTGCGCGAGCACGGCCATGCGCTGGTGGTCGAGGGCTACATGGACGTCGTCGCCCTGGCCCAGCAAGGTTTTGGCAACGCCGTGGCCACGCTGGGCACGGCCTGCACGCCCGAGCACGTGCACAAGCTGTTTCGCTTCACCGACCAGATCGTGTTCAGCTTCGACGGCGACGCCGCCGGCCGGCGCGCCGCGCACAAGGCGCTGGAAGCCGCCCTGCCCCTGGCCACCGACACCCGCAGCGTGAAGTTCCTGTTCCTGCCACCCGAGCACGACCCGGACAGCTTCGTCCGCGCCGAGGGGGCCGAGGCCTTCGCCCAGGCGGTGCGCGACGCCGTGCCGCTGTCGCGCTTCCTGCTGGACGCGGCCGCCGAGGACTGCGACCTGCAGACCGCCGAAGGCCGCTCGCGCTTCGCGGCCCGGGCCCGGCCACTGTGGCAGTTGCTGCCCGCGGGGGCGCTGGCGGCACAGCTGCTGGGCGACATCGCCGCGCAGGTGCAGATCGGCACGCACGAGCTGGAGCAACTGTGGGGCTTGCGTCGGATGCCCCGAGGACGATATGAAAATGATAGCAATTCGCGCGCATCCCATAAGGCAAGAGAGCCGAAAACACCCACAAGACCCGTGGCCGTCCGGCACGCCCCGCGGCGCGCGCCCTCGCCGCGCGCCAGCCGTGCCCTGCAGATCGTGCTGACCGAGCCGAGCGCCTGGGACCGCCTGACACAAAGCGATCAGCACCTGCTGTGCGACCTGCCGGCGCCCCTGGGCGCGCTGTTCACCTGGCTGGCCGGCCAGCACCTGGAGTACGGCCCTCAGCCGTGGAGCGCGCTGCGCGAAGCCCTGCGCGGACACCCGCAAGAGGCCTCCGCCGTCGAGCTGCTGGAGCGCCTGCCGCCCGACATCGAGAGCGACGCCGAGGAGCTGTCGCGCATCCTGGCGCTGGAGCACGACGCCCGCTACGCCGCCGAGCGGCAGCGCATGGCCGACGCCGCCGCCGCCGGCGACGCCGCCGCCTACGCCCGGCTGCGCGACATGCCGGTGACGCGCCCGCGCTGACCGCCAACCCCACCTGTCAGGGGCCAGGATCCAGAAAGAGGCCTTGAAATCGGCGTTTCGCGCTATAATTA
Organism: Burkholderiales bacterium 68-10; assembly: GCA_001897615.1. Classification (GTDB taxonomy): domain Bacteria; phylum Pseudomonadota; class Gammaproteobacteria; order Burkholderiales; family Burkholderiaceae_C; genus Ottowia. Next base: position 58,320 of record MKTG01000098.1, read on the forward strand.
AAAGCTTGTCACTGGCAAGAGCGACAGCAGCACCTCCGGACCGGCCACGCGCCCGCGTCAAGCGCGACACCCCCAGCAGCGGGGACGGCCACTTCACCGCAAGGACTGCATTCCAAATGTTCGCCCACCCATCTTGCCCCTGACGGTGTGCCGGTCCGCCTTGGTCAGACCGGGCCCCGTTGCCGAGACGTTTCGTTTGCGTATTGTTTTTCCGAGTCGCCGCGCGCGTCGCCCCACCCGTGCGCGCATGACGGCTCCCAGCCCCGAGGTGCATTGATGTCCAGCCGCCAGCCAACCGCCGCCAAGACCGCTGCCAGCCAACCGGCAGCAAAGAAGACCGCCAAGGTGGCCGTCAAGAAGACGACCGCCGCGCAAGTCGAGGAACTCGACAAGAAGAGCCCGAAAGCGACCGCTGCCGCCAAGAAAAGCGCAGCGGCGGCTGAAAAGCCGACCCCCGCCAAGAAGCCCGGTCGTCCGGCCAAGGGCGCGGCGGCGGCCGAAAAGTCCGCACCGGCCAAGCGCGGGCGCCCCGGCAAGGCCGCGGCCCGTGAGGTCGAGGAGGAGGATCTGTCCGACATCGAGGCCGACCTGGAGGGCGAACCCGAGGTCGACACGGCAGTCGACCAGGGCGCGGTCGAAAAGCCCAAACCGCTGCGCATGAAGATCAGCAAGGCCAAGGAACGGGCCTTGATGAAGGAATTCGGCCTGGATGAAGGCGTGCTCTCCGAGGAGGAAATGAGCACCCGCCGCGCCAACCTGAAGACGCTGCTGAAACTGGGCAAGACGCGCGGCTACCTGACACACGGCGAGATCAACGACCACCTGCCCGACAAGCTGGTCGACACCGAGACGCTGGAGGCCGTGGTCTCCATGCTGAACGACCTGGGCGTGGCCGTCTACGAGCAGACGCCCGACGCCGAGACCCTGCTGCTGACCAACACCGGCACGAGTACCGCCACCGAGGAGGAGGCCGAGGAAGAAGCCGAGGCCGCCCTGTCGACGGTTGACAGCGAGTTCGGCCGCACCACCGACCCGGTGCGCATGTACATGCGCGAGATGGGCACGGTGGAACTGCTCACGCGCGAGGGCGAGATCGAGATCGCCAAGCGCATCGAGGGCGGGTTGATGGACATGATGCAGGCCATCAGCGCCAGCCCGACCACGATCGCCGAAATCCTGTCGATGGCCGAGCAGATCCGCGAGGGCAAGGCCGTCATCAACACCATCGTCGACGGTTTTGCCGACGCCGACGAGAACGACGACTACGTGGCCGAGGAAGACTTCGACGAATACGACGAAGAGGACGACGACGACGGCAAGGGCGGCTCCAAGGCCATGACGCGCCTGCTGGAGAAGCTCAAGAACGAGGCACTGGAGCGTTTCGACGAAATCGCCGCCCTGTTCGACAAGGTGCGTCGCGCCTACGACAAGGAAGGCTGGGGCTCGCCCGCCTACACCAAGGCGCAGCAGGCGCTGTCGGCCAAGCTGATGACGATCCGCTTCACCGCCAAGACCATCGAGAAGCTGTGCGACCTGCTGCGCGGCCAGGTGGACGACGTGCGCCGCTACGAGCGCGAGCTGCGCCGCATCATCGTCGACCGCTGCGGCTACCCGCAGGCGCAGTTCATCACCGACTTCTCGGGGCGCGACAAGGCCGGCCACAAGGCGCCCTCGCAACTGCTCAACCTCAAGTGGTCCGAGAAGCAGGCCGGCGCCGGCAAGCCCTGGAGCGCGGTCATGGGGCGCAACATCCCGCCCATCCAGGACCTGCAGCAAAAGCTGATCGACCTGCAGGCGCAGGTGGTGGTGCCGCTGGACGAGCTCAAGGACATCAACAAGCGCATGAACGAGGGCGAGGCCGCCTCGCGCGATGCCAAGAAGGAGATGATCGAGGCCAACCTGCGCCTGGTCATCAGCATCGCCAAGAAGTACACCAACCGCGGCCTGCAGTTCCTGGACCTGATCCAGGAGGGCAACATCGGCTTGATGAAGGCCGTGGACAAGTTCGAATACCGCCGCGGCTACAAGTTCTCGACCTACGCCACCTGGTGGATCCGCCAGGCGATCACACGCTCGATTGCGGATCAGGCGCGCACCATCCGCATCCCGGTGCACATGATCGAGACCATCAACAAGATGAACCGCATCTCGCGCCAGCACCTGCAGGAGTTCGGTTTCGAGCCCGACGCCGCGCTGCTGGCCGAAAAAATGGAGATCCCCGAGGACAAGATCCGCAAGATCATGAAGATCGCCAAGGAGCCGATCTCGATGGAAACGCCCATCGGGGACGACGACGATTCGCACCTGGGCGATTTCATCGAGGACCAGAACAACACCGCGCCGGTCGATGCCGCCATGCAGGCCGGCCTGCGCGACGTGGTCAAGGACATCCTCGACAGCCTGACGCCGCGCGAGGCCAAGGTGCTGCGCATGCGCTTCGGCATCGAGATGACCAGCGACCACACCCTGGAAGAAGTGGGCAAGCAGTTCGACGTCACGCGCGAGCGCATCCGCCAGATCGAGGCCAAGGCGCTGCGCAAGCTCAAGCACCCCAGCCGCAGCGACAAGCTGCGCAGCTACATCGATTCGCTGTAAACATTTCCATCGTCAAAACCATGGCTGGCCGGCGCCCATACTGCGCGGCCAGCTTCTTTTTTTGTAGCATTCCGCCTCCATGAATCCGAACGCCACCCAACTGTGGACCGCCCCGCGCTGGGCGCTGGCCATCCTGCTGGCGGTGCTGGGCATGCTGGGGCCGTTCTCGATCGACACCTACATCCCGGCGTTCTCGGCCATCAGCGCCTCGCTGCAGGCCACCCCGGTGCAGATGCAGCAAACGCTGAGCGCCTACCTGCTGGGTTTCGCCTTCATGAACCTGTTTCATGGCGCGCTGTCGGACAGCTTCGGGCGCCGGCCGGTCATTCTGTGGGGCGTGGCGCTGTTCGCGCTGGCCTCGGTGGGCTGCGCGCTGTCGCAAACCATCGGGCAGCTGATCTTCTTTCGCGCACTGCAGGGCTTTTCCACCGGCGCCGGCATCGTGGTGTCACGCGCCGTCATCCGCGACATGTTCCCGCCGGACCAAGCCCAGCGCGTGATGAGCCAGGTCACCATCTTCTTCGGCGTGGCACCGGCGGTGGCGCCCATCATCGGCGGCGTCATCGCCGAATACGTGAACTGGCACGCCATCTTCTGGTTCCTGGTCGCCGTCGGCGTGCTGCTGTGGGTGGCCAACTGGCGCCTGCTGCCCGAGACCCTGCACACCAGCCACCGCCAGCCGTTCCAGGTGGGCCACCTGATGCGCGGCTACGGCCAGTTGCTGAGCGATCCGCGCTTCATGCTGCTGGCCCTGGCCTCGGGCGTACCGTTCAATGGCCTGTTCCTGTACGTGCTGTCGGCGCCGGCCTTCCTGGGCGACATCCTGCAGCTGGCGCCCACCCAGTTTTTCTGGTTCTTCGTGCTCAACATCAGCGGCATCATGGCCGGCTCCTGGCTGTCCGGACGCAAGGCCGGCAAGGTGAGCCCCAAGAACCAGATCCTGCAGGGCTTTCGCATCATGCTGGCGGTGTCGCTCGTCAACGTTGCCGCCAGCGCCTTGTTCGCCCCGCACCCGCTGTGGTCGATGTGGCCAATGACGGTGTTCGCCTTCGGCTGGGCACTGATGGTGCCGGTGGTCACCCTGCTGGTGCTGGACCTGCACCCCGACCGCCGCGGCATGGCCTCGTCGCTGCAGGCGGTGGTGGGCTCGACCGCCAACGGCATCGTGGCCGGCGCGGTGGCGCCGCTGGTCATGCACTCGGCGCTCGGGCTGGCGGTGATGTCGGCCGCCTTCATGCTGGTCGGCCTGGTGGCGTGGCTGTGGCTGCGCCGGCATTGGCCGCAGATCGGCAGCTGACGCCAGCGCCGCCACACGCCTGCCCTTGCCGCACGGCGCCCGCCTTGTCGGATCGGCGCCACACGTGCCCAGCCAGGCGCGGGACCGAGGGCTCACCGTGGCTCGCTTTTCACACATGGGCCTCGGTGGCCCGGTGGCGGGTCGGCGGCCCTGCCGCAAGTGCGGTCAATGCACGCAATTTGAACCAAGTCAAGGTCGGCAGCCGGCAGTGCCTGCAAGATAGCGGCGACCGGGAGCGATATCCAGCAGCCATCACCCGGCCCCTGAATCTGGCTGCTGCGGTGACACGGAACAACATGATGAACACCTTCAAGAGGAAGTCCAAGCTCTCGCCGCTGACCGCCGTGCTGAGCACCGCTCTGCTGATCGGCGCCAGTGCAGCGTATGCCCAGGCCGGCGGCGAGCCCGCCAAGCCCGGCGCGCCCACCACCAGCACGGGTTCCGCCGAGGCCACCTATCAGGGCGCTGCCTCGCCGCTGGCCACCGCCGAGATGCACCAGTCCAGCAACCCGAAGGCGCCGCCGATGACGCAGGCCGAATTTGACCGTGCGCGCCAAATCTACTTCGAGCGCTGCGCCGGCTGCCACGGCGTGCTGCGCAAGGGCGCCACCGGCAAGGCGCTGACACCCGACATCACGGTCGGCAAGGGCACCGAATACCTGAAGGTGTTCATCGCCTATGGTTCGCCCGCCGGCATGCCCAACTGGCTGACCAGCGGCGAGATGGACGAGAAGACGGTCGATCTCATGGCGCGCTACATCCAGCACGACGCGCCGACGCCGCCCGAGTTCTCTCTGGCAGACATGGAGAAGACGCGCAAGGAATACGTGCCCGTCGCCCAGCGTCCCAAGAAGAAGATGAACAACTACAACATCAACAACATCATGTCGGTCACCCTGCGGGATGACGGCACGATCGCGTTGATCGACGGTGACACCAAGGAAATCATCAACATCGTCAAGACCGGCTACGCGGTGCACATCTCGCGCCTGTCGGCTTCGGGCCGCTACCTGTACGTGATCGGCCGCGATGCGCGCCTGAACCTGATCGACCTGTGGATGGAAAAGCCCGACAACGTGGCTGAAATCAAGGTGGGCCTGGAGGCGCGCTCGGTCGAGACCTCCAAGTTCAAGGGCTGGGAAGACAAGATTGCCATTGCCGGCACCTACTGGCCGCCCCAGTTCGTGCTGATGGACGGTGACACGCTCAAGCCGCGCAAGGTCGTCGGCACGCGTGGCATGGACATCAACAACGAATACCACCCCGAGCCGCGCGTGGCCGCCATCGTGGCCAGCCACCAGAAGCCCGAGTTCCTGGTCAACGCC
>MKTG01000098.1:63666-68998 GCA_001897615.1 Burkholderiales bacterium 68-10
GGACACCAAGACCAGCAAGCTGGAAGCCATCGTGGACGTGGGCAAGACCCCGCACCCCGGCCGCGGCGCCAACTTCAAGCACCCCAAGTTCGGCCCGGTGTGGGCGACCTCGGGCCTGGGTGACGAGCGCATCGACATCATCGGTACCGATCCGGCCAAGAACAAGCAGCACGCCTGGAAGGTGGTGCAGACGCTCAAGGGCCAGAGCGGCGGTTCGCTGTTCATCAAGACCCATCCGAAGTCCACCAACCTGTGGGTCGACACGGCGCTCAACCCCGATCCGAAGATCAGCCAGAGCGTGGCCGTGTTCGACATCCGCGACCTGAGCAAGCCGCCGCAGATCATCGACATCGCGGCCTGCGCCAAGATCGCCGACGACGGTGCCAAGCGGGTGGTGCAGCCCGAGTACAACCAGAAGGGCGACGAAGTCTGGTTCTCGGTGTGGAGCGCGAAGAACAAGCAGTCGGCCATCGTGGTCGTCGACGACAAGACGCGCACCTGCAAGACCGTGCTCAACGACAAGCGTCTGATCACGCCGACCGGCAAGTTCAACGTCTGGAACACCCAGCACGACGTGTACTGATGGTCTAGCCCAGCATGAAGGGCCGCCGCCCGGCGGCCCTTCGTGTTTGTGGCATGCCCGTTTTTGTTATCTTCCCCCGATGCCCCGCCGACGCCCGCTGCCGCTGCTGATCCTGACCCTCGCCCTGCTGCCCGCCTGGGCCCAGGCCGACGAGCCCGGCCCCGAACGCCAGGCGCAGTTGATCCGCATGGTGCGCCAGGACTGCGGCTCGTGCCACGGCATCCAGCTCACCGGCGGTCTGGGCCCGGAGTTGACCCAGGCGCGCATGCTCGACATCCCGTTCGACAGCCTGCTCGCCACCATTTACAACGGCCGCCCCGGCACCCCCATGCCGGGCTGGAAAAGCATGATCTCGGAGGCCGACGCCACCTGGATCGCGCGCCAGCTGCAGGCCGGCTTTCCCCTCGAATCCGGCAAGACACGATGACGTCACCCCTGCGCCGGGCCCTGCTCGGGCTCGCCCTCTCGACTTCCCTGCTGGCTGGCTGCGCGCCCGCGCTGCTGGTACCGCCCGAGCGCGGCAGCGGCGACATGGGCCTGGTGATCGAGCGCGAAAGCGGCTCCATCGGCGTGCTCGACACCTCTGCGCGCACCCGCCTGGGCACCATCGAGGGGCTGGGCGACCTGTCGCACGCCTCGGTGGTGTTTGCCCGCGACGGCGCGAGCGCCTATGTGTTCGGGCGCGATGGCGCACTCACCAAGGTCAACCTGCGCAGCGGCCGCATCGAAGGCCGCGTGATGCAGGCCGGCAACTCCATCGGCGGCGCCATCTCGCAGGACGGCACGCTGGTGGTGGCGCAGAACTACCAGCCCGGCGGCATCAAGGTGTTCGACGCGCGCACGCTGGCACCGCTGGCCGACATCCCGGCTGTGGTGGACGGCAAGGCCTCGCGCGTGGTCGGCCTGGCCGACCTGCCGGGGCGGCGCTTCATCTACTCGCTGTTCGACGCCGGCCAGACCTGGATCGTCGACCTGGCCGACCCCGCCCGCCCGCTGCTCACCAAGTTCGAGAACATCGGCAAGCAGCCCTACGACGCCCTGATTTCGCCCGATGGCCGCTACTACATCGCCGGCCTGTTCGGCGAGGACGGCCTGGCCAAGATCGACCTGTGGGCCCCCCAACCGCGCGTCGAGCGCATCCTGCCCGGCTATGGCAAGGGCGAGCAGCCGCTGCCGGTGTTCAAGATGCCTCACCTGCGTGGCTGGTCGATTGCCGGGCGCCACGCCTACCTGCCCGCCATCGGCCGGCGCGAGGTGCTGGTGGTCGACACCGAAACCTGGAAGGAAGTCGGTCGCATCCCGGTGGCCGGCCAGCCGGTGTTCGTGATGGCGCGGCCCGACGGGCGCCAGGTGTGGGTCAACTTCGCCGTGCCCGACTACGACACGGTGCAGGTGATCGACACCCAGACCCGCCAGGTGGTGCACAGCCTGAAGCCCGGCAAGGCCGTGCTGCACATGGAATTCACGCCGCGCGGCGACGCCGTGTGGATCAGCGCGCGCGACGACCACCACATCGCTGTGATCGACACCGCCAGCTTCAAGACGCTGGCCCTGCTGCCGGCCAGGTCGCCCAGCGGCATCTTCTTCACCTCGCGCGCGGCGCGCATGGGGTTCTGACACCGTGCCGACCGCCCTGCCCCGCACCGCCGAACGCGCCGATCCGGCCGCGACGGCCAGCTTTGCGGGGCAGCCGCCGACGTCGATGGCCGGCGCCGACCATGCCATGCATGCCCGCCTGCTGAACGAATGGCAGCGCGGTTTTCCACTGTCTGATCGGCCGTTTGCGCAGATCAGTCAAGCGCTGGGCGCTACCGAAAATGAAGTGATCCAGGCCTGCGCCGAGCTGTCGCGGCGTGGCGTCATCAGCCGCATCGGCGGCGTCTGGGCGCCCGGCGTCGGCGGCAGCGCCCTGCTGTGCGCCATGGCCGTGCCGCCCGAGCGCCTGGAGCAGGTGGCGGCCCAGGTATCGGCGCACCCCGGGGTCAATCACAACTACGAGCGCGAACACACGCTGAACCTCTGGTTTGTGATGACTGGCAACGACGCAGCGCAGACGGAGCAAGCGCTGGCAGCTATCGAATCAGAAGCAAACCTGCCGGTGCTGCGGCTGCGCATGGTACGCCCCTACCGCATCGACCTCGGCTTCGACCTGCACCGCCCGGCGCGCCCCGGCTGCGCCATTGGCGAGCGCCCGCCGCGCGTGGCGGCGCCCGATTTCGCCCTGGCCGCCTGCGTCGAAGAAGGCCTGCCGCTGGTGCCACGGCCGTTCGCCGCCTGGGCCGATCGACTGCGCTGCACGCCCGTCGAGGTGCAGGCGCGCATCCAGGCCTGGCTGGATGCCGGCACGCTGCGCCGCTTTGGCCTGGTGGTGCGTCACCACGAGGTCGGCTTCGCGGCCAACGCCATGACCGTGTTCGACGTCGACGACGCGCGAATCGACACCCTGGGCGAGCGCCTGGCCACGCAAGCGGGCGTGACCCTGTGCTACCGGCGCGAGCGTGCCGCCGGCTGGCCCTACAACCTGTACTGCATGGTGCATGGCCGCAGCCGCGACGAAACCCTGGCCTTGCTGCAGGCGGCCATCGCCGGCGCCGGGCTGGGCGAGTTGCCGCGCCAGGTGCTGTTCAGCCGGCGCCGCTTCAAGCAGACCGGGGCGCGTTATTTCCGCCCGCTGGACGAAGCCCATGACCGCTGATTCCGCCGGCACCCCGCCGCGCCTGCCGGCCGGCATCGACCTGCAGGACGCGCGCCTGATCGACCGGGCCCAGCGCAGCATCCCCACCACCGAGCGCCCGTTTGCCGACCTGGCCGCCGAACTGGGCCTGACCGAGGCGGTGGTGATCGAGCGCCTCGGCCACCTGCTGGCCACTGGAGTGTTGACGCGCCTGGGGCCGCTCTACCAGATCGAGCGCGCCGGCGGCCAGTTCATCCTGGCCGCGCTGCAAGCACCGGAAGACCGCTATGCCGAAGTCACGGCACAGGTCAACGCCCTGCCCGAGGTGGCGCACAACTACCGACGCGAACACGCGCTCAACATGTGGTTCGTGATCGCGGCCGAGACCCCGGCCGTCGCCTGGGCAGCCTGCGACCAGATCGAGGCCGTCACCGGCCTGCCGGTGCACGCGTTTCCGAAGGAGCGCGAGTATTTCGTCGGTCTGTACCTACCGCTGCTGGGCCCCTCCACCGCGGCAGCCCCGGCGCCCCCCCCGCCCGCCGCGGCCGGCGCGCTGGCGCTGACCGAAGCCGACCGCGAGCTGATCGCCGCCACGCAGTCCGGCCTGCCCCTGGTGCCACGCCCCTATGACGCGGTGGCGGCCATGCTGGGCAGCAGCGGCCAGGCGGTGCGCACGCGCTTGGCCGAGTTGCTGGCCGCCGGCGTGGTGCGCCGCATCGCCGCCGTGCCCAATCACTACCGCCTGGGCTACACGGCCAACGGCATGAGCGTGTGGGACGTCGACGACGCGCAGGTCGACCGCCTGGGCGAGCTGATCGGCAGCCAGCCCGGTGTCAGCCACTGCTACCGCCGCCCGCGCAAGCCGGGCGTGTGGCGTTACAACCTGTTTGCCATGCTGCACGGCCACACGCGCGAGCAGGTGCTGGCCCAGGCCGGGCAGGTGGCGGCCCTGCTGGGCCCGGCCTGCCGCGCGCACGACGTGCTGTTTTCCAGCGCCATCCTCAAGAAGACCGGCCTGCGGCTGCGCCAGGCGATCCACTGAGCCTGCCCCCGGGAGCGTGGGCAGGCCACGGGAATTGACTCACATCATGGCCCCGACGGGCCATCTGCCTATCATGGCGCCTACGTCCACAGGAAGGCGCTCATGTTCCGCATCTCCCAATTCATGCACGATCTGGCCCGCGCCGAGGCCACGGGCGTCTACCCCCAGCCGGCGCGGCGCGGCGGCCCGCCCGGCCCGGTGGTGATCTGGAACCTGATCCGCCGCTGCAACCTGACCTGCAAGCACTGCTACGCCTTCAGCGCCGACCACGACTACCCCGGCGAGCTGAGCACCCAGCAGGTGTTCGAGGTGATGGACGACCTGAAGGCCTTCAAGGTGCCGGCGCTCATCCTGTCGGGCGGCGAGCCGCTGCTGCGGCCCGACATTTTCGAGGTGGCCGAGCGCGCCAAGGCAATGAAGTTCTACGTCGGCCTGTCGACCAACGGCACGCTGATCGACCAGCCGCTGGCCGAGCGCATCCACGCCACCGGCTTCGACTACGTGGGCATCAGCCTGGACGGCATCGGCGCCACGCACGACAAGTTCCGCCGGCTCGATGGCGCCTTCGACCGCTCGCTGGGCGCCGTGCGCCACCTGCAGAAGCTGGGCACCAAGGTGGGACTGCGCTTCACCATGACCGAGCTGAACGCGTTCGACCTGCCCAACCTGCTGCGCCTGATGGGCGACGAGGGGGTGGACAAGTTCTACTTCAGCCACCTGAACTACGCCGGCCGCGGCAACATCCACCGCGGCAAGGACGCCCACCACCTGGCCACGCGCCAGGCGCTGGACCTGCTGTACGACACCGCCTGGCAGGACGCGCGCGCCGGCGGCCAGCACGAGTACGTCACCGGCAACAACGACGCCGACGGCGTGTACCTGCTGCAGTGGGTGCGGCAGCACCTGCCGCGCTGGACCGAGGACGTGCGCCAGCGCCTTGTCGCCTGGGGCGGCAACAGCTCGGGCGTCAACGTGGCCAACATCGACAACCTGGGCGACGTGCACCCCGACACCATGTGGTGGCACCACACCC
>MKTG01000099.1:0-1258 GCA_001897615.1 Burkholderiales bacterium 68-10
GCGCTCTTCATTTCCGACGTGCATCTGGGGATGAAGCCCATCCGCGTTGGGCAACTCATCGAGTTCCTGCGCGCCCACGATGCCGACACCATCTATCTGGTCGGCGATATTCTCGACGGCTGGCGGCTGGCCAAGGCCTGGCACTGGCCGGTCGAGTACAATGTCCTGGTGCAGTTGCTGCTCGACAAGGCCAATGCCGGGACGCGCATCGTCTATCTGCCGGGCAATCACGACGAGTTCCTGCGCGAATATCTCGGCACCTATTTCGGCGAGATCGAGATCATCGATCGCACCATTCACACCTCGGCCACGGGCCGTACCTATCTGGTCATCCACGGCGACCAGTTCGACGTGGTGGTGATGAATGCCAAGTGGCTCGCTCATGTCGGTGACTGGGCCTACAACGCCGCTTTGCGCGTCAATATCGCCATCAACTGGGTGCGTCGCCGCCTTGGCCTGCAATATTGGTCGCTCAGCGCCTGGGCCAAGCAGAAGGTCAAGAATGCCGTTTCCGTCATCGGCCGCTTTGAGGAAGCGCTGGTGCACGAGGCCAAGGAATCCGGTGTCGACGGTGTGATCTGCGGCCACATCCATTTCGCCGATATCCACGACCGGCTGGGCATTGAATATATCAATACCGGCGACTGGGTGGAGAGCTGCACGGCCATTGTCGAAACCCGTGACGGTGTCTTCGAGCTGATCAAATGGACCGAAATGGTCACTGGCGAATCGCGCCGCTTTCGGACGCGCAAAGGCGCCGAGCAGTAAGCTGGAATTGGCCGGAGATTTGTCCTTGCCTTTGCCGCACTTCCGAGTCACCTAGCGTGCCGGGCGCGTTTCGTGCGCCCGGAGTTCTTTTTCCATGCCATCGCTCCTCTCGCGCTTGGATAGCCCCGAGCTGCGCGCATCCATTTATCAGTTCACCGTCTACATTCCCGGCGGTGTGGCCTCGGTCTTTCTGGGCATCTGGCTCAGCGAACATGGCATTCCCGCCGACCAGATCGGCATCATCAATGCGCTGCCGACCTTTTGTCTCTTGTTGCTCAACATCCTTGTGGGGCGCATTGCGGATAAGGCCGACGATTGGCGCACGGCGCTGATCTATATTTCCCTGGCCTCGGCCCTGGCGCCGCTGCCGCTCTATTTCGTCTCGGAATTCTGGGGCATCCTGCTGATCTGGGCGCTGTGTGCGACCACCAATGGCCTCGTCGCCCCGGTCATCGACGCCGCGACCGTGCGAATGACGCGCCGGGACGGC
>MKTG01000099.1:1362-1790 GCA_001897615.1 Burkholderiales bacterium 68-10
CCGGCGCCCAAGGTGACACTGGCGAGCGTGGCGCCGGAAAAGGCGATACCCGCCAGCCGCTTGCGCGATTCACTGCAACTGTGGTTCGTGCTGCCGCTGCTCGCCTTCGCACTGGTCAATTCCAGCAATGCCATTATCGGCAGCTTTGGCGCGCTGCTTTGGCACGAAAACGGCATTTCCAGCTATTATCTGGGGCCGCTGCTCGGCATTGCCGCGGTGGGCGAGGCTATCCTCATGTTCGCCTGGCGGCGCTTCGGGGGGCGGGTGACGGCGCGTAACATGATCCTGGCAGCGGCTATCGCCGGGCTGGTGCGCTTCACCATCATGGCCTTCAATCCGCCGGTGGAAGTGCTGTTCTTCACCCAGCTGCTGCACGCCTTCAGCTTCGGCATGGGCTATTTCGGGGTGGTGCATTTCATCGCCAACTG
>MKTG01000099.1:1938-2314 GCA_001897615.1 Burkholderiales bacterium 68-10
GGAGCGCTCTGCGTGGTGCTCTCGCTGAAGCTGCAACCCCCATCCTCGCACCCGATCACGTCGGACCAGCTGACCGTAGCCGATCCGGCTCCCTGAGGTTTGAAATGCCTGCCAAATCGGCCATAGAGCCGTTCATCACGCCCGAGCTGCGCGCCACGGCATTCTACTTCAGCATCTACATGGCGGGGGCGGCGTTCAACGTCTATGGCGGCATCTGGTTCGCCGACAAGGGACTGAGCTCGGAGCAGATCGGCATCATCAATGCCGTGCCGGTGCTGGTGACGCTGCTGTTCAATATTCTCGTCGGCAAGATCGCCGACCGCGCCTCGGACTGGCGACAGGTGATCGTCCTCGGCTGCCTGCTGTCGGCGCTGAT
>MKTG01000099.1:2446-2957 GCA_001897615.1 Burkholderiales bacterium 68-10
GGCTACATGGTCACGCTGTTCGGCGTCGGCTGGATCATCAGCCAGTTCGGCGGCGGCATCTTCCTGCCGCTGTTCGTGGGGCTGTCGATCCTGCGAGGCCTGGTCTCCTTCGGCCTGCCGCGGTTCCGCGCCGGCGAGGGCGAGGTGCAGCCGCCGCCGTCCGGCGCCGCCCGGCTGGGCGAGGTGATGAAGCCGTTCTTCCTGTTGCCGCTGGTCGGCTTCTCGATGGTCTATGCCACCCATATCGTGCTCAACGCCTTCCAGGCATTGCTATGGATGGAGCAGGGGCTCTCCGCCGACCTGATCGCGCCGCTGCTGGCGCTGGCGGCATTCGCCGAGGCGGCGATCATGTTCGTGTTCGGTCGGATCGCCCGTCGCTTCTCGGCCCGCAGCCTGATCCTGCTATCGGCCGCAACGGCGGTTTTCCGCTGGATCTGCATGGCGTTCCAGCCGGGTCTTGAGTTTCTGATTCCGCTGCAGCTGCTGCATGCCTTCACCTTCGCGCTGGGCT
>MKTG01000099.1:3006-5654 GCA_001897615.1 Burkholderiales bacterium 68-10
GTCATCGCGCTGATCGCCTTTGGCTGGCTCATCGGCTTCATGGGGGCCAAGGCCTATCTGGTAGCGGCGGCCTTCGCCCTCTTGGGCGCGGTGCTGATCTGGCTGTCGATCGCGATGCAGGGCCCGAAGCGGCCGACGGAGGCGCGGCTGGCCTGAACCGTCCCCCTCATATGAGGGCTAGGAAAGTCTGTTCGTCGGCCTATCTCTCAAACGGGAAAACCGATGGAGAGAGCAATGGCGGATGCGCCGACCAAGTCCTACCAGCCGATCAATTTCGTCCAGAAGTACGGGCTGTTCGACGAGCAGTGGCAGCCCAAGGTGGTGGCCGAGCTGAACGACTACCAGTTCAAGCTGGTACGCATCGAGGGCGATTTCGTCTGGCACCAGCACCCCGATACCGATGAGGCTTTCATCGTGCTGGAGGGCGAATTGCGCATCGACTTCCGCGATGGTTCGGTGACGGTGAAGCCGGGCGAAATGTTCGTGGTCAAGCAAGGGGTGGAGCACAAGCCCTACGCCGCGGCCGAAGTGAAGATGATGCTCATCGAGCCGCGCGGCGTGCCCAACACCGGCTCGGCGCCGGGCGAGCGCACGGCGGCGAACGACGTCTGGATCTGAAAGCGAAAGGCCCGCGGTTTCCCGCGGGCCTTTGCTTTCAGAGGCAGTGTTCGTGCGTCAGCCGAGGCGGCCGCTGGCATGGGCCAGCATGGTGTAGACGCGGCCACGATCGCTCAGCAGATACTCGCGGGTCTCGCCGGCCGGGTTGGCTCCGGTGGCGGCGCGCTTCAGCAACTGCTCGAACTCGGCCATGTAGGTCGCGGCGGTCTTGGCGAAGTCGCTGTCGCGCTGGATGCGCTTGCGCACTTCGTCATAGGTCGCCTGGCCGCCCAGCGTGTAGATGCGCCGCGAGAAGACGTTCTGCTCGCCGGCCTGGTAGCGCTGCCACGCATCGGCCAGGGCCGACGGCTCCATCGACTTGGCGATTTCCTCGGTCAGGGTCGAGAGGTTCTGCGCCGGGGCCGCCGCGGGGGCGGGTGCCGCCGGAGCAGGGGCGGGAGCAGCAGTGCTCGGACCCGAAGCGTTGCGCAACACGTCACGCAGCCAACCACCACCTTCCTCGGCCTTGGGCACCGCGGCAGCGGGCTTGGCCTCGGCAACGGGCTGCGGGCGCGGCGCGGTGACCACCGGGGCCGGAACTTCAGGCATCGCCACGAGGCGCGACTGCGGGCGGGCCGGCTCGGTCTTCGGCGGCTCGGCGGCGCGCACCGGCTCCGGACGCGGCTCGGGCCGCGACGGGGCCTCTTCGCGGGCAATGCTCTGACGGGTCGGGGCCGAAGGACGACGCTCGTTGAGATCGTGCGTCGCCGGCTGGGCGCGAACGATGGCGTTGAGCTCGGCAAGCGCTTCGATCTGCTCGGCCACGACGCGACGCATCGCTGCGGCGCTGGACTTGGTCTCTTCGGGCAGCTCCATCACACCGCGCGCCAGTTCCGAGCGGGTGTTCTCGAGTTCCGAGCCCACTTCCTTTGCCGTGGCGCGCATGGCGGTCGCCGTTTCGTTGAAACGCTGCGTCGCCGCTTCGAGAGCCTGCTGCATTTCGAGGATCATCGTCGCCTGGGTCTGGCGCAGGGCATCGGCAGCCCGCTGGCTCTCGTTCGCGGCGGTGTCGGTGAACGAGCCGAGCTGGGTCGCGACGCGGTGCGAGGTGCCATCCAGGGCCTCCTCGAGCAGGTTGGTGCTCTTGCCGAGCACCGACTGCATCTCGGCAGTGGCGCTGGCGAGGGCGCTCTGCACCTTGTCGGTGGTGCCGGTGAGGGCTTCCTCGAGCTGACCAGTGGTCGCGCCGAGGGCAGTCTGCACGCGTTCGGCAGTGCTGCTCATCACCGACTCGAGCTGGCTGGTGGTGGCGCCCAGGGCGTTGTGCACCTTCTCGGCCGTGCTGTTCATCACCGATTCGAGCTGGCTGGTGGTCTCGCCGAGCGCGTTCTGCACCTTCTCGGCGGTGCTGGTGAGCACTGATTCGAGCTGGCCGGTGGTCTCGCCGAGCGCGGCCTGCACGGTCTCGGCCGTGTTGGTCAGCACGCTGTGCAGCTGGCCCGTGGTGTCGGCCAGGGCAGCGTTGATGGTGCCCGAGGTCGCTTCCAGGGTCTCGGCAACGCCGGACGTGGTGGAGGCGAGCAACTGCTCCATCGACTCGCGTGCGGCGACCAGGCGCTGCTCGGTCTCTTCGACAGTGTCGGAGATCGAGTGGGCAAAGCCACGCATGCGGTTGTCGATCTCGTCGGCACGAGCGGTAAAGGCCTGTGCCAGCTCGTCCATCGCCGAGCGGCGCTCGTCGAGGTTGGCGAGCGTCAGGGTGCCCGAGGAGGAGAGGTTCTGCGCGGCGCTGTCGAGGCTCTTGGCCTCGGCGTCGAGGTTGCCCAGCATCGAGCCGAACTCGTTGACCATCGAGGCGATCGAGGCCTGCAGCGCGCCGACATGCTCGGTGACGAGACGCCCGGCTTCCTCGGTTGAGCCGATCGCTTCGCGAACGGTGGTCGAGTAGGTGGCGGTCTGCTGGGCCACCGAGTTCTCGAGGTTGGCGAGGTTGGCGGTCGAGGCGTCGAGCACCTTCTGCAGCAGCATGTTGGAGTCGTTGAGCTTGCCCA
>MKTG01000100.1:0-512 GCA_001897615.1 Burkholderiales bacterium 68-10
TCGCAGGGCAGGGGGCGCCGGGGACCATCCTTCCCGAGCTGACCATCGCCTGCGGCACCGGCGCCGTCCGCCTCACCATGGTGCAGCGCGAAGGCAAGGGCGCCATGGATGCGGCGACGTTCCTGCGCGGCGCGGGGGTGCTGCCGGAGCGAGCGTCGTGATCAGGACGTCGGCCAGCTGATGCCCAGGTACCGGCTCTCGATCGAATATGACGGCCGCCCCTTCTGCGGCTGGCAGCGGCAGGCCCATGATCTGTCCGTGCAGCAATTGCTCGAGGATGCGATCACGCGCTTTTCCGGCGAGACCGTCGTTACCCAGGCCGCTGGACGTACCGACGCCGGGGTCCATGCGCTCGGCCAGGTGGTGCATTTCGACCTCGAACGCGACTGGGATCCGTTCAAGGTCCGCGAGGCGCTGAATTATCACACCAAGCCGCACCCGGTAGCGATCCTCACCGCCGACCGCGTCGACGAGAGCTTCGAGGCTCGCTTTTCCGCCACCGCGCGGCATTA
>MKTG01000100.1:634-1569 GCA_001897615.1 Burkholderiales bacterium 68-10
CGCGGCAGGCCGAAATGATCATCGTCACCGCCAAGGCGCGGAGCTTCCTCCACAGCCAGGTGCGCTCGATGGTCGGCTCGCTGAAGCTGGTGGGCGACGGCAAGTGGCGCCCAGGCGATTTTCGCGCCGCCCTCGATGCGCGCGATCGCGCCCGCTGCGGCCCGCTGGCCCCGCCCGACGGGCTGTACCTGACTAGGGTCGACTACTAGCGGCGGCGGCGCCGAGTTCGGCCAGTTGGTCGGCCGAGAGCGGGAAGACCACCGTCAGCACCATCAGCGCCACGATGCCGCTGATCAGCTGGGCCACGAGGAACGTCACGATCTGCCACGCCGTCAGCGTCAGGATGAGCCGTGCGAGGTTCACCATGACGATGATGATCACGATGCCGGTCACCACCAGCAACAGTTCGCCGCCGATGCCGGTGAGGCCCAGCGCGGTCGTGGCGATGGTGAGGAAGAACGTCGCCCAGTTATCGGCGACGATATAGGGCACCAGCGCGTCCGACCGCTTCAACTGCCTGAGCACGATGGCGGCGGCGCCGATCTGCAGCGCGAGGACGATGACGACGGTGGCGATGGCACGGAACACTGTACCGCTCATCCCCGGTATGCCGAGGATCAGCGGAACGCCGGTATTGATCAGCGCGACCACGAGGAAGGCGATGAAGCTGCCGACGAGGCCCCGGTCGGAGAAATCGAAATAGCTGGCGGCACGGCGATCACCGATCACCAGCGCCGCGACGCCGCGGGCGGCCGAAGCCACCTCGTTCCAGATATCGTTGCTGCGTTCAGGCACTAGCCGATCCCTTGCATACCGGTGGTCAGCATGTAGAGCCCGACTCGGACAGCGGCAAGCGCGACGATGGAAAGAATGGCAAACGCGGCGGAAATGCCGAAACCGAGTTTGCCGATCTCCCGTGCCACGCGGAACAGCAT
>MKTG01000100.1:1585-4551 GCA_001897615.1 Burkholderiales bacterium 68-10
AGCCCCGTGACGAATGCCACCGCATAGCTGCCCGGAACCGCCATGGCCACTGCCGGTCGCCGCACCACGCCCGCGGTGATCCAGATCACCAGCCAGATCGTGCCGAGCCAGGCCGCATTGGCGATCAGGCCGAGCACGACAGTCGACCAGCCGGGAAAGCCGCTCAGGCCGCTTTCGACGACGATCAGCAGCAGCACCACGGCGAAGTAGCAGCCGGTCGCGTTGATGAGGCCGCTGCCTTCGAGGTTGAACTTCTCGGCTGCTCCCGGGCGTGCCGTGAGCAGGTCAAGCCAGCCGATGATGGCGCGCCACAGCTCGCCGAAGGCGTTCACGGCGCCGCCAGCATCGCTTGGCCGGTCGGCAGTGCCAGCAGCAGGAAGCTGGCGGCAAAAGTGCCGACCGCCACCAGCGTGCCGATCAGGATGGCGCCGCCCCAGCCGATGCCGAACAGGCTCTTCGACGCCCTGGCCGAGAAGTAGCCGAGAATGCCGATCATGGCCGTACCGGCGCCGACCCCGAAGGCGCCGAGGATGATCCCCACCAGCTGGCTCAGCGCCAGCACCAGGGCGAGAAACAGGAACAGTGCCGGCAAGCGGTCGCGCTGGTCGAGCAACAGGCCGGCGCCGCCGACCACCACATAGGGCACCGCGGTCATCACCAGCGCCAGCAGGGCGAAATCGACGACTGCCCGAAGCGCCTCCGGCAGCGCCGGGGCGAACGGCACCACCAGCAGCACGGCCTGCAGCACCACCATCACGACGATGCCGGTCACCGCATCGGTCCAGCTCACGCCGGATGCCGCCGCATCTGGCGCCGGCACGCGGCCGAATGCCGCCTGGGTTGCGGTGCTCACCGCCTGCAGAAAGCCCGCCGCCATCACACCTCTCCCAGATAGTCGGCGATGAATTGGGCGTAGAGCGCCGTCAGGTCCTCGACGTCGGCGAGGCGCACGTTTTCATCGACTTTGTGCATGCTCGGACCGGGCAGACCGAACTCCACCACCGGGCAATATTCGGCGATGAAACGCGCATCCGAGGTGCCGCCGCCGGTGGAGAGTTCCGGCGCGATGCCGGTGCGCCGCGCGATGGTCTCGATCAGCGTCTCCACGCCGCCGCCAAGCGGCGACAGGAAGGACCGCGAAGGGCGGCCGACCACCGTGAACTCGGCGTGGCAATCACGCAGATCCTGATTGCCGATCACCTCTTCGATCGCGGCGATCAGGCTCTCCGGCGTCCACCGGTCGTTGTAGCGCACGTTGAAGCGCAGCAGCACCGCGGCCGGGATGACGTTGGTGGTTTCGTTGCCGACATCGGCCGAGGTGAATTCGAGGTTCGAGGGCGGGAAATGCTCGGTGCCATCATCGAGCTTGCCGGTCAGCGCCCCGATCAGCAGCGCCGCCGCCGGCAAGGGGTTATTGGCCTTGTCGGGATAGGCGACATGGCCCTGCGTGCCGGTGACCCGGATCTGCCCGTTGAGCGAACCGCGCCGCCCCACCTTGATGCTGTCGCCGACCCGCGCGGTGGCGCTCGGCTCCCCGACAATGGCGAAATCGAAACGGTGGCCCTCTGCCGTGGCCCAGGCCATCAGCTTGTCGGTGCCGTTGACCGCGTCGGCTTCCTCGTCATTGGTGATGGCCAGCGAGATGCGTCCCGCTTCGGGGGCCCGCGCGATCGCCGCGATGAACGCCGCGATGCCCGACTTCATATCCGCCGCGCCACGCCCATAGATCGTCCCGTCGACGATCTCGGCCGCAAACGGCTGATGCCGCCAGGCCGCACCGTCGCCCGGCGGCACCACATCGGTATGCCCGGCAAACAGCAGGTGCTTGCCGGCTTCGCCGCGCGTCGCAAACAGGTTGTCGACCGGGTACGATCCATCCCCCTCGAACCGCACCCGCTCGCAGCTGAAGCCGAGCGATGTCAGCGCCGCCTCGAGCACGCCCAGCACCCCCTCTTCGGCCGGCGTGACGGAGGGGCGTCGGATCAGGTCTTGCAGCAGCAACAGGGGGTCGAGCATAGGATCGTCCAAGTGAATCTGCGCGGCAGGCTAGGCGCTTCATCACCTCGAAGCGAGAGCCTTTCCGCGCTCATTTTCCGCGCGCCGGCGCCATGTCGTCACCATAGCGGTTGACGCCGCGCGTCCCGTCCATGAAGCCGAGCACCACCACGAGATAGAGGGCATAGACCCCGAGCAAAACGCTGTACGCACTGTACGCCGATGGTGGCTGGGGCATCCAGATAATGAAAGAAGAGAACCCGTTCTGTGGTGCGCTCGGCGAGCCCACCTCCGCCGGGGTGAAGCCAAGCTGCGTTGCACGCCACAGCACTTGCGCCACCAACAGCACGAGGTAGACCGTAACGTCGTGGCCGCTGCTGCCGCGGTCGTGCCGCCGTTTGATCGACACAGCGTAGTAGGGAAAGGCCAGCACCAGCGTCAGCCCGACGCCGTACCAACCGATCGAACCAAACGCATCAATCGCTGCCTGGGAACCGTTCGCTTGCTGATACCACGGACCCAGCCCGAACCAGCTGCTGGCCCACAACAGCCCCACCGTCACCGCGAACAGAGCCGCCATCGCGGCCCACCAGTGGAGGCGATGGAGACGGCCCCTAAGGGACAGGAATAGCGGCGCAGCGTCCACTCGTCAGTCGCGCAACAGCTCGTTGATGCCGGTCTTGCTCCGGGTCTGCGCGTCGACCGTCTTGACGATCACCGCGCAATAAAGGCTCGGGCCCGGCTGGCCGTTGGGCAGCGGCTTGCCCGGCAGGTTGCCCGAGACCACCACGGAATAGGGCGGCACCTTGCCGATATGGATCTCGCCGGTCGCCCGGTCGACGATCTTGGTCGAGGCGCCGATATAGACGCCCATCGACAGCACCGAGCCTTCACCGACGACGACGCCCTCGACCACTTCGGAGCGGGCGCCGATGAAGCAGTTGTCCTCGATGATGGTCGGGCCGGCCTGC
>MKTG01000100.1:4790-5105 GCA_001897615.1 Burkholderiales bacterium 68-10
CTGGATCACCGCGTTGTCGTTGAGCCGGAAGCTCAGCAGCACCGCCTTCTTCAGCCACTGGTTGACCGTCCAGCCATCGCCGGACTTCTCGGCGACGCGCGCCTTGCCGCTGTCGAGCAACGCCAGCGCGGTCTGAACTGCCTCGCGGACTTCGCCTTGCGTGCTGGAGCTGATCTCGGTGCGCGCCTCCCAGGCGGCATCGATGGTCTGGGCGAGATCGGCGTACGACATGGGCAGGGCTTTCAGATCGGGGGAGAGGAAGGCGCGCCGGACATTATCCGGACAGGTCCTGCTGTCAACGATCCTTAACCCCGG
>MKTG01000100.1:5130-5372 GCA_001897615.1 Burkholderiales bacterium 68-10
CGGAGACGCCAGAATGGCCAGACGCGCCCATACCCCGCTTCGGACCTCGGTCGAGGACGTGCATGCGGCAAAACGCGCGCCCTCGACACCGCAAACCGAATCCGCGGCGTTCCGCCTGGCTTTCTCCGACGAAGAGTTCATGACCAGTGAGGACACGCGCGGTGTCCGCTTTCAGCTGGAATACCTCAAGACCGAGTTTCGCCTGCGCGAGCACGGCATCCGCTCGACCGTGGTGCTGTTCG
>MKTG01000101.1:0-1471 GCA_001897615.1 Burkholderiales bacterium 68-10
GGCGCCGCCGGCGGCGCCGCGCCCCGAAAATGTAGTCGATCCGCGGCGCCCGAGCTTGACCCGCGTCAGCGCCCGCGCCGCGCCCGCACCGCGTCAGACAGCACCTGCAAGATGGTCTGCGTGCCGTCCCAGCCGATGCAGGCGTCGGTGATGCTCTTGCCGTATTCCAGCTTGGCCGCCTGGTCCTTGCCCGGCGTGAACTTCTGGGCGCCGCCGTGGAGGTGGCTTTCCACCATCAACCCGAACACGCCGCGCGAGCCGGCGCTGACCTGCGCCGCCACGTCGCGCGCCACGTCCAGCTGCTTTTCGTGCTGCTTGCTGCTGTTGGCATGGCTGCAGTCGACCATCAGCGAGGGATGCAGCTTGCTGGCCGCCAGCTCCTGGCAGGCCGCGTCGACGCTGGCGGCGTCGTAGTTGGGCGCCTTGCCGCCGCGCAGGATGACGTGGCAGTCCTTGTTGCCGTCGGTGTGCACGATGGCCACCTGGCCGTTCTTGTGCACCGACAGGAAGTGGTGCCCGCGCGCGGCCGCCTGGATGGCGTCGGTGGCGATGCGGATGTTGCCGTCGGTGCCGTTCTTGAAACCGATCGGCGCCGACAGGCCGCTGGCCAGCTCGCGGTGCACCTGGCTTTCGGTGGTGCGCGCGCCGATGGCGCCCCAGCTGATCAGGTCGCCGATGTACTGCGGCGAGATCACGTCCAGGAACTCGCTGCCCGCCGGCAGGCCCAGGCGGTTGATGTCGATCAGCAGCTGGCGCGCGATGCGCAGGCCCTCGTCAATGCGGTAGCTCTCGTCCAGGTAGGGGTCGTTGATGAGGCCCTTCCAGCCCACCGTGGTGCGGGGCTTCTCGAAGTACACGCGCATCACCACCTCCAGCGTGTCGGCGTAGCGCTCGCGCAGGGGCTTGAGCTGGCGCGCGTAGTCCAGCGCCGCCACCGGGTCATGGATGGAGCATGGCCCGACCACCACCAGCAGGCGGTCGTCCTTGCCGTTGATGATGCGGCGGATGGCCTGGCGCGTGTCGGCGATGAGCGATTCGACCGGCGTGCCCCGGATCGGGAAGAAGCGAATCAGGTGATCGGGAGGAGGCAACACGGTGATGTCCTTGATGCGTGCGTCGTCGGTGCGGCTGGTGCGTTCCGGCGACGTCTGCCAGGACTCGATGGCGGGGACGGCTTTGGCGTTCATCGGTGTTCTTCCTTGGGGTTGAAGTGAATCAGGGGAGGATGGGCACAAAAAAACCGCCGGGCGGGCTCGCTGCGGCGGTTGGTTCGGGAGGGTGCTGATCGCGCTGACTTACAGGCTTTCCTCTCGTCCGCCGGGGACAGAGAACCAGAAGTAAAAGCCGAAAACGGCGACGGGCTTGCTCATCACCGGGTGAATGTAGCACACCCGGAGATCGGGCGACCGCCGCTGGGGTGGCAACGTCATGCATAGGCAGCAACACGTGTACCGCGAACGCAACACACGCA
>MKTG01000101.1:1511-33280 GCA_001897615.1 Burkholderiales bacterium 68-10
GGAACCACCAGGTACGCCGGCATCGCGCTCGACCTGCCAGTACGGCAGCATTCGACCCAGGCCCCGCAGCGGTGCCAACCGTCATAGACGACGATCGGTCCCGGTTCGGACATTCGGCCCATGACAATCAGCGGATCACCCCATGGCGCGCCGGTGTCCACCAGCCACCGGAAGTGCGCGGCAGATTCGCCGGCAGCCTGTGCGATCCAGTCGGTCGGACGTCTGCCGTCGGCCAGCACCAGCGCCGAGGCGTCACCCGGCTCGAGCTCCACGTACTGCACGTCCACCGGCACGTGGCCCAACAGGCGCGAGACCAGCGGCGCGCGATAGCGCAGCGCCAGCTCGATCGCGGCCAGCGCGTCACCGGCCTGCAGCTTGACCCGCCCACGCAACCTGCCGGCGGCCTCGTAACGCCCCCAGAACATCAGGGCTTCGACCAGGGAACTCTGCCGAACATACCGCATGACGCATGGACCAAAAGCAAGAAAAAAGCGACCCGAAGGTCGCTTTTTTGCATCGATTGGCGGAGTGGACGTCGGTTCAAGTGATGTTCCATTCCCTCTCTTACAGTCTCAAATGCTAGCGTATCCGCGGCTCATCTTGATAGTGAACGCTTCATAAGGTTTCATTCCATTTCATCGAATCCCGAGCCCGGCCGTGGGTCGCTCCGTAGGTCGGCCAAAATGGCGGACTCTTCGGCTAGTCCGCCCAACTCAGCGCCATGTTTCATGCTGGCTCATCGGGTCGCGCCTCTGGCCGTGGGTCGTTCGTAGAGAGCACTTCTAGCGAGCTCCGCCCAACTCAGCCGTTGGCTCAACACCGGGGATCTTGGGCGAATCGACGCCGAAGGCTATTGCTGGCTCACCGGGCGTGCCAAAGAGCTCATCATCCGGGGCGGACACAACATCGATCCCAAGTTGATCGAGGAGCCGATGCACGGGCATCCAGCGGTGGCGCTCGCCGCGGCAGTGGGCCGGCCGGACGCGCACGCAGGCGAAGTTCCCGCCGTCTACGTGCAACTGCGCCCGGGTGCCACTGCCACACCCGCCGAGCTGCAAGACTGGGCGCAAGCCCACATCGTGGAGCGCGCGGCGTGGCCCAAGGAAGTGAAGATCCTGCCCACCCTTCCAACGACGCCGGTCGGCAAGATCTTCAAGCCCGCCCTCACGGACATGGAGATCGAGTCGGTCGTGCAAGACGAGGCCCGTTCGGCGGGCATCTCCCTGCGCAGTTGTTCGGTACTGCGCGATCCACAGCGGGGCATCGTCGTGCGTTGGGCCGCGGATCAAGACGATGGTGCACTCGCCCAGCGTCTTGGCCGCTTCACATTTCAAACCGAGCGAGTCTGAAGGCAAAATCCCCACATATGGAAAAGGAAAATCATCGAGTTCGCGTTGCAGCCGAACGACGCGAACGAATGCGTCGGCGTCTCTTCGCCAGCACCCTGCATCTGGTAGCTCAGAAGGGGCCCGCGGCAACGTCCATCGACGATGTGATCCAGGCCGCCGAGGTTTCGCGCGGCACGTTCTACAAGTACTTCGACGCGCCCGAGACCTTGTTCGATCAACTGGCCCTGGTGGTTGCCCACGAGATGGTGCTGATGGCCGAGCCCGCCGTGGTGCAGTTGAAGGACCCCGCGGAACGTGTGGGCACAGGCATGCGCTTGGTGATCCATCTCGCGGCCGCGAATCGGTCAGTGGCTGGCTTCGTCGTCCGGCTCGGCTGGCCGAGCGGTGCCGATATGCCCGCACTGCAAGAGTTCGTGCAGCGCGACCTCAAGGAAGGCCTGCGGCAAAGGCGCTTTACCGAAATGCCGATTCGACTCGGTCTGAACATCGTGTCGATGACCGTCGTGGGGGCCGTGCATGCCATGCTCGCACCGAGAGCCCCGCGAGATTTCGCCGAGCAGGCGGTGGCGTCCGCTCTGCGCGCGCTGGGCGTTGAACCGCAGGAAGCCAAAAGGATTGCAACGATGGAACTGCCATCACCTCATCCGCTGGAGGGCGGGTTGATGGTGCCCAAGTTGCCGACACGCGCAGCCAAACGACCGGCCCCTTGAACCCCAACGTGGCCCTTCGGTCGATCTGGACAGCTGCAAAAGGCGCTGGCCGAAGGCTTCTTCATACGCATAGCCCGGCGTAAGCGCAACTTGCATCCGATCACGACGACGCAACTGAAAGGTTGCGGCGGGTGCTCAGCAACCCCACCAGACACAGCAGTGCAAATCCGCCTCCTGCCCAGAACGTCATCGATGATCCGTAGGCGTCCCACAGCAGCCCGGCGGTGGCGCTGGCCGCCAGCATGGCGATGCCGCTGACAAGGTTGAATACCCCGTAGGCAGTTCCGCGCAGGCCGGGCGGTGCGGTGTTGGCCACCATGGTGGATAACAGCCCCTGCGTCATGCCCATGTGGATGCCCCAGACCGCCACGCCGGCCAGCACCATGCCCCAGTGCTGCGCAGTCGCCAACAGCACGTCCGAGACGACCAGCACAGCCAGGCCCCACGCCAGCAGTCGCGTGTGGCTCACGCGGTCGGACAGCTTTCCGAAAGGGTAGGCACAGGCTGCGTAGACCAGATTCATAGCCACCATCACCAGCGGTACCAGCGCGACGGGAATACCGACCTGTTCAGCGCGCAGCACCAGAAACGCCTCGCTGAACCGCGCCAGCATGAAGACCGCACCTAGCGCTACCACCCACCAGTAGGCGCTACCCAGTTTGCGGATGTTCTCGCGCCGAATCGGGTTGGTACGCTGCGGACCTTCGCGTTGCGCAGGCTCGCGCACCCCCACCAGCAGCACGAGCACGGCCAGCACGCCTGGGACCACCGCCACCCAGAACACCGAGCGAAAATCATTGGCCCACAACAGCATCAGACCCACGGACAGCAGAGGGCCGAGGAAGGCACCGATAGTGTCCAGCGACTGCCGCAGCCCGAAGGCCGCACCGCGAATGTCCGGCGGCGTCACGTCCGCCATCTGCCTGGTTCTTCAGGCCCATCGCACACCGACCCACCATGCCCAATTGTTCCTTCAGCACTGCATGGAATGCGCCAAGAAGGATGGATTGCCTGGCATGCCGGCCCGTCGTGCCGCACGGACCTGAGGCGGTCCCTGTCAGTCGCACTGGCGGCCAGCACCATTGCGTGCAACGCCGATGTCCGGACGACCTCATGATTCTCCAAGAAGCACGAGACTGAACGGGGCCTTCGATCCGAGGGCATGAGAGGCCAGAGTCCAGTCGCGCGACCTGTGGCTCGACAGCGGACTGCGAGCTCAACCAGCGTGTGCCCCGCCTGCGTATTTCGGCGAATGTGACCGGCCATTTCGGCCAACGTGACCCGCGGCGCGAGTACCCGAGTCGAGGTGCGTTTCGGCACGTGACCGCCCTTTTCGGCGATCGTGACCGCCGGTCCGACGGTGGCACTGCGCAGGCTGCCGCTGAACCCAAGGCATAGACGCCGTTCGGCCATCGCGGTGCCACGGCGAGAAGGTCACCGGCTAGGGAGCCGACAGTCATCGATAGCCGGGGGTCGGAATTGCATGCTGTCCCATGGAATCCCACGCACGGCCGTGGGTCCAGCCGTGGGTTGAAAGCAAAAGAGCCACCCGAGGGTGGCTCTTTTTCCTTCTAGATCAACGACTTAGAAGGTCGTTAGTGGCGGAGTGGACGGGACTCGAACCCGCGACCCCCGGCGTGACAGGCCGGTATTCTAACCGACTGAACTACCACTCCGCGTCGGTAGCTGCGTTGCGGCTCTTGCGAGCCCAAGTGCAGCCAAACTTGGCGACCCTACGGGGATTCGAACCCCGGTACTCACCGTGAAAGGGTGATGTCCTAGGCCTCTAGACGATAGGGTCAAAACCTGGACTTTTCGACAACCTTGGTGGAGGTAAGCGGGATCGAACCGCTGACCTCTTGCATGCCATGCAAGCGCTCTCCCAGCTGAGCTATACCCCCGTTGTGGGTGTCGAGCCTCGCATTATATAGTGGTTTTTACGCGGCGCGCAAGCGGGCGATCACGGTGTCGCGCCGATGCAGCGCCAGCATGGCGTCGACCGAGGGCGTCTGCGTCGTGCCCATGACCAGCACGCGAACCGGCATGGCCAGCTGCGGCATCTTCAGGCCATGCTCGGCCAGGGTCTGCTTGAGCGCGGCGGCGATGGCCTCGGCCGTCCAGTCGATTGTCTGCAGGCGCGCGGCGAACGTGACAGTGGCCGGGCGCACGGCTTCGGTCAGGTGCTTGGCCAGCTCGTCAGCGGCGGGCGTGACATCGCCGTGGTAGGGCATCAGCCAGTCGGCCAGCGCCACCGTGGTGTCGCAGCGGTCCTTGAACAGGCCGCACAGCGCGGGCAGGCGTTCGTCGGGCTGGGCGCCGCGCTGGCGCAGCTGCTCGGCCACCAGGGGCGCCAGACGCGCATCGTCCATGGCCTTCAGGTGCTGGGCGTTGACCCAGCGCAGCTTGGCCTCGTCGAACTGGGCGGCGCTGCGGCCCAGGTGGTCGAGGTCGAACCAGGCCAGGAACTGCGCGCGCGAGAAGATTTCGTCGTCGCCGTGGCTCCAGCCCAGGCGCGCCAGGTAGTTGACCATGGCGTCGGGCAGAAAGCCTTCGTCGCGGTACTGCGTCACGGCCTTGGCGCCGCTGCGCTTGCTCATCTTCTCGCCCTGCTCGTTGAGCACGGTGGGCAGGTGGGCATAGACCGGCGGCTCGTGCCCGAGGGCGCGGAAGATGTTGATCTGCCGCGGCGTGTTGTTGACGTGGTCGTCGCCGCGGATGACGTGGGTGATGCGCATGTCGATGTCGTCGACGACGACGCAGAAGTTGTAGGTCGGCGTGCCGTCGGGCCGGGCGATGACCAGGTCGTCGAGTTCGTCGTTCTGGATTTCGATGCGGCCCTTGACCTTGTCGTCCCACGCCACCACGCCGCCTTGCGGGTTGCGAAAGCGCAGCACCGGCTGCACGCCGGCGGGCACGGGCGGCAGGGTCTTGCCGCGCTCGGGGCGCCAGGTGCCGTCGTAGCGCGGTTTTTGCTTGGCGGCCATCTGGCTCTCGCGCAGCGCGTCGAGCTCGGCCACGCTCATGTAGCAGGGGTAGACGTGGCCGGCGGCCTGCAGCTGGGCCAGCACCTCGCGGTAGCGGTCCATGCGCTGCATCTGGTAGTACGGCCCCTCGTCGTGGTCGAGGCCGAGCCAGGCCATGCCTTCGAGAATAACGTCGACGGCGGCCTGGGTGGAGCGTTCCAGGTCGGTGTCCTCGATGCGCAGGATGAAGTCGCCGCCCTGCGAGCGCGCGAAGGCCCAGGGGTACAGCGCCGAGCGGATGTTGCCCAGGTGGATGAAGCCGGTGGGCGACGGGGCGAAGCGCGTGCGCACACGCGCGGTCATGGCAGGGTTATCAGTCATTCTGGGCTCTGGCGCCCGTCTGGCGAGCGCAAACAGCTACGATTTTTATAGTGTTCAAGACAGGTCCTGAACCTTGTCCAGCCCGCGCCCCAGGTCGGCCTGGATGTCGCCCGGGTGCTCCAGCCCCACGGCCAGGCGGATCAGGCCCTGCACCACGCCGGCGGCCTGGCGCTGCGCCTCGCTCAGGCGGCCGTGCGAGGTGCTGGCCGGGTGGCAGATCAGCGTCTTGACGTCGCCCAGGTTGGTGGCGATGCTGCACACGCGGGTCGAGTCGATGACGTGGAAGGCGCGCGCGCGCGCCTGCTCGGGCGAGTCGGCGCGCACGCTGAAGGCAATCACCGCGCCACCCACGCCCGACTGCTGCGCCATCGCCAGCGCATGCTGCGGGTGCGAGGCCAGGCCGGGATAGAACACGCGCTCGACCGCCGGGTGCTGCTCCAGCCAGTGGGCGATCGCCAGCGCGTTGGCGCTCTGCGCGCGCACCCGCACGGCCAGCGTCTCCAGGCCCTTGTGCACCACCCAGGCGTTGAACGGCGCCAGCACCATGCCGGCGGTGCGGATCAGGGGCGCGAACACGCTGTCGATGAGCTGGCGCGAACCGCAGATGGCACCGGCCATGACACGGCCCTGGCCGTCGAGGAACTTGGTGCCGGAATGGATCACCAGGTCCGCCCCCAGCGCCAGCGGCTGTTGCAGCACCGGCGTGGCAAAGCAGTTGTCCACCGCCAGCAGCGCGCCGGCGTCGTGCGCGATCGCCGCCAGCGCCACGATGTCGCACACCTCGGTCAGCGGGTTGGTGGGGGTTTCGGCAAACAGCAGGCGCGTGCTGCCGGGGCGCACGGCGGCGCGCCACTCGGCGATGTCGGTCTGCGACACGAAGCTGGTCTCGACCCCGAAGCGGGCGAATTCGTTGCCCAGCAGCCGCAGGGTGGAGCCGAACATGGAGCGCGAGCACACCACGTGGTCGCCGCTTTTCAGCAGGCCGAAGCCCATCAGCAGGATGGCGGCCATGCCGCTGGCGGTGGCGATGGCGGCCTCGGCGCCTTCCAGCGCGGCCAGGCGGCGCTCGAAGGCGGTCACCGACGGGTTGCCGGTGCGCGAATAGGTGTAGCCCTGCTCCGGGTGGGCAAAGCGCTGCGCCGAGGTCTCGGCATCGGGCTGCACGAAGCCGCTGGTCAGGTACAGCGCGTCGGAGCTTTCGCCATGGGCGCTGGGCGCGATGCCGGTGCGCACCGCCAGCGTGTCGGGGTGCAGGCCGGCGGGCAGCGGGCGGGCGGAAGAATCGGCGGACGTCATGCGCCGGCCCTCATGCCGCCACCGCGGCCGGCGCCGCGCTGGCCAGGCCGTGACGCTGGCGACTGAGGCGATCGACGTCGGCCTCGCCAATGTCGCCGGTGACGTACACGCCATCGAAGCACGAGGCGTCGAAACCCTGCACCGCCGGGTTGAGCGCCGCCACCGCCTGCTTCATGGCCTCCACGTCCTGGTAGATCAGGGCGTCGGCGCCGATCAGCTGACGCACCTGCTCCACCGTGCGGCCGTGCGCCACCAGCTCCTCGCGCGTGGGCATGTCGATGCCGTAGACGTTGGGGAAGCGCACCGGCGGCGCCGCGCTGGCCATGTAGACCTTGCGCGCCCCGGCGTCGCGCGCCATCTGCACGATCTCGCGGCTGGTGGTGCCGCGCACGATGGAATCGTCCACCAGCAGCACGTTGCGGCCGGCGAACTCGCTGCCGATCGGGTTGAGCTTCTGGCGCACCGATTTCTTGCGCACCGCCTGTCCCGGCATGATGAAGGTGCGGCCGACGTAGCGGTTCTTGACGAAGCCTTCGCGGTACGGCTTGCCCAGCAGGCGCGCCAGCTCGTTGGCGCTGGGGCGGCTGGACTCGGGGATCGGGATCACCACGTCGATCTCGGCCGGCGGCACGGTGGAGACCACGCGCTTGGCCAGCGTCTCGCCCAGGCGCAGGCGCGCCTGGTAGACCGAGATGCCGTCCAACACCGAATCGGGCCGCGCCAGGTACACGTATTCGAAGATGCAGGGCGACAGCCGCGCATCCGGCGCGCAGGCGCGCGCATGCACGCGGCCATCGAGCGTGACGTAGATCGCCTCGCCGGGCGCCACGTCGCGCTCCAGCGTGAAGCCCGTGCCTTCCAGGGCCACCGATTCGCTGGCCACCATCACCGCGCCGTCGGCGCCGCGCCCGAAGCACAGCGGGCGGATGCCGTGCGGGTCGCGAAACGCCAGCATGCCGCGCCCGGCGATGAAGGCCACCACGGCGTAGGAGCCGCGCAGCCGCTGGTGCACGCGGGTGACGGCGGCGAACACCGCGTCGGGCGCCGGCTCGGCGCCGCGCGTGGCCTGGCCCAGCTCGTGCGCCAGCACGCCCAGCAGCACCTCGGAGTCGCTCTCGGTGTTGATGTGGCGGTGGTCGGTCGAAAACAGCTCGGCCTTCAGCGCCGGGGCGTTGGTCAGGTTGCCGTTGTGCACCAGCACCATGCCGAAGGGGGCGCCGACGTAGAACGGCTGCGCCTCCTCCTCGCTCTCGGCGCTGCCGGCGGTCGGGTAGCGCACCTGGCCCAGGCCGCTCGCGCCGGGCAGCGCGCGCATGTTGCGGGTGCGGAACACGTCGCGCACCATGCCGCGCGCCTTGTGCATGAAGAACTTGCGCTCCTGCTGGGTGACGATGCCGGCAGCGTCCTGGCCGCGGTGCTGCAGCAGCAGCAGGGCGTCGTAGAGCAGCTGGTTGACGGGTGCGTTGCTGACAACGCCGACGATGCCGCACATGGTGGTGATCCTGGGGATGGAATAGGGGCCGGGATGGAATTGTCAGGCCGAAAGGAATTTTCCGAACGATTCGGGCAAAAAGGGCGGCAATTGCTGCAACGCCATTTCCAGCCAGCGGGCGCTGAGCGACTGGCGCCACCAGGGCTGCTCGTGCAGCGGCGTCAGGCGCACCAGCGCCGTCGCCAGCAGCAGCAGCAGGCCACCGCGCAGCAGGCCGAACAGGGCGCCGAAGCCGCGGTCGACCGGCCGCACGCCCAGCGCGCGGCTGGCGCGCCGCGCCAGCGCCGCCAGCAGGCCGCAGGCGAAGGCGGTGGCGATGAATACCAGGGCAAAGCCCACGGCGTGGCGCAGTGGCTCGGGTGACTCCCCCATCGGCAGCCACTGACCGACCAGCGGCGCCGCCCAGCGCGCGGCCAGGAAGGCGAGCACCCAGCCGGCCAGTGCCAGCACTTCATACAGCAGGCCGCGCCAGGCCCCCAGCAGCAGCGAGGCCGTCACCACCGTCAACGCCAGCCAGTCGATCGCCGCCACGGCCATGCCTCGGGCCTTCAGAGCGCCAGCACGCTGCCCGCCAGCCCGGCTTTCTTCAGCGTGGCGGCGGCGCGCTCGGCCTCCTCGCGGGTGGCAAAGGGGCCGACACGCACGCGGGTGCGCGGGCCGGCCGCGGTGTTGACCACCTGGGTGTAGGTGCGCACGCCGGCGCGCTCGGCCTTCTGGCGCGCCTCACGCACCGCCGTGTCCTCGGCGAAGGCGCCCACCTGGACGATGAAGCGCCCGCCCTGGCCGTCGGCCGCCGCCGCCGGGGCGCTGGGCTTGCCATTGCCACGACCTTCCAGCAGGGCGCGGGCACGGTCGGCGGCTTCGCGCTTGGCACGGGCATCGTCCTCGCGCTTGGCCCGGGCGTCGGCGTCACGCTTGGCCTGCGCCTCGGCGTCGCGTTTGGCCTGCGCGCTGGCATCACGCCGGGCCTGGGCCTCGGCCTTGGCATGTTCGTCGTCCCGGCGCTTGCGGGCTTCTTCCTCGCGCCGGGCACGCTGGGCGTCGTCGGCCTTGGCCCTGGCGGCGTCGTCGGCCTTGCGCGATTCGATGGCGCGCTCGGCGCTGGTGGGGCGCGCGGCGTCGGCCTTGTCGCTGGCACGCGGCGCCACCACCGGAGCGGCGGGCGTGTCGGAGGTCACCACCTCCTCACGCTCGCCCAGGCTGGCGCCGGCAGGCACGGGCTGCGGAATGCGCAGCGGCGCCACCTTGTCCTTGTCCTGAATGGTGATGGGGGCGTCGACCGCGACCGGGCGCGGCTGGGTGTCGAACACCAGTGGAAAGCCGATCACCGCCAGCAGCACCAGCACAGCGGCGCCCACCAGGCGGTGGCGCGCGCGGCGGCGCAGGCTGTCGATGCTTTCCTGCGGGGTTTCCGCGGCTGCGGCCTTGCCGCGCGAGCGCCCACCGGGCTCGGGCTGGGACTGGCCGCGTTGGCGAAACTTGAAAAAGGCCATGAATTGCTGGGTCAGCCGTGGGCGTTCTGGCCAGGCTGACCGGCTTGCAGGCGGGGCGTGCCCTGCTGCAGCACGCCGCCCACGGTGTGAAACGATCCGAAGACGACGATTCTATCAGCGGGGGTGGCGCTGGCGGCCGCCGCCTGCAGGGCCTGCTGGGGCGTGGCGAACGCCTGCGCGGCGGCGTCGCGCCGCCGGCTCACGCCCTGCCAGGCGGCCTGCAGCGCGGCGCCGCTGGCCGCGCGCGGCAGCGGCAGGTCGGTGAAATACCAGCGGTCGATGACCGGGTCCATGCGCGTGAGCATGGCCGCCAGGTCCTTGTCGGCCATGGCGCCGAACACGGCGTGGGTGGTGGGGAAAAAGCCCATGGCGTCCAGGTTGAGCGCCAGCGCGGCCACCGAGTGCGGGTTGTGCGCCACGTCCAGCACCAGCGCCGGCTGGCCGGGCACGACCTGGAAGCGCCCCGGCAGCTCGACCAGCGCCAGCCCGAGGCGCACCGCCTGCGCGGTGACCGGCAGGCGCGCGCGCATGGCTTCGAGCGCCGCCAGCACGCCGGCGGCGTTGAGCAGCTGGTTGGCCCCGCGCAGCGCCGGATAGGCCAGCCCGGCGTAGCGCCGCCCGCGCCCGGCCCAGGCCCATTGCTGCTTGTCGCCGCTGTAGTTGAAGTCGCGCCCCGCCAGCCACAGGTCGGCGCCGATGGCCTGGGCGCGGTCGATCACGGACTGCGGCGGCACCGGGTCGCTGACGATGGCCGGCCGGCCGGTGCGCAGGATGCCGGCCTTTTCAAGGCCGATCTGCTCGCGCGTGTCGCCCAGCAGCTCGGCGTGGTCGATGTCCACGCTGGTGATGATGGCGCAGTCGGCATCGATCAGGTTGACCGCGTCCAGCCGCCCGCCCAGGCCCACTTCGAGGATCACGGCGTCCAGCCCGGCGCGCGCCAGCACGGCCAGGATGGCGAGCGTGGTGAATTCGAAGTAGGTCAGGGCAATATCGCCCCTGGCGCCCTCCACGCGAGCGCAAGCAGCTATCAAGTCAGAAGCATCGACGGCCTCGCCGCGGATCCGGCAGCGCTCCTCGAAACGCACCAGGTGCGGCGAGGTGTAGACGCCGGTGCGAAAGCCGGCCTGCTGCAGGATGGCCTCCAGCATGGCGCAGGTCGAGCCCTTGCCATTGGTGCCGGCCACGGTGAACACCGGGCAGTCGAAGCGCAGGGCCATGCGCTCGGCCACGGCGCGCACGCGCTCCAGGCCCAGCTCGATGTGCTTGGGGTGCAGGCGCTCGCAGTGCGCCAGCCAGTCGTCGAGGGTTTGCATCACGGCCCGCATTGTCTCCGAGGCGTGGCATCATCATCGGCCAGCATGACCGATACCCTGACCCTCTACGGCATTCCAAACTGCGACACCGTGAAGAAGGCGCGCGCCTGGCTGGCCGAGCACGGAGCCAGCGTGGTGTTTCACGATTTCAAGAAGCAGGGCGTGCCGCCCGCGCCACTGGCGCGCTGGATCGCCGCCGCCGGCTGGGAGCGCCTGCTGAACCGCCAGGGCAGCACCTGGCGCCGGCTGGACGCCGCCACCCAGGCCGGCGTGCAAGACGCGGCCAGCGCCACCGCCCTGCTGACGCGGCAGCCCAGCCTGATCCGGCGCCCGGTGATCGAGTGGCCGAACGGCGCCATCACGGTCGGTTTTGCCGCCGACGACTGGCTGCGGCGCCTGGGCCGCGGCTGTGGCTGAGCGCGCCGGCCCCGACACCCGCCCATGCACTTCGCCGACCCCATGCTGCTCGGGCATCCCTGGACCTTCTGGCTGGGCTGGGCCTGGACGCTGTCGAGCGTGGTGCTGACGAGCTGGATCGTGCTGCAGCGGCGCGCGCCGGTGTCGACCCTGGCCTGGATCATGGTGCTGAACCTGATGCCGGTGCTGGGGCTGGTGGTGTACCACTACTTCGGCCCGCGCCGCGTGCGGCGCCAGCGGCTCAAGCGCTGGCACCAGAAGGCCGTGCTGATGTCGCAGAGCGACCTGGCGGCGCTGAACGCCGAGCACCCGCAGGCGCCGCTGTGGGCGCGCCAGCACGCGCGGCTGATCGAGACCGCCTGCGGCATCGCGCCGTCCAGCGCGCGCAGTCTGGAGCTGCTGGGCAGCGGCGGCGCCACGCTGCAGGCGCTGCTGGCCGAGATCGCGCGGGCGCGCTGGCACATCCACCTCGAGTACTACATCTTCGACCCCGACCAGACCGGCACGCAATTGCTGCACGCGCTGACAGAGCGCGCCCGCGCCGGCGTGCAGGTGCGGCTGCTGGTGGACGCCATCGGCTCGGCGCGCCTGCTGGCGCGGCGCCAGCGCGCGCTGCTGCGGACGCTGCGCGACGCCGGCGGCGAGCTGGCGGTGTTCCACCCCCGGCGGCTGGACCGCCTGCGCCCGCTGGTCAACCTGCGCACGCACCGCAAGATCGTGGTGATCGATGGCCGCACGGGCTTCGTCGGCGGCATCAACGTCACCGACGACGAGAACGAGCTGGTGCGCCCGCACGACGCCTACCGCGACACCCACCTGCTGATCCGCGGCGGCGCGGTGCGCTGGCTGCAGTACGTGTTTCTGAAGGACTGGCACTACGCCCAGGGTCGCCCGCCCGCGCACGACGCCCACCTGCTGCCCGACGAGCCGCCGGGCAGCCTGCCGACGCAGATCGTCGCCTCGGGGCCCGACACCGACATGGAGGGCACGCACCGCGTCATGATCGACGCGCTCAACCTGGCGCGCCAGCGCATCTGGCTGGCCACGCCCTACTTCGTGCCCACCGAGGCGGCGCTGACCGCGCTGACCAACGCCGCGCTGCGCGGCGTGCAGGTCAAGCTGATGGTGCCCGAGCGCAGCGACTCGCGCATCGTCACCGCCGCCGCGCGCTCGTACTACGACGAGCTGCAGGCCGCCGGCGTGCTGGTGTTCGAATACCACGGCCGCGTGCTGCACGCCAAGACCCTGGTAGTGGACGAGGACTACGGCATGGTCGGCAGCGCCAACTTCGACAACCGCAGCTTCCGGCTCAACTTCGAGGTGGCGGCGGTGGTGTTCGACGCCAGCTTCAACGGCCAGCTGGCCGCCATGTTCCAGGCCGATCTGTCGCACTGCCAGCTGGTGCCCACGCACCGTCACGCGCCGCCGCTGCAGCGCCTGTTCGAGGCGGTGGCGCGGCTGGGTTCGCCCTTGCTGTGAACCTGTTTGCTATCAAATAAGAAGCTGCTTGCGCTTGCCAGACAAGCGCCACCGGCAGATTGGATGCCAATTCACGTTCGTGCGTCCGGCGCCAAGCGCCAGCCCAGCGCCTCGCCGCCGCGCAGCGGCTTGACCATCGCCTCGCCGAAGGGCAGCTGCTCGGGCAGCGTCCAGCGCTCGCGCCGCAGGGTGATGCGGTCGCGGTTGCGCGGCAGGCCGTAGAAGTCGGCGCCGTGGAAGGCGGCAAAGCCTTCCAGCCGCTCCAGCGCGCCGGCGGCCTCGAAGGCCTCGGCGTACAGCTCGATCGCCGACAGCGCGGTGTAGCAGCCGGCGCAGCCGCTGGCGTGCTCCTTCAGGTGCGCCGGGTGCGGCGCGCTGTCGGTGCCCAGGAAGAACTTCGGGTTGCCGCTGGTGGCCGCGCGCAGCAGCGCCTGGCGGTGCTCCTCGCGCTTGAGCACCGGCAGGCAGTAGTAGTGCGGGCGGATGCCGCACAGGAAGATGGCGTTGCGGTTGTACAGCAGGTGGTGCGCGGTGAGGGTGGCCGCCAGGTGCGCGTCGGCGCTTTCCACGTACTGCGCGGCCTCGCGCGTGGTGATGTGCTCGAACACGATCTTCAGCTCGGGAAAATCGCGCCGCAGCGGCGCCAGCACGCGCTCGATGAACACCGCCTCGCGGTCGAACAGGTCGATCTCGGGGTCGGTCACCTCGCCGTGCACCAGCAGCTTGAGACCGGCGCGCTGCATGGCCTCCAGCGTCTTGTAGGTCTTGCGCACGTCGGTGACGCCGGCGTCGCTGTTGGTGGTGGCGCCGGCCGGGTAGAGCTTGAGCGCCACGATGCCGGCGTCGCGCGCGCGGGCGATCTCGTCGGCCGGGGTGACGTCGGTCAGGTACAGGGTCATCAATGGCTCGAAGGCCAGCTGGGCCGGCACGGCCTGCGCGATGCGCGCCTTGTACGCCAGCGCCTGCGCCGTGGTGGTGACCGGCGGGCGCAGGTTGGGCATGATGATGGCGCGGCCGAACTGCGCCGCCGTGTGTGGCACGACGGCGGCCAGAGCGGCACCGTCGCGCACGTGCAGGTGCCAGTCGTCGGGACGGGTGAGGGTCAGGGTCTGGGCGGTACTCATGCTGTCGATTGTCCCACCGGCGCCGCCGGCCTCAGGCGGTGTAGTCGCCGCTGGCCTCGGGCTGGTACTCGATGGCCAGCAGGCGCAGCTCGGCCGGCTTGCCGTCGATGCCGCGCCAGCGCGCCAGCTCGCCCACGCGCAGGCCCAGCAGCGCCGTGCCCAACGGCGACAGCACCGAGATCATGCCCTGCGCCACGTCGGCGTCGGCCGGGTAGCACAGGGTCAGGCGGCGCTCGTTGGCGCCATCGGCGTCGCTCACGCGCAGCTTGGAATACATGGTGACGATGTCGCCGGCGATCTGCTGCGGCGGCACCTGGTCGGCGGCGTCGATCAGCTCGGCCAGCGCCTCGGCCTGCGCCGGCGATTGGCCCGCCGTGCCCTGGCGGCGCAGCAGATTGAAGATGCGCACGTGGTCCAGGTCGGTGATGGTGCGGTAGTCGGTAGCGGGTGACATGGTGGTCTCCTTGGAAATCAGGGTGATGAGGGAGCGCCGGCGCGCGGCAGCTGGCCGGCAGGCGCGGCAAGCCGCGCCGGTCGGGTCAGCCCGACGATCCGGTGGGGCGCTGGGCTCGGGGGTGAGCGGGAAAAAGCGGGGGGGGGGATCGTCGGGCTCAGCGGTGTGCGGCCGTCAGGCACGCACAACGGGCCAGACGGGCCCGTGCCGACGATGGCGTCACCCCGGCGCGCGGCTGGCGCGCGGGCGAGCGAGCGCCAGCCCGTGGGGCCGGCGCGCCTTGCGCAAGCGCGCGCAAGAAAAAGTCGCTCAGGGTTTGCATGGGGCGGATGATAGCCGCTTGGCGTGCAAAAGGCCACCGCGCGGCGTTTAACATCGGCCGTTTGTATCTGCCGACCGGCCGCCGCCCGCGCGCGCCACCCCTAGGCGCCCTACCCTCATGTCCCTGCCTGCCGAATCCCCGTCGCCCGATGCCGGCGCCCCCACCGCGCCAGCCGGCGCCACCACCCGCGTGCCGCTGGCCATCGAGGACTGGCTGACGGTGATCATCATGGCGCTGCTGGCACTGATCACCTTTGCCAACGTGCTGGTGCGCTATTTCACCAGCGCCTCGTTCGCCTGGACCGAGGAGGTGTCGATCTTCCTGATGATCGTGCTGGCCATGGTGGCCAGTTCGGCCGCGGTGGCGCGCAACCGACACATCCGCATCGAATATTTCGCCGACGCCGGCCCCGAATCGCGCCAGCGCGCACTGGCGCGCTTCGGCGCCGCCCTGGTGGCGCTGCTGTTCGCGCTGATCGCCGTGCTGTCGGCGCGCGTGCTGTGGGACGACGTGCAGTACGGCGAGACTTCGCCCGGCATCGGCGTGCCGCAGTGGTGGTACAGCATGTGGCTGCCGATCCTGAGCCTGGCCATCATGCTGCGCGCCGTCGGCCTGTGGCGCCGTGGTGGCCAGCCGGCGGCGGACCACCCCGAGCTGCCCACCTCGCCCGCCGTGCGTGACGAGGAGCGCGCGCCATGAACATACTTCGCACAGCAGGAGAGCGCAGGAGCGCTCAGGCCGCCGCCGGGCCGCTCCCAAGGCAGTCTGCGGCCCCCTCGGGGGGCAGCGCACCTCGCGCAGCGGGGGAGCGTGGGGGCCTCACTTCATGATTGCCACCCTGCTGTTCACCCTGTTCATCGTCACCATGCTGATGGGCGTGCCGATTGGTGCGTCGCTGGGGCTGGCGGGGGCGGCGGCGATCGCGCTGGCCAACGCCCAGACGCCCTGGTTCGGCCTGCTGGCGGTGCCGCAGAACTTCTACGCCGGGCTGGGAAAGTACCCGCTGCTGGCGATCCCGATGTTCGTGCTGGTGGGCTCGATCTTCGACCGCTCGGGCGTGGCCGCGCGGCTGGTCAACTTCGCCACCGCCATCGTCGGGCGCGGGCCCGGCATGCTGCCGCTGATCGCCATCGCGGTGGCCATGTTCATGGGCGGCATCTCGGGCTCGGGCCCGGCCACCGCCGCGGCGGTGGGCAGCGTGATGATCGCCGCCATGGCGCGCGCCGGCTATCCCGGTGCCTTTTCGGCCAGCGTGGTGGGGGCAGCGGCGGCCACCGACATCCTGATTCCGCCCTCGGTGGCCTTCATCGTGTATTCGGTGCTGGTGCCCGGGGCGTCGGTGCCGGCGCTGTTCGCCGCCGGCATGATCCCGGGCATCCTGGTGGGCCTGGCGCTGATCGTGCCGACGGTGTGGATGGCGCGCCGCCACGGCATGGGCGCGCGCGAGGCCGAAATGCCGCGCCCGCCGTTCTGGAAAAGCCTGCGCGAGGCCGTCTGGGGCCTGCTGGCACCGGTGGTGATCCTGGGCGGCATGCGCATGGGCTGGTTCACGCCCACCGAGGCGGCCGTGGTGGCGGTGTTCTACGGCCTGTTCGTGGGCATGGCGGTCCACCGGACCATGGGCGTGCGAGACCTGTTTCCGATCCTCAAGGAATCGGGCGAGCTGTCGGCCGTCATCCTGATCGTGGTGTCGCTGGCCGGCATCTTCGCCTTCTCGCTGTCGACGCTGGGCGTGATCGACCCGGTGACCAACGCCATCGTGCATTCCGGCCTGGGTGAATACGGCGTGCTGACGCTGATCGTGCTGCTGCTGGTGGTGGCGGGCATGTTCCTGGACGGCATCTCGATCTTCCTGATCTTCGTGCCCCTGCTGTGGCCCATCATGCAGCACTACCAGTGGGACGTGGTGTGGTTCGGCGTGCTGCTGACGCTGATGGTGGCGCTGGGCCAGTTCACGCCGCCGCTGGCCGTCAACCTGATGGTGTCGTGCCGCATCGCCGGCGTCAGCATGGAGCAGACCGTGCGCTGGGTGCTGCCGCTGGTGCTGGCCATGGGCGTGGTGGTGCTGGCGGTGATCGTCTGGCCGCAGCTGGCGCTGTGGCTGCCGCAAGTGCTCGGATTCTGAGTCAAATCCAAACAAATCCCTTAACCAGCCTGCGCAAGCAGCTCTTTTTTTCATAGTGAACTGCAAAGGAGACCCTGTCATGAAACTGCGTCGTACCCTGCTGACCGCGGCCGCTGCCGCCTCGGCCGCCCTCGCCCTGGGCCTGCCCACCGCCGCCCAGGCGCAGAACTACAAGTCCGAATACCGCATGTCGCTGGTGGTCGGCACCGCCTTCCCCTGGGGCAAGGGCGGCGAGATCTGGGCCAACAAGGTGAAGGAAAAAACCGGCGGCCGCATCAACATCAAGCTCTACCCGGGCGTGTCGCTGATCCAGGGCGACCAGACGCGCGAGTTCTCGGCGCTGCGCCAGGGCGTGATCGACATGGCCATCGGCTCCACCATCAACTGGTCGCCGCAGGTCAAGCAGCTCAACCTGTTCTCGCTGCCCTTCCTGATGCCCGACTACGCCGCCATCGACGCCCTGACGCAGGGCGAGGTGGGCAAGGAGATGTTCAAGATCCTCGACAAGGCCGGCGTGGTGCCCCTGGCCTGGGGCGAGAACGGCTACCGCGAGCTGACCAACTCCAAGCACCCGGTGCGCGCGCCGGCCGACCTGAAGGGGCTGAAGATCCGCGTGGTCGGCTCACCGCTGTTCCTGGACACCTTCACCGCCCTGGGCGCCAACCCCACGCAGATGACCTGGGCCGACGCCCAGCCCGCCTTTGCCAGCGGCGCCGTGGACGGACAGGAAAACCCGATGAGCATCTTCACCGCGGCCAAGCTGCACAACGTGGGCCAGAAGAACGTCACCATGTGGGGCTATGTGGCCGACCCGCTGGTGTTCGTGGTCAACAAGGACATCTGGAACAGCTGGACGCCCGCCGACCGCGAGGCCGTGCGCCAGGCCGCCATCGAGGCCGGCAAGGAAGAGATCGCCATCGCCCGCAAGGGCCTGGCCGAACCGGGCCAGCCGCTGCTCAAGGACATCGCCGCGCTGGGCGTGAACATCGTGCAGCTGACGCCCGCCGAGCGCGAGGCCTTCGTCAAGGCCACGCGCCCGGTCTACACCAAGTGGAAGGGCCAGATCGGCGCCGATCTGGTGAACATGGCCGAAAAGGCGATCGCCGCGCGCAAGCAGTGACGCATGACGCGCCCGCTGGCGCGGGCGCATGAAACTGAAAAGGCGGATGAGATCCTCACCCGCCTTTTTCATTTGCCCCTGGGCCCTGGGGGCATCATGGTCAGTGCTGCAGGATCTTGCTCAGGAAGTCCTTGGTACGCGGCTGGCGGTTCTCGGGGTGGCCGAAGAACTCCTCCTTGGAGCAGTCCTCCAGGATGTGGCCACCGACGTCGATGAAGATCACGCGATTGGCCACCTTGCGCGCAAAGCCCATCTCGTGCGTGACCACCATCATGGTCATGCCTTCCTTGGCCAGCGTGACCATGACGTCCAGCACCTCGCCCACCATCTCGGGGTCGAGCGCCGACGTGGGTTCGTCGAACAGCATCACGGTGGGGTCCATCGACAGCGCGCGCGCGATGGCCACGCGCTGCTGCTGTCCGCCCGACAGCTGGCCGGGGAACTTGTCCTTGTGCGCCATCAGGCCCACGCGATCCAGCATCTTCAGGCCGCGCGCCTTGGCCTCGTCGGGGCTGCGGCCCAGCACCTTGACTTGCGCCAGCGTCAGGTTCTCGGTCACCGACAGGTGAGGGAACAGCTCGAAGTGCTGGAACACCATGCCGACCTGGCTTCGCAGCTTGGGCAGGTCGGTGGCCGGGTCGGTCACCTTGATGCCGTTGACGGCGATCTCGCCCTTTTGCACCGGCTCCAGCGCATTGATGGTCTTGATGAGGGTGGACTTGCCCGAGCCCGAGGGCCCGCACACCACCACCACGTCGCCCTTGTTGATGTTGACCGAGCAGTCGTGCAGCACCTGCACCGGGCCGTACCACTTGGAGACGTTCTTCACCTGGATCATGGGTTCGGACATGGATACGGCTCCTTCAGCGAATGATGGCGATCTTGCGGTGGATGCGCTTGACCACCGACGAGAGCGAGAAACTGATGATGAAATAGACCACCGCCGCCAGCAGGTACATCTCGATCGGACGGCCGAAGTTCTTGCCCGCAGTCTCGAAACCCTTGAGCAGGTCGTAGGCGCCGATGGCATACACCAGCGAGGTGTCCTGGAACAGAATGATGGTCTGCGTCAGCAGCACCGGCAGCATGTTGCGAAACGCCTGCGGCAGGATCACCAGCTTCATGTTCTGGCCATAGGTCATGCCCAGCGCCTGGCCGGCAAACACCTGCCCGCGCGGGATGGACTGGATGCCGGCGCGCATGATCTCGCTGAAGTAGGCGGCCTCGAAGGCGATGAAGGTGATGACGGCCGAGTATTCGGCCCCGATCGGCTGGCCGATGATCAGCGGCACCAGCAGGAAGAACCACAGGATCACCATCACCAGCGGCACCGAGCGCATCGCGTTGACGTAGAACGCCGCCGGCAGATCCAGCCACTTCTGGCCCGACAGCCGCATCAGCGCCAGCAGCGTGCCGAAGAACACGCCGCCCAGGGTGGCGATCGCCGTCAGCGTCAGGCTGAAGATGAAGCCCTTGACGATGAAGTTCTGGACCAGCGACCAGGTGAAGATCGAAAAGTCGAGGTTCAGCATGTCAGTGCCCCCCCGCCCCGGTGCCGGCGACCACGAAGCCGGGCACGCGGGCGCGCTTTTCGATGACGGCGAAAATCCGATTGATGATCAGCGCCGACGCCGCGTAGAGGATCGTCACCGCGATGTAGACCTCGATCGGACGGGCGGTTTCCTCGCCCACCTGCAGCGCGTACTGCGTCAGCTCGGGGATCGAGACCGCGAACGCCACCGCCGAGTTCTTGAAGATGTTCATCGACTCGCTGGTGAGCGGCGGAATGATGATGCGGTAGGCCATGGGCAGCAGCACGTAGCGGTAGTACTGCGGCGTGGTCAGGCCCAGCGCCATGCCGGCGTAGCGCTGGCCCTTGGGCAGCGCCTGGATGCCCGCGCGCACCTGCTCGGCGATGCGCGCCGAGGTGAACAACCCGAGCGCCAGCACCACCAGGATGAAGGGCGGAAAGTCCTTCATGGGCGGTATCAGCGCCGGCACCACGAAGTACCACAGGAAGATCTGCACCAGCAGCGGGATGTTGCGAAACAGCTCGACCCAGGCGTTGCCCAGGCGCACCAGCCCCGGCTTGTCGGGCAGCGTGCGGATCACGCCCACCACGGAGCCCGCCACCAGCGCCACGACCAGGGCCGTCAGCGACACCGCCACCGTCCAGCCCCAGGCCGAAAACAGCCAGTTGAGGTAGGTGATGTCCTGCCCGCTGCCGAAACAGCCGGGCATCACCTCGCCGGTCAGGGTGTCCTTGCAGAACACCGACCAATCCATAGCCATTGCATCCCTCCTTGGCCTGAGCGCGGGCGCTCGGGGCCTCATATAACCACAAACGCCCACCTGCGGACAAGTGGGCGTTTCGGGTGGAGCCTCAAGCGGACCGCTTGGGCTTACTTGACCGCGTAGTCCTCCATCGGCTTGTCATTGGGGTTGGCCCAGGCGGCCTTGGTGCTGTCCGACGCCGGCATGTTCAGCGTCACGTTGTTGGGCGGGATCGGCTGCATGAACCACCTGTCGTACAGCTTGGCCAGGGAGCCGTCCTTGATCTGGCGCACGATGGAGTCGTCGATCGCCTTCTTCAGCTTGGCATCACCCTTGGGCAGCATGCAGGCGATCGGCTCCACGCTCAGCGTCTCGCCGACGATGGCGAAGTCCTTGGGGTTCTTGGCGCGCGCGATGTTGGCCGCCAGGATGGAGCCGTCCATCACGAAGGCGTCGGCGCGGCCGGCTTCCAGCAGCAGGAAGCTGTCGGCGTGGTCCTTGCCCGTCACCTCCTTGAAGTCCAGACCTTCGGCACGCTTGTTCTTGCGCAGCGTCTGCACGCTGGTGGTGCCGGTGGTGGTGGCCACCGTCTTGCCCTTCAGGTCGGTAATGCCCTTGATGCCGGAGTTGGCCTTGACGGCCATGCGCACTTCCTCCACATAGGTGGTGAACGCGAAGTCCACGTCCTTCTGGCGTGCCAGGTTGTTGGTGGTCGAGCCGCATTCAAAATCAATGGTGCCGTTCTGGATCAGCGGGATGCGGTTCTGCGAGGTGATCACCTGGTAGTTGATCTTGAGCGGCTTGCCCAGGCTCTTGCCGAGGTCGTCGACGATGCGCTCGGCCATCTCGGTGTGAAAACCGACGTACT
The DNA here is from genome assembly GCA_001897615.1 of Burkholderiales bacterium 68-10. Classification (GTDB taxonomy): domain Bacteria; phylum Pseudomonadota; class Gammaproteobacteria; order Burkholderiales; family Burkholderiaceae_C; genus Ottowia. Next base: position 22,692 of record MKTG01000101.1, read on the forward strand.
TGCCGCCGCCCACCGTGAAGGCCAGGCCGGAGGAATCGCGCACGCCCAGGTTGACGGTTCCGCGGTCCTTGATCTTGGCCAGCGTGTCGGTGGCCTGGGCAAACACCGTGCCGGCCGCCAGGGCCAGCACCGTCAGGGTCAAGAGCTGCTTTTTCATTCCGGTTCCTTTCAGCGAGTAAACAAGGGGTTCCCGCCATCGGGGCGAGATCCTCTCAACGCATTCTACGGATGCGGGGCTACGGACTAACCCTCAGTCACGTGGCCCGTGGCGGGTCGCCGGTCAGGCGGGCACGGCGTCGAGCGACGCCGACGCCGCCGGGGGCTCGGCGCTCTGCTGCAACGCCCACATGTGGGCATAGCGGCCGCGCGCGGCCAGCAGTTGCAGGTGCGTGCCGCGCTCGACGATCTGGCCGCCGTCCATCACCAGGATCTCGTGCGCATCCACCACGGTCGACAGGCGGTGCGCGATCACCAGCGTGGTCTTGCCGCGCGCGGCGCTTTTCAGCTCGGCCTGGATGGCGCGCTCGCCCGCCGAATCGAGGGCGCTGGTGGCCTCGTCGAAGATCAGGATCGGCGGATCCTTCAGCAGCGTGCGGGCGATGGCCACGCGCTGCTTTTCGCCGCCGGACAGCTTCAGGCCGCGCTCGCCCACCATGGTGGCGTAGCCGGCCGGCGTGCCGACGATGAAGTCGTGAATGTGGGCGGCGCGCGCGGCCTGCTCCACCTCGGTGTCGCTGGCGTCGGTGCGGCCATAGCGGATGTTGTAGGCCACGGTGTCGTTGAACAGCACCGTGTCCTGCGGCACGATGCCGATGGCGCGGCGCACGCTGGCCTGGGTGACGCGGCGGATGTCCTGACCGGCGATCAGGATGCGGCCGCCACCGGCCGCGGATGACGGCGCCCCGCCGACGTCGTAGAAGCGGTACAGCAGCCGCGCCAGCGTGGACTTGCCCGCGCCCGAGGGACCGACCACCGCCACCGTCCGCCCGGCCGGGATCTCGAAGCTGACGCCGCGCAGGATCGGCCGCGCCGGCTCGTAGGCGAAATGCACGTCGTCAAAGCGCACGTCCACCGGGCCATTGGTGTGCAGCGCCTGGGCGCCGGGCGCGTCGGCCACCTCCTGCTCCTTGTCCATCAGCGTGAACATCTTGTCCAGGTCGACCAGGTTCTGCTTGATTTCGCGGTAGATCACGCCCAGGAAGTTGAGCGGAATGTAGATCTGGATCATGAAGGCGTTGACCATGACCAGGTCGCCCAGCGTCATGCGCCCGGCAGCCACGCCCTCGGTCGCACGCCAGAGCATGGCCACGAGGCCGACGGCGATGATCAGCTGCTGGCCCGCGTTGAGCATGCCCAGCGTGCTGCGGCTCTTGAGCTGGGCGCGGCGCAACTGCTCCAGGCTCTCGTCGTAGCGGCGCGCCTCGAAGGCTTCGTTGTTGAAGTACTTGACGGTCTCGTAGTTCAGCAGCGAATCGATGGCCTTGCTGTGCGCGGCCGAGTCGAACTGGTTGGCCTGGCGCCGGAACTGTATGCGCCACTGCGTCAGCCCCACGGTGAAGGCGATATACAGCGCCAGCGCCGTGAGCGTGATGACGGCGAACCAGGCGTCGAAGCGGCTGGCCAGGATGTACAGCACCAGCAGCACCTCGACCAGCGTGGCCGCCAGGTTGAAGAGGGCGAAGGACACCAGCGACTCGATGCCGCGCACGCCGCGCTCGATGTCGCGCGTCATGCCGCCGGTCTGGCGCTCCAGGTGAAAGCGCAGCGACAGGCCGTGCAGGTGCTCGAAGGTCTTGAGCGCAATGGCGCGCGCCGCGCCATGCGTGGCCTTGGCGAACACCAGCTCGCGCAGCTCGTTGAACACCGAATTCATCAGGCGCAGCACGCCATAGGCCAGCAGCAGGCCCACGGGCACGACCAGCAGGGCCGTCGTGCTGCCGGCGGGCAGCGTCATGGCATCGACCAGTTGCTTGAGCAGCAGTGGCACGCCCACATTGGCGAGCTTGGCGCCCACCATGAAGGCGATGGCCGCCAGCACCCGGCCCTTGTACTGCCACAGGTAGGGCAGCAGGCGGCGCAGCGTGCGCCAGTCCGAGCGCTGGCCGCCCGGCGCCGCGCTGGAAGAAAAGGGTAGGGAACGCTCACCGCCGCCGCGCATGGTTCAGAATCCTGACATCAACAAGCCAACGCCGTCGATTCTGCCCATGTCCCATTTGTCCAGCACGGTCACCGGCCATCTGCGCCGCCCCAACGAGAACCCGGTCGAGGCCCCGGCCGAGACACCACCGGCCGATCACGAGCTGGTGATGAAGGTCATCCCCATGCCGGCCGACGCCAACGCCAATGGCGACATCTTCGGCGGCTGGGTGATGGCCCAGGTCGACCTGGCCGGCGCCGTGCTGCCCGCGCGCCATGCGCAGGGCCGCATGGCGACCGTGGCGGTGAACCAGTTCATCTTCAAGCAACCGGTGCGGGTGGGCGACATCCTGTCCTTCTACGCCAAGATGGAGCGCATCGGCCGCAGCTCGCTCACCGTCAACGTGGAGGTGTATGCCGAGCGCTTTGCCACCCAGGGCCGCTACATCAAGGTGACCGAGGCCACGCTCACCTACGTGGCGATCGACGACGCTGGCCGGCCGCGCCCGGTGCCGCGGCCAGAGATCTGAAAAAAATCACCTTCCAGCGCCCGCCAGACAAGCGCCAACAGCTATATTATTTATAGCTATCAAGACACGATGTAGGCCGCCGAGCCAGTGGCCAGCAGCTTGCCGTCGGCGCCATGAAAGGCCATGCGCGTGCTGGCCACGCGCGAGCCCAGGCGCATGACCTCGCCAGACAGCAGGAAATGCGTGCCAATGCCGGGCCGCAGGTAGTCGATGCGCAAGTCGATGGTGCCCAGCTTGCCAAAGCGCTGCAGGCGCTCGCGCGGCGGCTCGTCCATGTGGCGCGCCCCGATGGCGGCCATCACCGCGATGCCGCCCATGGCGTCCAGACCGGCGCTGATCACGCCGCCATGGATGCGGCGGTGGCCGAAGTGGCCGATCAGCTCCTCGCGCATCTCGATGCGGCCCTGCACGCCCTCGGGGGCAATGTTCAGCAGCTTCAGGCCGATCACGCGGTTGAAAACCACCTGCTGCTCGAACAGCTGGCACAGGCCGTCGGCGAACTCGGGCTCGAACACGACGGGCGCCTGGTCCACGGGGGGGCGGCTCATGCGGGGCTCACAGCTGGCTGAAGTCAGGTTTGCGCTTCTCCATGAACGCCGTCATGGCTTCGCGCGCCGCGGGCTCGCCCAGCATGCGGCCGAAGTGCGCGCCCTCCTCGTCCATGCGGCGCAGCACCGCCTCCTGCTGCGCGCCCTTCATCAGCTGCTTGGTGGTGACCAGGCTGGCCAGCGGCTTGGCCGCCAGCTTGCGCGCCTGCTGCTGGGCGAAGGCGTTGCACTCGGTGGGCGGCAGCACGCGGTTGACCAGGCCGACCTCCAGCGCCGCCTCGGCCATGAAGGGCTCGCCCATCAGCAGCGCCTCGGCCGCGCGGTGATGGCCGAACATCCGCGGCACCAGCAGGCTGGAGGCCGCTTCGGGACACAGGCCCAGGTTGACGAAGGGCATGGAGAACGCCGCGTTGTCGCCGGCATAGACCAGGTCGCAGTGAAACAGCAGGGTGGTGCCGACGCCCACCGCCGGGCCGCACACGGCCGCCAGCAGCGGCTTGGGGAAACTGGCGATGCCGCGCAGGAAGCGGAACACCGGCGAATGCTTGCCGGCCGGCGGGTTGCGCAGGAAGTCCTCGATGTCGTTGCCGGCCGAAAACACCGTCTCGTGGCCCTGAATCAGCAGCACGCGGGTGGCGGCGTCGTCCACCGCGCGCTCGAGCGCCGTGGCCAGCGCGTCGTACATGGCGACGTTGATGGAATTCTTGCGCTCGACGCGGTTGAAGGTGAGCGTCAGCACGCCGCCTTCGGATTGCGACAGGATCTCGTTCATTGCAGTGCTTCCTTGAGAAAATCGATGCGGTCCTGGCCCCAGAACATCTGCTCGCCGACAAAGAAGGTCGGCGCGCCGAACACACCGCGGCGCACCGCTTCCTCGGTGGCGTCCTTCAGGGCCTGCTTGGTCTGCGCTTCGTTGGTCAGCGCCAGCAGCGCCTGGGGATCGAAGCCCGCCGCCGCCAGCACCGCGCCCACTTCGGCCGGCTCGTTCAGGTTGCGCGCGTCCCCCCAGATGGCCTGGAACATGGCCCGGCAGTAGTCGGCAAGGCGCTCGGGCTGCGTGCGTTGCAGGCCGATGGCACCGCGCATCGGCAGCAGGGTGTTGATGGGGAAATGCGGGTTGTGCCGCAGTGGCACGCCATAGCGGCGGGCAAAGCGGTCAAAATCGGTGAAGGTGTAGCGCCCCTTGGCCGGCACGGCGGCGGGCGACTGGTTGCCGGTGGCCTGGAACACGCCGCCCAGCAGCATCGGCCGCCAAAGCGCCTGCGCGCCGGTGCTGGCCTCGATGGCCGGGATCTGCGTCCACGCCAGGTAGGCCGCCGGACTGCCGAAATCGAACCAGAATTCGAAGGACTTCATCAGAACTTCTCCATGTAGGGACGCAGATCCAGCTCGTGCGTCCAGGCGTCGCGCGGCTGCCGGTGCAGCATCCAGTAGGCCTCGGCGATGCTGTCGGGCTTCAGGATGCCGTCCTGCTGCCTGAGGGCGTAGCGCTCGGGGAAGTGCTCGCGGATGAAGGCCGTGTCGATGGCGCCGTCGATGACGCAGTGCGCCACGTGGATGCCCCGCGGCCCCAGCTCGCGCGCCATGCTCTGGGCCAGGGCGCGCAGCGCGTGCTTGGCGCCGGCGAAGGCGGCAAAGCCGGCGCCGCCGCGCAGCGACGCCGTGGCGCCGGTGAAGATGATGGTGCCGCGCCCGCGCGTCACCATGCGCCGCGCCACTTCGCGCCCGTTCAGGAAGCCGCCGAAGCAGGCCATCTCCCAGACCTTGAAGTACTTGCGCGCGCTTTCCTCCAGCACGCTGCAAGGGACGTTGGCGCCGATGTTGAACACCAGCACCTCGATCGGGCCGATGTCGCGCTCGATGGTGTCGACCAGCGCCACCACCTCGTCTTCCTTGCGCGCGTCGGAGCCGAAGGCATGGCAGCGGCCGCCGGCGTCCTCGATGGCTTGCCGCAGCGCGGCCAGCTTGTCGGCGTCACGCCGGGTCACGCAGGCCACGTAGCCACCGGCGGCAAAGCGCCGCGCGATGGCGCCGCCGGTCGCGTCACCCGCGCCCACCACCAGGGCCACCGGTTGCGCCATGCTCATTCCTTGAAGTACACCACCTGGTGCGTGGTGGCCAGCAGGTGGCCGGCCTCGTTCCACAGCTCGGCGCTCTGGTCGAAGAAGCCGTTGAAGAACGACTGCGCGCGCGCCTGACCCAGCAGGTAGCCTTCGCCGGTGGCGGCCAGCTCGTCGGCGCCGGCGTGGAAGTACACCGACATCGACACCGTGCCGGCCGGCGTCATGCGCGCGCGGCGGCGCCACACGCGCGGAAAGAACACGTCGGCCAGCGCCGTCAGGCTCGGGAAGTCCAGCGGGCGGGGAGGATCGTCGCGCACCCACAGGCGCGTCAGGCTGTCGGCCTCGCTGCCGTCCCACTGCATGGGCATGGGGCCGGCCAGCGGGCGCATGTCGTAGCGTTCGATCCAGCGCACGCGCTTGGGGATGGGCTGGCGCGGCACCTGCTGCGGCGCGGGCGCCGCGGGCCGGTCGGCGTCGATCGCGCTCCAGGTGGCGCGCCGCGCGGCGGTGACGCAGGTGGCGGTGAGCATCACGCCATCGACGCCTTGCGCATCGGTCTGCGTCAGGGCCACGGTCCAGTGCTGGGTGGAGCGATTGGTGCGCACCGGGCGCGCCTCGATGCGAAACGGCGCGTCGATCAGCGCGGCGGCGTAGTTGACGGTCAGCGCCACCGGCTCGCCCAGCCGCGCCGGGTGCCGCAGCACCGCCGCCAGCGCCTGCGCCGCCGTGATGCCGCCGAACGGCCCCACCATGTTGGCGTAGGCCGGGTGCGGCGCGCCCTGGAAGTGGCCAGGCGCCTCGGGCCCGCGCTCCTCGGTGCTGGCGGCCAGCGGGACCAGCGCCATGGCTTCGTCAAACGGGTGCCGGGTCATCAGGGCGGGGCGCGTCATGGTCGGGGCGGGGGCTGGTTGCGGAGAACGGGCGACATTAGCACGCAGCGGCGGTGACGCTGTCGCTCAGGCGCCAGTGCCGGAGGCGGGCGATTCGCCGCCCCGGCCGGTGGTGGCCAGCTCGCGCAGCGCCCGCAGCGTGTGCGGCCACAGCGTGGCCTCGAAGCGCGGCTGAAACCAGCCCAGGTGGCCGATGCGCGGCAGGCCGTGGTCGGCCGGCGCCACGCGCTCGATGTCGCGCGGCGCGCCGGCATACAGCGCCAGCAGGCTTTGCGTGCCGGGCAAGGTCATCATCTCGTCGTCGGTGATCGACAGCGCGTGGATCGGAAAGCGCACCGCCGCGTAGCGCTGGCGCGCGGCCGGCCCTTCGGCCGCGCTGTACTGCGGGTGCAGGCACCAGCGCCGCCACTGGCGGATCACGCCGGCCGGCAGGTCGCCCACCGCGCCCAGGCGCCGGCCCGGAAAGTAGCCGAACAGCGGCGTCAGCACCGGCACCATGCCGTGCCACATGAAGAGCGCGCGCTTGCGCAGGCCCGGGGCGTTCTGGCGCCAGTAGCCGCTGCCGGCGGCCACCGCCAGCAGGCCGGCGATGTGGTCGGTGCGCTCGAACAGGCCCGGCAGCTGGGCGCCCAGGCTGTGGCCGACCAGCAGCAGCGGCAAGTCGGGCGCTTGTGCATGCAGGTGCCGCGTGGCGGCTTCGTAGTCAGCGCGCCAGTCGTGCAGCGTGGCGTCGACCTGGCGCAGCCGCCCGTGCGGCAGCAGCGCCAGCGAGGCGCCCTGGCCGCGGTAGTCGAAGCTGAGCACGCGCAGGCCCTGCCCGGCCAGCCAGGCGGCGAAGCCGGCATAGAAGCGCTGCGGCACGCCCATCGCCGGACCGATGACGACCTGCCCGCCCACCGGCATGACCGCGGGCGGCTCGAACAGCTGGGCCGCCACCTGTCCGCCGCGCGGGGTATGCAGGCGCAAGGGCGTCAGGGCGGTGTCGTTCGCTTCAAAATGCATAGCTGCTGGCGATCACTGGACGGGCGCTACAGGCATGAATGATTCAAAACCGACACTCGAATCCCGGGTCACACCCGCTCGAAGATGCCCGCCGCGCCCTGGCCCATGCCCACGCACATGGTGACCATGCCGTACTTGAGCTGCTTGCGGCGCAGCGCGTGCACCACGGTGGCCGAGCGGATGGCGCCGGTGGCGCCCAGCGGGTGGCCCAGGGCGATGGCGCCGCCCATGGGGTTGACGCGTGCCGTGTCCAGCCCCAGGGTGTTGACCACGGCGAGCGACTGCGCGGCAAAGGCCTCGTTGAGCTCGAACCAGTCGATGTCCTGATGCTTCAGGCCCGCGTGGCGCAGTGCCGCCGGAATCGCCTCGATGGGGCCGATGCCCATGATGGAGGGCGGCACGCCGCGGCTGGCGTAGCTGACAAAGCGCGCCAGCGGCGTGAGGCCAAAGCGCTTGACCGCGGCCTCGCTGGCCAGGATCAGCGCGCCCGCGCCGTCACTGGTCTGGCTGCTGTTGCCGGCCGTCACCGAGCCGCGCGCGGCAAACACGGTGCGCAGCTTGGCCAGGCCTTCCAGCGTGGTGTCGGCGCGCGCGCCTTCGTCCAGGCTGACGGTGCGGCTGCGGGCAGTGGTCTGGCCGGTAGCCAGGTCCAGTCCGCGGTCGGTCACCTCGATGGGGGTGATCTCGGCGGCGAATTCGCCCGCCTGCTGCGCTGCCAGCGCGCGCCGGTGCGATTCGACGGCGAAGGCGTCCTGCGCCTCGCGCGAGACCTTCCACTGCTGCGCCACGCGCTCGGCCGTCAGGCCCATGCCGTAGGCAATGCCGACATCGCTGTCGGGCGCGAAGATGCTGGGCGACAGGCTGGGGCTGTTGCCCATCATGGGCACCATGCTCATGCTCTCCACGCCGGCGGCGATCATGACGTCGGCCTCGCCCACGCGGATGCGGTCGGCCGCCATGGCCACGGCCGACAGGCCGGAGGCGCAGAAGCGGTTGACGGTGATGCCGCCCACGCTGTTGGGCAGGCCCGCCAGCACGGCGCCGATGCGCGCCACGTTCAGGCCCTGTTGCGCCTCGGGGATGGCGCAGCCGCAGATCACGTCTTCCACCGCCTGGGGATCGAGGCCGGGCGCCTGCGCCATGACCGCCTTGAGGGTAGTGGCCAGCAGGTCATCGGGGCGGGTGTTGCGGAAAAAGCCCTTGTGCGAGCGCCCGATGGGCGTGCGCGTGGCGGCGACGATGTAGGCGTCTTGAATCTGTTTCATGGTGAAGGTTCTCCGGGCCGCGTCAGTTGCGCACCGGCTTGCCGGTATTCAGCATGCCCAGGATGCGCTCGTGCGTCTTGGGATGGGCGATGAGGTGGCAGAACGCCTGGCGTTCGAGCTTGAGCAGATAGGCTTCGTCCACCAGCGTGCCGGCGTCCACGTCGCCGCCGCAGACCACGTTGGCGATCAGGGTGGCGATGTGCTGGTCGAACTCGCTGATGAAGCCGCCGCCCTGCATGTTGACCAACGAACCCATGATGGTCGCCTTGCCGCTGCGCCCGGCCACCGGGAAGGGGCGCGGCAGAGGCGCGCGCCAGCCGCCGGTGGCCATGGCCCTGGCTTCGTTGATGGCGACGTACAGCAGCTCGTCCTTGTGCGGCACGATCAGGTCGCTGTCCAGCAGGTAGCCGAGCTGGCGCGACTCGATGGCGCTGGTGCCCACCTTGGCCATGGCCGCCGCCGTGAAGCCTTCGGTCAGGAAGGGCAACAGGTCCTTGCCGGTGCTGCGCGTGGCGGCCTCGGCGGCGCGGCGGGCGATGTAGGTCAGGCCACCGGCGCCGGGCACCAGGCCCACGCCCACTTCGACCAGGCCGATGTAGCTTTCCATGTGCGCCACGCGGCGCGCGCAGTGCACGGCCAGCTCGCAACCACCGCCCAGCGCCATGCCGTGGATGGCGGCGACCACCGGCACCTGGGCGTAGCGGATGCGCAGCATCAGGTTCTGCAGCTCGGCCTCGATGCTGTCGATGGCGTCGGCGCCACCGACCACGAAGGCCGGCATGGTGGCCTCCAGGTCGGCACCCACGCTGAACGGCGCGTCGCCCGACCAGATCACCATGCCCTGGTAGGCCTGCTCGGCCACGTCGACGGCCTCCATCAGGCCTTCCATGACCTCGGGACTGATGGCGTGCATCTTGTTCTTGATGCTGGCGATCAAGACCTGGCCATCGAGCGTCCAGGTGCGCAGGGCCCTGGATTCGGCGATGGTGGTGCCGGCCGTCTGCCAGTCGGGCAGGCTGGCCTCGCCCAGCAGTTTCTCGGGGAACAGCTGGCGCTCATAGACAGGCAGCACGCGGCGCGCCACAAACGTCTTCTGCGACGGGCTCCAGGAGCCCTGCGCCGTATGCACGCCACCGGCCTCGGCCACCGGGCCTTCGAAGACCCACTTGGGCAGCGGCGCACTGCACAGCGCCTTGCCGGCGTCAATGTCCTCCTGCACCATCTTGGCCACTTCCAGCCAGCCGGCTTCCTGCCAGAGTTCGAACGGGCCCTGCTTCATGCCGAAGCCCCAGCGCATGGCCTGATCCACGTCGCGCGCGGTTTCGGCAATGCTCTCCAGGTGGATGGCGGCGTAGTGGAAGCTGTTGCGCAGAATGGCCCAGAGGAACTGGCCCGGCGCCCCTTCGGCATTGCGCAGCAGCTTGAGGCGCTCGGCCGCGGGCTTTTTGAGCATGCGCGCGTACACCTCATCGGCCTTCTGGCCGGCGGGCACGTAGTCCTCGCTGTCCAGCTCGAAGCGCAGGATGTCGCGGCCCTGCTTCTTGAAGAAGCCGGCCTTGGTCTTCTGGCCCAGGTTGCCCAACTCGATCAGCTTGGCCAGCACGGGCGGCGTGCCGAAACTGCCGTAGAACGGATCGGTTTCCAGACTCAGGTTGTCCTGCAGCGTCTTGATGACATGGGCCATGGTGTCCAGGCCCACCACATCGGCGGTGCGGAAGGTGCCGCTGGAGGCGCGACCCAGCTTCTTGCCCGTCAGGTCGTCGACCACGTCGTAGCTCAGGCCGAAGTTCTCGACCTCCTTCATCGTGGACAGCATGCCGGCGATGCCGATGCGGTTGGCGATGAAGTTGGGCGTGTCCTTGGCGCGCACCACGCCCTTGCCCAGGCCGCTGGTGACGAAGGCTTCGAGCTGGTCGATCACGCGCGCCTCGGTGGTGGGCGTGGCGATCAGCTCCACCAGCGGCATGTAGCGCGGCGGGTTGAAGAAGTGGATGCCGCAAAAGCGCGGCTTGATGGCCTCGGGCAGGGCCTCGCTCAGCTTGGTGATGCTCAGGCCCGAGGTGTTGGAAGCCACCAGCGCATGCTTGGCCACGAAGGGGGCGATCTTGGCGTACAGGTCCAGCTTCCAGTCCATGCGCTCGGCGATCGCCTCGAT
>MKTG01000101.1:33292-39729 GCA_001897615.1 Burkholderiales bacterium 68-10
GCGTCGGCGGCCACGCCGATGGGCGAGGGCTTGAGCTTCTTCAGGTTGGCGATGGCCTTCTCGGCGATGGCGCTTTTCGGGCCGGCCGAAGCGGGCAGGTCGAACAGCACCACCGGCACCTTGACGTTGACGAGGTGGGCCGCGATCTGCGCGCCCATCACGCCGGCGCCGAGCACGGCGACTTTCTTGACGTTGAATCGGGATATGGTTTCTTCAATCTTGGGGTTTATTCGACGCGCTGCCAGGTCTGGGTGCGGCCAAACGGGCCGATGGAGCCGCGCACGTCGAGCTTCTTGCCGCCGTCGGCCGGGGTCAGGCGCAGGGTGTAGAACTTGCCGTTCTCGGGGTCGAGGATCTTGCCGTCCTCCCACACGTCCTTGCCGTCGGCCTTTTTCGCGCCCTTGATGATCTGCAGGCCGACCATCGGCTGGTCCTTCAGCTCATCCTTGCATTCGACGCATTTGGCGTTGGGGTCGGCGCCCTTGCGCAGCAGCTTCTCGATGCGGCCTTCCAGGGCGCCGCCATTGCTCTTGATGCGGATTTCGGATTTGGGCTCGCCGGTCTTGTCGTCGATGCTGCGCCACAGACCCTCGGGCGTCATCTGGGCCAGTGCGGGAGCGGCGAATACCGCAAAAACAATAGCTGCTGGCGCTTGTCTCATAAGGCCTCCTGGTTAAAAAAGCTATCCGACATGGCGCCCCACCGCGCGGCGGGGCGTGACCGTCAGGCCAGCGCGGCCTCGGTGTCCATCAGCACCTTGCTGCCGGCGCGGGCGGTGCGCATCAGCGTGGCGGTCTCGGGGAACAGCTTGGCAAAGTAAAAGCGCGCCGTCTGCAGCTTGGCGGTGTAGAACGGGTCGGTGCTGCCGGCGGCGATCTGGCGCAAGGCCACCTGGGCCATGCGGGCGAACATGTAGCCGAACACCAGGTGCCCGGCCACGCGCAGGTAGTCCACGGCGGCGGCGCCCACCTCGTCGGGGTTCTGCATGCCCTTGAAGCCGATCTCGGTGGTGAACTTGGTCATCTGCTCGCCCAGCATGGCGATGGGGTTGATGAACTCGGCCATCTTCTCGTTCACGCCCTCCTCGGCCACCAGCTGGCCGACCAGCTTGCCGAACTTCTTCAGCGTGGCGCCCTGGTTGCCCAGCACCTTGCGGCCCAGCAGGTCGAGCGACTGCACGGTGTTGGTGCCCTCGTAGATCATGTTGATGCGGTTGTCGCGCACGAACTGCTCCATGCCCCATTCCTTGATGAAGCCATGGCCGCCATACACCTGCATGCAGGCGTTGGTGCTGATGTGCCCGTTGTCGGTGATGAAGGCCTTGACGATGGGCGTCAGCAGCGCCACCAGCTCGTCGCATTCCTTGCGCACCTTCTCGTCGGGATGGTGCTGCGCCTTGTCGAGCAGCAGGGTGCAATAGACCTGCAACGCGCGGCCACCCTCGGCGTAGGCCTTGGCGGTCAGCAGCATCTTGCGCACGTCGGGGTGGACGATGATGGGGTCGGCCTCCTTGTCCTTGGCCTTGGTGCCACTCAGGGAACGCATCTGGATGCGGTCCTTGGCATAGGCCAGCGCGTTCTGGAAGGCCACCTCGGTCAGGCCCAGCGACTGGTTGCCCACGCCCAGACGGGCGGCGTTCATCATCACGAACATGGCGGCCAGGCCCTTGTTCGGCTCGCCCACCAGGGTGCCGACGGCGCCGTCCAGCGTCAACTGGCAGGTGGCGTTGGCGTGGATGCCCATCTTGTGCTCCAGCGCGGTGCAGTAGATGGGGTTGCGCTCGCCCAGGCTGCCGTCGGCGCCGACCTTGAACTTGGGCACCACGAACAGGCTGATGCCCTTGCTGCCCTTGGGCGCGTCCGGCAGGCGCGCCAGCACCAGGTGGATGATGTTGGGCGTCACGTCGTGTTCGCCGGCGCTGATGAAGATCTTGTTGCCGGTCAGCTTGTAGCTGCCGTCGGCCTGCGGCTCGGCCTTGGTGCGCAGCAGGCCCAGGTCGGTGCCGCAGTGCGCCTCGGTCAGGCACATGGTGCCGGTCCATTCGCCGCTGACCAGCTTGGGCAGGTAGGTGGCCTTCTGCTGGTCCGTGCCATGGGCGTGCAGCGCCTCGTAGGCGCCATGCGACAGGCCGGGGTACATGGTCCAGGCCTGGTTGGCGCTGTTGAGCATCTCGTACAGGCACTGGTTGACCACGTGCGGCAGGCCCTGGCCGCCGTACCGCGGGTCGCACGACAGCGCCGGCCAGCCGCCTTCGACGTAGGCCGCGTAGGCCTCCTTGAAGCCCTGGGGCGTGGTCACGGCGTGCGTGGCGGCGTCGAGCCGGCAGCCCTCGGCGTCGCCGCTGACGTTGAGCGGGAAGGTCACCCCGGCGGCGAACTTGCCGGCCTCTTCGAGCACGGCGTTGATGGTGTCGGCGTCGGTGTCGGCGTGGGTGGGCATCGCCTTGTATTCATCGGCGACCTGAAACACTTCGTGCAGGACGAATTGCATGTCGCGCAGGGGCGGGGTGTAGCTGGGCATGTCGACGATCTCCTGAAAAGGCTGGTGGAGTGATGGAAAAACCCTCAGGCGCCGTGGCGCGCGAGGATGTTGTGAAAGCCCTGCACGGCGCGTTCCATGGAGCCGGGTCGGCGCATGAAGCGGGCCTCGTAGTGCAGGGCCAGGATAAGGGCGTGGATCTCGAAGCTGATCTGCCGCGGATCGGCCGAGGCCAGCAGATGGCCTTGCTCGCCGGCCTGGGCCACGGCGCGGGTCATGGCGTCGATCCAGGCACCGACCGCCTCGGCCAGCGCGTCACGCACCGGGCCGGGGCGGTCGTCGAACTCGACCGCGCCGCTGATGAAGATGCAACCCGAGTCCAGCTCGGCGCTGGTGAAGCGCATCCAGTGCTCGAACAGCGCGCGCACGCGCGGCAGGCCACGCGGCTGCATCATGGCGGGCTGGAACACCTGGGCCTCGAAACGCGCGTAGTATTCGCGCACCACCGAGATCTGCAATTCGTCGCGCGAACCGAAATGCGCGAACACGCCCGACTTGCTCATGCCCATGGCCTCGGCCAGCGAGCCGATGGACAGCCCCTCCAGCCCCACCTGGGCGGCCATGCGCAGGGCGGCATCGACGATGGCCGCCTTGGTCTGCTGGCCCTTGGGCAGGGTGCGCGAGCGGGTCTCGGCCGACGCGGGGGTGACGGAAGCGGTACGGGACATGCGTCAAATAAAACGAACGGTCGTTCTATTCTAGACGCTGCCCTGTTCGCCTGTCAGCTCCAGCGCCGGAACGCGTCTAGGGGTTTTCCCTCATATCAGACTCGCCGAGCGGTAACCAGTCGCTGAACCTGCTCAGCGCTGAAGGCCGGAGCCACGCCGTGGGCTGGCGCCAACACCTCTGCGCACGGCCCGGCCACCACAAGCCGGCCGACGACCATCGTCATCGGCCAGTGGCGGGCGCATCGGCGCGAAACGCCACCACCCGCTGGCGCTGCTGGCCCAGGCCGTCGATGCCCAGCGTCATCACGTCGCCCGCCTTCAGGAACACCGGCGCCGGCTGGCCGGCCGCGTCGCGCCGGCCCATGCCCACGCCCGGAGGCGTGCCGGTGGTCAGCACATCGCCCGGCGCCAGCGTGATGAAGCGGCTGACGTAGCTGACCAGTCGCGCCACGCTGAAGATCATGGTGCGCGTGTGGCCGCTCTGCATGCGCTGGCCGTTCACGTCCAGCCACAGGCCCAGGCGCTGCGGGTTGGGCACTTCGTCGCGCGTCACCAGCCACGGCCCGATGGGGCCGAAGCTGTCGCAGCCCTTGCCCTTGTCCCAGCTGCCGCCGCGCTCGAGCTGGAAGGCGCGCTCGCTGACGTCGTTGACCACGCAGTAGCCCGCCACGTGCGCCAGCGCGTCCTTTTGCGCCACGTGGCGCGCGGTGCGGCCGATCACCACCCCCAGCTCGACCTCCCAGTCGGTCTTCTTCGAGCCCTTGGGCAGCATCACGTCGTCATCTGGCCCCTGGATGCAGGAGATCGCCTTGGTGAACACCACCGGCTCGGCGGGGATCGGCAGGCCCGACTCGGCCGCATGGTCGGCGTAGTTCAGGCCGATGGCGATGAACTTGCCGATGCCCGCCACCGGGCAGCCGATGCGCGGGCGCCCACGCACCGCCGGCAGGCGCTCGGGATTGAGCCGCGCCAGGCGCGCCAGCGCGGTGTCGGACAGTTGCGCCGGCCCGATGTCCGGCAGCACCGCCGACAGATCGCGCAGCACGCCGGTGGCGTCCAGCAGCGCCGGCTTTTCCTTGCCCGGCGGGCCGTGGCGCAGCAGTTTCATGGGACTTCTCCTGGTCTCGATGATTCAGAGGCTGAGCGTTTATTGCTCATGCCCGAAAGGCGCGTCAAAGCGCCGCTGATCCCGGGCTGCACAAGCACCGCCATGGCTCGGGCCATGGCGAGCATTTGCAACGACGAGCAGCGGTATTTTGGCGTGCAAGACCAAATCGGGCTCTACGCGCGAATGATGGCGAGGTACTCGATCAGTGCCGCACTGCGACACGCCCCATGAGAAAAATGAACAGCCATACGCAGGGGACGCAGAGATTTCGCAGAGGATGCAAAGAAAGCCGATGGATCTTCTGGCTTTCTGCGTCCTCTGCGAAATCTCTGCGTCCTCTGCGTTCGGAGGTTGGCGGTTTCCAATAAGCGACCATTCGAAGCCTTGTCTCGCAGGCCATCACCATCATTCGCGAGAAGAATCCCAAATCGGCCGATTGCGCCCGCTGGTCGAGCGCCAGCAGCTTCTATTTTTATAGCATTCTGGCAATGCAGGCATCCAGCTGCTCGGTCGGCGCGCGCCGGAAGCCCGAGCGCGCGAAGCGTTGCAGCCGCCCCGCCGTGAAGGCGGCCAGCACCGAGGCCGTCACCTGGGCGTCGGCATCGGGCGTCGGCGTGGCCGGCCCACCCGCGGCGGCGTTGCGCAGGCACTGGCGCAGCGCCGCCTCCAGTTTGTCGAACAGCTGGTTCATGCGCTGCTGCAGGCGTTCATGCTCCAGCACCAGCGCGTCGCCCCCCATCACCCGCGCCATGCCCGGGTTGCGTTCGCCGAACTGCAGCACCATGGCCACGATGCGCGCGGCCTGCGTGCGCCCGTCCGGCTCGCGCTCGGTGATCTGGCCGATCAGGCCGAACACGCTGCCTTCGATGAAGTCGATCAGCGCCTCGAACATCTGCGCCTTGCTGGCGAAGTGGCGGTACAGCGCCGCCTCGCTCACCGACAGGCGCGCGGCCAGCGCGGCGGTGGTCACGCGCTCGGCGCCGGGCTGCTCCAGCATCTGCGCCAGCGCCTGCAGGATCTGCACCCGGCGCTCGCCCGGCTTCGGGCGCTTGCGCGGCGCGGCAAGCGCCTGCGCCGCTGGGTCGGTGTCGTCGGTCGAAGGATCGAGGGCGGCGGGCATGGCGGCATCAATTGTTTCCAAATGATTCTCGCACAAGCCCGCGTCCGGTCAAAGCCCGGGCGTGCCCGCGTTTGCTTGGCGCCACACTGGCGTCAAGTGAGCGCTTGCCCAGGGCAGCGCGCCCCGGGGCTTATTGCGCGCGGATCATGGTGCCGAAGGGCTGGTCGCCCAGCACCTCCAGCAGCAGCGCGTGCGGCACCCGGCCGTCGATGATGTGCACCGCCTTCACGCCGCTCCTGGCGGCGTCCAGCGCACCGCTGATCTTGGGGATCATGCCGCCGGAGATGGTGCCGTCGTCCACCAGGGCGTCGATCTGGCGTGGCGTCAGCTCGGGCAGCAGGGCGCCGGCCTTGTCCAGCACGCCGGGGATGTTGGTCAGCATCAGCAGCTTCTCGGCCTGCAGCTCCATGGCCAGGCGCGCGGCCACCACGTCGGCGTTGATGTTGTAGCTCTCGTTGTGCTCGCCAAAGCCGATCGGGCTGACCACCGGGATGAACTGGTCGTCCTGCAGCGCGCGCACCACCGCCGGGTCGATGGCCACGATGTCGCCCACCTGGCCCACGTCGTGCTCGATGCGGGGGTCTTTCTGATCCAGCAGCTTGAGCTTGCGGGCGTGGATCAGGCCGCCGTCACGCCCGGTCAGGCCCCCCGCCTTGCCGCCGGCCTGGTGGATCAGGCCGACGATGTCCTGCTGCACCTCGCCGGCCAGCACCCATTCGACCACCTCCATGGTCTCGGCATCGGTCACGCGCATGCCCTGGATGAACTGGCCCTGCTTGCCCAGGCGCTTCAAGGCCGCTTCGATCTGCGGCCCGCCGCCATGCACCACCACCGGGTTGATGCCCACCAGCTTGAGCAGCACCACGTCCTCGGCGAAGTCCTGCTGCAGCGCCGGGTCGGTCATGGCGTTGCCGCCGTACTTGATGACCATGGTGCGCCCGTGATAGCGGCGGATGTAGGGCAGTGCCTGGGCCAGGATCTCGGCCTTGTCGCGCGGGGAAAG
>MKTG01000101.1:39772-51698 GCA_001897615.1 Burkholderiales bacterium 68-10
CTGCAGCACGCGCGGCACCTTGAAGCGGATCAGCGTCAGATAGGCCCACACGTAGCAGACGGCGAACAGCACGCAGAACGCCAGCAGCACCGCGCTGTAGCGCCAGAACAGCAGCGCCGGCGCCACGCTCAGCACCATGAAGCCCCACAGGTACGGCGTCGTGCGGTTGTTGCGCTTGAGCAGGCTCTGCGCCTCATCCTCGTGCAGCACGCTGCGCACCAGGCGCCGGTAGACCAACTGGTGCAGGTGCAGCGCGTCGGCCAAACCGGGCGAATCGCCACGCGCCAGCTTGCGGTAAATGGAGAACACCGTCTCCCACACCGGGTAGATCAGCAGCAGCATCGGAAACCAGGGCGACACGATGGGGTGGCGCTGCACCAGCAGCAGACTACTGACTGCAATCAACAGGCCCCACAGGTAGGCGCCGGCATCGCCGGCGAAGATCAGGCCGCGCGGGTAGTTCCACACCAGAAAACCCGCGATCGCCGCCGCCAGTGTCACCACCATGGCGGCCAGTTCACGGTCACCGACCTGCAACGCCACATGCGCCAGCGCCAGACACACCACCAGCGCCACCGAGCCGGCCAGGCCGTTGTAGCCATCGATGATGTTGAAGGCGTGCGGCAGACCGGTCACCGCCAGCACCGCCAGCGCGATGCCCAGCCCCGGCCAGGCACCCCAGACGCCATCGACCCAGGCAAACCCGAGGTGCGGCACCGACACCCCCAGCAACACCCAGGCCAGCAAGCCCGAGGTCAGCGTCAGCAGCATGCGCCAGCTCACCCGCAGGCGCTGCGTCAGGTCTTCCACCACGCCACCGGCAAAGGCCGGCAGCAGCATCAGCAGCCACAGCGGCAGCTGCAGCCGCGCACCGTCGATGTTGCCCGCCATGCCAATCGCCTGCAGCAGCGGCAGGGCCGCCAGCGCCAGCGCCCAGCCCAGCAGCACGCCCATCCCGCCCATGCGGGGCGTATCGCCGAAGTGAAAGCGCTGCGGCGCATCCGCGTCATAGCGCACGGCCTGGCGCTGAAACAGCCTGCGCGCCCACAGCGTCGCCACCAGGGACAGCGCGAAGGCAAGCAGGGCCAGGGAGAGCATGCAAAGACGAGCGGGTCGGGGCCCAGGGCGGCGTGGTGCGCAAGAAAAAAAGCCTCGCATGGTAGCATCCGCCGACCCGGTTCGCGTGCCTGCGGACCACCGGTTCCCAGTTCTGCCGATCGCATGGCCGCCCCCTCTCCCGCGCCGCACGTCTACGAACGCGACATCGACGCCAGTGAGCGCACTTCCCTGTCCGTCCTGGCCCGCCACATCCCGGCCGGCGCCCGCGTGCTCGACCTCGGCTGCGGCAGTGGCGCCATCGGCCGCTTCCTGGCCGCGCGCGACGGCCCGGCCGCCGGACCGATCGACGGCCTGACCCTCAGCGGCGAGGAAGCGCGGCGGGCCGCGCCCCACTATCGCCGGGTCGAGGTGGCCGACCTCGACACCTGCGAACTGCCCGCCCTGTTCGCGCCGGGCGGCTACGACATCATCGTCTGCGCCGACGTGCTGGAGCACCTGCGCCTGCCGCAGCGCATCATGAACCAATGCCGCCAGTTGCTGGCCGCCGACGGCCGCGCCCTGCTGTCGGTTCCCAACGCCGGCTACGCGGGCCTGGTGGCCGAGCTGATGGCCGGCGAGTTCCGCTACCGGCCCGAGGGCCTGCTGGACGAAACGCACCTGCGCTTCTTCACCCGTCGCA
This sequence comes from Burkholderiales bacterium 68-10, assembly GCA_001897615.1. Lineage (GTDB taxonomy): Bacteria > Pseudomonadota > Gammaproteobacteria > Burkholderiales > Burkholderiaceae_C > Ottowia. Next base: position 41,511 of record MKTG01000101.1, read on the forward strand.
CGCTGATGCGCTTCCTGCGCGAGCACGGCTGGGTGGCCGAGCAGGTGGATGCCGTGCAGCGCCCCTTGCCCGACTCGGAATTCCGCGTCGCCTTCGACGCCCTGCCGCCCGCGATGGCGCGCCACCTGCTGGCGCTGGCCGACGCCCTGACCTACCAGTTCATCGTCATCGGCCGTCCGCAAGGCGCCGGCGAGCAGCCCATGGCCCTGCCACCGGTCGATGCCACGCTGCCGGCGCAGGCGCTGTTTTCGGCCCAGCTGTACTGGGACGACGGCCAGGGCCTGGACGAATCGCGCAAGCAGGTGGTTCGCGGCGTCATCGGCGAGCGCCACCAGACGCTGCGTTTTCAGCTGCCGCCGGCGCTGGCGGACCTGCGCGCGCTCAAGTTCGATCCGGCCGACCGCCCCGGCATCCTGCACCTGCGCTCGATCTGTCTGCACTCGGCCGCCGAACCGCCACGCGTGGCCTGGCAATGGCAAGCGGCCACCGACGGCACGGCAGCCCTGCTGCGGTCAGCGACCACGCAGCAGATGGTGTGTGCCGGCGCGCTGCCGGGCGACGCCAGCGCCGCCGTGCTGCTGACCGGCGACGACCCCTGGATCCGCCTGCCCATCGAGCCCGACACCTTGCGGCAGGCCGCCGCCACCAGCCCGCTGGTGCTGGAGGTGCGGCTCGACTGGCCGATGTCGGCCGACTACACCAGCCTGGCCGGTGTCGTCGGTCCGCTGCAGGCCGAGCAGCAGCACCTGCGCGCGCAGCACGCCGCCCAGGCTGCGCGCCTGGCCGAACTGCACCAGGACCACGAGCGGCTGGCGGTGGAAAACACCCAGCTGAGAAATGACCGCGACACCCTGTTCGCCGCCGGCCAGAGCGCCCAGCAGCAAGTGGCCGAGCTGCACCAGCAACTGCGCGGCATGGCCGAGCACGTGGACAACCTGCGCAAGCTGCGGGCAGTGCGCTACACGCGCTTTCTGGCCGATCGGCTCAATGGCCTGCGGCGGCCGGCCACCCGGGCCGCGGCCGCCGTCAGCCCGGCCCCGGCCGCAGCAGCGCCATCGGCCGACGACGACACGCCCGTGCCGCCGCCCGCCAGCCCGACGGTGGACATCATCGTGCCGGTCTACCGCGGCCTGCGCGACACGCAGGTCTGCATCGACGCCGTGCTGGCCAGCACACCCCGTACCGACTGGCGCCTGATCGTCATCAACGATTGCAGCCCCGAGCCCGAGGTCAGCGCCTGGCTGCGCGACAAGGCCGCCGTCGAGCCGCGCATCACGCTACTCGAGAACGAGCACAACCTCGGCTTCGTCGGCACCGTCAACCGCGGCATGCGGCAGTCCGACCGCAACGACGTGCTGCTGCTCAACAGCGACACCGAAGTGGCCGGCGACTGGCTCGATCGCCTGCGCGCCGCCGCCTACCGACGGGCACGGGCCGGCACGGTGACGCCGTTCTCCGGCAACGCCACCATCTGCAGCTACCCGGTGTTCTGCGCCGACAACCCGCTGCCAGCGGGGCAGACCACGGCCAGCCTGGACGCGCTGTTCGCGCGGGTCAACGCTGGTCAGAGCGTCGAAGTCCCCACCGGCGTGGGCTTCTGCATGTACATCCGGCGCGACTGCCTGCGGGCGGTCGGGCTGTTCGACGAGGAGCACTTTGGCAAGGGCTACGGCGAGGAAAACGATTTCTGCCAGCGCGCCATCGGGCTCGGCTGGCACCACCTGCACGCGCTCGACACCTACGTGCTGCACACCGGCGGCGTCAGCTTCGGCGACAGCAAGAGCCCGCGTGAACAGGCCGCCATGCAGACGCTGCGCCGCCTGCACCCGGGCTACGACGAGCAGGTGCAGCGCTTCCTGCGGCTCGACCCGGCGCGCCCGGCGCGCCTGGCGGTGGACTGGCTGCGCCACACCGGCTCGGGCAGCCGGCCCGTGGTGCTGGTGGTCCAGCACCAGCGCGGCGGCGGCACCGAGCGCCACATCCTGGAGCTGGCGGGCACCCTGGCCGGCTCGGCCTGCTTCGTGTCGCTGCGCCCGGCCGGCGCGCAACGCGTGCTGCTGCAGCTGGTCGAGCAGGAGGCGGGGCGCTGGGTGTTTTCCCGCCGCTGGTCGGCCAGCTTCGACCTGCGGCACGAGGGCGACGCACTGCTGGGGCTGCTGCGCGCCATGGGGGTGGCCCACGTGCACTACCACCACCTGCTCGGCCACGCGCCGCGCGTCTGGGAGCTGGCGCGCGAGCTGGGCGTGGGCTACGACGTCACCTGCCACGACTTCTACAGCTTCTGCACCCACATCACCCTGACCGGCAGGCAAGGCCGCTACCAGATGGACGCCCAGGGCGAATGCTGCGGCGGCCAGCACCCGCCCTCGCTGCCCGAAACCCGCGAGCCGATCGAGGCCTGGCGCATCCGCAACCGGCGCTTCCTGCAGCAGGCCCGCAACGTCCTCACCCCCAGCCTCGACACCGCCGAGCGCATACGCCGCGCCATGCCGGGCGCGCCGATCCGCTGCGTCCCCCACACCGACATCGCGCCCGACAGCCTGCCCCCGCCCCAACCGCCGCGCTTGGGCGAGCGCGAGCCGCTGCGCATCGTGGTCATCGGCGCGCTGAGCGTGATCAAGGGCGCCGACCTGCTGGAAGAAACTGCGCGCCTGGCCAGGCGCGCCGGTGCGCCGCTCGAATTCCACCTGATCGGCTACGGCTACCGCCACCTGCAGACCACCCCGGGCACCGCCCTCACCGTGCACGGCCAGTACGCCGACGAGGACCTGCCGGCCCTGCTGCAGCGCATCGCGCCCCACCTGGCGTGGTTTCCGGCTCAGTGGCCGGAAACCTACAGCTACACGCTCAGCGCCGCGCTGCAGGCCGGGCTGCCGGTGGTCGTGCCCGACCTGGGCGCCTTCGCCGAGCGCGTGGCCAACCGGCCCTGGAGCTGGGTGCAGCCCTGGGACAGCACCGCCGCGCAGTGGCTGGATCTGTTGCAGCGCATCCGCCAGCAGGCGTTCGTGGAAGGCGTCGTGCACGTCGCTCCACCGCTGTCCACCGCGTTGTTGCAGTTGCGTCAGCAGCTGGGTGCGTGGACCTATGCCGACGACTACCTGCCCGCCGTCAACCCGGCCGACGGGCCGGCCCTGCTCGACGCGGCCCACCGCGTGGCCGCAGCCTTCGCCCGCGCCACGCCGGCCGAGGCCCAGCCGGCGCCGCTCAGCCAGGCCGGGCTGTACGCGCTGGCCCTGCGCCTGCAGCGCCTGCCCCTGCTGGGCCGCGCCATCCGCGCCGTCCCGCACGCCTGGCGCTACCGGGTGCGGCAGCTGCTCAGCCGCTGAAGGCCCGCCATGAGCCGCGTGGTGGCCGTGGTCGTCACCTTCCAGCCCGAGCGGTCGCGGCTGGCGCGCGCGCTCGAACGGCTGCGGCCGCAGGTGGCGGCCATCGTGGTGGTCGACAACTCCGACGACGCCCAGGCCCCGGTGCTGGAGGCGCCGACGGCCGAGGGCGTCGAGCTGATCGCCAACGGACGCAACCTGGGCATCGGCCAGGCGCAGAACCAGGGCATCGCCCGCGCGCGCGCCCTGGGTGCCACCCATGTGCTGCTGATGGACCAGGACAGCCTGGCGCCGCCGGGGCTGGTGCCGTCCCTGCTGCATACCCTGGCGGCGGCAGGCGCGCAGCCGCCGGTGGCGCTGGTCGGCCCGGTCTGCCGCGACGTCAAGACCGGCGCCACGCTGGCGCTGATCCGCCACGACGGCTGGCGCGTGCGCCGGCTGCGCCCCGAACCCCGTGGTGGCGCCGTGCCGGTGGACTACCTGCCCGCCTCCGGCTCGCTGATCCCGCTGGGCGCGCTCGACCGCCTGGGCCCGCTGCGCGAGGACTACTTCATCGACCGTGTCGACGTCGAATGGTGCCTGCGCGCGCGCCGGCGCGGCTGGGCCGTGCTGGTCGACTGCGGCGTCGAGCTGCGGCACGACCTGGGCCGGCGCCCGGTGCGGCTGCTGGGGCGCACCGTCTACGTGGGGCACGACTTCCGCGCCGGCTACCACGTGCGCAACTCGATCGCCATGGCCCTGCGCGCGCCGATCGCGCTGCGCTGGCGCATCGACCAGCTGCTCAAGACGCCGCTGTACCTGGTGTTCTACACGGCCGTGGCCGAAGGCGGCCGGCTGCGCCAGGCGCGGCGGCTGCTGCGCGCCGTGTGCGACGGCGTGGCCGGGCGCCTGGGCCCCCAGCCGCCACCGACCTGACCGGCTCAATCCCGATATTCACGATGAAAAACGGCTCTTCTCGCGAAGGATGGTGATGGCCTGCGAGACAAGGCTTCGAATGGTCGCTTATTGGAAACCGCCAACATCCGAACGCAGAGGACGCAGAGATTTCGCAGAGAGCGCAGAAAGCCAGAAGACCCATCGGTTTTCTTTGCGTCCTCTGCGAATCCTTGGCGTCCTCTGCGTATGGCTGTTCATTTTTCTCGTGGGGCCTGTCGCGGTGCGGCACTGATCGAGTACCTCGCCATCATTCGCGAGTAGAGCCCAAAAAACGGCTCCAGCGCGCTCCTGTAGAGCGCCAGCAGCTACGATTTGTATAGTATCTGGCAGCGCCTCAAGGCCGCCGCAGCACCCAGGCGTCCTGGTGGTTCCAGAACCACACCGGCGCAAAGTGCGCCAGCGCCGCCTCACCCATCAGCGCGCCCACCTGCTGGCGCACGAACGCCTCGCTGGTGAAGGCCGTGCCGTATTCCTGCGCGTCGATGGCGTTCGATTCGCTCGACGCGGCGAAAAAGTAACCGCTGTCGTCCAGCGCCACCCCGGCGCGGCGCGCGGCCTCGACGCCGTGGGTCGAGAACACCAGCAACCCGCCCGGCGCCACCGCGTCCCACAAGCGCGCCAGCCAGCGCGACCAGCTGCCGCGCGGCAGGTGGCTGAACAGCGACAGCACGAACACCAGCTCGTACGTCCGCGGCCAGCGCACCGCCTCGGGCTGGGCGTGCGACACCAAGCCCGGCACGCCGAACGTGGACTGCGAAAACGCCACCGCGTCCCGCACCACGTCCGACACCGTCACCCGCTCGGCGCCGATGGCCTTGACCAGATGCCGCGTGAAGCGCCCGTGGCCGCTGGCGAACTCCAGCACGCTGCCCGCTTGCAGCAGCGGCTGCCGCGCCTGTTCCAGCAGCAGCATCAGCTCGGCCAGCGTGCGCCAGCCGTCGGCCAGATAGTCGCGCAGCGGGTTGTTGGAGGTCGGATGGCCGGCGAAGAAATGAAAGATGTCGTCGCCCGGGGCGATGCGGCAGTCCAGCCCGAACATCTGGGCAAAGGCGCCCTCCAGGGCATGCTGCTCGATCAGGTTGTGCGCGGCCAGGCGCGTGGCCGGCAGCGCCCGCGCCTGCTGCAAGGCGGCCGCCGCGCCGGCGCGGTCGCCGGCCTGCAGCAGCCGCTGGCCGCGTTGCAGCAGGGCGTCGGCCGCCATGGGCGGTTGGTGGGTATCGCTCATGAGTGGCTCCGATGTGTGAATTCAGCCCCAGTGGTGCGGCAGCTTCACCAGCCCCGGCATCAGCGTCGGCGTGACGAAGCGGAAATGCAGGAACTGGTACCACTGGTCGTACACCGCCAGTCCGCTGGCGTCGAACAGGTAGGCGCTCACCACGTACTGGCCGCTGTGCAGCGGCAATTCGGGAAACGTGAGCACCGAGCGCCACACGCCCGGCGCCACCTCGGTCGGCGCCGCGCCTTCTTCGTGCGTCGCCAGCGAGGTGATGCCGACGCCGCGCGACTGCTCGATCATGAAGCCGATGTTCGGCCGCTCGGCGCCGCGCCCGCGCACCGTGAGGGTGGCCACCAGGTCGCGGCTGGCCAGCAGCCGGGGTTCCTGCTCGCCCTCCAGGCCGGCGATCTCGACCGACAGGATCGCCGCCTCCTGGCTGGCAGCGGCCGCGCCCGGGCCCGGGGCGGCGGGCGGCTCGCCCGCGGGCCGCTCCTCGGTCGGCACGATCATGGCCGCGTGGCCGGGCTCGGCGGGCGCCTCGGGCTGGTCCAGCAGCCGCGTGTGCATCTCGTAGGCGCCGATCACCGGCTCGGTCGGGCCCAGCTCCATCACGCGGCCGTGGTCCAGCCACAGCGCCACGTCGCACAACTGGCGGATGTGGTAGGGGCTGTGCGAGCAGAACAAAATGGTGCAGCCGTTGTCGCGAAAGCGCTGGATGCGCTCGATGCACTTCTTCTGGAAATGCTGGTCGCCCACCGCCAGCGCCTCGTCGATGATCAGCAGGTCGGGCTCCAGCGCCGTCACCAGCGCAAACGCCAGCCGCACCGTCATGCCCGACGAATAGGTCTTCACCGGCCGGTCGATCGCCTCGCCGATCTCGGCGAACGCCAGCACCTCGGGCTCCAGCACGGCCATCTGCTCGTGCGTGATGCCGATCAGGCTGCCGCCGAAGTACAGGTTCTGCCGGCCCGTGAAGTCGGGGTGAAAACCCGCCCCCAGCTCCAGGATGGCCGTCACGCGCCCGCTGCGCCCGATCTGGCCCGTGGTCGGTTGCAAGGTGCCGCAGATCAGCTTCAGCAACGTGCTCTTGCCCGCCCCGTTGTGGCCCACCACGCCCAGGCACTGGCCGCGCGCCAGCTCCAGCGACACGTCTTGCAGCGCCCAGTGGCTGCGGTGCAGCGCGCGCCCGGTCAAGAGCGCCTTCAGGCGCGCGCGCGGCGAGTCGTACACGCGGTACTCCTTGCCCACCCCGGCGAGGCGCAAGGGCAGCGCCGCCAGGTGCGTGGCCGGCGCGCTCACAGCCAGTCCACCAGCTGGTCGCGGCTGCGCGCCAGCGCCAGCGACAACAGCGCCGCCAGCACGCCGATCCAGGCCAGCAGCGCCAGCCACACCGCCAGCGGCGGCCAGGCACCCTGCAGCAGGGCCGACTGGTAGCCCAGCACCTGCGCCGTCATCGGGTTCAGCCACAGCAGCCAGCGCCAGCGCTCGGGAAACAGCGTCAGCGGAAACAGCACCGGCGACAGAAACACCCCCAGCGACAGCAGCACCTGCACGCCCTGGGCCACGTCGCGCAGCGCCGCCGCCAGGATCGCCAGCAGATAGGCCAGCAGGAACGACAGCAGCGCTTGCAGCGCCAGCAGCGGCAGCACCGCCCACACCCCGGCGCGCCACTGGTGCGCCCCCATGTACAGCGGCAGCAGCGCCAGCAGCAGCGGCGCGAACACCACGCCGCTGGCCAGCACCGCGCGGGCCGGAAACAAGCCCGGCGGCAACGGGTTCTTGTGCAGCAGGCTGCCAGCGTCCAGCAGGCTGCCCATGCCGCGCTGGGTGGCGTCGGCAAAGGCCGACCAGGCCAGCATGCCCACCACCAGGTAGGTGCCCACGCGCGCCGTCGGCGCCCCGGCCCCCAGCCGCATGCCGAACACCACGTCGAACAGCAGGTAGTAGGCGGCGATGGTCAGCAGCGGCGGCAGCCACACCCACAGCCAGCCGCCGGCCGAGCCGGCCGTGCGCGCGCCCAGCTCGCGCCGCGCCAGCACCGCCAGCAGGCCGCGCAGGCGCCACAGCTGGCGGCATTCGGTGACGAGCGCCTTGAACATGGCCCGAAGATGGCTGGCCGGGGCCGCAACGCCGGGGGCGGGTGCCGCGGGGTTCAGCGCGTCGGGCGCCGACGCTGCTGTTGCTCGGACAGCGCCTGAAGGGCCGCCTCGTCCACCTGGGCCGCGGCTTCCGCCTGGTCCCAGATGCGGCGGCGCTCCTGATTGTTGATCTTGCCCAGCAACTCCTCGCGCAGCTCAGGCAGCACCTCATCGATCGGCCGGGTATACGCCGGCTTGCGCTCGATCAGTTCGATCACGTGGTAACCGAAGCTGCTCTTGACCGGTTGACTGATGTCACCCGGCTTGCGCAGCTCGAAAGACGCCGCCTCGAACTCGGGCGCCATTTTCCCGCGCGGGAAAAACCCCAGGTCACCACCGCGCTGGGCGCTACCCCGGTCGGACGAACGGGTACGGGCCAGGGCGGCAAAGTCGGCGCCGCCCCGACGCAACTCATCCACCAGCTTGTGCGCCTCGGCCTTCACCTGGGCGTCATCGCTGCCGTCGCGAGCGACCGGCAGCAGGATGTGGCGCACATGCACTTCATCGGGCAAGGCAAAGCGCTCGGGCTTGGCCTTGTATTCGGAGCGCGCGAAACGCTCCTGGGCGGCGGCGTCGGGCGTGGCCTCGCGCACCCGCTGCTGCATGAGCAACTCGGTCAGGGCGCGCTCGCGGATCATGCGCAGGTAGGCCGCGCCTTCGGGAGAATTTTCCAGTCCCGCCTTCAGCGCCTCGGCCGCCAGCGCGCGCTGCGTGTACAGGCTGCGCGCCACGCGCGCCACGGCGTCGCGCGACAGCCAGAAGCGCTCGCGGTCGGCGGCGGGCACCAGGTCGGTCACCATGATTTCCAGGTCGGCACGGGTGATCTGCCCCGCAGGGCCCGACACCAGCACGTCGGCTGGCGCGGTCTGGGCCTGCGCCGCGCTGCCTGCGGTGGCCGCCAGCAAGGCCGCCAACAGCCATCCGGCGCGACGCACGGCACGGCAGGTGGTAGACGGTCGATTCAAAGCTTGTTCCATAAGGTCTAAAAAAAGGCCCGGCCCACCCAGCAGGGCAGCGCCGGCAAAAACCTTGGATCATACCCAATGCCGTGCGCATGGCGCGGAACCGATACACCTGGGCACACCACGGCAGGGTTGGGTCGGGCACAAAAAAAGGGCGGGATTGCTCCCGCCCTTTCAGGTCCTCCACCGGCTGGCCGACCGAGGGTCGGCACTGTGCCGGTAGCCAAGTGGATTACGGACGACCGCCGTACCAACGGTGCGGCAGCGACAGACCGAAGTTGCCACCCGTGGCCTGGTTCTTCATCGACGTGGCGGCGAAGCCCACGATGGGCGCGTACACGTTGTTGGAGATCTGCAGGCGGGCCCAGCCAGCTTCGCCCACCGGGGCCACCGTGCGGTTGGTCAGCGAGGCCTGCAGCGGCGAGACGCCGTTGAAGGACACGGTGAACACTTCGCCGCAGTACGGCTGCGTCAGGCCAGGCGAGAAACCGCCGCCCAGGGTCTGGAACTTCTCTTCGCGGTCAACCGAGGAGAACGCCACCGACAGGCAGGCCTGCGGGCCGTTGGGCAGGGTTTTGTTCAGGCTCAGGCCGGCGTAGGGGTTGCCGCTGGCCGGCGCGGTGGCCGAACCGGAAGCGACCGTGTACTCGATCTTCGAGGTGGCGGCCGAGCTGCCGTAGTTCACCGCGGCGTGGTAGCGACGGGTCGGCTGCGACACCACCCAGTCGGTTTCCATCGGCACCGGCGCGCCGGCGACGGTGGCCACGTAGTCGTTGTAGATGGCGTTTTTCTGCAGCGTCAAGGCCAGCTCTTCGGTCTGCGCCACGGCGTCGGCGTAGTTGTTGGCCAGCGGGGTGGACATGTCGGGCAGGTCATACCACAGCGGGGTGATGCCCGAGGTGGAACCGGTGCGCAGCAGCGGATCGGCCGTGTTGGCGTCCACGAAAGCCTGGTTGTTGACGGCTTCCTCGATCTGGGGCGCGAAGGCGATCTTGCCGACGCCGTGTTGCACGGTCAGCGTCTCGTCCGTGCCACCCGACGGGGTTGCCACCAGGGCGGTCTGGTTGCCGCTGTAGACAGCCAGCTGGGCCTGGTTGAACACCGCCCACGAGCCCATCAGGCCACCGCTGGGGGCAGCCAGGCCGTGCAGGTTGCCGCTCGACGGATCGACCACTTCGGTGCTCAGGACGTCGTCGTAGGGGATCAGGTCGCAAGGCGCGACGCCGTTGACGTGCTTGATGCCCACAAACAGCGAGCCCTTGACGGTGCTCGGCGGGATGTCAGCCATGTTCAGCACCTCGATGTAGCCCTCGCGGGTGTTCGAGGCAGCCACTTCGGCGCTGAGGTACGGAGCCAGACGGCCGGTCTTGAAGACGCCAGGCCATGCCGCAGCCACGGGGATGGTGCAGGACTTGTCGGGCGTGCTGACCACGGCGTGGCCGGTGGCGGCGTCCTGGGTGACCTGGCCCGTCCACACGTCGCCAGGCGACAGGAACAGCGTGAAGTCCAGCACGTCGTCGGAGCTGGCGGCGCCGCGGGAGCGCACCTTCACCGCCTTGCCGTTGACGCGGTCGGTGTTGGTGATGTTGAACAGCGTGCCCATGGTGCCCTGC
>MKTG01000101.1:51778-53315 GCA_001897615.1 Burkholderiales bacterium 68-10
CACCGCGCCGAAGATGGCTACGGCGTGCGCCGCGCTGGCAAAACCAAGCCCGCCAACGACGGCTGCAGCACCGACCGCCAGAATGCTCTTTTTCATAGCTATGACTCCATTAGAAAAAAGTGGTTGCAAGACCCAAGCGAATCTTGGAAATGCCATGTGATGCTAACACGTCCCGTGCGGACTTTTCAATGCACCTCGCCCAGCGCGCGCGGGCGGACGGGGCGGAATGTTGCGAATTAATCACAGTTGTCACCGGAGAACGCACGGACAGGACACGGTCAGAAGTTCTGGTAATACCACCAGTTGCCGTCCTCGCGCACCCAGGTCTCGTCCAGGGCGCCCGTCAGCTCCTGACCACGGAAAGGCGGCAGGGTGACGCGGGTGGTCAGCCGGATGCGCACCGTGCAGCGCTCGGCCTCGCAGCTGACCTGGTGCACCTGCACGCCACGCCACTGCCCACCGGCACCGAAGGTCTTGGCGTAGTCGGCCTGCTTGACGATGGCGCGATAGGCCGGCTGGGTGTAGGCCCATGCCGCCGGGAAGTCGCCCTTGATGAGGGCGTCCCAGCGCGCCTCGACACGCTGGGTGACGATCTCCTCGGGCGTCTTGGGCTGCAGGGCGGCGCAGCCGGCCAACGCCAGCGCGCCGGCGACGACCAGGCTGGCGAGCGCCGTACGGCGCCGGAACGGGGACACAGGATTTGCTTGCATGGTGCGAAACTCCGGGAGTAACAACAATGGAAAAACGCGCGCGGGCGCCAGGGCGCCGCTCAGGGCTGGGTGGATGCGGGCAACAGCGCGCCGCCCTGCATCAGGCCTTGCATGCGGTCGCGCAGCTCACGGCTGACGGCGCGCGCGTCTTCGTCAGAGCGCAGCACGCGCGGGGTGAGGATGACCAGCAGCTCGGTGCGGTCGGCGGTGTTCTTGTGGCGACCGAACAGGGCGCCGACAACGGGAATGGACGACAGCAGGGGAACGCCGCCTTTCGAGCTGCTGGCGCTGTCCTTGATCAGGCCACCCAGCACCAGGGTTTCGCCCGAGCGCACGGCGACCTTGGAATTGATCTGGCGCTGCAGGAAGGTGGGGTAGCCGGATGTCTGTGCCGACGTGGAGTCGGCGCCCAGGTCGGTGACGATCTGGTCGATGTCCAGCGTGACCAAGTCGCCCGCGCTGACCGAGGGCGTGACGCCCAGCATGACGCCGGTGTCCTTGTACTGAATGTTGGTGGTGGTGATGCTGCTGGTGCCGCTGATGGTGGTGCCGGTGTTGACGGGCTGCTGGCTGCCGACCTGGATGGCCGCCGTGTGGTTGTCGAGCACCATCAACGAGGGGCTGGACATGACCTTGACCAGCGACTTGTTGGCCAGCGCGCTGAGCACGGCCGAGATGTTGCCGGCGGCGTTGCGCAGGGTGTAGGTGAAGGCGTTGCTGATGCCGGCCGCGGTGCTGCCATCGGCCCCCAGCGTGCCGCCGGACGCCGCCGCGCCGATGACGCCGCGGCCGCTGCGGCCGTCGACGACGCCGCCGTTGAAGGTCCA
>MKTG01000101.1:53545-54072 GCA_001897615.1 Burkholderiales bacterium 68-10
ACGACGCGCCGAGCCCGCCGGTCGATCCCAGCGAGGTGTTGCGGTTGGCGCCGAACCGGCTGGCGAAGCTGGAGTTGACGTTGGGTGTGGCGCCGGCCACGCCGGTCAGGCCAGGCGCGATGCCGGTGGCGCCACTGAAGCCAGGCTGCTGTGCGGTGCCGCCATAGATGCCGTTGAGCAGCTCGGCCAGATGGTCGGCCGAGCCGTTCTGCACCTTGTAGACGAACAGTTGCGGCTCGGCGCTGTTCAGGTTGGGGCGGTCGAACTGCTCGATCCAGTAGCGCGCTTCCTCCAGGTAGGCGGCGCGCGGGGTGACCACGAGCACGGCGTTGATGCGCTCGATGGGGATCACGCGCAAGGCGCCGAACAGCGGACTGGCCTCGCCCAGGCTGGCCGGCGCTGGCTGACCGGCGCCCGGCGCCGTGGCGGCACCAGGCCGGGCCGGCGCGGCGGTGGGCGCGCGCGCCGCCGTACCGGCCGCCGCGCTGGCGACGGCCGAGGCGCCTGCCGCCCCCGCCGTGGTGCCG
>MKTG01000101.1:54134-75408 GCA_001897615.1 Burkholderiales bacterium 68-10
CTCGGCGCGGGTGCCGCGCATGACCAGCAGGTTGCGCAGGGTGTCGACGCGCACGATGGCGTCGGACGAGACCATGGGCCGCAGGATGTTGGCCATCTCGGCGGCGCCCAGGTATTCCAGCGGGATGATGACGCTGCCGTAGCCGGGCGGCAGCGGCTTGCCGGGTTCGGCCAGCACCGGGGCGCTGACGATGCCCTTGAGCGATTCGGGCGCGCCGACGTGGTAGGTGCCGCGGCTGTCGCGCGCCATCACGGTGCCGTTGGCCTGCAGCGCGGCTTCGAGCAGCAGCAGGGCGCGGTCGGGGCTGACGGACTGGCGCGTGGTGAGGGTGATGGTGCCGGCCAGCGGCGGATGAACGACGTAGTCGACCTTGAGCAGGTCGCCCAGCATGACGCGCACCACCTCGGCAACGGGCGCGGATTCGAACTTGAGGCTGGTGCTGGCCCCGCGCGCCGGGGCGTTGGCGGCGATGGGCGGCGGCGCGACGACGCGGTCGTTGCCGCGAATGAGCAGGGGCTCGGTCGCCGCGGTGCCGGTGTCGGCCCCTGCCGCGGCGGCCGGCGTGCTGACGGGCGCCGCCAGGCTGCCCGAGGCTGGCGCGGGCGCCGGCGGCACGGTGGGCGCGCCGCCCGGCGCGGCGTCGGTGGACGCGCAGGAAGCCAGCAGACCGGCCAGCGCCAGCACGAGAAGCAGGGGGGGGGTACGGGACATGGGCATCGGAGTGGTCGGGGTCACGAAGGCAAGCCGCGGCCTGCGGGTGTCAGCGCGCCGCGCTGGCGTCACTTGCCGGGGGCGTGGGGGCGCTGCTCGCTGACGGCGCCGGGCCGCCACCGCCAAACGAGCCCGTGCGCAGCGGCGCGCTGGCGGGTGCGGACGGGTTAGCGATCGGCGCGGTGGCCTCGGCCGGGGTGTCGCGCTGGCCGCAAGCCGCCAGCACGCCCAGGTAGGCCAGCAGGGAGACAGTGAGAAGGCGGGTCTTGGACATGGCGGCAAATGGGTTGGAGAGTAATGGAATGGGCGCGATGGGCCGGCGTGTCATCGCACCGGCTTGCCTGAACCGGCAGCGGGCGCCGGGACGCTGCCACCGAAGCTGCCCCCTGCCCGCGCGGCAGCGCCGGCCCCGGAGGGGGCAGGCGTGTTGGCTGGCCGGGCCACGGGTGGCGGAGCGGTGTGGACCGGTGCCGCGTTGGCGCTGGGGAACGCGGCAGTCGCCGGCGCCGGCGCGGCCACCGGGGCTGGGGCCCCGCGCTGCGCCGGCGCGAGCCGGGGCGCGCCCGCCGGCGGGGTGGCGGCGCGAGGGGCGGCGGCGTCAGACGCGACATCAAGCGCGATCTGGCGCTGCTGCCCTGCGCGCACGAACACCGCGGCGCGCGCCTGCACGCGCTCCAGCGTCCAACCAGCCACCGCCTCGCCGATCCGCACGAAGCGCGCCTTGCCCTGCTCTTCCAGCATGACGCCGGTCAAGGCCGGGCCAGCGACCAGGCCTTGCAGCCTGACCTGCTCGATGGCCGCCGGGGCAGGAGCCGCCGCCGGGGCGCTGGCGCTGGGCTGTGGCCGGCGGGCCGGGTTGAACAGCGGGCGCTCCAGCACGGCCGGATACGTCGCGACGGCCGCCGGGTTGGGGCGCAGACTGGCCGTCTGCACGTCGTCGAGCTGGGGCGCCTGCGGCGGCGGCGCCTGCCACTGGCGCCAGCGCGCCTGTGGGCCGGGCGCCAGCCACAGGGCGGCCAGCGCGGCGGCCAGCAGGGCGGCGACGGCGAGTGACACGACGGTGGCTGCGCGGTTCATGGCCGGCGCTCCTTGAGCGCGTACAGCTCGAGATTGCCAAACATCGTCTGCGGCGTGCCCTGCGCGCTGAAGCCCTGCACGCCGAGCTGCACTGTGGTGGTGTAGAGGGCCGGGCGTTGCCGCGGCAGTTCGCGCAACAACGCGACCAGATCGGGCCAGTCCCCCTCGACGCGCAGCGACAGGCCGATGCGGTCGAAGCCGTTGTCTTCGCGCGGGGCGGCGGTCTGGCTGCTGGTCACGCGCAGTCCGCGCGCGCTGGCCAGCTCGCGCACGCGCTGCAGGGCGGCGTTGGCGATCTGGCCCGGGTCTTCCTCGGCCGGGCTGACATACTCAGAGAAATTGGCCTGCAGCGCGCTTTCAGCCTGCGCAAGCAGCTCTTTATTTTGTAGCATTCCAGCCAAGCGGGCGTGCCGTGGCTCGATGTCGGCCAGCAGGCCGCTGGCCTGCCGGTGCTTGACGACCACGGTCCACGAGGCCCAGCCGAGCGCCAGCAGCATCAGCGCGCCCGCCAGCAGCAGCCACAGGAATTCGGGACGTTGACGGTTCAGCGATGCGTTCATGACGCCGCGCCCTCCCCGACCTGCACGGGCCCATAACGGCCAGCCTCCAGCTTGAGTTCGATGATGAAGGTTTCCTTGGCGGCGCCAGCGCCACGGGTGGCGGGAGAGGCCAGGCGCACCTCGTGCGCACCGGGCTCGCGGGCCAGGCGCTGCACCAGCGCGGCGGCGTCGTCGGCCTGGCCGTTGAGGGTCAGCTTGTTGCCCTCGACCCGCAGGCCGGTGAGCCAGGCGCCGTCGGGCAGGGCGCGGGTGAGCAGGTCCAGCACCGGCGCCATGGCCAGCTGCTGCTGCTGGATCTGGCCGACCGCCTGCAGACGCTCCAGTCGCTTCACCAGTGCTTCGCGCTGGGCCAGTTGCGGCGCGGCCTGCTTTTGCAGCGCGGCAAAGGATTGCTGGGCCTGCTGGGCGCGCGCGCGCACCAGCGCCGTGGGGGTGACGGCCACGGCTGCCCCGAGGGCCAGCAGCAGGGCCAGCAGTCCAAGGCGCCGCTTCAGGCCCTGGCGCACCTGGCGCTCGCGCCGGCCCTCGCCAAAGCCGCGCAGCACGACCGGGTAGACGGCGCCCGCGGCGTCGGCGGGCGGCAGCACCCAGACTTCGGGCGGCCGGGCCGGGTCGAAGCCCGCGGCCTGCAGGGCCTGCTCGACCTGCTGGCGCGAGGCCATGGCGACATCGACCTGGCACAGTTGCGGGCCCACCGGTCGCAGCGCCCAGCCATGCACCGTCTGGCTGGCGCCAAAAGGGCTGGCGGCGGCCACGTCCAGCTGCACCGCCTGCGCCAGATCGTCGGGCGCCAGCGGTGGCAGCATCAGGCGCCGCTCCAGCACGCGCTCGGTGGGCAGCAGCCAGGCCGGCAGGTCGGTGTCCGATGGGGCGCCGGCCACCGGCTGCGCCTGGCCGCGCGCCAGCCGCCAGACGCGGGTCTGCCCATCGTTGCCACGCAGCGCCATGCGCGCCTGCGGCCGCAAGGCGCGCAGCAACGGCCAGTCGAGCAGCAGCGCCCCGGCGGCGCGCCACTGACGCGACCACAGACTGGGATCGAGGCTGAAGGAGCGGGGACTGTCGGTGGTCGTCGAGGTCATGAAAACGGGGGATCCAGGGAAATCCGGGTTCATCCAGATCGCTGAACGCTGGGCCGATGGGTGCGCAGCACGCGCCAAGGCGCGCCGCGCGATGCGCCAGCCACGAGGGCCACATCCTGGACAAGGTGCAGCATTTTGCCTGCTTCCAGCGGCACATTGGCCGTCAGGCGGTAAAGAGAGGTGCCACCGGTTGCGATGAAGGCGGGATTGAAACCGCTGGTGTCCGCGCCGGGCTGGCCGCCGGCACGCTGGCGCAGGTATTGCTGAACGACGCCGTCGCGGCCCTGCGCCAGCGCCGCCAGCACACCGGGCGGCGCCGCCTCGGGGTTGACGCGGGCTACCCCCGTCAGGTCGGCGCTGACCAGCGGGGCCAGCCGGGCGTACAGGCCGTAGTCGACCCCCGGCACCAGCAGCAGGTCTTCCACCGCCTCGAAGCGGCGCGGCTGGCGCGCGGCAGGGTCAGCGGTGGGTTCGAGTTCGGGGCGGCCGTCGCGCCATTCGGCCAGGCTGGCAGCCAGTGCCTGGGCCGGCGCGGCCGACAGGCCGCCGGCCACCTGCAGCAGGCTCGCCAGCAGCTCGGGTGGCGCGCCGTTGAGCGAGATCAGGCCGTTGAGCGGCGCCACCTCGACCTCGAAGGGTACGCCGGCATATGGCGCCGTGGCGGTGACGATGCCGCGCGGGCGCTCGGGCGTGGCCTGCAATTGCTGCAAGGCCAGGGCGATGGCGGCCTCGCCCAGCGCCTGTCCGGTGATCTGGTCGCGCTCGGCGCCGACCGAGCGGGTCTGCTGGCGCACGGTGTCACTGACGCCGATCACCAGCAGGCTGAGCGCGGCGACGATCCACAGCACGGCGATCAGGGCCATTCCGACGTCGGCCGATCGTTTGCGAAGGCAACGAGATCGCCGGGCGTTCATGACATCAACGGCCACTACCACCGAACCCCCCCATCACGGCAGCGGGATCGGACACGTAGCTCGCCCGCAACGCCACCACCAGCGGCGGCCACGCCGGCGCCGGGCCCTCCAGGCGCAATTCGACCGCCGTCGGCAGCAAGGTGGGCGGCAGCGCGCTGACCGCCATGCCGGGCGGCGGCCAGGCCTCGCTCCACTGGCCACTGGCCGGCTCCTGGTAGCGCAGCGACAGCGCGCCCACCGGCCAGGCCAGCACCCGCGCCTCGGCCTGGGTCCAGGCGTCGAAGCGCGGCCCGCCGGTCCAGGGCGCGTAGCGCAGCACCAGGCGCGCGCCGCCCTCGCCCGGCTCCAGCGCCAGGCGCAGGTAGTGGCGCCCGCCCAGGCCAAAGCGCGCCGGCATGACGCCGATCCAGGCCAGGCTGTCGGGCCGGGCCTCGAAGAACGGCGCCTGCGCCGGCCCGCCGGCCGCCTGCACGCTGTGGCGGCGCGCCGACACGTGTCCCAGCACGTCGCCCAGCAGCTGGGTGGCGAGGCGGTAGTCGTCGGCGGCCTCGATGCGCTGCTCGACGCGCTCCTCGACCTGGCCCATGCCGCGCAGCGCGCTGGTGAGCACCAGCATCAGCAGGGACAGCAGCACCAAGGCGATCAGCACCTCGACCAGGGTGAAGCCGCGGCGGCGCCGGGTGACGGTGGCGCTCATCGGATGGCCTCGCCGGGCTGTGGCCGCCGCTCGGGGCGCAGGCTGGCG
Organism: Burkholderiales bacterium 68-10; assembly: GCA_001897615.1. Lineage (GTDB taxonomy): Bacteria > Pseudomonadota > Gammaproteobacteria > Burkholderiales > Burkholderiaceae_C > Ottowia. Next base: position 59,221 of record MKTG01000101.1, read on the forward strand.
AGCTCGAAGGCGCGCTCGGCCGTGCCGTCGTGCCAGCGCACGTCGACGCGCAACTCGTGCAGGCGCGCGGCCTGCGGCGCGGCGTTGCCGGCCGGCGTGGGATAGGGGCGGCTTTGCACCTGCCAGCCGTAGCCGGCGGCTTCGCCGCGCTCGTTGACGCCTTGCGCCGGCACGGTCTGGTGCGCGGCCAGCAGGGACTGGGCCAGCACCATGGCGCGCTCGTGCTGCAGCAGGCCGCCGGCCTGGCGCGCGTTGTTGCCGCTGACGCGGTAGAGCAGGCCCAGCGCCATGGCGGCGATGGCGAACGCGACCAGGATTTCCAGCAGCGAAAAACCGCCGGCCTTGCGGCCCATCCGGGGGGCGTGCCAGCTCACGGCTCGATGGCCTCCTGCTCGACGCGGCCGGTGAACCAGTCGACGCGCAGGCGCACGCCGCTGCCGGAGGGGCGGATCAGGTCGACACTGCCGCCCGAGGCGCCGCCGCGCGGCAGAAAGCTGATGGCCAGGCGGCCGTCGGCGTCGGCGGTTTCGGCGGCCATGACGGCGCGCAGGGTGAGCGGTTCGGGCACTTCGCGCTGCGGGCCGCCTTCGACGCCGAAGCTGCGGGCGCGCAGGTCGACCGCGAAGCGGGTTTCGGCGCCCTGGCTCTGCGCCTGCTGGCGGGCGGCGCGCAGGTCGGTCAGCACGGCGCGCACGGTGTCGCGGTATTGCGCCGATTCGTGCAGGCGGCCGAAGGCGATGGGCACCAGGCCGACAACCAAGGCCATGAGGGCGATCACGACCAGCAGCTCGATCAGGGTGAAGCCGCCCACGCGCGGGCGCGCCGGCCGCTGGAAAGGAACCCGGTATGCTACATTAAAAATAGCTGCTTGCGCTTGCCACATAAGCGCTAGAGCCTAATTTTCCTCATAAGTTCGGCAATGCCGCCGACGCTTACTGCTTGTTGCGCACGTCGGCGTTCTCGCCCTCGCCGCCGGGGGCGTTGTCGGCGCCGAGCGAGAGGATTTCGATGCCGCCGCCCGGGCCCGGGTTGGCGTAGCGGTAGGGGTTGCCCCAGGGGTCGGTGGGCAGGCCGCCCTTCAGGTAGGGGCCGTTCCAGCCGCCCGCCGAGGCCGGTTTGGCGACCAGCGCCTGCAGGCCCTCGGCGTTGCTGGGGTAGCGGCCGACGTCGAGCTTGAAGATTTCGAGCGCCTTGTCCAGGTCGGCGATCTGGATGCCGGCGGTCTTGCTCTTGGCACCGCCCAGGCGGTCCATCACCGCCGGGCCGACCAGGCCGGCCAGCAGGGCGATGATGGCGATCACCACCAGCATCTCGATCAGGGTGAAGCCGCGCGCGGCGCGGGAGGCCTGGCGGCGGATGAAGCGATTCATGACACGGTTCCTTTCAATCTTTCAATATTTGAAGCACGAATGTGTATTCATTCAACGCGAGTCGCCGAGGGCAGGCCATTGCACCGGCATGGCGAGCCGCAGGCAACGCAGCCCCCAGCCCCCCGTCATTGCGAGGAGCGCAGCGACGAAGCAATCCATGCACGCTTGATTCAGCGTTGCTGCTGGATTGCTTCGCTGACGCTCGCAATGACGGCTCAGAAGCCCTGTCGCGGTGGCCACGGCGTGAAGGGTGGGTTGTGGAATGCAACGGTGGGCATGCGAGCTTATCCAGCCAAATCGTTGATCGACAGGATGCCCAGCAGAATGGAGACGATGATGGCGGCGATCAGCACGCCCAGCAGCAGGATCAGGATGGGCTCCAGCAGCGTGAGGGCGCGCTTGATGCCGGTTTCGACCTCGCGGTCGAGCACCTCGGACAGCTCCAGCATCATCGGGCCGATGCGGCCGGTTTCCTCGCCCACTCGGACCAGGTTGATGGCCAAAGGTTCAAACACGCCGGTGCTTTCCATGGCGCGCACCATGCGGGCGCCTTCCTTCACCTGGGGCGCCATCTTGGCCAGCGGCTGGCGCAGTTCGAGGTTGCCCACGGTTTCGGTGGCGATGTGCAGCGCGGTGAGCAGCGGCACGCCGTTGCCCAGCAGGGTGCCCAGCGAGCGGGCGAACAGGGTCAGCTCGTACTTGTAGAGCAGCGGGCCGACCACCGGCAGGCGCAGCGCGCGCCGCTGCCACCAGGCACGCCCGGCCGGCGAGCGCAGCCAGCGCCAGGCCAGCCAGCCCAGCAGCAGCGCGGCGATGGCCAGCAGCAGGCCGTGCTGGCGAAAGCCCTGCCCCAGCGCCATGACGATGCGCGTGGGCAGCGGCAGCGCCTCGCCCATGTCCTTGAACAGGCGCTCGAACTGCGGCACCACGAAGCCCAGCATGCCGACCAGCGACAGCAGCGCGACGCCCAGCAGGATGGCCGGGTACAGGGTGGCGGAGATGACGCTTTCGCGCAGCGCGCGCAGCCGCTCCATGTGCGCCACCAGGCGCTCGAGCACCTGCGACATCTGGCCGCTGGCTTCGCCCGAGCGCACCATGTTGAGGTAGAAGTCGCCAAACAGATCGCCCCGCTTGGCCAGTGCGCGACTGAAGGTGGCGCCGCCCTTGACGTCTTCGAGCACGCCTTCCAGCAGCTGGCGCACGCTGGGCTTGGCGCTCATCTCGATCAGCACGCGCAGCGCGTTGTCCAGCGCCAGCCCGGCGCGCAGCATGATGGACAGCTCGCTGGTGAAGGCCAGCACGTCGGCGCGCTGCACCGGCCCCTTGAGCGCGCGCTGGCCGGCGCGGCCCAGCGTGGCCGAGGCCGCGGCCTGCGACGTGGCGGCGCCGACGTGGATGGGCGTCAGGCCGCGCTCGCGCAGCTGGCGCAGCACGGCGTCGACGGCCGGGGCGTCGCTGCGGCCTTCGATCAGCTGGCCGTCGGCGGCGGCGGCGCGCCAGACAAATTCAGTCATTGCGGCCGCCCACGGGTTGGCACAGGGTCACGGGAGGTGCTCACGTTTCGCTCTGGTCCTGCGTCACGCGCAGCAGCTCGTCCAGGCTGGTGACGCCAGCGGCCACCTTGCGCAGGCCGTCGTCGTACAGGGTGAGCATGCCGCCCTGCACCGCCAGGGCCTGCAGGGCGCCGGCGTCGTGGCCCTGCAGGATGGCGCTGCGCAGCGTCTCGTCGACCACCAGCAGCTCGTGGATGGCGCCGCGACCCTGGTAGCCGGTGCCGCGGCAGTGCTCGCAGCCCGTGGCCTGGTACATGGGCTGGCCGACGGGCAGGAAGCGCCCCAGGCCGGAGCTTTGCAGCAGCGCGGGCGCCGGCTGCACCGGCGTCTTGCAGTGTGGACACAGCCGGCGCACCAGGCGCTGTGCCAGCACGCCGTTGACGGTGGAAGTGATCAGGTAGCGCTCGACCCCCATGTCCTGCATGCGCACCACGGCGCTGGCCGCCGTGTTGGTGTGCAGGGTGGAGAGCACCAGGTGACCGGTGAGCGAGGACTGCACGGCGATCTGCGCGGTTTCGCCGTCGCGCATCTCGCCGATCATGATGATGTCCGGGTCCTGGCGCAGGATGGAGCGCAGCGCGTTGGCGAAGCTCAGGTTGATCTGCGGGTGCACCTGGATCTGGTTGATGCCCTCGAGCTGGTATTCGACCGGGTCCTCGACCGTGATGATCTTCTGCGTGGCCGCATCCAGCGTGGCCAGCGCCGCGTACAGGGTGGTGGTCTTGCCCGAGCCGGTGGGGCCGGTGACCAGCAGGATGCCGTGCGGGCGGTGGATGAGTTGCTTGAAGCGCGCCAGGGTGTCGGGCTCGAAACCCATGTCGTCCAGGCCGAAGCGCACGCTGGCGCGGTCGAGCACGCGCATGACCACGCTTTCGCCCCACACGGTGGGCACGGTGGAGACGCGCAAATCCAGCTCGCGCCCCTTGACGCGGGTCTTGATGCGGCCGTCCTGCGGCAGGCGGCGCTCGGCGATGTCCAGGTGCGCCAGCAACTTGACGCGCGAGCTGACGGCGGCGCCCTGGGCGGCTGGCACCATGTCGCCGGGGTGCAGCACGCCGTCGATGCGGTAGCGCACGTGCAGGCCGTCGTCGAAGGGCTCCAGGTGGATGTCCGAGGCCCGCAGCTCGATCACGCGGCCGATGATGGCGTTGACCAGGCGGATGACGGGCGCCTCGCTGGCCAGGTCGCGCAGGTGCTCGACGAAGTCGCCGGCGTCGCCCGCCTCGCCCGCGCCGGGCTCCAGCGCCTGCGATTCGGCCTCGTCCTGCTGGCGCCGCAGCGCCTTGTCGATGTCCGAGGCCAGCGCCACGCTGGGACGCACCTGCAGGCCGGTGCTCAGGTGCAGGGCCTTGACGACGAAGGCGTCCTGTGGCGCGCGCATGGCCACCACCAGGTCGTGCCCGTCCACCCCCAGGGGCAGCACGTGGTGGGACTTGAGGAATTCGGCTTGCAGGCCGTCGATTTCGGGCAGGACGTCGGGAAACCCGTCACCCGGCACGAACGGCAGCCGCAGGTGCTCGGCCAGGGCCTGCGCGGCGTCCAGCTCGGACACCAGGCCCAGGCTGACCAGCACGGCGTCCAGCGGGCCGCCCATTTCTCGCTGCGCCGCCAGCGCGCGCTCCAGGTCGCGGGCGGGCAGCTTGCCCGCCGTCACCAGCCGCTCACCGTAGGCCGGCCAGTGCATGACAGCGGCCACCAGGTCGGCTGCTGGGCTGGAGGTCAGGGAAGAGAGGGTTTCAGAACGGTTCATGTGGCAAGCGCGTATAGGTCACCGGCCTTCCCGGCGTACCACGTGGGAATTCTACGAGGCGAGCCCACGCGCCAGCGCCAGCGCGCGCCCGCGCCCGGCCAGGACCGTCATGCCGACGGCTGCGCACTGAATGGCCCCGCCTGCACGCGCCGCGTGAAGCGCTCGCGCAGGTCGGACACAGGTTTCTCAAAACCATGGAACACCAATGCCGAAACCGCCAGCACGCCCAGCAGCCAGGCCAGCACGACCCAGCCGACGATCGGGCCCAACGCCCCGCCCCAGAGCTTGAGCGCATGGATCATGAGCAGCATCAGCGGGAAGTGGCACAGGTAGACGGAATACGAGTAATCGCCGATGCGCGCCGCCAGCCAGCGGCCCCAGCGGGCGTCCGGCTGATGGCCGGACAGCCAGGGGAGGATCAGCACCGTGCCGACGCCCGGCGCGACGATCAGCGCCAGGTCATTGAAGCGCCCGCCGGCGAAGCCGCGCCAGTCCACCCGCATGAAATAGAACATGGCAGCCGCGGCCCCCAAGGTCAGCGCCAGGCCCAGCAGCGCCTTGGCGCCCTGCCAGCGCGTCCACCAGCCGGGGTGCCAGCGGTTGAGGATGGCGGCGGCCACGCCCCAGCCCGTGGCATCCAGGTGCATGAGGGTGACACGGCGGATGTCGTCGTCCCACTCGAAAAAATGCGCCGACGGGGTCACCACGGTGCGCAGCACGGTGGGTATGGCAATCAGCAGCAGGGCGACGGCCCAGAACAGCTGGCGGCGCTCCATGCGGCGCACCAGCGCGACGCCGCCCAGCAGCAGCGGCATGAGGAAGTAGAACCATTCGTCCAGCGCCAGCGACCAGGCCTCGGCGAAAAAGTAGGGCTTGGTCTGCGCCCACGCCAGGTTCTGGGAGAACACGGCGAACGACCAGGCGAAGCGCCCTTCCTCGATGCCCCACCAGGCGATCACGGCGTTGAGCAGCAGGAACAGGTAATAGTTGGGAATGGTGCGAAACCAGCGCCGCAGCCAGAAATCGCGCGCGCTGGCCCACCAGCCGCCGCGGGTCTCGAAGCTGCGGATCATCATCGAGCCGATCAGGTAGCCGCTGAGCACGAACAGCCACTCGATGGAAAACACCGCGCAGGCGCTGAGGGCGGCGCGCCAGCCTTCCCACTTCGACAGGCCGGTACTGACGAAGAAGCCCAGGTAGCCGTGGTTCATGAGCACCACGCAGATCGCGATCGAGCGCAGCAGGTCGAGGCCGAAATTGCGCTGATAGCGCGGGGCGGATGAAGACGAATTCATGGAAGATCGGCGCGATCGGCGGCGCCGGCCCGGGTGTGTTCTTCTGTGGCACCCCAGGCCCGCCACGCAGGCGAGCGCCAGAGCCGGACGAGGCTCTGAGCATGCCACAGCAGATAGCGCGGATGGCGATGGCTGGTGCGCTGCGCCTGGTGCTCGACGACCGCCCCGTCGGCGTGCCGCAAGCGCCAGCCCGCCAACTGCAGGCGCAGACAGAAATCGACGTCCTCGCAGTACATGTGATACGCCTCGTCGAACCCGCCCAGGGCCGCGAACGCCGGCCGCCGCAGCAGCAGGAAGGCGGCATTGACCCACTCTGGCGACTGTCCCGCGGCCACCTCGATGCGCTGGCCCAGCAGATGTCGGCGCAGCAGCCGCAACGGCGTCGGCCGCAGACGCTCGTGGTCCTGCCGGTGACCGTGGACGTCGACTTGGGTCGGGTAGACCGCGCCCGCGCGCGCATCGCTGGCCAATTCCGCCACCAGTGCCGGGAACGGATTGGCGCGGCAGCACAGGTCCGGGTTGAGCACGGCAAACAGGGGGTGGCCACCGTCGATCCGGCCGTCTAGGGCAAACGCCCGGTTGTGGTTGGCACCGAAACCCAGCGGCGCGGGGTTGTCGAGGATGTGCAACTGGAATGGCCAGTCGCGTCCGCGCAAGCGATCAACCGACGCGGGCTCGGGGACGTTGAAGGTGACGAAAACGCGCAGCAGACGTGGCTCGCCCAACGCCGCCAGTTGCGCCAGCAGCGACTCGACCTGCGTCCCGTGGCCGTGGCTGACGATGGAGGCGGAAATGTTCACCGCAGGTACTGCCGCAGCGCCTCAAGCCGGCAGCTCGGCCTGCGCCAGTGTCACCCCCGCACGGTCCTTGCCGGACAGCAGCGGCTCGGCGAGGCCAAGCGCGGCCAGGGGCCAGTCGATGGCGATGGTCGGGTCGTCCCACGCGATGCTGCGCTCGTGCTCCGGCGCGTAGTAGTCGGTGGTTTTGTACAGCACCTCGGCGGCCTCGCTGAGCACCAGAAAGCCGTGGGCCAGGCCCGCCGGCACCCAAAGCTGGCGCCGGTTGTCCTCCGACAACTCCACCCCCGTCCACTGCCCGAACGTGGGTGAGCCACGGCGAATGTCCACCGCGACGTCGAAGATGGCGCCCCGGACCGCGCGCACCAGCTTGCCCTGCGGCTGCCGCAGCTGATAGTGCAGCCCCCGCAGCACGCCCTTCGAGGACCGGCTGTGGTTGTCCTGCACGAAATCGAGGTCCAGTCCGGTGGCCTGCGCGAAGCTGCGCCGGTTGTAGCTCTCCATGAAGAACCCACGGGCGTCGCCGAACACCCGGGGTTCGAGAATCAGGACGCCGGCGAGCGTGGTGGTGATGACTTGCATGTGGTTTTGCTCCATGGCGATTGACGGCCTGCGTCAGTCAGTGGTCACGCGAATACCCTGCGGCAGGTAGCGTCGATAGCGGTGCAGGGCGCGCGTCAGCGCGTCGGCGCCCAGCACGTACTGGAAGTGCCGATCATCGGCCCCCACGCGGGTGGCACCGAAATTCTCGTGAAATCGCCACACGCTCACATTGTCGTGGAGGACCTCGAAATAGGCCGACCGGAAGCCCAGCCACAGGCCGTAGTGGTAGGTCATGAGGGCGGATTCGATCGCGCAGTGGGCCGGCAGCCCGGCCTTGAGCAGCCAGGAGCCCCAGCTGAACGCCTCCCCGCGCGCGCCGTACAGGCGCACGGTGCCCAGGCGTTCATCGCTCACGGCGTCGGCAATCACGAAATAGGCCTGGGTCGCATCATCGGCATAGCGCCGCAACCACGCCGTCTGCGCCTCCAGCTCGGGGGGGACCGCCGACAGGAAGCGCGCACGCACCGGATCGGTGCGCAAGCCGTGAATGAAGGCAGCGTCCTGCTGGCCGGCGTCGAGCAACGCCAGCGTCCGGCCTTGAATGCGCCGGGCCTTGCGGATCAAGGGCAGGGCGGATATCGAACCGGCGTTCACCGATCCCCCCATAGGCGACAGGTGACACGCAGATCCCGCAGCCTGAAGCGGGACAGGCCATCCACGGGGTCGATGCGCAGGTGGGGCTCGAAGCCGGCGGGAGCGTCGAGCGAGAATTCCAGCCGCGCGAGGCCAGCCGCGTCGGGCTGGTAGCCCTTGCGCACCGAATGCGTCTCGCTGTCAGCCACCTCACCCGACCATCGGTAGTAAATCTGCGCCGTCTCCGCCCCCGGGACCGCCAGCTCAAGCTGCACGCCCATGATGCGGCAACGCCGGGCCAGCTCGGCCTGCGGCAGCACGACCGTCAACTGCGCATCGCCTTCGCTCTGCAGCCAGCCATCGGGCAGACGGCGCACATGGGTCCATGGGCCGGGTTCGGCGCCAGCGGCCACATCCCGGCGCAGCAGGTCACGCCCGAAGCCTTCGCGCGCCAGTATGGGCAGGTAGCGCACGAACGAGGCGTTGATGTCGCGCGCATGGACATAGGCGCGCGTCAGGTCGTTCATCCCCATCATGTCGAAGCCCGGACAGCGGATCGCCTGCCCGGATCCCAGCTGCCCGGCGAGGCAGCGAATCTCGCCCGCCCGATAGGCGGACGCCGCGCGGTAGAACGACGACACATCGAACATGCCGCGCACCGACGACAGCGCGAGCAGAACCAGCAACGCGCCAGCCAGGGCCGGCGTGGCCCACCCGCGCGAGCGAACCCGCAGCGCGAGGGCCGCGGCGACCCAGGGAAACAGCAGGGTGGCCCAGAAGAAGTGAAAGCGCTCGTAGCCAAAGCGGAACACCGCGCCGGCATCCTGGATGGCCGGATCTCGAAACCCGGCTCGACCCAGGCTCACCAGCGCGAGGTAGGTCAGCACGATGGCGCACAGCGGCACGAACACCACCGCCAGGCGGCGCAGTCGGGCATGGGCGCCACCGCGCGCCAGCAGCCCGCGCAGCGCCACCCCCAGGGCAGCGACCAGCGCCAGCACCAGCAGCGCCACCCAGGCCAGTTCCAGCGACAGCGACGCAAAACCGTGCCCGCTGGCGCGCCCGATCTTGGCGGCCAGGAAGGCCCAGAAATCGGACGTGACGGGGCTCGTCAGGCCCATGTACTGCCGGTCCCTGGCCTGCACGTCCCCGCGCGTCAGGTAAATCTGCATCGCGCTGGTCAGGCCGCCGGCCAGCAGCAGCACGCCGCCCGTGCGGCGCAGGCGTGCGGCCAGCGCCGGCGCCGCCCGGCTGTGCAGCACCCACCCCAGAACCAGCCAGCAGGCACCGAGCACCACGGCCGCGATGGCGCCCGAGATGTAGGACAGGCCGGCCAGCAGACCCAGCGCCAGCACACCGGCCTGGGCCCAGCGCCCGGGCCGCCGCAGCGCCCAGCCGACCGCCGCCAGCAGCGCCAGCAGCGGCAGCGCCTGGTGATACGCCAGGTTCTGCTCACCCCAGTAGCTGCCTGACTGCAGCATCGGAAAGCACAGCGCGAACAGCAGCACCTGCTGGCGCCGGTCTGCCACCACCCAACCCAGCAGACGCCATTGCAGCCACAGCAGACCGCCCAGCACCGCCACCATGGACAGCGCCTGGTAGGGCAAGGGATTGCCCCCCAGCCAGCGCTGCGCCAGCACATCCAGCGCCAGGCCGACCGGTGAAATGGTGTTGTTGACGGCGCGAAACAGCCGTTGCACGTTCAGTGACAGGGCACTGCCTTCGTCGTAGACCCGCCAGTCGTCCAGGTAGGGCAGGTCGGTGCCCCAGCGCAGCCAGGCCAGCAGGTTGGCGCCCAGCATCAGCAACGGCAGGGCCACGCAGGCGCGCAGCAGCCACTTTTGTGCTCCCTGACGCAACGGGTCAGCGCGCGGCATGCGGGGTGAAGATCCAGCGCTGCAGGACAAAGATGACCGGCACGCACACCAGCACCGCGGCCAGCGGCGCCAGCCATGCCGGGCCGTGCAGCCAGGCCACCCAGGCCTCGACCACGGCCAGGCCCAGCACCAGTTGCAGGCCGTGACTGGCCGCGACATAGGCCCACGAGAAGCGCTTGCCGGGACGCGCGAACACCATGTGGCGCAGCAGCACGAAGGACAGCGCGATGCCGGCCACGAACGCCAGCACGTAGGCCGTGCGGTAGTCCAGCACGCGCAGCAGCGCCAGGTACAGCCCGTAGCTCACCACCGTATTGACCCCACCCGCCAGCAGGTAGCGCAGCACCTCGCGCGCGATCATCCCAGGCCTCCATCGCGCCGCAGCGCCAGAAACTCGTCGTAGTCGCGGATGTAGTCAGCCGGGTCGTAGGGGTCGGAAGCCAGCACCAGCAGCACCGCACCCTCGGAATAGCGGTACTGGATGCCCCAGGTCATGGGCGGCAGGTACAGGCCCAGGCTGGGCCGGTCGAGGCGAAATTCTTCGCGCTGCCGACCATCGTCGGCGATGACGTGGATGGAGCCAGCGACCGCCAGCAAGAACTGGCCACACTGACGATGGGCGTGCTCGCCGCGCAGTTCGGCGTTGGGCACGTTGTAGATCAGGAAGCTGCGCTGAACGGCAAAGGGCAGGTCGGCGCCGACCTCGGCCACGCACAGATCGCCGCGTGCGTCCTTCACCTCGCGCAGCAGGTGCAGGCGCACCCCGGCGACGCAGCTGTCGATGACGCGCGGCGCACTGGGAACGGGCGAGGCAGACATGACGGGCAATTATCGGGACTCGAAGCGATCCACCCGCAAGGCGATGGCCTGCGGGCGTTGCTTGGTGTTTTCGTAGGCGCGCCAGGCATAGGTGCCGACGATGCCCAGGCTGAGCAGGTTGAGCGCGCCGAAGAACAGGATAGCGATCAGCGTCATGGCGTAGCCGGGCACGCCGATCAGACCGGACAGCTTGCCGAACAGCACCACCACGCCCAGCACCGCCGCCACCAGCAGGCCGAGCGCGCCGACGCGCGTGAGCAGCCGCACCGGCAAGTCGGTGAAGGCGAACACGCTGTCGGCCAGGTACGCCAGCTTCTTGCGCCAGGTCCAGGCCGACTGGCCGTGGCGGCGCGGCTGCCGCTCGTAGGGCACGCCGGCGCGCCGGAAGCCCAGCCAGAAAATCTGCGCGATCAGGGAGCTGCGGCTTTCGCCCAGATCGAGCAGCGCGTCCCGAAAGGCACGGTTGCAGGCAAAGATGTCGACCCCGCCGGGCGGCATCTCGGGCACCACGTAGCGCCGGTACAGTGACCAGAACAGCGCCGCCTGCCAGCGCTGCCAGAACGGGTCGTGGCGCAGCGTGCGCTCGGCCACCACCACGTCCACGGCGCCGTCGGCCAGCACGGCCTGCATGCGCAGCACCAGCTCCGGCGGCTCCTGCAGGTCGGCCGCCATCACCGCGAAGGTGTCGCCACGCGCCTGCTGCAGGCCCATGCGCACGGCGGCAAAGGCGCCGAAGTTGCGCGTCAGCAGCACCAGCGTGGCGTCCAGGCCGGTACGCGGCAGCAGGGTGCGCAGCAGTTCGTGGCAGCGGTCGGGGCTGCCGTCGACCACGAACACCACCTCCAGCGCGCCGGCCAGCGCCTGGTGCAGCCCCTGCAGCTCGGCCAGCAGCTCGGGGATCGAGGCCTCGTTGCGGTAGACCGGGATGATGAGACTGAGCATCGGTCAAGCCCCCGCGAAGAAGCCGCGCACGGCCTCGATGACGCGCGCCGCCTGGGCCTGCGTCAGGCCCGGGTAGCAGGGCAGTGACAGCACCTCGGCGCAGGCCTGGTCGGTGACGGGCAGCGGCGGCGGCGGCGCGGCACGCACGGGCTGGCGGTGATCCGCCAGCGGGTAGTGGATGTCGCTGGCGACGCCGTGGGCCGCCAGATGCGCCTGCAGCGCGGCGCGGCGCGGCGTGCGCACGACGTACAGGTGCATCACGTGGTCGGGCCCGGGCGGTGGCGGGCAGGTCAGCGGCAGGTCGGCGAAGGCCGCGCTGTAGCGCGCGGCGATGGCGCGGCGCGCGGCATTGGCGGCGTCCAGATGCGGCAGCTTGGCCAGCAGCACGGCGGCCTGCAGTTCGTCCAGGCGGCTGTTGGCGCCACCGGCCACCGTGACCTCGTACTTGCGCGTCCAGCCGTACTGGCGCAGCGCGCGCAGGCGCTCGGCCAGCGCTTGGTCGTCGGTCAGCACGGCGCCACCGTCGCCCAGGGCGCCCAGGTTCTTGGTGGGGTAGAAGCTGAAACAGGCCAGCGCGCCCCAGGCGCCGGCCTGACGGCCATTCAGCGTGGCGCCATGCGCCTGGGCGCAGTCCTCGATCAGCGGCACCTTCGCCGCATGGCACAGCGCGGCCAGGCGCGGCATGTCGGCCATCTGGCCGTACAGGTGGGTGACGATGACGGCGGCCACGGGGTGGGCGGCCAGCGCGGCGGCCAGCGCCGGCGGCGCCATCGTCAGACGCGCGGGCTCGACATCCACGTACAGGGGTTGGGCGCCGAGCTGAGCCAGCGCCGTGCTGGCGTAGCAGCCGGCATTGGCGACGGTGACCACCGGCTGCCCCGGCTGGACGCCGAGGGCGCGCAGCGCCAGCGTCAGCGCGTCCGTGCCGTTGGCCACGCCCAGCGCATGCCGCACCCCGACATGGCGCGCGAACGCCGCCTCGAAGTCGCGCACCTGCGGGCCCAGCACGTACCAGCCGCTGTCGACCACGCGCTGCAGGCAGGCTCCCAGGTCGACGCCGAAGGCGGCCCCGGCCGGACAGAAGAAGGGCACCCGCGGCGCATCGGCCATGTCAGCGTCGCTCCACGGCGTGACCGGGTTCGCCCAGCAGGCGCAGCAGGTATTGCCCATAGCCGCTCTTGGCCAGCGGCTGCGCCAGGCGCTCAAGCTGGGCGGCGTCGATGAAGCCCTTGCGCCAGGCCACCTCTTCCGGGCAGGCGATCTTCAGGCCCTGGCGGCGCTCCAGCGTGGCGATGAACTGGCCGGCGTCCAGCAGGCTGTCGTGGGTGCCGGTGTCCAGCCAGGCGTAGCCGCGCTGCATGATCTGCACGTTGAGCTGGCCGTTTTGCAGGTAGGCGTCGTTGACGGCGGTGATTTCCAGCTCGCCGCGCGCGCTGGGGCGGATGGACTTGGCGATGTCCACCACCCGCGCATCGTAGAAGTACAGGCCGGTGACGGCGTAGCTGCTCTTGGGCCGGGCGGGTTTTTCCTCGATGCTGACGGCACGACCGCCGGCGTCGAATTCGACCACGCCGTAGCGCTCGGGGTCGTGCACGTGGTAGGCGAACACGGTGGCGCCCTGGCCGCGCGCGTCGGCATTGCCCAGCAGCAGCTCGAAGTCGTGGCCGTAGAACAGGTTGTCGCCCAGCACCAGGGCGCTGGGGGCGTCGCCGACAAAGCGCTCGCCAATGAGGAAGGCCTGCGCCAGGCCGTCCGGGCTGGGCTGCACGGCGTACTGGATGGCGATGCCCCACTGGCTGCCGTCGCCCAGCAGCTGCGCAAAGCGCGGCGTGTCCTGCGGTGTGCTGATGACCAGGATGTCGCGCATGCCGGCCAGCATCAGCGTGGACAGCGGGTAGTAGATCATCGGCTTGTCGTACACCGGCAGCAGTTGCTTGCTCATGGCCAGGGTGGCCGGGTGCAGCCGGGTGCCGGAGCCGCCGGCCAGGATGATGCCTTTGCGTGGAGTCATGCGAGGGAGTGTCCAAGGATTTCGGCCAGCATGCGGTCCACGCCGGCCTGCCAGGGCGGCAGGTGCAGATCGAAGGCGGTGCGCAGCTTGCGCGTGTCCAGGCGCGAATTGTGCGGGCGCGTGGCCGCCACGGGGTAGGCGCTGCTGGGAATCGGGAGGATGTCCTTTACTGCATATTCGATAGCTGCTTGCGCAGATTGGGCCTGCGCAAGCACGTGTTTTGCATAGGAAAACCAGTTGGTCTCGCCGGCCGCCGCCAGGTGGTAGATGCCGGCCTTGTCGGGCCGCGCGCGCAGCTGCACGATGGCGTGCGCGCTGACGTCGGCGATCAGCTCGGCGCCGGTGGGCGCGCCCCACTGGTCGTCGATCACGGTCAGGCGCGGCTGCTGGCGCGCCAGGCGCAGCATGGTGCGCGCGAAGTTGCCGCCGCGCGCCGCGTGGATCCAGCTGGTGCGCAGGATCAGGTGACGGCAGCCGGCCTGCACGATGGCCTGTTCGCCGGCCAGCTTGGTCTGGCCGTAGACGTTGAGGGGGCCGGTCGGATCGTCCTCCGCCCAGGGGCGCTGGCCGTGGCCATGGAACACGTAGTCGGTGCTGTAGTGCACCAGCAGCGCGCCGCAGGCAGCGGCTTCGCGCGCCAGTGCGGCGGGGGCATGGGCATTGATGCGGCGCGCCAGATCGGGCTCGCTCTCGGCGCGGTCGACGGCGGTGTAGGCGGCGGCGTTGACGATCACGTCGGGGCGCAGCGCACGCACGGTGGCGGCCAGGCCGTCCGGCTCGCCCAGGTCGCCGCACAGGCCCGGCGCGCCCTGGCGGTCCAGCGCCACCAGCTCGCCCAGCGGCGCCAGACTGCGCTGCAGCTCCCAGCCGAGCTGGCCGTTCTTGCCCAGCAACAGGATCTTCATGCGCGGGCGGCGGCAGCGCCGTATTGCGTGGCCACCCAGTCGCGGTAGGCGCCCGACTGCACCTGCGCCACCCAGTCGGGGTGGTCCAGGTACCACTGCACGGTCTTGCGGATGCCGGTGGCGAAGGTCTCGGCCGGGCGCCAGCCCAGCTCGCGCTCGATCTTGCGCGCGTCGATGGCGTAGCGGCGGTCGTGGCCGGGGCGGTCCTGCACGTAGGCGATCTGGCTGGCGTAGGGCTGGCCGTCGGCGCGCGGGCGCAGCTCGTCGAGCAGCGCGCAGACGGTGCGCACGATCTCGATGTTGGGCATCTCGTTCCAGCCGCCGATGTTGTAGGTCTCGCCCACGCGGCCCGCCTGCAGCACGCGCCGGATGGCGCCGCAGTGGTCACCCACGTACAGCCAGTCGCGGATCTGCATGCCGTCGCCGTAGACCGGCAGCGGCTTGCCGGCCAGGGCGTTGACGATCATCAGGGGGATGAGTTTTTCAGGAAAGTGATACGGGCCGTAATTATTGGAGCAGTTCGTCGTCAGCACCGGCAGGCCGTAGGTGTGGTGCCAGGCGCGCACCAGGTGGTCGCTGGCGGCCTTGCTGGCGCTGTAGGGGCTGTTGGGCTCGACGACGTGCTGCTCGGTGAAGGCGGGCGCGTCGGGCGCCAGGGTGCCGTAGACCTCGTCGGTGCTGACGTGCAGGAGGCGGAACGCTTCTTTTTCTGTAGCTGGCAGCGCTTGCCAGTATTGGCGCACGGCCTCCAAAAGCCTGAAGGTGCCGACGACGTTGG
The DNA here is from genome assembly GCA_001897615.1 of Burkholderiales bacterium 68-10. Lineage (GTDB taxonomy): Bacteria > Pseudomonadota > Gammaproteobacteria > Burkholderiales > Burkholderiaceae_C > Ottowia. The sequence continues at coordinate 74,494 of MKTG01000101.1, forward strand.
TCTGGATGAACTCGCCCGGGCCGTGGATGGAGCGGTCGACGTGCGATTCGGCGGCGAAGTTGACGACGGCGCGCGGCCGGTGCTCGGCCAGCAGGCGCTCGAGCAGCGCGGTGTCGCCGATGTCGCCCTGCACGAAGCGGTGGCGCGCGTCACCTTGCAGGCTCGCCAGGTTGGCCAGGTTGCCGGCGTAGGTGAGCTTGTCCAGGTTGAGCACGGGCTCGCCCCCGCCGGCCAGCCAGTCGAGGACGAAGTTGCTGCCGATGAAGCCGGCGCCGCCGGTGACGAAAATCATGGTTCTGCGTCTCTGAAATCTGCCGGCCACCGGCGTGCCATGGGCTCCGATGCCGCGCCGGCACACGAAACCGGGGATTATTTCATGCGCCCCGGCCACCCGTGGAAGGGCTACAGTATCGGCTGCGCCCACCCCCGCCGACACAGGAACCCGTCATGGCCACTCGCCCCCGCAAAACCGCCGCCGCTGCCGCACCGGCCACGCCGGACGCGCCCGCGCCCTCGCCCCTGCAGACACCGCACAACATCTGGCTGGCCGGGCTGGGGGCGCTGGCCGGCGCCCAGGCCAGTGCCCAGACCGAAGGCAGCAAGGCGTTCGAAGGTCTGGTCCAGCAGGGCCTGGACTGGCAGGCGCGCACCCAGGCGCTGGCCAAGGAAAAATGGGCCGAAGCCGCCGAACGCATGGGTGCCATGACCGCCCAGGCCGCCGGCGGCGTGGGTTCGTGGGACAAGCTGGGCGGCATCTTCGAAGACCGCGTGGCGCGCGCGCTGGCCAGCATGGGCATGCCGTCGGCCAGCGAGGTCGCGCAACTGAAGGCCCGCGTGGAGGCGCTGGAAGCAGCCCTGGCTACGCTGCAAGGGGCGGCGCCGGCGTCCCCCCAGGCGCCCCGTGCGGCGGCCCGA
>MKTG01000102.1:0-144 GCA_001897615.1 Burkholderiales bacterium 68-10
CCCCTCAGGCGCGCTTGAGATCGACGACATTGCCCGCCGGCGGCGCCGCGGCGAGGCTGCGCCACGGCTCGGGCAGGCCCGCATCCCAGGCGCGGAAATCGGCGACGATGTGCTGGCGTTCGATCATGGCGATGTCGGGCATTG
>MKTG01000102.1:216-3157 GCA_001897615.1 Burkholderiales bacterium 68-10
CGGTCGGCGCATCCAGCATCGCCCGCATCAGCCGCGGCATCACATTGGCAAGGCCGCAAATGGTGCCGCGCGCCCCCGCCGCGATCAGCTCGGGCAGGTGGATCTCGCTGCCGGTGAAGATCGACAGGTGCGAGAAGCGCCGCACCAGGTCCATGGTGAAATCGAGGTCGCCGCCGGAATCCTTCACCCCGGCGATCATCCCCGGATAGCGCTCGTCGAGCCGCCGCACCACCTGCGCGGTGATCGGCACGCCGCAGATATCGGGGAAGTGGTAGAGGTAGAGCCTCAGCGCCGAGAGCGCCACCCGGTCGATCACCGCCGAAAAGAAGCGGAACGTCGCGTCCTCGGTGATGCCGCCGCGATAGACGCAGGGCGGCATCAGCAGCACGCCATGCACCCCCTGCTCCGTCGCATGGCGCGCCAGCGCCACCACGTCGGGGATCGACAGCGCGCCGATCGACACCACCAGCCGCCCGGCCGGGATGCCCGCGGCAATCACCGTCTCGAGCGTGCGCATCCGGTCCTCGGTGGAGAACTCCGCCCCCTCGCCGGTGGTGCCGAACAGCGTGAGGCCGTCGCAACCGGCCGCCAGCAGCGCCTCCATGCGGGCGACCAAGCGTTCCGTATCGGGGTGAAAATCCCTGGTCAGAGGGGTCGCGATGGCGACCGCAAGGCACCGGGTCTTTGGCAGACCATCCACTCTAACCTCTTGAGATAACGGCATTTCGTGGCTCGAATGGCCAGCTTCAGGATGCCCGCCATCTTCAAGATTAATTGCCGATTGTCAACATTGTGCTTGACGCATCCCCTGCCCTGTTGAAGCATCGAAACTGCAAAAGGGAGCCGCAGAGGGCGCTTCGGCGTGCGGCTCGAGCAGGGAGAACAATCATGACGCTAACCGTTCCGAAATTCGGGCGCCGCACGCTGCTGGCTGGCGCCGCACTTGTCGTGACGTCCCTCGCGATGGCCGGGCCGGCCTTCGCCGAGGCCAAGGTGCTCCGTATCTCCACCCCGGGCGCCGAGAACGAGATCCAGTCCAAGGCGCTCGTGGTGTTCAAGGACGAGCTGGAAAAGGCGCTGCCCGGCGGCTTCGACGTGCAGATCCACTACAACGGCACGCTGTTCGCCCAGGGCACAGAGATCGAGGCGATGCAGCGCGGCAATCTCGAGGTCGGGATGATCTCGCCGCAGGATGTCGCGGCGCTGATCCCCGAATACTCGATCTTCACCAATGGCTACCTGATGCGCGATGCCAAGCATCTCGACGCGGTCTATGACGGCGACGTCGGCGCCGAATACAAGGCCAAGGTGGGGGCCGATCTTGGGCTCGAAATCATCCGCAGCCAGTATCTCGGCTCGCGCCAGCTGGTGCTGGTGAAGCCGCGCGAGGTGAAGACCCCGGCCGATCTCGCCGGCCTCAAGCTCCGCATGCCGGGTTCCGAAACCTGGCAGTTCCTCGGCAATGCGCTGGGCGGCGCCGCCACGCCGCTGGCCTTCGAGGAAATCTACCTGGCGCTGCAGACCGGCACCATTGACGGCTTCGAGAACCCCCTGGCCGACGTGATCGCCAACAAGTTCTACGAGGTCACCAAGGAAGTGGTGCTGACCGACCATATGGTCTCCAACACCTTCTTTGCCATAGCCAAGCCCTATTGGGACGGGCTGAGCGACGAGCAGAAAAAGGCCATCGAGACCGCCGAGGCGGCGGCCAAGGCCTTCAACGACGACGCCGTGCTGGCCGCCGAGGCCGATGCGGTGAAGTTCCTCGAGGGCCAGGGCCTGACCGTGGTCACCCCCGATGTCGCCGCGTTCCGCGACCAGGTGCAGAAGAAGTTCCTCGAGAGCGACTTCGCCAAGACCTGGCCGGCCGGCCTGCTCGATCGCATCAACGCCGCCGGCGCCTGATCCGTGCTCGCCCGGCTCCAGACCCTGTGGACGCAGGTCGCCGAAGGCGTGGCGGCATTGAGCTTTGCCGTCATGTTCTTCGCCTTCATCGTCCAGGTCATCTCGCGCTACGTCTTCAACGCGCCGGTGGCCTGGACGCTGGAGCTCTGCGCCATCGCCTATGTCTGGGTGGTGTTCTGGAGTTGCGGCATCCTGGTGCCGGAGCGGCAGCAGATCGTCTTCGACGTCATCTACAACTGGTTCAAGCCGGGGCCGCGGCGCTGGCTTGCCATCTTCAACACCGCCTGCCTCGGCCTCGCCTTCCTCGCGGCCCTGCCCGGCGTCATCGACTACCTACTGTTCCTGGGCCGGCGCACCACCATGCTGCTGCATGTGCGGATGGACCTGGTCTATTCGTGTTTTGCCATCTTCCTCATCGCTGTCGTCGTCGGCGCGGCCATCCGCATCCGGCGGCTATTGGGCGCCGAGTGGCAGAAATCTCTTTGAGCACCGCTGAGACATGAGCTTTTCCGCCTGGGCGATGTTCGTCCTGTTCTTCCTGTGGTCGTTCCTCGGCATGCCGATCGGCCATGCCATGCTGGCGAGCGGCATCGTCTACCTGCTGCTGACCCAGCAGGATATCGCGCTGGTCGCCACCCAGAGCCTCAACGGCCTCTATGGCAGCTTCGTGCTGCTCTCGGTGCCGCTGTTCATCCTCGCCGCCGAGATCATGAATGCCGGCGGGCTCACCGAGAAGATGTATGGCGTCGCCAACATGCTGGTCGGCCGCTTCAAGGGCGGCCTTGCCCATGTGAACATCCTCGCCTCGGTGATTTTTTCCGGCATGAGCGGCTCGGCCCTCGCCGACGCGGCCGGCCCCGGCAAGCTCGAGGTCGATGCCATGGTGAAGGCCGGCTACAAGCCGGGCTTTGCCGCGGCGCTGAGCTCCACTTCGGCGATCATCGGGCCGATCATCCCGCCATCGATCCCCATGGTGCTCTACGGCGTCGTCGCCAACACCTCGATCGGCTACCTGTTCATGGGCGGTGTCATCCCC
>MKTG01000102.1:3176-6021 GCA_001897615.1 Burkholderiales bacterium 68-10
AATTCCGCGAGGCGGCGCAGACCGTGTTCAAGGCCATCCCGGTGCTGTTCCTGCCGGTGATCCTGCTCGGCGGCATCTATTCGGGCGCCGTCACCCCCACCGAGGCCGCTGCCGTCGCCGCCTTCTGCGCCCTGCTGCTGGCCTTTTTCCTCTACCGCTCGCTGACGCTCAAGGCGTTCTACCGGGTGCTGGTCGACAGCTCGAAAGCCACCGCCATCGTTGCCGTCACCATTGCCGGCGCGCTGGTGATGAACTGGGTGGTGGCGGCCGAGCAGATCCCCGAGGCGATGGGCCAGTGGATGGTCAGCCTCGATCTCAGCCCCGTGCTGTTCATGTTCGTGGTGACGGTGCTGTTCCTCATCCTCGGCGCCTTCCTCGATACGCTGCTGATGCTGCTGATCATCATCCCCATCCTGATGCCGACGGTGATCGCGCTCGGCATCGACCCGGTGCATTTCGGCGTCGTCTCGGTGGTGAACCTGATGATCGGTCTGGTCACCCCGCCGATGGGCGAGCTGGTGTTCCTGATCGCCGGTGTCTCCGGCATCAAGGTTGCCGACATCACCAAGGAGCTCTGGCCGTTCCTGATCGTCTTGATCGGCCTGCTCTTCGTGCTCGCCTATGTCCCCCAAATCACGCTCTGGCTGCCCGAAATGGCGGGCTACAAAGTCCAGGGCAATTTTATGCGTTGACCACCTGAGGAACCTCGCCATGCCCGGCATGAAAGATCTCGTCAAAGGCACCGACCGCTACCGCAACTTCATCGGTGGGCAGTGGGTGGAATCGACGCTCAAGGAGTGGATCGAGGTCGAGAACCCGGCCACCGGCCAGGTCATCGCCTCGGTGCCGCGCGGCAATGCCGACGATGCCGATCGCGCCGTCACCGCCGCCTACCAGGCCCAGCCGGCCTGGGAAGCCCTGCCCCCGGCAGCGCGCGGCCAGCTGCTGAAGGACCTCGCCCGCGTCGTGCTCGAAAATCGCGAACGGCTCGCCCGCATGGTGATCGCCGAGCAGGGCAAGCCTTTGCAGGAAGCGCGCGGCGAAATCGAAAGCGCCGCGCTTTACCTGAGCTATGCCGCCGAGGAAGCCCGCCGCATCACCGGCGACATCATCCCCTCCGACAATCCCGACGAACAGATCTGGATCCAGAAGGTGGCGCATGGCGTGGTGATCGCGCTCACCGCCTGGAATTATCCGGCCGCCCTGATGTGCCGCAAGATCGGCCCGGCGCTGATCGCGGGCAATACCGTGGTGGTGAAATCGCATGAGGGCACGCCCACGACGGCTCTGGAAATCGCCCAGCTCGCCGACCAGGTCGGCTTTCCGGCGGGCGTCATCAACATGGTCAGCGGCACCGGCGAAGGTGTCGGCCGGGCGCTGGTCACCCACCCGCTGAGCCGGCTGATCACTCTCACCGGCTCGGTCCGCGCCGGCAAGGACATCTTCCGCAACGCCGCCGACGACCTCAAGATTCTCCGCCTCGAACTGGGCGGCAAGGCGCCCTTCATCGTCGCCGAGGATGCCGATATCGGCGCCGCGGTGCGCGCCGCGGTGCTGTCGCGCTTCGAGAATTGCGGCCAGGTCTGCATCTGCAACGAGCGCATGTATGTGCATGAAAAGATCGCCGACGAATTCCTCGATCGCTTCACCAGCGCGGTGAAGCAATTGAAGGTCGGCGACCCCACCACGCTGGTCGATATCGGGCCCAAATTCTCCCGCCCCGAACTCGACAAGGTCGATCGCATGGTCGAGACGGCGCGCGCCGCCGGCGCCGAGGTGCTGACCGGCGGCCGCCGGCTCACCGAGGGCGAGTTCTCGCGCGGGCATTGGTATGATCCGACGGTGCTGAAGGTGAACGACAACGCCATGCAGATCATGCAGGACGAAGTGTTCGGCCCGGTAGTCCCGGTGATGACCGTCACCGATTTCGACGAGGGCCTGCGGCTCGCCAACGAGAGCCGCTACGGCCTCTCGGCCTATGTCTTCACCAAGGACATGCGCCGCATGATGCGGCTGATCCGCGAACTGAAATTCGGCGAGATCTACGTCAACAAGCCTGGCGGCGACGTGGTCCAGGCCCACCACGCCGGCATCCGCGACAGCGGCATCGGCGGCGAAGACGGCCGCTATGGACTAGATGCCTACTTCCAAAAGAAGACGATCTACGTGAACTATGCCTGATCCCGTCGTGGACGCGGGGTGAACCGCGGGGCAGCGTCAACCCGCGGTTCAAGTCCATGTCCAGGACCAACCACCGGCCTCTCAGCCATCTCCCCCCTTGCGGGGGAGAATGGAATTTCTTGGGCTTAGCCCTTCGCTAAGTCCTAGAAATTCCAAGAGGGGGGACGTTTTGGGCACGATGCTTCCCGCCCCACCCCACCCAGCTTCGCTAGGCCGCTGACGCGGCGAGCTGCGCAACCCTCCCCATCAAGGGGAGGGAGACGATGGAACCGAAAGCTCGCAGTCAGGTCTCCCTCCCCCTTGTGGGGAGGGTAGCGTCGCCGGGAGCGAAGCGACCTGGCAGAGCTAGGGTGGGGGTGAGCCCCCTACTCCGGCACCGCTGCGTATGCCGTATACGCACTCGTCGCCAGCCAGCCGCAATCGACCGGCAGTGTCACCCCGGTGATCGCCCCGGCCGCCTCCGAGCACAGGAACCAGATCGCTTCGCCCACGTCGGCCGGCTGCACGAAGCGCCTGAGCGCGGCTTTCTCGACGATCAGTTTCGGGTCGCGCTGGCCCGAGTCGATGCGCGCCTGCATGGCCGGGGTCAGCACATAACCCGGCGCCACCGCGTTGACCCGCACGCCGCTGGGCCCGAACTCGGCGGCCATGATCTCGGTCAGCA
>MKTG01000103.1:0-785 GCA_001897615.1 Burkholderiales bacterium 68-10
CTCAACGCGCCGCAATATGCCACCGGCAAGGCGCTGACCGATGCGGCCGTCGCCTATATCAACGACAAGCTCGGCGGCAAGGCCAACGTGGTGCTGTTGACCCAGGACCAGATCGAGTTCCTGGCGCCACGCTTTGCCGCCATGCGCGACGGGCTGAAGGCGCTGCCCGGCGTCACCATCGTCGCCGACATCACCCCCAACCCGGTGAACAAGGAAGGTGGCTTCGCCACCATGAGCACGATCCTGCAGGCCCACCCCGATGTCGACGTGGTGCTTGGGGCCGATACCGTGGTGCTCGGGGCCCTCGCGGCGCTCGAGGCGGCCGGCAAGGCGCGCCCCGACCAGTTCCTCGGCGGCATCGATGGCGAACCGGAAGCCGTGGCGGCGATCAAGAAGCCCGACAGCCCCTACAAGGCGTCGATCTCGCTGTCCTCGCCGGTCTTCGGCTACGCCATGGGCCAGCACGTCGCCGACTGGCTGGAGGGCAAGTCTATCCCGCAGGCCATGGACATCCTGCCCAGCGCCCTGACCGGCGCCAACCTCGCCCAGTACGAGGCCGACCTCGCCGATCCGGCCGCCGTCTATGCCGATCCGGCGCGGCGCGATGCCTATCTCAGGATGTACGGCAACATCTGCTACGACACCCGCGACCAGTACGTGAACTTCCCCTGGTCGTCCGAGGCGAAGCTGTAAGCCTCCGCACCAACCTCCCGTGCGCCCCAGCGCACGTTTCTCCGGCCGGTCTGGCGCAAGCCGGGCTGGCCGGCTTTCTGCAACCGGGCGAT
>MKTG01000103.1:838-3648 GCA_001897615.1 Burkholderiales bacterium 68-10
GGCCGCATCGAGCTCGCCTTGGTGGCAGTGGCGCTTGTCGTGCTGTTTTCGCTGCTGAACGCCTCGTTCCTCACCCCCGAGAATTTCATCGTCATCGGGGTCAACTCCACCTCGGTGCTGATCGCCGTTCTCGGCACCTCGGCCCTGCTGATCGCCGGCTATGTCGACCTGTCGATCGGCAGTATGGTGGCGCTGATCGGCATCATCGTCGCCAAGGTCGCCGTGGCGACGCAGAACCCTGCCCTCGCCGCCGCTACCGGGCTGGGCCTCGGGTTCCTGCTCGGGCTGATCAACGGCATCCTGGTGCGCCGGCTCTCCATCTCGCCGCTGATCGTCACCCTCGCCATGCTGGCGCTTTATGGCGGCCTCGCCTTCGTGGTCAGCAGCACCGCCGTCTACGGCTTCCCCGAGGCGCTCCTCGAACTCGGCCGCGGCAAGCTGTTCGGCGTGCAGTACACCGTGCTGATCGCTGTCGCCGTGTTCATCGTCGGCGCCTTCATCCTCACCCGCACCGTCACGGGCCTGCGCATCTACGCCATCGGCGGCGATCCGCGTGCCGCCGAGCTCTGCGGCGTGCCGGTGGGCAGGATGATCGTCGGGCTCTATGCCGTGAACGGGCTGTTGATCGGGCTGGTCGCGGTGCTGATCGCCGGACGGCTCGGCAGCATCACCCCCACCATCGGCGCCCGCTTCGAACTCGACGTGCTGACGGCGGCGATCCTCGGCGGCGTCGCCTTTTCGGGCGGCGCCGGCCGGCCGCTCGGCATCGCCATCGGCGTCGCCACCATCGGCATTCTCAATGCCGGGCTGATCTTTGTGGGTCTGCAGTCGTGGTGGCAGTCGATCGCCGTCGGCGGCATGCTGCTGCTGGCGCTGGTCGCCGACCAGACCGCCACGGCGCTGCGGCTGCGCCGCGCCAGAACCGCGCCCGCCACCCTGCGCCCGGCCGATGCCCCGGCTGCGGCCGCCGTGCTCGGCGACGCCCCCGCGGCTCCTGCGGGCGCGCCGCAACAGGCAGAGCCCGCCTTCGCCGTCGCCGGGGCGCGAAAATCCTACGGCGCGCTCACCGCGCTCGAGGAGGCGACGTTCAGCGTCGGCAAGGGCGAGATCGTCTGCCTGCTCGGCGATAACGGCGCCGGCAAGTCGACCCTGGTCAAGATCATCTCCGGCGCCATCCGCCCCGATGCCGGCGCGATGCGCCTCGAGGGCCGGCCGGTGCAGTTCAGAAGCCCGCAGGATGCGCGCCAGGCCGGACTGGAGACCGTCTACCAGGACCTGGCGCTCTGCCCGAACCTCTCGATCTCCCACAACATGATGCTGGGCCGCGAACAGACCCGCCGGTGGCTCGGCTTCATCCCGGTGCGCGACGACCGCCAGGCCGCCGAGCAGTGCCGGGCCCGGCTCGCGGCGCTCGGCGTGACGCTGCGCGACGAAAACGTCCTGGTGCGGGCGCTGTCGGGCGGGCAGCGGCAATCCATCGCCATCGCTCGCGCCCTCGGCCAGCACGTCAAGCTGATCTGCCTGGACGAGCCGACGGCGGCGCTCGGCGTCAAGCAGACGGCGCAGGTGGTCGACCTCGTCCGCTCGATCGCGGCGCGTGGCACCGGCGTGATCCTCGTCACCCACGACCTCGCGACAGTGCGCGCGCTGGCCGATCGTATCGTCGTGCTCAGCCTCGGCCGGGTGGTCTATGATGGTCCGTCGCGCCACCTCAGTGCCGACCAGCTGTGGGGCCTGATGGCCGGCCGGGTGCCCGAGCCGACGGCCGGTTGATCGGCTGACACGGCGATGTCGAATTGAGCATCGCGTAATCGACCAATCGGGTACAGGCGCCGTGGTGGCGCCGTTTTTTCCGGAAGGTTCGATCATGCGCAGGCTCTATTACACCCGTAACCTCAACCCGCGTGTCGCCGTGGCCACCGCGCGCTATCTCGAAGCGCCGGTCGAGTATGTACGGATCGAGCCCAAGGGCGCCGACGAGGAGATGATCCGCCCGTTCAATCCCAACACGCTGGCGCCGGTGCTGGTGGAGGATGACGGCAGCAGCCTGTGGGAGACCGACGCGATCACCTGGCGTCTGGCGAGGCTCACCGGTTCGGATTTCTGGCAGCCCGACCGGCTCGACGAGATGCTGCAATGGGTGAGCTGGAGCGCCCATCACTTCACCCGCGCCGGCGGCACCTACACGTTCGAGAACGTCACCATGATCAACGTGCCGGGCTGGACCCGCAACGCCGCGGCGCTCGCCGAGGCCGAAGCCGATCTCGGCCAGCTCGGACCGATCCTCGACGAGGTGCTGTCAGGCCGCGACTGGCTGGTTGGCGGCAAGCTCAGCTACGCCGATTTCCGCGTCGCCACCGCCCTGCCCTTCGCCGCGGCGGCATCGATTCCGCTCGATGGGTACGGTAACATCAGGCGCTGGCACGATCGGCTGAACCAGATCGACGCATGGCGCGAGCCCTTCGCCGGGCTCGCCTGAGCGCCGTTCCAGATGGTAGAATATATCTAATCCGAACAAGCACTTATCGAACACACGACGTAAGTCTTAGACCGTAGTTGGTTGACTCGACCCAGGCGAAGGCGTTCACTATTGGAACGCTGCATTCCACCCATGGAACAAGAAACCGGGGGATGCGGCTCTGAGGAGAGGGAGGCCGGTCAAGCGGCAAGCCGTGCGGTTGAGCACGCACCTGCGATAGCGGGCGCGTGAACGCCGGAGGCATGTCCGACGTCCGGTAGGTGCGAGCGTGAACACGCTGTTCGAGCAATGGATCGACGATACCGCAGCGGTGGCGTCGCGGCATGCCGCA
>MKTG01000103.1:3689-4275 GCA_001897615.1 Burkholderiales bacterium 68-10
TTCTGGATCTGCTTGCCCGCAAAGGTGGGCTCGGGGTGCGCGCCGTGGCCCAGCAGCTGACCCTGCCCGTCGGCTCGGTGCATCGGCTGCTGATCGACCTCGCCGACGAGGGTGTGGTGGAGCGCAACACCGAAGGCGCCTGGCAGCTGTCCTACCGGCTGCTGGCCATCACCGACCTGCAGCTAGACGGCGTCGCCTTTCCCCGGCTGGCCCGGCCATTCTGTGAATCCATCGCCGAAAAGACCAGCGAGACGGTGAACGTCAATGTGCTGAGCGGCGAAGGGTGCGTGTGCATCGACAAGGTGCGCGGCAACGAGAACATGCTGCTCGATTGGCGCATCGGCGCACGCGGGCCGCTTTATTGCGGCGGCAGCGCCAAGGCGATCCTCGCCTTTCTCGGCGAGGCCGACCAGCAGCGCGTGCTCGAGCAGCCGATGACGACCTTCACCCGCTACACCATCACCGATCCGGGCGAGCTCCGTGCCGAGCTCGCCCGGATCAGGAAGCGCGGCTACTCGATCGACAATCAGGAGGTCGTGGTGGGCGTGTTCTGCGTCGGCGTGCCGATCGTCGATCGTCTCGGCCG
>MKTG01000103.1:4408-6057 GCA_001897615.1 Burkholderiales bacterium 68-10
ATGCGATCCGCATGGGTGATGAAGCTGAAGCCCGGCCAGGAAGCCGAGTACAAGCGCAAGCACGACGAGATCTGGCCCGAGATGGTGGCGCTGCTGAAGAGCCAGGGCGTCTCCAACTACACCATCTACCGCTACGACCTGCTGCTGTTTGCCTATCTCGAAAAGCCCGACAACGCCCCGTCGCAGACCGAGGGCGTCGATCCGGTGGTGCTCAAGTGGTGGGAATGGATGGAACCCCACATGGAGACGCACGAGGACGCGCGGCCGAAAGCCTGGCCGGTCGAAGAAATGTTCCGGCTGGATTGAGGCTCAGATGCTGAAGGTCGTCGATCCGCACATCCACCTGTGGGACCTCTGGACCCGCATCTATCCGCATTTCGAAAAGCCCGGCAAAGGCGGCGCCAATGCCGCGATCTCGCGCAGCTACCTGCTCGAGGAATATCTCGAGGAAGGCGGCGACGAGATCGAGATCACCGGTGCCGTGCATGTCGAGGCCTTCCCCACCGACCCGGTGAAGGAATCCGAGACGCTGCAGGCGGTGGCCGATCGCAGCTCCGTGCCGATCGTCCTGGTGGCGCATGGCGACCTCGCCGCGCCGGATTTCGGCGCCCTGCTCGACCGGCACGCGCAGTTCCCGATCATGCGCGGCATCCGCCAGGTGGTGAACCGCCACGCCGATCCCAAGCTCAACTACATCACCCGCGATCTGATGTATGAGCCGGGCTGGATCGGCGGGCTCAAGGAGCTCGGTCGCCGTGGCCTGAGCTTCGATCTGCAGCTCTACCCGCACCAGATGGCGCAGGCGGCAAAGCTCGCCGGCGAGGCGTCCAACACCCGGATCATCCTCAACCATGCCGGCATGTGGGCCGACCGCGACCTCGCGGGCTGGAAGGCCTGGAAGGCGGGCATGCGCGAACTCGCGGCGCGGCCCAATATCGCGGTCAAGATCAGCGGCCTCGGCATGCTCGACCGCAACTGGACCACCGAAAGCTTCCGCCCGCTGGTGCTGGAGACGCTCGAAATCTTCGGGCCGGAGCGGGCGATGTTCGCGTCGAACTTCCCGGTCGACAAGCTGACCGGCACCTTCCCAACGCTCTGGAAAGCCTTCGCCAAAATCACCGAAGGCGCCTCGGCAGCCGAACGCACCGCGCTGTTCGAGGGCAATGCCCGCAAATTCTACCGCATCCCGGGCTGAGGCCGCCCGATCGCATAAGACGACCAGGAGATTTTGAGTGAAGATCAAGAGTATCGAAGCCTTTGCCATCACCAACCCGATTGCCGGCGGCATCTATGACGAGGGCAAGGACAAGGTCACGGCGCGCCGGCCGCCCTGGACCAAGGACGCCGAAGTCGCCAACCCGATGTCGCGCTACCCGCGCTACAAGGCGCTGCGCTCGAGCTGGAACAACGCCTTCCCGGCGGTCGGCGTCATCGTCACTGCCGATGACGGCTCCTGGGGCTTTGGCGTCACCGGCTACGGCCAGCCCACCATCAGCCTGATCAACGACCATATCGGCCCGCTGCTCTGCGAGGAAAACGCGCTCGCCACCGAGAAGCTGTGGGACATGATGATGCGCATCACGTCGCCCTACTCTTCCTCGGGCCTCGCCTCTTACGCCATCAGCGGCATCGATCTCGCGCTGTGGGAC
>MKTG01000104.1:0-6076 GCA_001897615.1 Burkholderiales bacterium 68-10
CAGCCCGCCGCCGATGACCAGGGTGTCGCTTGCCTTGACTGTCATGCCCAGTTGCCTCCTGGGCCGTAAAGATAGCCGTCTGGACGCAGTTTTGATTGACTTTGAAGGCCAGAGATATTGATCATTGCGGCCAGCCTGGAAGTCTGGCGGCACAATCCGACCCCATGGATTCCTTGACGCAAGTGGTGCTGGGCGCGGCCGTCAGCGTGGCGGTGATGCGCCGGCGCAGCGCCGTGTGGAAGGCGGCGTTGTGGGGTGGGGTGGCCGGCACGCTGCCCGATCTGGACGTGCTGGTCTCGCACGGCGACCCCATCCTGAACATGGTGCTGCACCGCGCGGAAAGCCACGCGCTGTTCTGGCTCACGCTGTTTTCGCTGCCCTTTGCCTGGCTGGTCGCGCGCGTGCAGCGCGATGCGGTGCAACTGCGCTGGTGGTGGCTGGCGATGTGGCTGGCGCTCGTCACGCATCCGCTGCTGGATGCGTTCACCGTGTACGGCACGCAGCTGCTGCTGCCGTTCAGCAACCATCCGGTGGCGCTGGGCAGCGTGTTCATCATCGACCCGGCCGTGACGCTGCCGTGGCTGCTCGGCCTGCTGGTGGCGCTGGCGCGCGGCGGCGACGCGCGCGGGCAGCGCGCCAACATTTGGGGGCTGGCCGTGGGCACGGCGGTGCTGCTGGTGGGCGTGGGCCTGCAGGCGCGGGTGGATGGGCTGGCGCGCGCCAGCCTGGCCCGGCAGGGTGTGGTGCCCGAGCGCGTGCTGGTCACGCCGGCGCCGCTGTCGATGCTGCTGTGGCGCGTGGTGGCGGTGCAGGGCGGGGCGTATTACGAGGGCTTTCACGGCCTGCTGGACGCGCCGGGCCCGATGCGCTTTGACCGCCACGACCGTGGCACGGCCCTTGAATCGGCGGTGGCCGGCATCGACGGCGCGCAGCGCATCCGCCGCTTCAGCCACGGCTTCTACAGGCTGCACGAAAACGGGGCCGGCCAGCTGGTGGTCACCGACCTGCGCATGGGTCTGGAGCCGCACTACAGCTTTGCCTTTGCGGTCGCGCGCCGGGGTTCGCCGTTCCAGCCGCTGCCGGTCGCGCAGTCGGTGGGTGGGATCGCGCCGATCGGGCCGGCCCTGGCCTGGCTGGGGCAGCGCATCCGCGGCGACGCCGTGGATCCGCCGCGCTGAGGACGCCGCCATGACCCTGCAGGCCACCGTCTCCATGAACTGGGTGAACACCGTGCTCGATGCGGCGGCGCGCCAGGGCGTGGCGCGCGAGGCGCTGCTGACGCAGGCCGGTATCGCGCTCGACGACTTGCAGCAGGAGCGCTGGCCGATCGACCACATCACCCGCCTGTGGCGCGCGGCGGTGCGGGCCACGCAGGACGCCGGCTTTGGCCTGAAGGCCGGCAGCCAGGTGGGCCCGGCCAACTTCAACGTGGTGGGCGAGCTGCTGCAGACCAGCGCCAGCCTGCGCGAGGCGATCGCGGCGGTGCAGAAGTACCAGCGCCTGATCAGCGACGGCGGGCGTTTCCAGATGGTGGCGGGGGCGCAGGCCAGCTGGCTCATCTACCACCCGCGCCAGGGCACGCTGGCCTTCAGCCCGCACCAGGTGGAGGCGGTGCTGGCGGCGGTGCTGAGCTTCATTGGCGGCGCCATGGGCGCCGTGGTGCGACCGCTGCGGGTGCAGTTCAGCCAGCCGCGCGTGGGGCTGCTGGCGGGCTATCGCGAGGTGTTTGCCTGCCCGGTGGCGTTCGAGCAGGCTTTCAGCGGCCTGCTGCTGGACAACGCGCTGCTGGATGCACCCCTGCTGCGGGCCGACCAGCGGCGCGCGCGCGAACACCAGCGCGCCGCCGCCGCGCGCATGGCCGAACTGACGCAGGGCGGGGCGCTGGCGCAGGAGCTGCGCGCCTGGATGATCGCCACGCTGGCCAGCCGCGTGCCCACCCGGGCCGAGGCGGCGCAGGCCCTGGGCGTGAGCGAACGCACCCTGGCGCGGCGCATGCAGGCGCAAGGCCTGAGCTTCACCGCCCTGCTGGACGGCGTGCGCCGTGACGCCGCGCTGCAGGCCGTGACGGACAGCACGCGAGCGCTGGCCGACATCGGCCTGGCGCTGGGTTTTGCCGAGCCGGCGGTGTTCTGGCGCGCCTTCAGGCGCTGGACCGGCTGCACGCCGCAGGCCTGGCGGGACTCGCCGGGTGACACGGGTAAGCCTGGAAACCGCAGTTGACTGCTTGTGAACCTCTCGAACCGCGCATCGCTCTTGGCCTTGTGTACTTCGATCGCGTTCACCTGTTGGGTGAGCGCGCTATGCGCCTGCCAGCACCGCGCTGGGCGCGCCATGCGGTTTTGCTCGTCCTTGCAGGGCGCAGCCCGGCCAGAGGCCGGGCCCGTTCGCGCTGTCCAAAGCAAAGGCGCGCAGGCACCTTTGGAGCCGCAGCACTCACCCCGGCCTGACGCGCCCATCACGGCACTGACGAGCGCATCCAACTGCGGTTTCCAGGGTAACTCAGCCTGATGCCGCTGGCCGGCACGGTAGTTGTGCACGCCAACTGTGAACCGGTCTGTGGAAAAGTCGGTGAACAAGCGCCACAAGCCGCGCCGGTATTGGCCTGGCGGGCGCTGCCTGTTCAACAGGCAGCGCCGCCCGGTCTGACCAATTGCTATCGAATAGAGAGCTGCTGGCGCTCGTCCATCAAGCGCTGGAGCCCGATTTGACTTGTGGCGCAACAGCCCTGGCGCTCAGATATGCAGCGCCTGCCCCAGCGCGCGCAGCGCGGCCTCCTGCACCGCCTCGCCCAGCGTGGGGTGGGCGTGGATGGTGTGGCCCACGTCTTCCAGCCGCGCGCCCATTTCGATGGACTGGGTGAAGGCCGCGGCCAGCTCGGCCACGCCCTGGCCCACGGCCTGCCAGCCAAGGATCAGGTGGTTGTCGCGCCGCGCCACCACGCGCACGAAGCCGCCGGTGGCTTCCAGCGTCATCGCGCGGCCGTTGGCGGAGAAGGGGAAGGCGGCGTCGATGCAGTCCAGCCCCGCGGCGCGCGCCTCGCCCGGCGTCTTGCCCACGACCACCACCTCGGGGTCGGTGAAGCACACGGCGGGAATCTGCATGGGCTCGAAGCGCCGGTTCTTGCCCGCGATCTGCTCGGCCACGCATTCGCCCTGGGCCATGGCGCGGTGGGCCAGCATGGGCTCGCCGGTGATGTCGCCGATGGCCCAGACATGGCGCATGGAGGTGCGGCAATGCGCGTCTATGGCCACATGGCGGCCGGCCATGTCCAGCTGCAGCGATTCCAGCCCGAAGCCCGCCGTGCGCGGTCTGCGGCCCACGGCCACCAGCACGCGGTCGGCCGGCAGGGCAAACTCCTCGGCGCGCGCGTCGTTGCGCACATGCACGCCGTGCTCGGCGTCCCAGCCCTGCACGCTGCAGCCCAGGTGCAGCACGATGCCGCTCTTTTGCAGCGCATCCAGCACGGGCTGGGTCAGCTCCTCGTCGTAGGTCGGCAGCACGCGCTGCAGGGCCTCGACCACGGTCACTTCCACGCCCAGCTTGCGGTAGGCCATGCCGAGTTCGAGGCCGATGTAGCCGGCGCCGACCACCACCAGGCGTTTCGGGACAACGTCGGGCGAGAGCGCATCGGTCGACGACCAGATCGCCCCGCCGAACGGCATGCTGGGCAGCTCCACGGGCGTGGAGCCGGTGGCCAGCAGCAGATGCTCGCAGCGCACGCGCAGCGGCTCGCCCTCGGGCGGCTTGACGATGACGGTCTTGCCGTCCTCGATCTCGGCCCAACCCTTGTGCACCTGCACGCTGGCCTTGCGCAGCAGCGCGCCGACGCCGCCCGTGAGGCGCTGCACGATGCCGTCCTTCCAGCGCACGGTCTGCGCAATGTCGATCTGCGGGTCGGACACGCGTATGCCCAGCTGCGAGCCCGCCGCCTGGTGGCGTGCGCGCTCGAACTCCTCGGCCGCATGGATCAGCGCCTTGGACGGGATACAGCCTATGTTCAGGCAGGTGCCACCCAGGCTTGCGCCCTCGACCAGCATGGTGGGAATGCCCAGCTGGCCGGCGCGGATCGCCGCCACATAGCCGCCGGGGCCGCCGCCAATGACCAGCAGCTTGGTTGTCATTTCTTTCATGTTCAGTTCTCCCACCTCACTCGACAAACAGCAGCGCTGGGGTTTCGAGCAGGACGCGTATGGCCTGGATGAATTGCGCCGCGTCCATGCCATCGACCACGCGGTGGTCGAACGACGAGGACAGGTTCATCAGCTGGCGCGCCACCACCTGGCCATTGCGCAGCATGGGGCGCTCGACCATGCGGTTGACGCCCACGATGGCGACCTCGGGGTGGTTGATCACCGGGGTGCTGACGATGCCGCCCAGGGCGCCCAGGCTGGTCAGGGTGATGGTGGAGCCGGAAAGCTCCTCGCGCGGCGCCTTGCCGCTGCGTGCGCCCTCGGCCACGCGGGCGATGCCGGCGGCGCAGGCCCACAGGTCCAGGCCCTCGGCGTGGCGCAGCACGGGCACCATCAGGCCGCCGTCGGTCTGCGTGGCCACTCCCAGGTGCACGCCCTCGTAGCGCGTGACATGGCCGGCCTCGTCGTCGTAGCGGGCGTTGATCTGCGGGAAGTCGCGCAGGGCCAGCACCATGGCGCGCGCCAGGAAGGGCAGCAGCGTGAGCTTGCCGCGCGTCGCGCCGTGGATGGCGTTCAGGCGCTGGCGCAATGCTTCCAGCTCGGTCACATCCACCTCTTCGACGTAGCTGAAATGCGGAATGCGGCGCTTGGCCTCCTGCATCTTCTGCGCGATCTTGCGGCGCAGGCCGATGACGGGGATCTGCTCCTCGCCGTGGCGCTCCACATACTGCGAGCCGCCCACGGCCTGCACCTGGCCGCCGCCGGCGGCAAAGGCGTCCAGGTCATGGTGCTCGATGCGGCCGGCCGGGCCGCTGCCGTGCACGCGGCGCAGGTCGATACCCATGTCCAGCGCACGCCGGCGCACGGCGGGCGAGGCCAGCGGGCGCTCGCCCTCCTTGCGCAGCGCGGCGGGGGCGTGCGGCGCAGCGGCGCTGCTGCGCACGGGCGCGGGGGCTGTCTTGGGGGCGACCGTCGGCGCAGCGGGTGCCGCAGCCACCACAGGCGCTGCCGTCGCTACTGAAACAGTAGCTGCTTGCGCTTGACTGGCGGGCGCTGGGGCCGCATTTGCCTTCAGGTTCCCTTCGCCCTCGACCTCCAGCCGTACCAGTTCGGCGCCCACGGCCATGACCTGGCCCACGGCGCCGCCCAGCGACAGCACCTTGCCATGCATGGGGGACGGCACCTCGACGGTGGCCTTGTCGGTCATCACGTCGGCCAGATGCTGGTCTTCCACGATGCTGTCGCCCGGCTGCACATGCCAGGACACCAGCTCCACCTCGGCAATGCCCTCGCCAATGTCGGGCACGCGGATCACATAAATACCCATGATGTCATGCCTCCACAGCGCGTTTCAGGGCTTCGGCAACGCGCGAAGGCCCGGGGAAATAAGCCCATTCCTGGGCGTGCGGGTAGGGGGTGTCCCAGCCGGTCACGCGCTCGATCGGGGCTTCGAGCTGATAGAAGCAGTGCTCCTGCACCAGGGCCGTCAGCTCGGCGCCAAAGCCGCTGGTGCGCGTGGCTTCGTGCACCACGACGCAGCGGCCGGTCTTCTTGACCGAATCGACTATTGTTTCCAGGTCCAGCGGCCAGATGCTGCGCAGGTCGATGATCTCGGCGTCCACGCCAGCCTCGCGCGCGGCCGCCTCGCTGACCCAGACCATGGTGCCGTAGGTCAGCACCGTCACGGCCTTGCCGGGGCGGAACACCGCTGCCTTGTCGAGCGGCACCTTGAAGTAGCCCTCGGGCACGCGGCCCATGTCGTGCTTGGACCAGGGTACGACCGGCTTGTCGTGGTGGCCGTCGAACGGGCCGTTGTACAGGCGCTTGGGCTCCAGGAAGATGACCGGATCCTCGCACTCGATGGACGAGATCAACAGGCCCTTGGCGTCGTAGGGGTTGCTGGGCATCACCGTGCGCAGGCCGCAGACATGGGTGAAGAAGGCCTC
>MKTG01000104.1:6123-18031 GCA_001897615.1 Burkholderiales bacterium 68-10
GCGGCCTCGGACACGATCTGGTCGGTGGCGGGGTAGAAATAGTCGGCAAACTGGATTTCGACCACGGGTTTCAGGCCATAGGCCGCCATGCCGATGGCCGTGCCGACGATGCCCGATTCGGAAATCGGCGTGTCGAAGCAGCGCGTCTTGCCGTACTTGGCCTGCAGACCCTCGGTGACGCGGAACACGCCGCCGAAGTAGCCCACGTCCTCGCCGTAGACGATGACGTTGTCGTCGCGGCCCATCATCACGTCCAGGCCCGAGCGCAGGGCCTGGATCATGGTCATGGGGACGCCGCCCTGGTTCTGGTTTTGTTCTGCCATGGCTTACACCCCCATCTGCTGGCGCTGCCGGCGCAGGTGCTCCGGCATGTCCTTGTACACATCGTCGAACATGGTCGCGGCGCTGGGCACGCGGCCATCGAGCAGGCTGCCGTGGGTCTCCGCTTCCTTCTGCGCGGCGATGACCTCGGCCTCCAGCTCCTTCTGCGTGGCCTCGTGCTGGGCCTCGCTCCATTCGCCGATGGCGATCAGGTGCTTCTTCAGGCGCTCTATGGGGTCGCCCAGCGGGAAGCGCTGCCAGTCGTCGGCGGGGCGGTACTTGCTCGGGTCGTCCGAGGTGGAGTGCGGCCCGGCGCGGTAGGTCTCCCACTCGATCAGCGTGGGGCCGCAGTTGCTGCGCGCGCGCTCGGCCGCCCATTGCGAGGCGGCGTAGACGGCCAGGAAGTCATTGCCGTCGACGCGCAGCGAGGCGATGCCCACGCCCACGCCGCGCTGGGCAAAGGTCGTGCCCTCGCCGCCGGCAATCGCCTGGAAGGTGGAGATGGCCCACTGGTTGTTAACCACGTTGATGATCACCGGCGCGCGGTACACATGGGCGAAGGTCAGCGCGGTGTGGAAGTCGCTCTCGGCCGTGGAGCCGTCGCCTATCCAGGCCGAGGCGATCTTCGAGTCGCCCTTGATGGCGGACGCCATGGCCCAGCCCACGGCCTGGGGCACCTGCGTCGCCAGGTTGCCGGATATGGAGAAGAAGCCCGCCCGCTTGTACGAATACATCACCGGCAGCTGGCGCCCCTTGATCGGGTCGCGCTGGTTGCTCATGAGCTGGCAGATCAGCTCGACCATGGAGATGTCGTCGCGTGCGAGCAAAAGCCCCTGCTGGCGGTAGGTGGGGAAGCACATGTCGCCGTCCTGCAGCGCCATGGAGTGCGCCACGGCGATCGCCTCCTCGCCCAGGCACTGCATGTAGAACGACAGCTTCTTCTGCCGCTGCGCAATCAGCATGCGCGCGTCGAACACACGCGTCTTCATCATCGCGCGCAGGCCGCGGCGCAGACGCTCCGGGTGCATGGCCGGCGCCCAGGGACCGCAGGCGCGGCCATCGTCATCGAGCACGCGCACCAGGCTGGTGGCGAGGTCGGCGGTGTCGGCCGGTGCGGTGTCTGTGGGGGGTCTGCGTACGGCGCCAGCGGGGGAGATGCTGAGGTACGAGAAGTCGGTCTTCGCGCCCGGCCGTCCAGTCGGCTCGGGCACGTGCAGCCTGAGGGCTGAGTGCGGTGTCATTCGCGGTCTCCATCTGCACGATCGTGTCGTGCGTTTGCGGTCGGACAGGACAGGGCGCCGGATCACGGCGCACGGTCACTTCTTATGGTGCGCGGTGGCGCAGGCGCGATCGTAGTGCTTGTGGGGCTTGTGCGCCAGCCCCCGCGGCATGCGCCGGGCGGGCGGAAACCCCGTGGCCTCAAGCTGGCGATTCAGAGCGAAATCGGGTGCTGACGCTTGTCTGTCCAGCGGCGTAAGCTATCAAATCAGGAGTTGTCGGCGGGGGCGCTGGTCGCACGGGCGCCCGATGCCGACGGCTGACCGTGCAGCCGCGCGTACAGCCCGCCCGCGGCCACCAGCTCGGCATGGGCGCCTTGCTCGACGATGCGGCCGCGCTCCATGACGACGATGCGGTCGGCGTGCTCGATGGTCGACAGCCGGTGCGCGATCACCAGGGTGGTGCGCCCCGCCATGGCGCGCGTGATGGCCTGCTGCACCAGGCGTTCGCTCTCGGTGTCGAGCGCCGAAGTGGCTTCGTCCAGCAGCAGCACGGGCGCGTCCTTGTACAGCGCGCGGGCGATCGCCAGCCGCTGGCGCTGGCCGCCGGACAGCTGGGCGGCGTTGTGGCCCAGCACGGTGTCGATGCCCTCGGGCAGCGCGGCCACGTGGGCCGCCAGGTTGGCGTCCCGCAGGCAGCGCTGCACGCGTTCGCGGTCGACGGCGGCCGCGCCCAGCGCCACGTTGGCGGCGATGCTGTCGTTGAACATGGTCACGTCCTGGCTGACCAGGGCGAACTGCGCCCGCAGCGCCGCCAGCGGCCAGCCGGCGATGTCGCCGCCGTCCAGCAGCACCTGCCCCGACGTGGGCTGCACGAAGCGCGGCAGCAGGTTGATCAGCGTGGTCTTGCCCGCGCCCGATGGCCCCACCAGGGCCACCATCTCGCCCGCCCGCACGTGCAGGCTGAGCTGCCGCAGCACCGGCTCGCTGTCGTCGCCGTAGCTGACGCTGACTTGCCGCAGCGCCAGCTCGCCACGGGCGCGCGGTACGGGCTGGTCGGCGGCGGCCGCGGGGCCGGCCTCGGGCGCCACCTGGGCCATCAGATCGAGCCCGCGCTCCAGCGCCGCCAGCCCGCGCGTGACCGGGCCCACCACGTCGGTCAGGCGGCGCAGCGGCTGGATCAGCATCAGCATGGCGCCGATGAAGGACACGAAGCCGCCCACCGTGATGCGCTGCCCCGCGCCACTCTGGCCCTGGTGCAGCGCGATGCCGATCACCACCGACAGCGCCACGGCGGCCGCCATCTGTGCCAGCGGCATGGCCGCCGCCGACGCGCTGGTGGCCTTGATCGACAACCCGCGCAGCTGGCGCGACAGCGTGTCGAAGCGGCCGGCCTGCTGGCCCTGCGCGCCGTGCAGGCGCACCATGCGGTGGGCCAGCACGTTTTCCTCCACCACGTAGGCCAGCTCGTCGGTGGTGGTCTGTGACAGCCGGGTGTAGCGGTACAGCCGGCGTGACATGGTCTTCATGATCAGCGCCACGATCGGCACCAGCACCAGCACGATCAGCGTCAGCGACCAGTTCAGATACAGCAGGTAGGCCATCAGCGCCACCACCGAGAAGCTGTCGCGCGCCAGGTTCAGCAGCGCCTGCACCAGCAGCGTGGTGCCGGTCTGCACCTCGTAGACCAGGGTGTTGGCCAGCTGGCTGGCGTTCTGGCGCGCGAACAGCGACAGCTCGGCCGCCAGCAGGCGGTCGAACAGCTGCCGGCGCAGCTTGACCATGCCCTCGTTGGCGATGCGCGCCAGCGCGTACTGGCTGGCGAAGTGCGCAAAGCCGCGCAGCGCGAACAACCCGACGATGGCCAGCGGCACCACCCAGATCGGCAGGCTGCCCTGGGTGAAGCCCTCGTCCAGCAGCGGCTTGAGCAGCGCCGGCACCGAGGCTTCGGTGAGCGCGCTGATCAGGCTGCCCAGCACCGCGATCACCCAGCCCAGGCGGTATTCGCGGAAGTAGGTCCACAACCGGGCCAGCCGGGCACCGATCGGCTGCTGCGCCGAAGGCGATGCGGGGGGTGGGACGGTGCGGCGTGGAGCGGTCATGGGTGGCGTGGCGAGGCTGCGTGGATTCTACGGAGCGCCTCGGGCCGCGCCGCGATGGCGGCGCGGCCGGCGAAAATCCGGGAACTTCCGTCGCGCCCGGCGCACGAATTCACACTCTGAAACGGCATGCCGTCCCGGCTTGTTACCATTGCCAGGCTCTGGCGACCTGCTGGCGTGGTGCACGTTGGCGCAGCGGTTTCGCCACGATCTTTTTGATATGACCTTTCAGCTTCCCGACCGCAGTTCCCCCATCCGTTGGCGGCGTCGCGCCGTTGTCGCTGCGCTGGCGGCCGCGCCCCTGGCTTCCGCCCTGGCGCAGTTTCGCGTCGAGGTGTCGGGCGTCGGCCTGACGCAGTTGCCCATCGCCCTGGTGCCGTTTCGCGGCGAAGAGGGCGCGCCGCAGAAGATCAGCGCCATCGTGCGCGCCGATCTGGAGCGCAGCGGCCAGTTCCGCGCCGTCGACGCGGCTGGCCAGGCAATGGACGAGACCACCCGGCCCGACATGTCGGTGTGGCGCCAGCGCGCCGCCGACGCGCTGGCTGGCGGCAGCGTCACGCGCCTGGCGGACGGCCGCTGGGACGTGCGCTTTCGCCTGTGGGACGTGGTGCGCGGGCAGGACCTGGGCGGCCTGGGCTACGTCGTGCCGCAGGCCGACCTGCGGCTGGCGGCGCACAAGATCGCCGACTACATCTACGAAAAGCTGACGGGCGAGAAAGGCGTGTTCTCCACCCGCCTGGCCTACGTCACCAAGGCCGGCAACCGCTACACCCTGTGGGTCGCTGACTCCGACGGCGAGAACGCGCAGGCCGCGCTGGGCAGCCCCGAGCCCATCATCTCGCCGGTCTGGTCGCCCGATGGCACGCAGCTGGCCTATGTGTCGTTCGAATCGCGCAAGCCGGTCATCTACGTGCATGACGTGGCCAGCGGTCGCCGGCGCCTGCTGGCCAACTTCAAGGGCTCCAACAGCGCGCCGGCCTGGTCGCCCGATGGGCGCAGCCTGGCGGTCACGCTATCGCGCGACGGCGGCTCGCAGCTGTACCTGATCAGTGCCAGCGGCGGCGAACCCCGGCGCCTGACGCAGTCGCAGAGCATCGACACCGAGCCCGCCTTTTCGCCCGACGGCGCCAGCATCTACTTCGTCAGCGACCGCGGTGGCGCGCCGCAGATCTACCGCATGCCGGTGGGCGGTGGTGCCGCGCAGCGCGTCACCTTCAACGGCAGCTACAACGTCTCGCCGGCCGTCAGTCCGGACGGTCGCTACCTGGCCTACGTGTCGCGCACGGGCGGCTACAAGCTGCACGTGATGGAGCTGGCCAGCGGCAACACCGCCGCCGTCACCGACACGGCCGAGGACGAAAGTCCCAGCTTCGCGCCCAACAGCCGCCTGATCGTCTATGCCACGCGCCAGGGCGGGCGCGAAGCCCTGATGACCACCACGCTGGACGGCAAGATCAAGGCGCGCCTGGCGGGCCAGGGTGGCGACATCCGCGAGCCGGCCTGGGGGCCCTCGCAGAGATGACGCGCCGGGGCCGGCGCGGGTCTGGGGATCGATTTTTCTTGTTCAGTTCAGGAGTGCATTCATGTTCAAGCGTTATCTGATGGTGGCCGCCCTGGCGGTCGTGTTGGCCGGCTGCGGCTCCAACGTCAAGCTGGATCCGCCGATCGAGGGCAGCGGCGCCGCCGGCGCCAGCGCGACCGGGCAGGGGGCCGCCGGCCAGGGCGCGGGCCAGAGCACGGTCACGCAGGTGCAGGCCGGTGTGGCCGGCGCCGACGCGGCCGGCCCCGCCGGCGTCGGGCGGGTGATCTACTTCGACTTCGACAGCTTCGTGGTCAAGCCCGAATACCAGCCGCTGGTCGACCAGCACGCGCGCTTCCTTCAGGCCAACCGCGGCCGCGGCGTGGCGCTCGAGGGCCATACCGACGAGCGCGGCAGCCGCGAATACAACCTGGCCCTGGGCCAGAAGCGCGCCGAGGCCGTGCGCCGCGCCCTGACCCTGGTCGGCGCCAGCGACGCCCAGGTCGAGGCCGTCAGCTTCGGCGAGGAAAAGCCGGCGGTGGC
This sequence comes from Burkholderiales bacterium 68-10, assembly GCA_001897615.1. GTDB lineage: Bacteria > Pseudomonadota > Gammaproteobacteria > Burkholderiales > Burkholderiaceae_C > Ottowia. The sequence goes on from MKTG01000104.1 coordinate 11,823, forward strand.
CGGTTCCTCCGAAGACGCCTACGCGAAGAACCGCCGTGTCGAGATCCGCTACCGCTGAGCGCGCCGTGAACGGATTGCGGATGCCGTCGCCGCGGGTCCTCGTTCTGGCCCTGGCCTGCCTGGCCGGGCAGGCCGCGCAGGCCCAGTTGTTCGGTGACGACCAGGCGCGCCAGGCCATCCTGGACCTGCGTCAGCGCTTCGACCAGGCGGTGGCGGCGCAGAACCGCCTGGTGGACGAAAACACCCAGCAGCGCCGCGGCCTGCTGGACTTGCAGCAGCAGATCGAGTCGCTGCGTGGCGAGCTGGCGCGCTCGCGCGGCCAGGAAGAGCAGCTGGCACGCGACGTGGCGGAGCTGCACAAGGCCCTGGCGTCACAGCAGCAGGCGCTGGACGAGCGCTTGCGCAAGCTGGAGCAGGACGCGGCCGCGCGCGCCCCCGACGCCAGCGCCGGCGGCGCCGTGCCACCGGTGGCCAGCGACGCCGCTGCCGCCACCGAGAAGCAGGACTACGACGCCGCGCTGGCGGTGTTTCGCGCCGGCGACTTCAAGGCCGCGCAGACCGGGTTTTCCAGCTTCATCAAGCGCTACCCGCGCAGCACGCTGGCGCCGTCGGCGCTGTTCTGGCTGGGCAATGCCCAGTACGCCACGCGCGACTACAAGGAGGCGATCACCAACTTCCGCTCGCTGCTCACGGCCTCGCCCAACCACGCCCGCGCCCCGGAGGCCATGCTGGCGATCGCCAATTGCCAGATCGAGCTGAAGGACAGCCGCGCGGCGCGCAGCACGCTGGAGTCGCTGATCAAGACCTACCCGCAGTCCGAAGCGGCGCAGACCGGCAAGGAGCGCCTGGCGCGGCTGAAGTGACACGCGGCTGGCGCTGGTGGCGTGCAGGCCGTGCCCGGCGCGGCGTTGGGCGGCGGCGCGTCAGCCGTGGTCATCGCGGCGCGTTTGCGCGTGCGGCCCTGCTGCCTTTATAATCATCGGTTGCCTTGCCACACCCCGATCTGACGCCGGGGGCGGCTGTTGCCCGGGTTCGCGCCGCGGATTCGGGCTTGTTCATCCACAAGGAGAATTCATGCGTCACTATGAAATCATTCTGCTGATCCATCCGGATCAAAGCGAGCAGGTTCCGGCCATGCTCGAGCGCTACAAGGGCATGATCACCGCCGGTGGCGGCAAGATCCACCGCGAGGAAGACTGGGGCCGCCGTCAGCTGGCCTACCAGATCAACAAGCTGGCCAAGGCGCACTACCTGTGCCTGAACATCGAGGCCGACCAGGCCGTGATGGGCGAGCTGGAGCACGCCTTCCGCTTCAACGACGCCGTGCTGCGTCACCTGACGGTGCAGAGGAAGAAGGCCGATACCGGCCCGTCTTCGATGATGAAGACCGTCGAGCGCGAAGAGGCCCGCAAGGCCCAGCAGGCAGAGGCCAGCTGACGCGGTGGGCGCCGCGCCGCGGGGCGATGCGGTGAACCAGCTTCACCTCATGGCCTGCATCGTCGAGATCGGTGCGCCGCGCCACACGCCAGCCGGCCTGCCGGCGCTGGACCTCCGGCTCGAACACGAGTCCACCCAGGAGGAAGCGGGGCAAGCCAGGCAGGTCAGGACAGTGCTCAGGGCGGTGGCCCTGGGCGCGACGGCCGAACGGCTGGGCAGGCAGAGTGTCGGATCGCGCTGGTGCTTCAGCGGTTTTCTGGCCAGCCCACGCCAAGCCAGCTCGGTGGTCCTGCATATCCAGGATTTTCAGCAAGATCAGTTTCAAGGAGCCTCTTAAATGGCCACGTTCAAGAAATTCAACAAGGACAAGCGTCCCAAGCGCAACACCCAGTCGCTGCTGTTCCGTCGCAAGCGCTTTTGCCGCTTCACGGTGGCGGGTGTCGAGGAGATCGACTACAAGGACGTCGACACCCTGCGCGACTTCATCGCCGAAAGCGGCAAGATCGTGCCCGCCCGCCTGACCGGCACGCGCGCCATCTACCAGCGTCAGCTCAACACCGCGATCAAGCGTGCGCGCTTTCTGGCCCTGCTGCCGTACAGCGACCAGCACCGCGTCTGATAGGGAGGACCCACACATGCAAGTCATTCTTCTGGACAAGGTCACCAACCTGGGCAACCTGGGCGAGATCGTCAAGGTCAAGGACGGTTATGCCCGCAACTTCCTGATTCCCTCGGGCCGCGCCCGTCGCGCCACCGAAGCCGCCAAGGCCGAGTTCGAGGCGCGCCGTGCCGAGCTGGAAAAGCAGGCCGCCGACAAACTGGCCGCCGCGCAGACCGTGGGCGAGAAGCTCAACGGCCAGACCATCAAGCTGACGCAGAAGGCCGGCGTCGACGGCCGTCTGTTCGGCTCGGTCACCAACCACGACATCGCCGACGAGCTGAAGAAGCAGGGCTACGACGTGCACAAGTCGCAGGTGCGCATGCCCGCCGGCCCCATCAAGACCGTGGGTGACAACACCATCGAAATCGCGCTGCACACCGACGTGCTGGCCGAAATCACGGTATCCGTGTACGGCGAAACGGCCTGACCGTTCGCACGCCTGTTGGCCGCAAGCCGCCCGCCGAATCCGGCGGGCGGTTTTTTTTGGGGGGTTGCCTGCGCGCCCGCCGCTGGCGGGGCGCACGGCGCTCAGCGGCCGCGCCGCACGCGCAGCAACTCGTCCAGGATCAGGCCGATGGCGCCGACGGTGATGGCGGCGTCGGCCAGGTTGAAGGCCGGAAAGTGCCCGCGATGGAACAGCGGCGCCAGAAACGACCAGTGGAAGTCCAGAAAGTCCACCACGTAGCCGTGCAGCATGCGGTCGATGACGTTGCCGACGGCGCCGCCCAGGATCATGGACAGCGCGAACGCGAACAATTTTTGTCCCGGGTGCGCGCGCAGCAGCCAGACGATGAAGCCCGCCACCGCCAGCGCCAGCCCGATGAAGAACCAGCGCTGCCAGCCGCCGGCGCCGGCCAGGAAGGAAAACGCCGCGCCCGTGTTGTGCGCCCGCACGACGTTGAAGAAAGAGGTGACGTAGGTGGCGTCGCCCAGCCGGTAGTGGCCCAGGATCAGCTGCTTGGTGAACTGGTCCAGCACCGCCACCACGGCCGCCAGCGCCAGCCAGACGGCCAGCGAGCCGCCACCCCGGGATACCGCGCGCGCCACCGTCAGGCCACCGTGCGGGTCTCGCCCGCGCCGAACAGGTTGCCGACGCAACGCCCGCACAGCGTGGGGTGCCCGGTGTGCTGGCCGACGTCCGGCTGGTAATGCCAGCAGCGCTCGCACTTGGTGTCTTTTGAGGCGTTGACGCCGATGGAGAGCGCGCCAGCAGCTTCCAAATGAATAGCAGACACGATGAAGGCGAACTTCAGATCGGCCCCCAGGCTGGCCAGCAGGGCGTGGTCTTCGGGCGCGGCGCCCAGCGTCACGTTGGCCTGCAGTGACGAGCCGATCGCGCCTTGCTCGCGCTGTACCTCGATGTCCTTGTTGACCTGCTCGCGGATGGCGCGGATGCGCGCCCACTTGGCCAGCAACGCGGCGTCGGGCGCATCGAAGCGCCAGTATTCCTCCAGGAAGATCGAGTCGCTGGCGCCCACCAGCCGCCACGCCTCCTCGGCGGTGAAGCTGAGGAAGGGCGCCATCCAGCGCAGCATGGCCTGGGTGAGCTGCCACAGCGCGGTCTGCGCGCTGCGCCGCGCCTGCGACTTGGGCTGGGTGGTGTACAGGCGGTCCTTCAGCACGTCGAGGTAGAAGCCGCCCAGGTCTTCGGAGCAGAACAGTTGCAGCTTGGCGACCACGGGGTGGAATTCGTACACCTCGTAGTGCGCCAGCAGCTCGGCCTGGAACTCGGCGGCGCGCGCCAGCAGCCAGCGGTCGAGCTCCAGCATGTCGCCGACCGGCACGGCATCTTGGGCCGGATCGAAGTCGCTGGTGTTGGCTAGCAGAAAGCGCAAGGTGTTGCGGATGCGGCGGTAGCTGTCGACCACGCGCGCCAGGATCTTCTCGTCGATGCCGATGTCGCCCGAGTAGTCGCTGGCGGCCACCCACAGGCGGATGATCTCGGCGCCGAGCTTTTCGCTGGTCACCTGGGGCGCCACCGCGTTGCCCAGGCTCTTGCTCATCTTGCGACCCTGGCCGTCCACCGTGAAGCCGTGCGTGAGCAGGCTGCGGTAGGGCGCGCGGCCGCGGATGGCGCTGGCCAGCAGCAGCGAGGAATGGAACCAGCCGCGGTGCTGGTCGTGGCCTTCCAGGTACATGTCGGCCTCGGGGCCGCTTGCGTGGTGCTCCGCCGGGTGCGTGCCGCACAGCACGTGCCAGAAGGTCGAGCCGGAGTCGAACCACACCTCCAGGATGTCGCTGCTCTTGGTGTAGAGCTTGGCGTCCTCGGGGCCGATGATGTCCTCGGCCGTCACCCGGCTCCAGGCTTCGATGCCGCCCTTTTCCACGATGTCGGCGGCCTGGTCCAGGATCTCCATGGTGCGCGGGTGCAGCGCGTCGGTTTCCTTGTGCAGGAAGAAGGGGATGGGCACGCCCCAGGCGCGCTGGCGGCTGATGACCCAGTCCGGGCGGCCCGCGATCATGTCGCGCAGCCGCGCCTGACCCGAGGGCGGGTAGAACGCCGTCTGTTCGATCGCGCGCAGCGCCGTGGTGCGCAGCGTCTCGGGCGCCTTGTCGCTGGTGAACACGCCCTCGCCCTCGTCCATGCGCACGAACCATTGGGAGGCGGCGCGGTAGATCACGGGCGACTTGTGGCGCCAGCAGTGCGGGTAGCTGTGGTCCAGCCTGCCGCTGGCCAGCAGGCGGCCGGCGGTCTGCAACTGCTCGGTGATGACCGGCTGCGCCTTCCAGATGTCCAGGCCGCCGAACAGGGCGAAGTCGCTGGCGTAGCTGCCACCGCCCTGCACCGGGTTCAGGATGTCGGCGTGCTTCAGGCCGTGCGCCACGCAGGAGTTGAAGTCCTCCACGCCGTAGGCCGGGGCCGAGTGCACGATGCCGGTGCCGTCGGTGTCGGTGGCGTAGTCGGCCAGGTACACCGGCGCCAGTCGCCGGTAGGCGGCATCGACGTCATGCAGCGGGTGCTCGAACGTGAGGCCACCGAGCTTGTCGCCCATGGCCGTGGCGACGATCTCGCCCTGCAGGCCGTAGCGCTGCAGGCAGTCCGCCACCCGCGCCTTGGCCAGCAGCAGCAGACCGCGCTCGGTGTCGACCAGCGCGTACTCGATGTGCGGTCCCAGGTTGAGCGCCTGGTTGGCCGGGATGGTCCAGGCGGTGGTGGTCCAGATCACCACGTAGGCCGGCTTGTCCAGCTGCTCCAGGCCGAAGGCCGCCGCCAGCGCCGCCGGGTCGTGTGCCTTGAAGGCCACGTCCACCGTGGTGCTCTTGCGGTCCTGGTATTCGATCTCGGCCTCGGCCAGCGCCGAGCCGCAGTCGAAGCACCAGTAGACGGGCTTGAGCCCGCGGTAGACAAAGCCACGCTCGATCAGGCGCTTGAAGAGGCGCAACTCGCCCGCCTCGTTGGCGAAATTCATCGTCTTGTAGGGGTTGTCCCACTCGCCCAGCACGCCCAGGCGCTTGAAGTCCTTCATCTGGCTGGCGATCTGCTCGGTGGCGTAGGCGCGGCCCTTGGCCTGCATGTCGTCACGGCTCAGCTTGCGCCCGTACTCCTTCTCGATCTGGTTCTCGATCGGCAGCCCGTGGCAGTCCCAGCCGGGCACGTAGTGGGCGTCCAGGCCTTTCAGCTGGCGCGCCTTGACGATCATGTCCTTGAGCACCTTGTTGACGGCGTGGCCGATGTGGATCTGGCCGTTGGCATACGGCGGGCCGTCGTGCAGGATGAACTTCTCGCGCCCGGCGCGCGCCGCGCGCAGCCGGTGGTAGATGCCCTTGTCCTCCCACTCCTGCACCCAGCCAGGCTCGCGCTTGGGCAAATCGCCGCGCATCGGGAAGGGCGTGTCGGGCAGGTTGAGCGTCTGGCGGTAGTCGGTGGGGGCGTCTTGGCTCATGGCAGATGGGGGCTGAACTGGGGTATGGGGATCAAATGAACGGTTTGCGCAGGCGGGACGTGCGCAAGCAGCTATCGGAATGGGAGCGGGGCGGTGGCGGGCGGGGCGCCCGCCGCCCCTTCAAATTCGCGCCGCGCGGGCCGCCAGCCAGCGGCGGGCGTCGGCGCAGTCGCGCGCAATGCCCTCGGTCAGCGCCGCCAGGCTGTGATAGCGCAATTCGTCGTGCA
>MKTG01000104.1:18044-35127 GCA_001897615.1 Burkholderiales bacterium 68-10
CCTCGGGCCCCAGGTGCGCGGGCCAGTCCAGCACATGCGTTTCCAGCAGCACGCGCCCGCCGTTGACATCGTTCGGGTCCAGCGAGGGGCGCACGCCCAGGTTGGCCACGCCGGGCAGCGGCTGCTCGTCCAGCCCATGCACCTCGACCACGAAGATGCCGCTGGCGGCCGGCTTCCAGGCGTGGGCGCGGCGCGAAAAGCGCAGGTTCAGGGTGCGAAAGCCGTCGCCCCGGCCGGGCGCGCCTTCGGCCAGGGCGCGACCCAGCTTGCGCCCGTGCACCACGTGGCCGCTGATGCCGTAGGGCCGCCCCAGCAGCGCGGCGGCGCCCGTCATGTCGCCGGCGGCCAGCGCCTCGCGCACGGCCGAGCTGGACACGCGCTGGCCGTGCACCTCGTAGCTCAGCATGCGCGCGACGTCGAAGCCCTGTCGCTGGCCGGCGGCGTCCAGCATGGCGTAGTCGCCGGCGCGCCGCGCGCCGAAGCGGAAGTCGTCACCCACCAGCACGTAGCGCACGCCCAGGCCGCGCACCAGCACCTGGTCGATGAAATCCTGCGGTGGCTGACTGGCCAGTTGCGCGTTGAAGGGCAGCACCAGCGCCTGGTCGATGCCGCAGCGCGCCAGCTCGGCCAGCTTGTCGCGAAAGGTGGCGATGCGCGCCGGTGCCAGCTCGGGCTTGTGCCGCGCGGCGGCAAAGTAGTCGCGCGGGTGCGGCTCGAAGGTCATCACGCAGCTGGGCACGCCGCGGTGCGCCGCTTCGCTGCGCAGCAGCGCCAGCATGGCCTGGTGGCCGCGGTGCACGCCGTCGAAATTGCCGATGGTCAGGGCGCAGCCGGGCGCGATGCCGGGGTGACGCAGACCGCGGAAGATCCTCATGTCAGTACTGATTTAATAGCGCCTTGCGCTGGCCAGGCAAGCGGCAGCGCCCAAGAACGTCATGAAATCGGAGTATATTGCGGCTGGTTCGGGGCGCTGTCGCGCCGCGGACGGGGCGGCCGGCGCTGGCAACGCCGGCCACACAAACAGGGTTTCCGTTGCAGGAGGTCGTTTTGTGAAGGTGCTCAAGCTGTCGGCACAGGGTTTGCCGCAATCGTGGATCTCGCTGGAGCAGGCGGTGATCCACTACGCCGCCGAAGAAGTGCGCTGGGAAGCGGGCGGCGAGGTCGCGGTGTTCCGCGGTGGCCACAACGCCATCACCGGCGAGCAGTCGATCGTGCGCATCAACAGCATCATCGGCACCCACGGCGCGCCGCGCATCAACCCCTTCGATCTGCGCCCCAGCCTCACCAACGCCAAGCTGTTCGCGCGCGACCGCAACCTGTGCGCCTACTGCGGCCAGTGCTTTCACGAGACCGAACTGACGCGCGATCACATCGTGCCGCAGGCGCAGCGCGGGCGCGACACCTGGATGAACGTCGTCACCGCCTGCCGCGCCTGCAACCACCGCAAGAGCAACCGCACCCCCGAGCAGGCGCACATGCCCCTGCTGTACGCGCCCTACGTTCCCAGCCTGTGGGAAGACTTCATCCTGCGCAACCGCCGCATCCTGGCGGACCAGATGGAGTTTCTGATGGCGCATTTGCCGCGCAGTTCGCGGTTGCATGCCTGAGGTCGGAGGGCTACGCCAGATAGCTGGTTTTGGCAGGACACGCTCGGCGGACGGTCATGCCTGGGATTTCTCCAGAAGGGCTTGGTGGGCCGACGCGGCCTTGCCTGATTCCTGATCGTGCAGCAGCACGACAAGCCGCGCAGCCAGTGGCGACTCTAGCCGTGACTCCTGCTGCGTTCGCATGACTGGACGGATTGCCGACTCGGAAACGGCAGGCGTTACGGTGATTTCGTCGGCTCTAGATACACGCTCAGGCGCACGCCCGTCGCAATTACTGTCACTTGTGGTTCGGACAGTCCTTGGGCGGCGGCCTCGGCAAAGAAGCGCCGCACGCCGCTGCCCCATTGCTCGACCAGATGCAGTTCACGGAACACGCGCGCAATGACGGGTTTGAGGATGCGCGAGACGCCGCCTTGCATGTCCTGAACGGTCGTGCCGGGCGACAGCAGGCCGGAGCTTTCAATGTCGATACCCGCCGCGGGTATGCTTGTTGAATGCCTCGACTCATCTTCTTCTGCGGCCACGCCGGCACCGGCAAGACCACACTGGCGCGCCGCACCATCGCCACGCTGATGCAGCAAGCGCACCTGCGCTGCAGTGGCGAGTCGTTTTGCCTGCTGGACAAGGACACGCTGTACGGCCAGTACAGCAGCGCCGTGATGGGGGTGCTGACGGGCGACCCGAATGACCGCGACAGCCCGCCCTACCTGCAGCACCTGCGCCAGCCCGAATACGACGGCCTGCTGGCCACCGCGCGCGAGAACCTGGCGCTGGGGGTGAGCTGCATCGTGGTTGGCCCGCTGTCGCGCGAGGTGCGCGCGCACCGACTGACCGACAGGGCCTGGCTGGGCGTGGCCGATGACGTGCGCGTGCACATCGTCTGGGTGCATCTGCAGGAGGACGAGGCGCGCCGGCGCATCACCGCGCGCGGCAACCCCAACGACGCCTGGAAGCTGGCGCACTGGGACGAATACCATACGCGCCTGTTCATGCCGCCGGCGGCCGAGTACCCGGAGCTGCGGCTGTACGACAACACGGCGCCGACAGAGCACGACTTCGGCCTCTTGCTTGGCGTGCTGGGGACGTCGGGCGGCGTCTGACGGCCGGCGCGCGGTCAGCCGTCGTCCACCACTGGCGCGTGGGGCGCCAGGCCCTGGCCGTCTGGCGCCAGCTGCCAGAAGATGGCCGCCGATGCCGCCGTCATCGCCCCGATGGCCACGAAGGTGGCTCGAAACACCGGCAGCGACTGCGCTGGCGCCGTGCCGCCCAGCCAGTCGCTGAAGGCGTGCAGCAGGGCGGCGGCGCAGGTCACGCCCAGGCTCATGCCCAGCATCTGCACCATCGAGAACAGGCTGTTGCCGCTGGCCGCGCGCTCGGGCGCCAGGTCCTTCAGCGTCACGGCGTTCATGGCGGTGAACTGCGTCGAGTTGACGGCGCCGAACAGCGCCAGCTGAGCGATGCGCAGCCACAGCGGCTGCTGCGGCGTCATCAGCGCGAAGCCGGCGATCATCAGCCCCAGCAGCACCGTGTTGCCGACCAGCACCGGCCGGTAGCCCAGCCGGTTGATCACGTGGGTGATGGGCCGCTTGATGCCCATGCTGGCCAGCGCCACCGGCAGCATCATCATGCCGGCCTGCGCCGGTGAGAAGCCCAGCGCCAGCTGCAACAGCAGCGGCAACAGGTAGGGCATGGCGCCCGAGCCGATGCGGGCAAACAGGTTGCCCAGCACGCCCACGCGGTAGCTGGCCACGGTGAACAGGGCCGGCGCGAACAGCGGCGCCGGGCTGCGCAGCGCGTGCAGCCAGTACGCGGCCAGCGCCGCCAGGCCCAGCACCATCAGCAGCACCACCAGCGTGCGGGCCCAGCCGAGGCCGCCCAGGCCGTCCAGCGACAGCGAGATGCTGACCATAGCCGCCGCCAGCAGCAGATAGCCGCCCAGATCGAACCGCCCCGGGCTGGCGTGGCGCAGGTTGGGCATGTGGCGCAGCGTCGCCAGCAGGCCCAGCAGGCCGACCGGCAGGTTGATCAGGAAGATCCAGTGCCAGCTGGCCACCTCGACCAGCCAGCCGCCCAGCGTCGGGCCGATCAGCGGGCCCACCAGACCGGGGATGGCGACGAAGCTCATCGCCTCCAGGAACTGCTCGCGCGGGAATGCGCGCAGCACCACCAGCCGGCCCACCGGCAGCAGCATGGCACCGCCCACGCCCTGCAGCACGCGCGCTGCCGTCAGCAGCGTCAGGCTGGGCGCGGCCGCGCAGGCGGCCGAGCCCAGGGTGAACAGGGCGATCGCCAGCAGGAAGATGCGCTGCGTGCCAAAGCGGTCGGCCAGCCAGCCGGTGGCCGGGATCACCACCGCCATCGTCAGCGCGTAGCCGACCACCACCGCCTGCATGCGCAGCGGGCTTTCGCCCAGGCTGCGCGCCATGGCCGGCAGCGCGGTGTTGACGATGGTGGAGTCCAGCGTCTGCATGAAAAAGCCGATCGCCACCAACCACAGCAGCAGGCGCGGGTTGCCGGCGGTGGTCGATGTGGGAGACGGGGCTTGTGGCATCGCGAACGAAAAAGGCGCCACGGTCTGGCCGGCGGCGCCTGGAGGGTGGAGAGGGGCGTGGGCCGTCGGTTCAGGCGAACACGCCGGCCGTCTCGGTCATGCGTTGGCTGACCTCGCCCAGATGATGCAGCGTGTCACCCCAGGTCATCTCCAGCTGGGTCAGGCTCTTGAAGTAGTGGCTGCCCACGTATTCGTCGGTCACGCCGATACCACCGTGCAGCTGCACCGACTGCTGGCCCACATGGCGCAGCGACTGGCCCAGCTGCACCTTGGCGCGCGACAGCGCCTGGCGGCGCTCGGCCTCGGGGGCGCCGAGCTTGAGCGTGGCGTAGTAGCTCATGCCGCGCGCCAGCTCCAGCTGCATCTTCATGTCGGCCACGCGGTGGCGCAGCGCCTGGAAGCTGGCGATGACCACGCCGAACTGCTTGCGCTGATTCATGTAGTCGACGGTGAGCTTGAGCGTCTGGTCCATGGCGCCCACGCCGTACGCGCAGGTGCAGGCGATGCCGACGTCGGCGGCGTGCGTCAGCGCCGCCAGGCCGTCGGTGGTGACCAGCTGCGCGGGCGCGTTGTCGAACTTGACGTCGGCGGCGCGCGAGCCGTCCTGCGTCAGGTAGCCGCGGGTGCTCACGCCCTGGGCGCCGCGCTCGACCAGGAACAGCGCCAACTTGCCACCCAGCATGGCGGGCACCAGCCAGGCGTCGGCCTGGTCGCCGGCGGCGACGATGTGCTTCACGCCGGTGACGGCGTGGCCGCCGCCCGCGGCGCTGGCCTGGGCGTCGCACACGTCCAGCCGATAGCGTGCCTTGCGCTCCTGATGTGCCAGCACCACCAGCGCCTCGCCGCTGGCGATGCGCGGCAGCCAGGCCTGCTTGATCGCGTCGCTGCCATGGGCGCCCAGGGCCGCGCTGACCACGAAGGTCTGCGCCAGCGGCTCGACCACGATGGCGCGGCCCAGCTCTTCGAGCACCACCATGGCCTCGACCGGGCCCATGCCCATGCCGCCGTGGTCTTCGCTGATGCAGATGCCGGCCAGGCCCAGCTCGGCCAGCTCGCCGTACACGCCGCGGTCAAAGCCGCCGCCGTCCACGATCTTGCGGCGGCGCTCGAAGTCGTAGCTCTTGTCGACCCACTTGGCGACGGCGTCCCGCAGGGCCAGCTGGTCGTCGGAAAAATCGAAATCCATGTCTCTGACTCCTTGTGTCCTGTTCAGCCCAGCACGGTCTGCGCCACGATGTTGCGCTGCACTTCGTTGGAGCCGCCGTAGATCGTGGTCTTGCGGTAGTTGAAGTAGCCCGGCGCCAGCGTGGCGTTGGCCACCTCGCCGCCCGGAAAGCCCTGCAGCCCGGCGGCGGCGGCCTGGTCACCCTGCCAGCCGGCGGCCATGGCGTCCCAGATGTAGGGCAGGGCGTACGGCCCGGCGGCCAGCATCATCAGCTCGGTGTAGCGCTGCTGGATCTCGCTGCCCTTGATCTTCAGTAGGCCGGCGATGTCGAGCGAGTTCTTGCCCGACTTCTCGGCGGACAGCACGCGCAGCACCAGCATCTCGAGTGCCACGATGTCCACTTCCAGCAGGCCGATCTGGTCGCGAAAGCGCAGGTCGTCGTACACGCCCTCGGTTTTGGCGATGCGCTTCAAGCGCTCCAGCTCGCGCTTGGCACGGTTGACATCGGCGATGTTGGTGCGCTCGTGGCTGAGCAGGTGCTTGGCGTAGGTCCAGCCCTTGTTCTCCTCGCCGATCAGGTTCTCGGCCGGCACCTCGACGTTGTCGAAGAACACGTCGTTGACCTCGCACTCGCCGTCCAGCAACTTGATGGGGCGCACGCTCACGCCGGGCGACTTCATGTCGATCAGCAGGAAGGAGATGCCGGTCTGCGGCTTGCCCTCGCTACTGGTGCGCACCAGGTTGAACATCCATTCGCCGTGCTGGCCCAGCGTGGTCCAGGTTTTCTGGCCGTTGACGATGTACTTGTCGCCCTTGCGCTCGGCCTTGGTGCGCACCGAGGCCAGATCGGAGCCCGAGCCCGGCTCGCTGTAGCCCTGGCTCCACCACACGGAGCCGTCGGCGATGCCGGGCAGAAAGCGCTGCTGCTGCTCGGGCGAGCCATAGGCCATGATGACCGGCGCCACCATGACGGGGCCGAAGGGCACGATGCGCGGGGCGCCGGCCATGGCCAGCTCTTCCTCGAACAGGTGCTTTTGCACCGCCGTCCAGCCCGGGCCGCCAAATTGCTGGGGCCAGCCATAGCCCAGCCAGCCTTTCTTGCCCAGAATCCGGGCCCAGCTCTGCATGTCGTCGCGCGACAGGCGCTGGGCCTTGTGCACCTTGTCGGCCAGGGCCTGGGGCAGGGCGTCCTTGACCCAGGCGCGGATCTCGTCGCGGAATTTCAGTTCGTCGGGGGTGAATGCCAGATCCATCTGATCGTCTCCTTGTCAGTCGGCGGTTTTAGCATGATCGGCGCCGGATTCCGGTCCGGCAGGTGACACGCCCAGCTCGGCGCACAGGCGGGCCACGGTGGCTTGCAGGGCCGCCAGTTTGGCTTCCAGCCGCTCGATGCGCTCGGATGTGGGGTCAAATCGACCTCCGGCGCTTTCCTGGTGTGCGCCAGCAGCTCTTGTTTCAATAGCAACCGGGCCGCCCAGCAGATGCGCCCAGCGTGCCTCGCGCTCGCCCGGGGCGCGCGGCAGCAGCACGACCAGCGGGCCACCCTTGTCCTCGGCGCGCTCGGCCAGCTCGTGCAGAAAGCCTTCGACCGAGGAAATATCGGCAAAGCGGTACCAGCGCTCGGCGTTCAGGCGCAGCTCGCCGGCGGTCTGTGGGCCGCGCAGCAGCAGCAGGCCCAGCAGCACGGCCGACTGCTCGGGCACGGCCAGCGCGCGCTGCAGGTTGTGCTCCCAGCGCGCCACGCGGCTGCCGTGCGATTCGATCGCCAGGTGGAGCGCCTTCAGGTCGTCCAGCGCCGCCTGGGCCTCGATCTCGCTCACGTTCATCACCGGCTCGCGGCTGGTCTTCTGGTTGCAGCCGCTCACCACGGCGTTGAGCGACAGCGGGTAGGTGTCGGGCACGGTGCGTGCCTTTTCCATCAGCGTGCCGAGCACGCGCTGCTCGGTCGGGGTCAGGGGGCGCGGGGCGTTCATGCCGGCAAGGATAATCCGGGTCGACATGAAGCAGATCGTCATCCTGATTTCGGGCACCGGCTCCAACATGGCGGCCCTCGTGCGCGCCGCCGAACGCGAGGACTGGGCCGGGCGGCTGGACGCGCGCATCGCCGCCGTCATCAGCAACCGCCCGGGCGCCCGCGGGCTGCAGACCGCGCGCGACGCCGGCATCGCCACCGCCGTGGTCGATCACCAGGCGTTCGACGGGCGCGAGGCCTTCGACGCCGCGCTGATGGCCGAGATCGACCGCCACGCGCCAAGCCTGGTGCTGCTGGCCGGCTTCATGCGCATCCTGACGCCCGGCTTCGTCGCGCACTACGCCGGGCGCCTGATCAACATCCACCCCAGCCTGCTGCCGGCCTTTCCGGGCCTGCACACGCACCAGCGCGCGCTGGACGAAGGCTGCAAGCTGGCGGGCGCCACCGTGCACCACGTCACCGCCGAGCTCGACCACGGCCGCATCCTGGAGCAGGCCGCCGTGCCCGTGCTGCCCGGCGACAGCGCCGACACCCTGGCCGCCCGCGTGCTGACGCAAGAGCACCTGATCTACCCGCGTGCGGTGGCCGATTTGCTTCTAAACATGTAGCTGCCGGCGCTTGTCCATCAAGCGCTGGAGGCCGATTCGATTCAATTTCCGACAAACCCGACGCAAAGCCAAGCCTCGGACGCAAAGCGCAAAAAGAAGCACCCGAGGCTTTCTTCCGCGTCCTCTGCGAATCCTCTGCGCCCTCTGCGTTCGGCGGTTTGGTTTTTATCCGCACCCTCAACGCCCCGCGAATTCATACTTCACCATGCACCCCAAAGCCCTGCTCGAAGCCGCCAGCGACCTGGTGCTGCGCGTGCTGCGCCTGGACCACCCGGCCGATGCCGTGGTGTCGCAGTTCTTTCGCGAGCACCGCGGCCTGGGCCCGCGCGAGCGCGCCACGCTGGCCGAAACCGCCTACGCCGTGCTGCGCCGCAAGCCGCTGTACGAGCACCTGGCGCGCTCGGGCACGGGCGGGCGCGAGCGGCGCCTGGCCATCCTGGGTTTTGCCGCTCCGCGCGACTTTCTCAAGCAGGCGCTGACCGAAGCCGAAAAGCCCTGGCTGGACGCCTGCGACGCCGCCATCGCGGCCGGCGAGCTGCCCGAGGCCTGCCGCCACAACCTGCCGGCCTGGCTGGTCGAGCCGTTGCGCCAGCAGTTGGGCGGCGAATTTGACGCCCTGGCCCAGGCCCTGCTGCAAGCGGCGCCGCTGGACTTGCGCGTCAACACCATGCTGCAAAAAAGAGAGCTGGCGGCGCAGGAGCTGAAAGCGCTGGGCTTCGATTCGACCCCTACGCCGCACTCACCCTGGGGCCTGCGCCTGGCGGGCAAGCCGGCGCTGACGCGGCTGGAACCCTTCCAGAAGGGGCGCATCGAGGTGCAGGACGAAGGCTCGCAACTGCTGGCGCTGCTGCTCGATGCCCGGCGCGGCGAGATGGTGACCGATTTCTGCGCCGGTGCCGGCGGCAAGACGCTGGCCATCGGCGCCGCCATGCGCTCGACCGGCCGGCTGTACGCCTTCGACGTCTCTGCGCACCGGCTGGACGCGCTCAAGCCGCGCCTCAAACGCAGCGGCCTGTCCAACGTGCACCCGGTGGCGATCGCCCACGAGCGCGATGAGCGCATCAAGCGCCTGGCCGGCAAGATGGACCGCGTGCTGGTCGACGCGCCCTGCACGGGCCTGGGCACGCTGCGCCGCAACCCCGACCTGAAATGGCGCCAGTCGCCCGCCAGCGTGGCGGAGCTGGTGACCAAGCAGCAAGCCATCTTGCAGAGTGCCGCGCGCCTGGTCAAGCCCGGCGGGCGGCTGGTGTATGCCACGTGCAGCCTGCTGACGGATGAAAACGAGGCCATCGCCGCGGCGTTCGGCAGCCAGCACCCCGGCTTTGCGCCGCTGCCCGTGGCCGATCTGCTGACGGGCCTGAAGCTGGCCGATGCGGCCGCGCTATGCACGCCGGACGGGGCCTTCCTGCGCCTGTGGCCGCACCGGCACGGCACCGACGGCTTTTTTGCCGCGGTGTGGCAGCGGGCCGGCTGACGCGCAGGGGACAAACCCGTGCTTGGCGGGCGCGCCGGCCAGGCCCAAAATCCTTTCATCCTAGGCCGGCAAAGGAGCACACATGGCACGCGATATTCAGACCGTCGTCTCGGGCATGCATTTCCTTGAAGGCCCGCGCTGGCACGCAGGCCGCATCTGGTTTTCCGACTTCTATTCGCACCAGGTCTATTCGGCGCGCGAGGATGGCGGCGACCTGCGGGTGGAAGCGCGCGTGGCCCAGCAACCTTCGGGCATGGGCTGGCTGCCCGATGGGCGGCTGCTGATCGTCTCCATGCGCGACCGCAAGCTGCTGCGCCGCGAGGCCGATGGCAGCCTGGTCACGCATGCCGACCTGTCGCGGCATGCCGGCGGCCACGTCAACGACATGGTGGTGGATGCCCAGGGCCGCGCCTTTGTCGGCGACTTCGGCTTTGACCTGATGGGTGGCGCCCCCTTCCAGCCCACGGGCCTGTGGCGGGTCGATCCCGATGGCACGGTGCACAAGGTGGCCGACGACCTGTGGTTTCCCAATGGCGCCGTGATCACCGACAAGGGCGAGTTGCGCGTCTGCGAAACCTTTGCCAACCGCGTCACCGCCTTCGACATCGGCGCCGACGGTTCCCTGAGCCACCGACGCACCTGGGCCAAGTTTGGCGAGCCGCCCACCAGCACCGACGTGGGCCAGGCGGTGGGGCAGGCGGTGGTGGCCGGCGACGGCTGCTGCCTGGACGCCGAAGGCGCGATGTGGATCGCCGATGCCGTGCATGGTCGCGTGGTGCGGGTGCGCGAGGGCGGACAGATCGTCGACGAAATCCAGCCCGGCAACGGCGCCTTTGCCTGCATGCTGGGTGGCGCCGACGGCCACACGCTGTTCATTTGCGCCGCCCCCGATTTCCACGAACACGCCCGCGCGGCGGCCACCGAGGCCCGCCTGCTGGCGGTGCGCGTGGACGTTCCGCGCGCCGGGCGGCCCTGATCGCCCGGCGCAGAAGGGCGGACAGCACCATGGCCACCGCGGACGACGCCATGCTGATCATCGGTGCCGGCATCGCCGGCGCCTCGCTGGCCTGGCGGCTGGCGCGCGCTGGCCGGCCCGTGGTGCTGATCGAGCGCGAGCCGCAGCCCGGCATGCACAGCACCGGCCGATCGGCCGCGATGTTCATGGAAAGCTATGGCCCGCCGGGCGTACGCGCGCTCACCCGGGCCAGCCGCGATTTCTACCTGCACCCGCCGGCCGGTTTTGCCGAGGCGCCGCTGCTGTCTCCGCGCCACGCGCTGTTCGTCGCCACGGCCGGGCAGCAGGCGGCGCTGGCCCGCATGCAGGCCGATCTGGCGGCCAGCGGCACCACCATGGTGCTCCTGAATTCAGAGCTGCTGGCGCAGGCAGCGCCTGCGCTGAAGCCCGATTTGTTTCAAAATGCGCTGCTGGACGAGCAGGGCTACGACATGGACGTGCATGCCTTGTTGCAGGGCTTTCTGCGTGGCGCCCGCCAGGCCGGCGCGCGCCTGTTGACCGGGGTGTGGCCGCTGCGCGCCGCGCACGACGGGCAGCGCTGGCGCGTGGCCTTGTCGGACGGCAACGAGCTGGTGGCACACACCGTGGTCAACGCCGCCGGCGCCTGGGCCGACGAGCTGGCGGCGCTGTTTGGCGCCGCGCCCATCGGCCTGCAGCCGCGCCGCCGCAGCGCCTTCACCTTCCGCGCGCCCGAAGGCGTGGACATTGGTGGCTGGCCGATGGTGGCCGACGTGGACGAGGCCTGGTACTTCAAGCCCGACGCCGGCCAGCTGCTGGGCTCGCCGGCCAACGCCGACCCGGTGCCGCCGCACGACGTGCAGCCGGAGGAGTTCGACATCGCCCTGGGCATTCACCTGATCCAGGAAGCCACCAGCCTGCGCATCGAGCGACCCACGGCGACCTGGGCCGGGCTGCGCAGCTTTGTTGCCGATGGCGATCTGGTGATCGGCTTTGACGACGCCTGCCCGGGCTTCTTCTGGCTGGCGGCCCAGGGCGGCTACGGCATCCAGAGCGCGGCCGGCGCCAGTCTGCTGGCGGCCAGCCTGATTGCGGGCCAGCCGCTGCCAGCCGAACTGGCGGCGCATGGGGTCGAGCCGCGGGTGGTGTCGCCACTGCGCCTGCGCGGGGCGACGCCGGACAGCGGCTGAGAGGCCGAGGGCGTGGCGCGGGTAGCGCCGTCGCCGCTCAGGCGCCGGCCAGCGCCCGCAGCGCGCCCGGATCGAGCAGGTTCAGGATGCGGCCCGTGCCGCTGATGAGGCTGCGCTCGCGCAGCTGGCGCAGCACGCGCGACAGGGTTTCGGGCGCGATGCCCAGCTGCGCGGCGATCATGCGCTTGCGCTGGCGCAGCATCACGGCCAGCGTGCCGGGCGCGCCTTGCGCCGGCTCGGCATGGCGCAGCAGCCATTCGGCGCAGCGCGCCTCGGCATCCTTGGCCAGGCGGCTGACGGCCAGTTCGGCCTGCTGACGGTGCGCCGCGGCCATGTCGCGCAGCAGCGCCAGCGCGGGGGCGGGCAGCTCGCGCAGGCCGGCCACGAAGTCGCGCAGCGGCACGCGCCGCAACTGCACCGGGCCGTCCGCGACGGCGTCCACCACGGGGGGCTTGTCGAGCACGGCACAGCCCACGTTCAGCCAGGCCGGGCCTTCGACCAGCCCCATCTGGTGCGCCAGTGCGCCGTTTTCCACCACGCCCAGGGCCACACGGCCACTGTCGATGTGCAACACATGCTCGTCGACGCAGGCGCGCCGCAGCAACTGAGTGCCGGCCGCCACCGTGCTCGCGTCGGCGGGCCAGGCAAAGGCTTGAGGATCGGACAACATGCGGGCACTGTGCCGCGCCCAGGCAGGTGTTGCTTTGACGCACATCAACGGGGTGCGCGGGCCAACCCGCCAAAGACAAGGCCCCTGGGGTAAACCAGGGGCCTGAAAGGTTTGGTGCCGGCTGCCGGAATCGAACTGGCGACCTACGCGTTACGAGTGCGTTGCTCTACCAACTGAGCTAAGCCGGCGACACTTGAAGCCAGAAATTATAGCGGATCACCGCCGCCGGCCCGGGCCGCCAGCACGGCAGGTCGAACCGTTCTAGACTGCCGCCAATGCCCACCACAAGGAGACACGAGAGATGCTCAAGACCGACCACCTGAACGACGCCCAGGCGCTGCTGGATCAACGCGGAGGGGGTGTGGCGCCGTCGCGCCGCCGCGCGCTGACGCTTGGCCTGGGCATGGGTTACGCCGCCGCCACGCTGCCCGTCATGGCGCAGACGGCCATCAAGACGCCCGCCGACGGCCTGAGCGTGGGCGAGGTGAGCATCGACGTCGCCGGATTCAAGATGCCGGCCTTCCGGGCGCAGCCGGCAGGCAAGACCGGGCTGCCGGTGGTGCTGGTGCTGTCGGAGATCTTCGGCGTGCATGAGTACATCGCCGACACCGCCGTGCGACTGGCGCGCGCCGGCTACCTGGCGATCGCGCCCGAGCTGTTCGTGCGCCAGGGCGACGCGCAGAGCTACGGAGAACTCGCCAAGCTGATGAGCGAGGTGATCGCCAAGGTGCCCGACGCCCAGGTCATGGGCGACCTGGACGCCGCCGTGGCCTGGGCGGCGGCCAACGGTGGCGATACCGGCAAGCTGGCCGTGACCGGGTTCTGCTGGGGCGGGAGGCAGACCTGGCTGTATGCGGCCCACCAGCCGAAGGTCAAGGCCGGCGTGGCGTGGTACGGGCGCCTGGTGGGTGACAGCACGGCGCTGACGCCGCGGCATCCGCTGGACGTGGCGGCGCAGCTCAAGGCGCCGGTGCTCGGCCTGTATGGCGGCGCCGACACGGGCATTGCGCTGGACACGGTGGAAAGGATGAAGGCCGCCCTGGCGGCGGCCGGTGCCCAGGGCAACGCGGCGGCCGGGGCATCCCAGTTCGTGGTCTATCCCGACGCGCCGCATGCCTTTCACGCCGACTACCGCCCGAGCTTCCGCAAGGACGCGGCCGAGGACGGCTGGAAGCGCGCCCTGGCGTGGCTGCGCCAGCATGGCGTGGCCTGAGCGCATGTCCATGACCCTGGACGATTTCCTGCGCCGCCTGCCCAAGCTGGAACTGCACTGCCACCTGCTGGGCAGCGTGCGGCGCGACACCTTCGCCGACCTGGTGCGACAGCGCGCGGCGCCCATCAGCGAGGCGGAGATCGCCGCCTTCTACACGCGAGGCGAAAAGCCGGTCGGCGTGCTGCGGGTGCTGCGCGCGCTGGACGCCTGGCTG
The DNA here is from genome assembly GCA_001897615.1 of Burkholderiales bacterium 68-10. GTDB lineage: Bacteria > Pseudomonadota > Gammaproteobacteria > Burkholderiales > Burkholderiaceae_C > Ottowia. The sequence goes on from MKTG01000104.1 coordinate 31,682, forward strand.
CTGCGCACGGCGGATGATTTTCATCGTCTGTGATATGAATACCTGAGCGATGCAGCGGCGCACCACGTGCGCTACGCCGAGTTTTTCTGGAACCCCACCGGCACGGCGCGCGAGGGCCGGCTGCCTTACGCCCAGGCGCTGCAGGGCATCCGCCGCGCCATCGCCGATGCACAGCACGACCACGGCATCGTCGGTCGGCTGGTGGCGGCCATCGACCGCGAGGCCTCGCCCCGTGACGCGAGCGAGATGGTGCGCTGGGTGATCGAGGCGCGCTGCGACGAGGTGCTGGGCATCGGCATCGACTACCGCGAGAACGACCGGCCGCCGGAGCTGTTCGTCGACGCCTATCGCGCCGCGCGCCGCGCGGGGCTCAGGACCACCGCCCACGCGGGCGAGTTCGGCACGCCCTGGACCCACGTGCAGACGGCCGTCGATCTGCTGCAGGTGGACCGCATCGACCACGGCTACACGGTGGTCGACGCGCCGGACTTCGCGGCGCGCTGCGCCGAGCGCGGCATTGTCTTCACCGTGGTGCCGACCAATTCGTACTATCTGCGCACCCTGCCGCCCGAGCGCTGGGCGCTGGACCACCCGATTCGCCGCATGCCCGGCCTGGGCCTGCGCGTGCACCCCAACACCGACGATCCGACCCTGCACCACGTGACACCCACGCAGGCCTGGGGCATGATGGTGCGCGACTTCGGCTTCGGTCTGGACGATCTGCGCGCCTTCATGCTCAACGGCCTGGACGGCGCCTGGATCGACGACGGCACGCGCCGCGCCTGGCGTGCCGGGTTCCTGCAGGACTTCGACGCGCTGCGCCGGGAACTGGAGTCGCCTTCTTCTTCAGTTTGATCCCAACCATCACCGACCGCCTCCAGACCATGAACCGCTCGCCGATGCTCAAAACCGTCCTCTGGGGAGTCGCCGCCCTGCTCGTCACAGGCGCCGCCCAGGCCCAGCCCGCCTGGCCCGCCGCCAAGCCGATCACGCTCATCGTGCCCTTCACCGCCGGCGGCAGCGTGGACGCCACCGCCCGCCTGCTGGCCGAGCAACTGGGCCAGCGGCTCAAGCAGACCGTGGTGGTCGACAACGTCGCCGGCGCCGGCGGCACCATTGGCGTGGCCAAGGCGGCGGCCGCGCCGCCCGACGGCTACACCCTGGTGATGGGCGCCGACAGCCCGGTGGCGATCGCCAAGCTGGTCAACCCGGCCGGGGTGCGCTACGACCCGGCCAAGGACCTGGCACCGGTGGCGCTGATCAATACCGCGCCCATGCTGCTGGTGGCGCGGCCCGGCCTGCCGGCGCGCAACCTGGCCGAGGTGGTGGCGCTGGCGCGCAAGGAGCCGGGGCGTCTGAGCTACGCCACTTCCGGCATCGGCACCGTGCTGCACCTGGCGATGGAAATGATCAAGCAGCAGGGCAAGTTCCACGCCGTGCACGTGCCGTATCGCGGCGGTGCGCAAATCGCCACCGACACCATTGGTGGGCAGGTCGATCTGGCGATGCTGGTCAGCGTCAGCGCGGCCCAGCATGTGCAGGCCGGCAAGCTGCAGGGCATCGCCGTGACCGGCGCCAGGCGGCTGGCAATCCTGCCCAATGTGCCGACGGTGGCCGAGACCCCTGGCTTCAAGGGCTACGACGTGGTGTCCTGGACCGGGCTGTTTGCCCCGGCGCGCACGCCGCCGGCGGTGATCGAGCAGCTCAACCAGGCGGTCAACGCGGTGCTGGCGCAGCCCGAGGTGCGTGCCAAGTTGCAGGATCAGGGTGCCACGGCGGGCAGTGGCAGTGCCGAGGAATTCGGCAAGTTCGTGGCCAGCGAGCAGCAGCGCTATGCCCAGATCGTCAAGGCGGCGGGCATCCGAGAATGAGCAAGCGAAGCGAAAACTCGACGCGGTGCCCGTCCAGCGCGCGCAGACAGCTATCGAATAAATAGCGTTTGAGGTTCAGCCGCGTTCCACCGGCAAGCCGGGCGTGCGGCACCACTCGCTCCAGCTGCCGGCGTACAGCGCGACCGGGGCGTAGCCGGCCAGCTCCATGGCCAGCACATTGGGCACGGCGCTGACGCCGCTGCCGCAATGGTGCACCACGCCGGCGGCGTCGCGGCCGGCCAGCAGGGCGTCGAACTCGGCCCGCAGCTGCGCCGGCGGCTTGAAGCAGCCGCTGCTGGCGTCCAGGTTGTCGGCAAAGGGCCGGTTGAGCGCGCCCGGGATGTGGCCGGCCACCGGGTCCAGCGGCTCCTCGTCGCCGCGATAGCGCGGCGCGGCGCGGGCGTCGACCACGGTCTGCCCGGGCTGGCCCAGCCGCGTCTGCACGTCGCCGGTGTGGGCCAGGCGGCGCAGCGGCGGCTGCAGCCGGAACTCCGCCGCCGGCCTGGGCGCCGCGGCGCCCGACTCGACCGCGCCACCGGCCGCCAGCCAGGCCTGCAGGCCGCCGTCCAGCACCGCCACGGCCTCGTGGCCGGCCCACTTGAACATCCACCACAGCCGACCGCAGTAGTTGCAGCCGTTGCGGTCGTACACCACGGCCTGCATGTCGTTGGCAAAGCCGATGGCCGACAGCCAGGCGGCGAAGGCTTCGCGCCGCGGCAGCGGGTGGCGCCCGCCGTTGACGGCCTCGGCCGGCGGGTGAGCGCTCAGATCGCGCTCCAGGTGCGCCTGGCGGCTACCGGCGATGTGCTGTTCGGCGAACAAGGCATCGGCCTTGGCGGGGTTGCCCAGTTCGCCGCTGCAGTCGAACACCATGAGCGGCGCGCCGCTGGCCCGCAGGGCCTGCAGCTGGGAGACGGTGATGAGGTGGGTGTAGGCCATGGCGGTGGTCAGTGGACTTCGGCGGGTGGGTTGGGCAGGGCGCGGGCGCGCAGGAAGGTGGCGACGATGCCGCTGGCGACGATGGTGGCCATGCCCAGCCAGCCGATCAGCGGCAGCTGATCGCCAAACAGCAGCAGGCCGAACAGGGCCGCGAACACGATGCCCGAGTATTGCAGGTTGGCCACCACCATGGTGGCGCCGCGGGTGTAGGCGCGCGTCATGCACAGCTGCCCCAGCGCGGCCAGGATGCCGACCGGCAGCAGCCACAGCGCCTGCACGGTGTTCAGCGCATGGGTGTCGAAGAACTGCATGCCGATGCCACCGGCCAGCGCCGCGCCCAGGGAAAAGTAGAACACCGTGCGCGCCTCCGGCTCGCCCACGCGGCCGAGCGCCGCCACCTGGATGTAGGCCAGCGCCGACATCAGGCCGGACAGCAGCCCGATCAGGCCGGCGAACAGCTGGTTCTGCTCCAGCGTGGGGCGCAGCATCATCACCACGCCGGCAAAGCCGGCCATCACCGCCATCACCAGCGGCCCCTGGCGGCGGATGTCGGCCAGTTGGCCCATCAGCAGCGTGCCGCCGACCAGGAAGGCGGCCACCCAGACGCCGCTCATGTAGTTGAGCGTCATGGCGGTG
>MKTG01000104.1:35178-42657 GCA_001897615.1 Burkholderiales bacterium 68-10
ACATGAACAGCACGCCGATGGCGCCGCGGTAGCACACGATCTCCAGCGGCCCGAAGTAGGGCGAGGCGAACTTGATGCACACGCTCATCAGGGCAAAAAAGAGCGAGGCGGCGACCATCCAGGCGGCTTGCATGGCGTGGAATTATGAATGAAAAATGCTTGTACCGCTTGCTGGATGTGCGCCAGCAGCTAGCAAAAAAATAGCGCCTGGTCGGGTGCGGCCAGGCGCCGGGGGGGCGGGGCAGGCGCGCGCTCAGGCGGTCACGCGCAGGCCCATGGCGTGGCGGTACCACTCGTGGAAGTGCTGCATGCCGTCTTCCATCGGGCTCTGGTAGGGGCCGACTTCGTTGTCGCCGCGCTGCATCAGGGCCTTGCGGCCGGCGTCCATGCGCTCGGCGATCTCGTCGTCCTCGATGGCGGTCTCCATGTAGGCGGCGCGCTGGGCCTCGACGAACTCGCGCTCGAAGGCCACGATCTCCTCGGGGTAGTAGAACTCCACCATGTTCAGCGTCTTGTCGACGCCGATCGGGTGCAGCGTGGACACCGTGAGCACGTGCGGGTACCACTCCACCATGATGTGCGGGTAGTAGGTCAGCCAGATGGCGCCGCGCTCGGGCAGCTTGCCCTCGCGGTACTTCAGCAGCACCTCGTGCCATTGGCGGTACACGTCCGAGCCGGGCTTGCCGAAGCTGGGCGCCAGGCCCACGGTCTGCACCGAGTACTCGCCCCCAAACTGCCACTTCAGGTCGTCGCAGGTGACGAAGTTGCCCAGGCCGGGGTGGAAGGGGCCGACGTGGTAGTCCTCCAGGTAGACCTCGATGAAGGTCTTCCAGTTGTAGTTGCACTGGTGCAACTCCACGTGGTCGAGCACGTAGCCGTCGAACGACAGGTCACGGGCAACGGCCATTCCGGCCAGGTCGGCAGTGATGTCGCGGCCGTTGTCCTCGAACAGCAGGCCGTTCCAATGGCGCAGCGGGTAGTTGCTCAGGCTCAGGCAGGGGTCGCGCTCGAAGTGGGGCGCGCCCAGCAACTCGCCGCTGCTGGAATAGGTCCAGCGGTGGATCGGGCAGACGATGTTGCCGCCCGCATGGCCCTTGCCCTCGGCCTGCAGGTTGCCGCGGCCACCCAGCATGATGGCCTGGCGGTGGCGGCAGCAGTTGGAGATCAGCTGGATCTGGCCCTGTGCGTCGCGCACCAATGCGCGCCCGCCCGCCTCCTGGGGCAGCACGAAGTAGTCATGGGCCTCGGGCACGGCCAGCGCGTGGCCCACGTAGCGCGGCCCGGACTCGAAGAGCAGCTGCTTTTCGCGCTCGAACCGCGCCTGGTCGAAGTAGGAATGGACGGGAAGTTGACTTGCCGCCTGCTGTAACTGAAGACTCAAATCAGACATGGTGTGGCCGATGTTGAAGACTCCCCCTATGAAGGGGCAGGAAGTAAGCGCCTGGCATCCGAGGATATTGCGCGCATGAACCCGAACGCTGGTCGCGCCAGGGAACCCATTATTTTAGCGGGCCCGCAGCCATTGGCACCGCCATGGGCGCCCGATGGCGGCGGGGCGCTGGCGCATCCGGGCAAGGCAAGGCGGGCACCGCCTAAAATACGATCTTTTGTCCGTACAAATGAGCAGAAAAGCCGCTTCCAGCCCGGCCCAGCCTGCCAGCTATGGCGAGGCGGTGCAGCAGCTTGAGCAGCTGATCGCCGGGCTCGAGTCCGGTCAGTTGCCGCTGGAGGAACTCCTGGGCCATTACCAGCGCGGCACCGAGCTGCTGCGCTACTGTCGCGACCGCCTGCAGGCCGTCGAGGACCAGGTTCGGGTGCTCGACGAGCGTGGTGACGTCAAGCCGTGGATGCCCGAGTGAGCGCGCCGGATTTTCCGGCCTGGTCCGCCCTGGCGCTGGCGCGGGTCGAGCAGGCGCTGACCGATTGGGTGCCGGCCGCTGCGCCCGCGCGGCTGGGCGACGCCATGCGCTACGCGGTGCTGGATGGTGGCAAGCGCCTGCGCCCGCTGCTGGTACTGGCCAGCGCCGAGGCGGTGCAGGGCAATGGGTCGGCGGCACTGCGCGCGGCCTGCGCGGTGGAGTTGATCCACGCCTATTCGCTGGTGCATGACGACATGCCCTGCATGGACAACGACGTGCTGCGTCGGGGCAAGCCCACGGTCCATGTGCAATACGGCGAGGCCCAGGCCTTGCTGGCCGGCGACGCCCTGCAGGCGCTGGCCTTCGAGCTGCTGACGCCCGAAGGCGACGCGGTGCCACCCGCCATGCAGGCGGCGCTGTGCGGCCTGCTGGCGCGCGCTGCCGGCGCGGCCGGCATGGCCGGCGGTCAGGCCATCGACCTGGCCAGCGTGGGGCGCGTGCTGACCGAGGCCGAGTTGCGGGCCATGCACCGGCTCAAGACTGGCGCACTGCTGCAAGCTGCCGTGCGCATGGGCGCGGCCTGCGCGGCGCCAGCGCTGCCGGTCGCCACGCGCGCGGCGCTGGACGACTACGGCGCCGCCATCGGACTGGCCTTCCAGGTGGTCGACGACATCCTGGATGTCACCGCCGACTCCGCCCAACTGGGCAAGACCGCCGGCAAGGACGCCGCGGCCGACAAGCCCACCTACGTGTCCCTGCTGGGTCTGGCCGAGGCCCAGGCACTCGCCGCGCGGCTTCATGCGCAGGCGCACCGCGCGCTCGATGCCAGTGGCCTGGCCCAGGTGGCGCTGCTGCGCAATCTGGCCGACCGCGTGGTGATGCGCGAGAACTGATCATGTCCACATCCCTGCTCGAATCCATTCAAAACCCGGCCGACCTGCGCCGCCTGCCGCGGGCACAACTCAAGGGCCTCGCCGACGAACTGCGCGAATGCGTGCTGACCAACGTCGCCCGCACGGGCGGCCACCTGAGCTCCAACCTGGGCACGGTCGAGCTCACCATCGCGCTGCACTACGTTTTCAGCACGCCCCACGATCGCCTGGTGTGGGACGTCGGCCACCAGACGTATCCGCACAAGATCCTCACCGGCCGGCGCGAGCGCATGCCCACGCTGCGCCAGCTGGACGGCATCTCCGGTTTTCCGCGCCGCGACGAGAGCGAATACGACACCTTCGGCACCGCGCACTCGTCCACCAGCATCTCGGCGGCGCTGGGCATGGCGCTGGCGGCGCGGCACAAGGGCGAGGACCGCAAGGCGGTGGCCATCATCGGTGACGGCGCGCTGACGGCCGGCATGGCCTTCGAGGCGCTCAACAACGCCGGCGTCGAGCGTGACGCGCGCCTGCTGGTGGTGCTCAACGACAACGACATGTCCATCAGCCCGCCGGTGGGCGCGCTCAACCGCTACCTGGCGCAGCTGATGAGCGGTCATTTCTACGCCGCCGCCAAGAGTGTCGGCAAGACGGTGCTGGGTCCGGTGCCGCCGCTGTTCGAACTGGCCAAGCGGCTGGAGCAGGGCGCCAAGGGCATGGTGGTGCCCGCCACGCTGTTTGAAAAATTCGGCTTCAACTACATCGGCCCCATCGACGGGCACGACCTGGATTCGCTGATCCCCACGCTGGAGAACATCCGCGAGCTGATGCGCGACAAGGCCGGGCCGCAGTTCCTGCACGTGGTCACCAAGAAGGGCCAGGGCTACAAGCTGGCCGAAGCCGACCCGGTGGCCTACCACGGCCCGGGCAAGTTCGACCCGGCGGTGGGCCTGGTCAAGCCCAGCACCGCGCCCCGCCAGACCTTCACCCAGGTGTTCGGGCAATGGCTGTGCGACATGGCGACCCAGGACCGCAAACTGGTCGGCATCACACCGGCCATGCGCGAGGGTTCGGGCATGGTCGAGTTCCACCGCCGCTTTCCCGATCGCTACTACGACGTCGGCATCGCCGAGCAGCACGCCGTCACCTTTGCCGCCGGCCTGGCCTGCGAGGGCCTGAAGCCGGTGGTGGCAATCTATTCGACCTTCCTGCAGCGCGCCTACGACCAGCTGATCCACGACGTCGCCATCCAGAACCTGCCGGTGGTGTTCGCGCTCGACCGCGCCGGCATCGTCGGTGCCGATGGCGCCACGCATGCGGGCAACTACGACATCGCCTTTCTGCGCTGCATCCCGCAGGTCAGCATCGCCTGCCCGGCCGACGAGCGCGAGTGTCGCCAGCTGCTGACCACGGCCTACGAGCAAGACCACGCGGTGGCCGTGCGCTATCCGCGCGGTGCCGGTGCCGGCGTCGAACCGCTGGTCGACCTGGCCGGCCTGCCGTTCGGCAGGGGCGAAGTCCGGCGCCAGGGCAGGGGCGTGGCCATCCTGGCGTTCGGCACGCTGCTGTACCCGGCGCTGGCCGCCGCCGAGCGCCTGGACGCGACGGTGGTCAACATGCGCTGGGCCAAGCCGCTGGACGCCGAGCTGCTGCTGCGGATCGCGGGCCAGCACGACGCGCTGGTCACCATCGAGGAGGGCGCCATCATGGGCGGTGCCGGCAGCGCCGTGGCCGAGGCGCTGGCCGACGCCGCGGTGCTCAAGCCGCTGCTCCACCTGGGGCTGCCCGACCGCTTCATCGAGCATGGCGACCCGGTGCAGCTGCTGGCGCTGCAGGGCCTGGACGCCACCGGCATCGAATCCTCCGTGCGCTCGCGCCTGGGGCAGTGGCTGGTGCCGCAGCAGCGCAACCTGAAGGCGGTCAGCTGACGGTACACGGTCGCCGGGCGTGCACCGATCAAGTGAATGCCCTAATGGCCGAAGCGGTTTACATGCCGCTACACTCGACCGGTTGTTCTTTTTTTAAGGAGTGCACAACATGGATCGTCGATCGTTGGTCAAGGGCGCTGGCGCAGCTGGTGCCGCTGTTGTCGCAGGAATGTTGGCTGCATGCGGCAAGAAGGAGGATGCTCCGGCTCCGGCTCCGGCTCCGGCTGCGGCCCCAGCTTCACCCGCCGCGCCCGCTGTCCACGCCGGGGAAACGGTGCGCTGGCGTCTGGCCACCAGTTTTCCCAAGTCGCTGGAGACGCTGCACGGTTGTGCAGTGAAATTCTCGGAGACCGTCAAGCAGTTGTCGGGTGGCAAGTTTGAGGTATCGGTGCATGCCGCCGGCGAGTTGATGCCCGCCTTTGGCATCGTTGACGCGCTGGCCGACGACTCCATCGAGATGGGTGAATCCGCGAGCTATTACTACGCTGGCAAGGATCCCGCGTTTTCTTTCGGGACTGCCGTGCCGTTTGGCCTTACTGCTCAGCAAATGCTGGCGTGGAAGCTGCACGGCAACGGTGGCAAGCTGATGGATGAGTTGTATGGCAGGTACAACTTCTTCGCACTGCCGGCGCTGAACACCGGCACCCAGATGGGCGGCTGGTATCGCAAGGAGATGAACAAGCCCGAGGACTTCAAGGGCCTGAAGATGCGCCTGGGCGGCGGCGTGTTTGGCGAATCGATGGCCAAGCTGGGCGTGGTGGCGCAGTCCATGCCGGGTGGCGAGGTGTACCAGGCGCTGGAGAAGGGCACGCTGGATGCCGCCGAGTTCGTCGGCCCCTACGACGACGAGAAGATGGGCTGGAACAAGGTGGTCAAGTACTACTACTACGGCGGCTGGTTCGAGGGCGGCGCCGAGCTGGAGTTCTACATCAACAAGAAGGCGTTCGCCAAGCTGTCGCCGGAAAACCAGGCGATTGTGCGGGCGGCGGCGGCCGTGGCCTATAGCGACGGCACCACCAAGTATCTGCACCTGAATCCGATCTCGCTCAAGCGTCTGGTGGCTTCGGGCACGCAGCTCAAGCGCTTCAACAAGGAGATCATCCAGGCCGCCTTCAAGGCGACCGAGGAGGTCTATGCGGAACACAGCGCCAAGGACCCCTTCTTCAAGAAGGTGTTCGAGGACATGCGTGCCTTCCAGCGCGACCAGATCCTGTGGAACCGCATTTCCGAACTGGTTTACACGCAGGACATGGCATCGCTCAAGATCTGATGCCACGCCCGGGTGTCTTGATGGCGCCCCGGCATGAAAAAACCGCAGCCACCGGCTGCGGTTTTTTTTGCCTTGTTGCCCGGGCGACCGGGGTCGGACGAGCGCCGCGGCGCCCCTGGGCAGGGCCTCCTACTTGCCGATCGCGTTCTGGATCGCCTTCATCGGGTCGTCGGGCTCGCCGCCCGCGGGGCCGCCGCTGTGGCTGCTGTCACCGATGCCGGGCAATCCGCTGCCGTTCGCCGGCGCGTCGCTGGCGCCGGGGACAGGCGCCGCACCCCCGGCCGGCGTGGCGCTGTCCAACGGCGACGGTTCCGGTCCTGCGTCGGCAGCGCCACCAGCTTCCTGGTTCAGGTCCTTCATCATCTGCTCGCCGACGGCGTCCATGTCGACCTTGACCTGTTTGTCCAGTCCGCCGGTGACCAGGGCGGGGAAGGCGATCAGCATGCCCACCATGACCAGCTGCAGCAGCAGGAAGGGAATGGCGCCCTTGTAGATCTGCATGGTCGTCACCGGCTCCATGGTCTTGCCGGTGTGGGCGTCCACATAGGGTTTGTCAGGCGCCACCGAGCGCAGGTAGAACAGGGCGAAGCCGAAGGGCGGGTGCATGAAGGAGGTCTGCATGTTCATCGCCAGCAGCACGCCAAACCAGACCAGGTCGATGCCCATCTTGTCGGCGATCGGTGCCAGCACCGGCACGACGATGAAGGACAGCTCGAAGAAGTCCAGGAAGAACGCCAGCACGAACACCATGACGTTCACGAAGATCAGGAAACCCAGCTGTCCACCCGGCAGCTTGGCCAGCAGGTGTTCGACCCACACCGGGCCGTCGGCCGCCTGGAACACCATGCTGAAGATGGTGGCGCCGATCAGGATGAACATCACGAAGGACGACAGCTTGGTCGTGGTGCCCAGCGCCTGGCGCAGCAGTGACCAGGACAGGCGCTTGCGCAGGGTGGCCATGATCAGGGCGCCCATGGCCCCCATGGCGCCGCCCTCGGTCGGCGTGGCCACGCCCAGGAAGATGGTGCCCAGCACCAGGAAGATGAGCAGCAACGGCGGAATCAGCACGAAGGTGACGCGTTCGGCCAGCTTCGACAGCAACCCCATGCGCGTGATGCGGTTGATCACGGCCACCAGCCAGGCAACGAAGCTGCCACCGCACATGGCGACGACGATTTTCTCGTCCGTGGGCACCATGGTGACTTCCTTGCCCTGCCACCAGCTGTGGACCGCTTCCATGTTCTGCGCCAGCGCCACGGCCACCACGGTGGAGAGCACGGCCAGCACCGCCAGTGACAGGTAGCCCGACTTGCCGCTGGGCTCGCGGAAGGTGCGCGCCTCGGGCGGCAGTGCCGGAACCATGGCGGGCTTGAAGAACGCCAGGATGGCCACCCACAGGATGTACAGGCCCATCAGCGCAAAACCGGGGATGAAGGCGCCCTTGTACAGATCGCCCACGCTCTTGCCCATCTGGTCGGCCAGCACGATCAGCACCAGTGAGGGCGGGATGATCTGCGCCAGCGTGCCCGATGCGGCAATCACGCCGCTGG
>MKTG01000104.1:42699-43204 GCA_001897615.1 Burkholderiales bacterium 68-10
GGCCACCACGCCGGTAGTGGCCGCCAGCATGGCGCCCACCAGCACCACCGCCAGCGCCAGGCCGCCGCGCAGCGGGCCGAACACCTGGCCGATGGATTCGAGCAGATCCTCGGCCATGCCAGAACGCTCCAGAATCAGGCCCATCAGGGTGAAGAATGGCACGGCCAGCAGGGTCTCGTTGGCCATGATGCCGATCAGGCGCAGCGGCAACACCGAGAGGATGGCCTGCGGAAAGATGTCCAGGTGCACTCCCAGCACCCCGAAGAACAGGCCAGCGGCACCCAGGCTGAAGGCGACCGGAAAGCCGAGAATCAAAAAGCAGATCAGCCCCACGAACATGACCGGGGCAAAGTTGGCGGCGATGAATTCCATGGTGTCGGTGCTCCGGAGCGGTCAGGGGTTCTGCGCGGAGGCAGCTTTTTGGGCGGCTTCGTTGCGCATCGCCTCGATCAGCGCCGCTTCGTCCGACTTGTCGGTGGGTTTTTCCGTGGGGTCCGGCCCCTGA
>MKTG01000104.1:43264-47756 GCA_001897615.1 Burkholderiales bacterium 68-10
CTCGCCCGTCCTGATCATCTGCAGGGTCAGCGGCGTGGCGTAGTACAGCACGACCAGGCACACCGGCGTGAGGAAGAAGAGCAGCCCGAAGATCTCCACGGCCAGTTGCAGCTTTTTGGGGAAGTGGCTGTTGAGCACGTCGATGCGCACGTGCTCGCGCTTGAGCAGGGTGAAGCCGGCCGCGATCAGGAACGACCAGGCAAACAGGTACCACTGCACTTCAAGGAAGCCGTTGGAGCTGTAGTTGAAAGCCTTGCGGATGACGGCGTTTATGGCGCTGATGGCGGTGGCGCCGAAAATCAGCCAGATGGCGTACTGGCCGATCTTGCCGTTGAGCCAGTCGATGGCTCGCGAGAACTTGAGCAGGGCTTGCATCGGGGTCTCCGTGTGTGGCGGCCGCGCAGGCGGTTGGCGCGGCCTTCAGGCATCGGCGAGCCGGGTGGGCCAGCCAAGGGCAAACAGCGGTCGATTGTAATGAGGCACTGCACGCAGCCGGGTGAGGGTATCCCCCGCACCTCTGCCATGGCGCGCCGTGCCTGGCTGGCACCGGCGGGCTGCCGGGCCAGGGGCGCGCCGGCGGTCCCGGCGGGCGGCCCTGCGTATAGCATCGGCATGCACTGCCCCGATCGATGCCGTGAGTACCCTGACCGAAAGCACGCGCGCCGCGCTGCAACTCGTCACGTCGCTGGACCCCGTCCTGTGGGCGGTGGTGGGCCGTTCGCTGGCGGTCAGCGGGCTGGCCTGCCTGCTGGCGGCCGGCGTGGGCCTGCTGGTGGGGGCGTGGCTGGGGGTGGCGCGCTTTCCCGGGCGCGAGGCCGCGCTGACCGTGCTCAACACGCTGCTGGCGCTGCCGTCGGTGGTGGTGGGGTTGCTGGTCTATCTGCTGCTGTCGCGCGGCGGGCCGCTGGGCTTTCTGGGCTGGCTGTTCAGCTTCCAGGCGATGGTGCTGGCCCAGATGGTGCTGGTGATCCCGGTCGTCACCGCGCTGACCCGTCAGACCGTGGAGGATGCCGACACCCTGCATGGCGAGCAGCTGGCGTCGCTTGGCGCCGGCCGTGTCCTGCGCGGGCTGCTGCTGGCCTGGGACGAGCGCTACGCCCTGCTGGCGGTGCTGATGGTGGCGTTCGGGCGCGCGGTATCGGAGGTCGGCGCGGTGATGATCGTCGGCGGCAACATCGACGGCTTCACGCGCGTCATGACCACCGCCATCGCGCTGGAAACCAGCAAGGGCGACCTGCCACTGGCGCTGGGCCTGGGCATGGTGCTGCTGTCGGTGGTGCTGGGGCTGAACGCCGCCGTCGCCGGCTTGCGCCACTGGCGCGCCCGGGTCGATGGCGTGGCGGCGGGCGCCTCGGGCGGCTGGGGGGCGACGTGAGCCGGCCAGGCGACGCCATCGGCACACCGACGCCGCTGGTCGGCCTGCGTGGCGTCGGGGTGCGCTTTGGCGACGTGCAGGCGCTGCGGGGCGTGACGCTGGACATCGAGGCGGGCGAGAGCGTGGCCCTGATCGGTGGCAATGGCAGCGGCAAGAGCACGCTGCTGCGGGTGATCCACGGCCTGATCGAGCCGACCGAGGGCCAGCTGAATGCGCCCGCGCGCCGGATGCAGGCCATGCTGTTTCAGCGCCCGTGGATGTTGCGCACCACGGTGCAGCGCAACATCGCCATTGGCCTGTGGCTGCGTGGCGTGCCGTGGCGCGATGCCCAGGCCCGCGCGCTCGACGCGCTGCAACGCGTGCAGCTGGCCGAGCTGGCGGCGCGCCGCGCCCCTGGCCTGTCGGGCGGGCAGTTGCAACGCGCCGCGCTGGCGCGCGCCTGGGCGCTGCGGCCCCGGCTGCTGTTGCTGGACGAGCCGACGGCCAGCCTGGACCCGCACGCCAAGCACGAGGTCGAGGCGCTGATGCGCGAGTTCACCCCGCCCACGGCCGGCACGCAGGCGCCGCTGACCATGGTGTTCGCCAGCCACAACCTGGGCCAGGTCAAGCGTCTGGCGCGGCGCGTCATCTATCTGGAGCAGGGCCGCGTGCTGGCCGATCTGCCGGTGGCGCGCTTTTTCGATCATGCCGAGCTGCGAGCCGTGTCGCCGCCGGCGGACGCCTTTGTGAAAGGAGATTCGTGATGCGAAGTTTTGATGGATTTTGGCCTCTGGCGCTTGCTCGATCTGCGCTGGCAGCTATCGTTATGATATCTGGCGGGGCGGCGCTGGCGCAGTCGATCGTGCTGGCCTCGACCACCTCGACCGAGCAGTCTGGCCTGTTCGCCCACCTGTTGCCGGCGTTTCGCCAGGCCAGCGGCATCGAGGTCAAGGTGGTGGCGGTGGGCACCGGGCAGGCGCTGGACATCGCACGCCGCGGCGACGCCGACGTGCTGTTCGTGCACGACCAGCAGGCCGAGGAGCAGTTCGTCGCCGACGGCTGGGGCCTTAAGCGGCACCCGGTGATGTACAACGACTTCGTCCTGGTCGGCCCGCGCGCCGATCCGGCCGGCGCGCGCGGCCGCGACATCGTGCAGGCCTTCGGCAAGCTGGCCGGCGCGCGGGCGCCGTTCATCTCGCGCGGCGACAAGAGCGGCACCCACATGGCCGAGCTGCGCTACTGGGCGCAGGCCGGCCTGGCCCAGGGCCCGGGCAGCGGCTTGCGGGCGTGCGGCTGCGGCATGGGGCCGGCGCTCAACATGGCGGCGGCCAGCGGCGCCTATGTGCTGGCCGATCGCGGCACCTGGCTGAACTTCAGGAACCGGGCCGACCTGGTCATCCTGGTCGAAGGCGATCCGCGGCTGTTCAACCCCTACGGGGTGATCGTGGTCAACCCGGCACGGCACCCGCGGGTCAAGGCCGCCGAGGCGCAGCGGTTCGTCGACTGGGTGACATCGCCTGCCGGGCAGGGCGCCATCGCCGCCTACCGCATCGGCGGCGAGCAACTGTTCTTTCCCAGCGCCCGGCCGTGAACGTGCGGCCGCCGCTCCCGGTGCGTGACCCTGGCACCCCCTGAATGGGTGACAAAAAGCCGCAAATATGTAAAATAAAGTATCTATTAACTTTGGCGTTGGAGGGCAGGACATGATGGGCTTCACATCCTGGCAGGCGGCTTGGCAACGCGCCCTGGTGCTCGGCCTGGGCCTGGTGGCGCTGCCGGTGCTGGCGCAGACCCGGGTGAACATCAACCCGGGCGACCGCATCGAAACCGACCGCGTAGGCGTGTTCAACGTCTGGAAGGGCGCGCTCGAAACCAGCCTGCGCAAGGCCGGCGCCAGCGCGGTGCAGACCCGCTACTCCAGCGACGCCACGGCCGACATGAACGCCGGCCGGGCCAACGTGTACGACCTCATGGTGGGCCCGGCGCCGGTCATCGGCAGCGCCGTGCGCTACGGCTACGTGCCGGTGGTCGGCTCGACCCAGGGCGCGCGCGCCGTGCTGGTGGTGCCGGAAGGCAGTGCCATCGCCGATTGGGCGCGGAGCAAGGGCCAGCGCCTGGGCCTGCCGGGGCAGGACAGTGTGGTGACCTACCTGCTGCGCGGCGAGGTGCAGGCCGGCAACACCACGCTGGCGCGCCAGTACCCGTCGATCTACCAGACGCGCTACCAGGACGCGCTGCTGACCTGCCTGGAACTGCGCCGCTGCGACGTGGTGGCGGTGGAGCAGGCGGTGGCACAGCAATGGGTGGCCAGCGGCAAGAAGGTCAGGATCGTCTGGCAGAGCCGCGAGGTGCCAGGACTGAGCGTGGCACTGCACAAGGATGCCGGGGTGCCGGTCGAGGCCCTGCGTGGCGCGCTGATGGCCGAGCTGGCCAAGCTCGATGCCTTCGGTTACACCGGCACGCTCACCAGCAAGGACTTCGAATACGTGTCCACGCTGGGCTACTTCACGCCGCGCACGCTGGAAGGCGCGACGCTGGTGGAGGACCCGGCGGTGGTGGAGTCGCTGCTGGCTGGCGGCGCGCGCTACATCGACGCCCGCAACGAGGAAGAATTCTCAGCCGGCCATGTGCCCGGGGCCACCCTGGTGCCCTACGTCGAGAAGAGCGCCAAGGATCCGGGCTACGACCCCAAGCTCGATCAGTTCGACGTCCAGCGCCTGGGCCAGAACAAGGCGCAGCCGCTGGTGTTCGGCTGCAACGGCCCGGAGTGCTGGAAGAGCTTCAAGGCCAGCCGCGCCGCGTTGCAGGCGGGTTATACGAAGGGGTACTGGTTCCGCACCGGCGTGCCGGCGTGGCGCGGCTCGGGCCGGCCACTGGACCGCGGCGGCGCCAAGGCTGGCTGAACCGGCATTCAGTCCAGCACCGCCACGCCCTTGATCTGCGCAAACACGCGCTGGCCGGGCGCCAGCGCCAGCGCGGCGGCCGACTTGCGCGTGATGCGCGCCAGCAGCGGCGTGCCGCCCAGCGCCAGCGACACCAGTACCTGTGCCGGCCCGTCGTCGGCCAGCGCCTGCACGGTGGCGGGCAGCACGTTGAGGATGCTGGTGTCGCGTGCGTGGGTCAGCGCCAGGCTGACGT
>MKTG01000104.1:47768-72102 GCA_001897615.1 Burkholderiales bacterium 68-10
GTCGATCACGCCGCCAGCAAAGCGCACGCTCATGAGGCCGTCGCCCGGCTCCAGCGCCTGCAGCGTGCCGTCGATCAGGGCGCTGGCGCTGTCGCCATGGGCCAGCGAGAGGTCGAGCCGCGTCATCAGCGCGCCGGTGGCGCCGTGGGCCAGCAGCCGGCCGGCGTCCAGCAGCAGCACGTCATCGGCCAGGCGCGCCACCTCGTCCAGCGAGTGGGTGACGTAGAGCATGGGGATGTCCAGATCGCGCTGCAGGCGCTCGAAATAGGGCAGCAGCTCGGCCTTGCGCGCGGCGTCGAGCGAAGCCAGCGGCTCGTCCATCAGCAGCAGGCGCGGGCTGGTGGCCAGCGCGCGGGCGATGGCCACGCGCTGGCGCTCGCCGCCCGACCATTGCGCCGGCCGGCGGCTCAGCAGCGCGCCGATGCCCAGCAGCTCGATGGCCTGCGCCAGCGACACCCGGCGCTCGGCCGCGGGTACGCGCCGGCGCCCGAAGTCCAGGTTGCGCCGCACGTCCAGGTGCTCGAACAGGCTGGCCTCCTGAAACACCACGCCCAGCGGCCGACGGTGCGTGGGCAGCCACAGGCCTGCCTGGTCGTCCTGCCAGGCTTGGCCGTTGACCACCACCCGGCCCGGCGCCGGCCGTGCCAGCCCGGCGACGGCGCGCAGCAGCGTGGTCTTGCCGCAGCCCGAGGGTCCGAACACCGCCGTGATGCCGCGGCCAGCCAGCCGCGCATCCACGTCCAGGGTGAAGCCGCTGGCGCGTGGCACGCGCACGCGCACCTGCAGGCCGGTGTGGCCCGGGTTCGGGTGTTCAGGCAGTTCAGCGGTCGGGCGGGCATCCATGGGGCGCAAGCAGCTATCACAAGCGTAGCATCATGCCATGGCTGACCGGCGCCCCTGCAGCAGGTGCAGCGCCAGCAGCACGACGAAGCTGAACGCCAGCATGCCGGCCGCCAGCCCGTGGGCCTGGGCGTATTCGAGCGACTCGACGTGGTCGTAGATCTGCACCGCGATGGTGCGCGTCTGACCGGGGATGTTGCCGCCGATCATCAGCACCACCCCGAACTCGCCCAGGGTGTGCGCGAAGCCCATCACGGCGCCGGTCAGGTATCCCGGCCGTGCCAGCGGCACGGCGACATGCCAGAACGTGTCCAGCGGGCTGGCCCGCAGCGTGGCGGCGGCTTCCAGCGGGCGCTCGCCGATGGCCTCGAAGGCGTTGATGAGCGGTTGCACCACGAAGGGCAGCGAATAGATCAGCGAGCCGATCAGCAGGCCCCAGAAACTGAACGCCAGCGTGCCCCAGCCGAGCGCCTGGGTCAGCTGTCCGAGTGGCCCGTTCGGCCCCATCCCCACCAGCAGGTAGAAGCCCAGCACCGAGGGCGGCAGCACCAGCGGCAGCGCCACCAGCGCCCGCACCGGCGCGCGCAGCCAGGCCAGCCGCGACGCCCGCGCGCGCGCCAGCCACCAGGCCACCGGCGTGCCGGCCACCAGCAGGATCAGCGTGGTGAGCAGCGCCAGCTCGATCGACAGGCGGATGGCGGCAAGGCCGTTGGCGTCCAGCATGGGGTGACGGGGCTTGGTTCGATGACGACGGTGCGGGCGAGGAACGGTCAGCGGCAGGTGGCGCGCGTCACTGGACGTCGTAGCCGTAGCCGCGCACCAGCTGCTGCCTGACCTTGGGCGAACGCAGCAGCTCCATCCATGCCTGGGCGGCCGGGTTGCCGGCGGCGCGCTTGAGGATCACGGCATCCTGCACGATGGGGGCGTGCAGCGTGGCCGGCACGACCCAGTGCGAGCCGCCCTTGATCTGCCCGGCTTCCTGGATTTGCGCCAGCGCCACGAAACCCAGATCGGCGTTGCCGGTGGCGATGAAGTTGTAGGTCTGGCCGATGCCCTCGCCCGTGACCAGCCGGGCTTGAATGGCGTCGTACACGCCCAGCTTCGTCATGGCCTGCACCGCGGCGGCACCGTAGGGCGCCAGCTTGGGGTTGGCGATGGCCAGCTTGTGAAAGCCCCCGTCCTTGAGCACCTCGCCCTGGCTGTCGACCACGCCAGGCCTGGCCGACCACAGCACGAGCTTGCCGATGGCGTAGGTGAAGCGCGAGCCGGGCACGGTGTCGCCTTCCTTCTCCAGCCGCGCGGGGCGCTCGTCGTCGGCCGCCAGCAGCACGTCGAACGGCGCGCCGTTCTTGATCTGGGTGTAGAACGCGCCGGTGGCGCCAAACGACAGCCTGGCCTGGTGGCCGGTCGTCTTCTCGAAGATGCTGGCCAGCACCTTGGCCGGCGCCGTGAAATTGGCCGCCACGGCCACGTGGACCTGCTCGGCCTGTGCCGCCAGCCAGGGCGAGAGGGCGGCGATCAGGGTCAGCAGGCGGCGGGCAAGGCGGGATTGGCGGCGATGCATGGGTGGAGTCTCCGGCGGTAGCGATGCGCTATTCTACAAGTGAATAGCGAAGGTGATCGACGCGCGCCGCGCTGCGCCACAATCGGTGCATGAATACCCGACCGCTTTCGACGCAGGCGCTGGGCGATGCCCGGGCCGACAAGCGCCTGCAGATCCTGGACGGCGTGCGCCGCCACGGCTCCATCTCGCAGGCCGCGCGCGCCGCGGGCGTCAGCTACAAGGCTGCCTGGCAGGCCTTGCACACGCTCACCAACCTGGCTGGCGAGGCACTGGTCGACAGCAGCGTGGGCGGTGCCGGCGGCGGTGGCGCGCGCCTCACGCCGGCGGGCGAGCGCCTGCTGCAGGCGGCCGGGCGCCTGGAGCAGGCGCGGCGCGCCGCGCTGTCGCAGCTGGGCGGTGCCGGCGACGCCACTGCGGTCGGCGCGCCGCGCACCAGCATGCGCAACACCCTGCGCGGCCGGGTGAGCGCGCTGGTCGGCGCCGGCCCGCGCGAGCCAATGGTGTGCGTGCGCGTGGCGCTGGATGGCGGCGCCGAGCTGGCCGCGCTGATCACGCGCGAGAGCGCCGAGCTGCTGGGCCTGGCGCCGGGCCTGGCGTTGCTGGCGCTGAGCAAGGCCACCGCGGTGCAGGTCGCACCGGCGGCCGGCGCCACCCCGGGGCCGGGCGTGCTGGCCGGGCGCGTGCAGCGCATCTACCGCGGCACGCAGCACGACGAGGTGACGCTGACCCTGGCCGGCGGCCAGCAGCTGGTGGGCTTTGCCGAGCGGCCCAACCGCCTGCGCGCCGGCTCGGCAGCCGTTGCGCGCGTGGACGAACGGGTGGTGGTGCTGGCGCTGGCGGGTTGAAGGCGCCGAGCGCTTTGGACGCCAATCAAATTGGGCTCTTCTCGCGAATGATGGTGATGGCCTGCGAGACAAGCCTTCGAATGGTCGCTTATTGGAAACCGCCAACCTCCGAACGCAGAGGACGCAGAGATTTCGCAGAGGACGCAGAAAGCCAGAAGATCCATCGGTTTTCTTTGCGTCCTCTGCGAATCCTTGGCGTCCTCTGCGTATGGCTGTTGATTTTTCTCATGCGTCGTGTCGCAGTGCGGCACTGATCAAGTACCTCACCATCATTCGCGAGTAGAGCCTCAAATCGGCTTGCATCGCTTGTCCATCAAGCGCGAGCAGCTATGAAAAACAAAGCAGTCCGGATGCCGGCGAAGGTCAGCAGCAGCGAACCCGACAGGTGCGCCAGCGCCGTGACCGCGGCCTGGGCCCAGCGCTGCGCCAGCGCCATCTCGACCACCTCGGCGCTGAAGCTGGAAAAAGTGGTGAGCGCACCCAGAAAGCCCGTCACCAGCAGCAGCCGCCAGGTGGCGTCGATCTGCGGGTTGTGGTGCAGCAGCGCCACCGCCAGCCCGACCAGGTAGCCGCCGACCAGGTTGGCGGCCAGCGTGCCCCAGGGCAGCCAGGCGCCGGCGTGGTTGAGCCACAGGCCGAGCTGCCAGCGCAGCAGCGCGCCGGCACAGGCGCCCAGGCAGATGGCGGCGACGGCGTGCATGGTGGAGCGATGAGGCGCGGCCGATCAGCGCCCGGGTCAGAACGGTGGATCGTCGGCGCTGGCCGTGGCTTCCTCGGTCACGGTGCTGTCCGGCGTGGGTGCTTCGGTGAAGCCCGACGGCTGGCCTGGATCGACTTCGCCGCCCAGCGCGGCCAGCAGGTCGGCGATCAGGCCGCTCAGCTCGCCCGTGGCCAGGGCGACGTCGGCGTCGAAGCGCTCGTCGGCATTGGCGGGCGCCGGGCGCTCGTCGAACACGCCCTCCTGGAAGGCGATCTTCTTCAGTTGCAGCGCCTGCGTCAGCACGAAGCCGACGCGGCCCTGCCAGCCGAGCGCCAGCCGCGTGGGCAGCTTGCCTTCGGCGATGTGCTGGCGCACCTCGTCGGTGGCCAGGTCGTGGCGGGCGAACTTGACCACCGCCGGCTCCTCGCCGCTGCCCTTGAGCTCGCATTCGCGCTCGACGTGCAGGGCGGCCGGCAGTTCGTCGGCCGATTGCGCGGCCAGCCAGCCGGCCATGGCCGCCTGCGGCGAGCGCGCGGTCTGCAATAGGTGGATGGCAAAGCCCTGGCCGGCCACGCGCACCAGGCTGCTGATGAGCTCGTCGGCCTTGCCCTGGCTGCCGGCGTCCAGCACCAGCCAGCGCTCGCGCGGGTTCAGCCACACGCTCACCTGGCTGCGGCGCGCGAAAGCCTGCGGCAGCAGGGCGATCAGGGCGTCGTCGCGCAGGTCGCGCAGCTCCTTCTTGCCGGGCTTGCGGCCACTGGTCTTTTCGATCTGCGCCACCGCCTCCTGCACCTTGCGGCGCACGGCGTCGCCGGGCACGGGCTTGGTCTCGATGGCGAAGCGGGCGATCCATTGCCCGTCCACCGCCTCGACCAGCGCGCCGTGGTCCTGGCCGCGCGGCGGCACCCAGCCGGTGGATTTCTGCTGCGTGGCGCCGCACTCGGCAAACGGCTCGCGCGCCAGCGCCTCTTCCAGCTGCGCCGCCGACGCGGGCCAGCCGGGGCCCAGGCGGTAGAGCATCAAATTCTTGAACACGAAATTCAACCTGTCACAAACGCCCCGCGCGGGGCCGGACCGGCATCTTAGCCACATCGACCCGGCAGCAGACGGCGCCGCGCCCCCACGGACCCAATGGCCGCGGAGCAGGCCAAGCCAGGGCGCCCGTGGCCGGGGTTCCCCCGGCCAGTGGGTGCGTCCCCCCTCCGGGGGGAAGGCGCCGCAGGCGACTCAGGGGGGTTACATATTCTTCGGCAGCCAGGTCGCGATCTGCGGGAAGAACCACAGCAGCAGCACCATGGCGCACATCAGGAAGAAGAAGGGCAGGGTGACGCGCGCGATGTAGGCGATGTCGCGCTTGGTCATGCCCTGCAGCACGAACAGGTTGAAGCCCACCGGCGGCGTGATCTGCGCCATCTCGACCACCACGACGACGAAGATGCCGAACCAGATCAGGTCGATGCCGGCGGCCTGCACCGTCGGCAGGATCACGCCCATGGTCAGCACCACCATCGAGATGCCGTCCAGGAAGCACCCCAGCACGATGTAGAACAGCGCCAGCGCGATGACCAGCATGAAGGGCGACAGGCCCAGCCCGCCGATGAATTCGGCCAGGTGGCGCGGCAGGCCGATGTAGCCCATGGCCAGCGTCAGGAAGGCGGCGCCGGCCAGGATCAGCGCGATCATGCAGTACAGGCGCGTGGCGCCCAGCAGCGAGGTTCTGAAGGTGTCCCACGACAGGCTGCCCTGCACCAGTGACAGCAGCAGCGAGCCGACCACGCCGACGGCCGCGGCCTCGGTGGCGGTGGCCACGCCGGAGTAGATGGAGCCCAGCACGGCGGCGATCAGCAGCACCACCGGAATGAGGTGGCGCGATTCGTGCAGCTTCTCGCCCAGGCTCATGCGCCGGTCGGGCATCGGAATCTGGTCCGGGTGCAGCAGCGCCCACACCATCAGGTAGCCCGAGAACAGCGCCGCCAGCAGGATGCCCGGCATCACGCCGGCGATGAACAACTTGGCGATCGACACGTCGGCCGTGACGCCGTAGACGATCATGATGATGGACGGCGGGATGAGCAGGCCCAGCGTGCCGGCCCCGGCCAGCGAGCCGATGGTGATGTCGCGCGGGTAGCCGCGGCTGCCCAGCTCGGGCAGGGTCATCTTGCCGATGGTGGCGCAGGTGGCCGCCGACGAGCCCGATACCGCGGCAAAGATGGCGCAGCCGATCACGTTGGTGTGCAAAAGGCGCCCCGGCAGCCAGGTGACCCAGGGCGCCAGGCCGCGGAACATGCTCTCGCTCAGCTTGGTGCGAAACAGGATCTCGCCCATCCAGATGAACAGCGGCAGGGCGGTGAGCGTCCAGCTGGAGGACGAGCCCCAGATGGTGACGGCCATGGCGTCGCCCGCCGGGCGGGCCGAGAACAGCTGCATGCCGATCCAGGCGACGCCGGTCAGCGTCAGGCCGATCCACACGCCGCTGCCGAGCAGCGCGAACAGCGACAGGATCAGCAGGCCGGTGATGGCGAAGTCACTCATTGTGCAGCGCCTCCTCGTCGCCGGCGTCGCGCACGCGCAGGCCACGCAGCTCCTGCACCCATTCGTCCACGAAGGCGACGAACAGCAGCACCGTGCCCACGGCCATGGCGATCTGCGGGATCCACAGCGGCGTGGCGTCGTTGCCGGTGGACATGTCGTTGAACTGGTGCGACTGCCACACCAGGCGCAGCGAGAACCAGGCGAACAGGCCGGCCAGCAGCACGGCGGCCGTCAGCGCCCACAGCTCCAGGCCGCGTCGCGCGCCGCCCGTCAGGCGCCCGATCAGCAGCGTGACGCGGATGTGCTCGTTCTTCCTGAGCGTGTGCGCCAGCGCCAGAAAGCCCGCCGCCGCCATGCTGTAGCCGGCGTAGGCGTCGGTGCCGGGCAGGTGAAAGTCCAGCAGGCGGCCGAGGATGGAGGTCAGCACCATCAGCAGCACGCCGATCATGGCCAGCGCGGCCAGCCAGGCAGCGCCGTCGTAGAGGAAGTCGAGGAATCGTCGCACTTCGGGTCCTTTGTCGGGTTGCGTGGCCTGGGCTCAAAAAAACTCCCGCCGGGCGAACCCGGAGGGAGTGGGCCACGGGGCGGCGCGCCTGCGCTTACTTGGCGGCGCGGTAGGCGTCGACCACGGCCTTGCCCTCGGCACCGGCCTTGTCCAGCCATTCCTTGAGCATGGTGTCGCCCACCTTGCGCATGTCGGTCATCAGCTGTGCGGAAGGCGCATACACCGTCATGCCGTTCTTGCGCAGCAGGTCGAGGTATTCGTTGGTCTTGCGCTCGCTGGTGGCCCAGCCGCGTGCCTCGGCCTCGGCGGCGGCCTTCAGCAGGCCGTCCTGCGTCGCCTTGTCGAGCGCGTCGAAGGCCTTCTTGTTGGCGATCACCGCGTTCTTGGGCAACCAGGCCTGAGTGTCGGCGAAGAACTTCAGGTGCTCGTAGGTCTTGGTGTCGTAGCCGGTGGAGCCCGAGCTCATGTAGCTCTCGACCACGCCGGTGGCCATGGCCTGCGACAGCTCGGCCTGCTGCACCGTCACTGGCTGGGCGCCCACCAGCTCGGCGATGCGGGCGGTGGCCGGGCTGTAGGCGCGCCACTTGATGCCCTTGAGGTCGGCCGCGCTGGCGACCTGCTTCTTGGTGAAGATGCCCTGCGGCGGCCAGGCCACGGCGTACAGCAGCATCATGCCCTGCTCGGCCAGCTTCTTCTGCACCGTTTCCTTGCTGGCCTGGTACAGCTTCCTGGATTCGGCGTAGCTGGTGGCCAGGAAGGGGATGCCGTCCAGGCCCCACAGCGGCCATTCGTTCTGGAAGTTGACCATCAGCAGCTCGCCGGCCTGCGCCTGCCCGCCCTGCACGGCGCGCTTGATCTCGGGCGCCTTGAACAGCGAGGCGTTGTCATGCACCTGGATCTTCAGCTTGCCGCCGGTGGCGGCGTCCACGTCCTTGGCGAACTGCACCAGGTTCTCGGTGTGGAAGTTGCTGGCCGGGTAGGCCGAGGGCAGGTCCCACTTGGTCTGGGCGGTCGCCGACAGGGCGAGGCCGCCCAGGCTCAGCACGGTCAGGGCGCCCAGGGCGCGGCGGGTCAGCGTCATATCAACTCCTTGCAGGGGGATGGAAAAAGTGCCGAGAGCATAGACGCTGACGGCGCCGACGCAAACCGTGTAAACACCACCCCGCCAACGTGGGGTCCGGCGCCCCGGGGCGCGAATAATGCGCACTCGCCGGCGGGCACCCGCCATTGCCGGAGTTGACAGCGAGTTTGCTATTTAATAGATAGCTTCTTGCGGGCGCCAGTCCTGCGCCAGAGCCATATTTTTCTTGAACCCACCATGTCGGAACACCGCTCTCCCCCGCCGCGCTGGCAGTTCTGGATCGACCGTGGCGGCACCTTCACCGACATCGTGGCGCGCCGCCCCGATGGCGCCCTGGTGACACACAAGCTGCTGTCCGACAACCCCGAGCAGTACCCCGACGCGGCGGTGGCGGGCATCCGGCAGCTGCTGGGCCTGAGTGCCGATGCGCCGATCACGCCCGACCGCGTGGCCAGCGTGCGCATGGGCACCACGGTGGCCACCAACGCGCTGCTGGAGCGCAAGGGCGAGCCGACGCTGCTGGTCACCACGCGCGGCTTTCGCGACGCGTTGCGCATCGCCTACCAGGCGCGCCCGCGCCTGTTCGACCGCCACATCGTGCTGCCCGAGCTGCTCTACAGCGCCGTGGTGGAGGCCGCCGAACGCGTCGGCGCGCAGGGCGAGGTGGTGCTGCCACTGGACGAATCGCTATTGAAGCAGGAGCTGCTGGCGCAGTATCAGCAAGGCCTGCGCAGCGTGGCGATCGTGTTCATGCACGGCTGGCGACACACCGCGCACGAACAGGCGGCGGCACGGCTGGCGCGCCAGATCGGCTTCACCCAGGTCTCCACCTCCCACCAGACCAGCCCGCTGATGAAGTTCGTCAGCCGCGGCGACACCACCGTGGTCGACGCCTACCTGTCGCCCATCCTGCGCCGCTACGTCGATCAGGTGGCCGCGCAGATGCCGGGCGTGCCGCTGCTGTTCATGCAGTCCTCGGGCGGGCTGACCGATGCCCACGCCTTCCAGGGCAAGGACGCCATCCTGTCCGGGCCGGCCGGCGGCATCGTCGGCATGGCGCGCACCGCCGAGCTGGCGCACCGCCATGCCGGCGAAGGCGCGCGCACGCCGGTGCGCGTGATCGGCTTCGACATGGGCGGCACCTCGACCGACGTCAGCCACTACGCCGGCCAGTTCGAGCGCGAGTTCGACACCCAGGTGGCCGGCGTGCGCCTGCGCGCGCCGATGATGAGCATCCACACCGTGGCGGCCGGCGGCGGCTCGATCCTGCGCTTCGACGGCGCGCGCCTGCGCGTCGGCCCCGACAGCGCTGGTGCCAACCCGGGCCCGGCCAGCTACCGGCGCGGCGGACCGCTGACGCTGACCGACGCCAACGTGCGGGTGGGCAAGCTGCAGCCGGCGCACTTTCCGCACGTGTTCGGGCCGGCGGCCGACGCACCGCTGGACGCCGAGGTGGTGCGGCGCCGCTTCGACGAGCTGGCCGCGCCCACCGGCCGCGCGCCGGTGGAGGTGGCGCACGGCTTCATCCAGATCGCCAACCAGCAGATGGCCAGCGCGATCAAGAAGATCAGCGTGGCGCGCGGCTACGACGTGACGCGCTACACCCTGCAGTGCTTTGGCGGCGCCGGCGGCCAGCACGCCTGCGGCGTGGCCGACGCCCTGGGCATGGCGCGCGTGCTGGTGCATCCGCTGGCGGGCGTGCTGTCGGCCTACGGCATGGGCCTGGCCGACCAGGCGGCGCTGCGCGAGCGCGCGCTGGAGCTGCCCCTGGCCGCGCCGCACATGGCGGCGCTGCGTCATGCGCTGGCCGAACTGGGCGAGGCCGCCGGCGCCGAGCTGGCCGCGCAGCCGGCCGGCGGGCACGCCCTTGCCGTGCGGCAGCGCGCCCACCTGCGCTACGAGGGCACGGACGCCGCCCTGGTGCTGCCGCTGAGCGGCGTGCAGGCAGGCGCCACCGACGAGGCGCTGGTGGCCGAGCTGACGCAGGCCTTCGAGGCCGCCTACCGCCAGCGCTTTGCCTTCCTGATGCCGGGCAAGGCGCTGATCGTGGAGGCGGTGTCGGTCGAGGCCCTGCTGGCCGGCGAGGCGGCGGCCGAGCACGCCCAGCCCCTGCTGCCAGCGCGCGCCGTGCCACGGCGCGACACCGTGCGCATCTACACCACCGCCGCCGACGGCGCCGCCGGCTGGCACGACGCGCCGCTGATCGTGCGCGAGGACCTGCGGCCGGGCGACGTCATCGACGGCCCCGCCATCGTGGCCGAGCGCAACGCCACCACGGTGGTCGAGCCCGGCTGGCGTGCCCGCCTGAGTGCGTTGGACCACCTGTGGCTGGAGCGCGTGGCACCGCGTGCGGCGCGGCGGGCCGCCGGCACCACGGTCGATCCGGTGCTGCTGGAGGTGTTCAACAACCTGTTCATGAACATCGCCGAGCAGATGGGGCTGCAACTGCAGAACACGGCCTACTCGGTCAACATCAAGGAGCGGCTGGACTTCTCCTGCGCGCTGTTCGACGCCGCCGGCCACCTGATCGCCAACGCGCCACACATGCCGGTGCACCTGGGCAGCATGGGCGAGAGCATCCAGACCGTGATCCGCCGCAACGCCGACACCATGCAGCCGGGCGACGTCTACGTGCTGAACGACCCCTACCACGGTGGCACGCACCTGCCCGACGTGACGGTGATCACGCCGGTCTATCTGGACGGCGGCGCGGCGCCGGCGTTCTACGTCGGCTCGCGCGGCCACCATGCCGACATCGGCGGCATCACGCCCGGCTCGATGCCGCCGTTTTCCACCCGCATCGAGGAGGAGGGCGTGCAGATCGACAACGTCAAGCTGGTCGACCGCGGGCGCCTGTGCGAGACGGAAATCCTGGCGCTGCTGGGCAGCGGCGCCCATCCGTCGCGCAACCCGCAGCAGAACCTGGCGGACCTGAAGGCGCAGATCGCCGCCAACGAAAAGGGCGCGCAGGAGCTGCGCCGCATGGTGGCCGATTTCGGGCTGGACGTGGTGCAGGCGTACATGCAGCACGTGCAGGACAACGCCGAGGAGTCGGTGCGCCGCGCCATCACCCGGCTGGCCGCGCGTGTGCGCGACGGGCGCTTCACCCTGCCACTGGACAACGGCGCGCAGATCCAGGTGGCGGTGCACATCGACGCCGCCACGCGCAGCGCGCGCATCGACTTCAGTGGCACCTCGCCGCAGCAGGCCAACAACTTCAACGCGCCCACCGCGGTGTGCATGGCGGCGGTGCTGTACGTGTTCCGCATCCTGGTGGACGACGACATTCCGCTCAACGCCGGTTGCCTCAAGCCCATCCAGGTGGTGATCCCCGAAGGTTCGATGCTGCGCCCACAAGCGCCGGCCAGCGTGGTGGCGGGCAACGTCGAAACCTCCACCTGCATCACCAACGCCCTGATCGGCGCGCTGGGCCTGATGGGCGCCAGCCAGTGCACGCTCAACAACTTCACCTTCGGCAACGAGCGCCACCAGTACTACGAGACGATTTCCGGTGGCTCGGGCGCCGGCGGCGTGTTCGACGAGCAGGGCCGGCTGGTGGGCGGCTTCGACGGCACCAGCGTGGTGCAGACGCACATGAGCAACTCACGCCTCACCGACCCCGAGGTGCTGGAGTGGCGCTTCCCGGTGCGGCTGGAAAGCTACGAGATCCGCCCCGGCTCGGGCGGCGCCGGGCGCTGGCGCGGCGGCGATGGTGGCGTGCGCCGGCTGCGCTTTCTGCAGCCGATGACCGCCAGCATCCTGTCCAACGGCCGCGTGCACGGCGCCTTCGGCATGGCCGGCGGAGGCGCGGGCGCGGTGGGCCTGAGCCGCGTCGTGCGCGCGGACGGCCGCGTGCAAGCGCTGGGGCACATCGGCAGTGCCCAGATGCAGGCCGGCGACCTGTTCGAAATCCACACGCCCGGGGGCGGCGGTTTTGGCCTGCCGTGAAGCGCCTGAAAAGGATGAAATCCGACTCTGGCGCCCTATGGATCTGCGCGAACAGCTATTGAAATTATAGTGATCGAGCAATGAAAACGGCACGCGTGGGCGTGCCGTGTGCGCTTGGCGATGCGCCCGCGGGCGCCTGCTTCAGGGCTTGCTGGCCGCGGTTGCCGGAGCGTTTGGTGCTGCGGTCGTTGCCGCTGGCGTGCCACCGGGGGCCGCACCCTTGGCGGCGGAGCCCGGCTTGGCGGGGCTTGCCTTGGCCGGGGCGGCGGCCGAGGGCGTGTAGGCAGCGCCATTGACCGTCAGGCCGCTGGCCGAGAACTTGGCGGCGTTCTTGTCGCCAATCCCCTTGACGCGGCTGATGAAGTCGGCCCAATCCTTGAATTCACCCTTCTTGCGTTCCTTGATGATCCGGCTCGACGTGCCCGGCCCGATGCCCTTGATGCTGTCCAAGTCGGCGGCCGTGCCGGTGTTCACCTCGACGGCGGCAAAGGCCAGGGTGGCGTAGAGCAGGCTCAGAAGGACGAAGATTTTCTTCAACATGAAATGCACTCCTGGTGATGAAAGCATGCCGGCTGAGGCCGCCGGCGGGCCTGGATTCAACTGTCCTGAACGGGTGGGGGTTGACAGTATCGCCGGCGCGGCGAAGCTCACAACTCCTCGATGCGGCGCGGCGGAAAGCTTTCCCAGGCCTGGCAGCCGGGGCATTGCCAGAAATAGCCCTGGGCCTCGAAGCCGCAGGCTGCGCAGCGGTAGCGCGCCAGCGGGCGGGCGGCGTGATCGACCGAGCGCTGCACGACGGCGTGGGCGTCCTGCTGGGTGAAGGCCTCATGGCTGAGCCAGCGCGCCGCCGCGATCAGCGAAGGCTCCTGTCCCATGTGACGCAGGTAGCCGGCGCGCGCCTGGTCTTGCGGCACGCCGGCGGCCACGTCGGCCTGCACGATGGCGTCGGCCACGTCGATGGACGGCGTGGCGGCGTAGCTGCGCTCCAGCAGTTCGCGCACACGCGCGGCCTGGCCGCCGGTCTGTCCGATGCGCACCAGCTCGCTGGCCACCAGGGCAATGGCCTGCGGTGCGTGCTGTTCCAGGCCGGCCAGCAGCTCCAGGGCCTGCGCCGGCTGGTCGCCGCGCGCCAACAGGCCGGCCAGCTCGATGCGGGGCCGGGCGGCGCCGGGCGCTTCGTCGATGGCCTGGTGCAGGTGCTGCCGGGCGCCGGCGGGGTCCTTCTTCTTGTTCAGCGCTTCCGTGGCCTGCTCGCACAGGTAATGCGACAGGCGCAGCGTGAAGTCACCGGCGCCCGATTGCTGCAGGCGCTGCGCCATCGCCCGGGCCTGTGGCCAGTCGCGCGCCCGTTCGTGCAGCGACAGCAGGGTCAGACCGGCCTGTTCGTCATACGGCGTGCCTTCGAGCTTGCGCAGGGCGTCTTCGGCGCGGTCGAGCAAGCCAGCCTTCAGGAAATCCAGCGCCAGGGCGTGCTGCGCGCGGTCGCGGTCGGCCTGGCTCAGGTCGGCGCGCGACAGCAGGTGCTCGTGCACGCGCACGGCGCGCTCGTATTCGCCGCGACGGCGAAACAGGTTGCCCAGGGCGAAGTGCAGCTCCGAGGTGTCCGGGTCCTTCTGCACCGCCTCGATGAAGGCATCGATGGCCTGGTCCTGCTGCTCGTTCAGCAGGTGGTTGAGTCCCTTGAAATAGGCCTTGGGTGCCTGCCGGT
Organism: Burkholderiales bacterium 68-10; assembly: GCA_001897615.1. Lineage (GTDB taxonomy): Bacteria > Pseudomonadota > Gammaproteobacteria > Burkholderiales > Burkholderiaceae_C > Ottowia. The sequence goes on from MKTG01000104.1 coordinate 61,492, forward strand.
TCTCGATGCGCAACTGCCGCAGGTCCAGCCGCGACGCGAACCAGCCCAGCGCGAACACCACCGGCAGGCCCAGCAGGATCCAGCTGAGGTCAAACTCCATGCGGGGGCTCCGGCAGCGACGAATCCAGCGGCGGCGCGCCAGTGTCAGGGTCGGCCGGCGGCTTGCGCCCCTGCCGGCGCGACCACCAGCCGGGCAGCATGCCCAGCACGCCGACGATCAGGCCGGTGCCGAAGGCCACCAGCACGACCAGCGTCATCGGCGCGCGCCACTGGTGGCCGAACAGCAGGTGCACGGTGGCGACCTGCTGGTTGTTCAGCGCGAAGGCGAACAGGGCAAAAAAAACGGCTGCCTTCAGTATCCACGTCAGCAGCCGGGTGAGTCGGTTCATGTGTCTTCTTCGGTGTCGAAGAAGATTCTAGTCGGCTGAAACATTGAAATGGGTGGTGAAGGACAGTCGAGACGGGATGCGATGCAAGGCGCAAAGCGCAGCGATACCGGGCGGTATCGCGAGCATTTGCAACGCCGCAGCGCGCCCGTATCGGCTGGACAGCACCGATCCGATTTCAGTGTTTCAGTGGACTAGTGTGGTGCGTCAGCCCTCGGGCGCACGTGCGGGCGGCGCGACCGGCTGCGCGCCGATGGCTTCTCGCAGTGCCTTGCCGGGCTTGAAGTGCGGCACGCGCCGCTCGGGGATGTGCACGCGCTCGCCGGTGCGCGGGTTGCGGCCCAGGCGCGGCGGGCGGTGGTTGATCGAAAAGCTGCCGAAGCCGCGGATTTCGATGCGATGACCGCGCTCCAGGGCGTCGCTCATCGCGTCCAGGATGGTCTTGACCGCCGCATCGGCGTCGCGCTGCGTCAACTGGCCGAAGCGCGCGGCCAGCAGTTCGACGAGGTCGGAGCGGGTCATGGTGGCAATCTTGGGCACGCGGCCCGGTGGGTGTCCGGGCCGCGTGTGCCGCGCTTACTTGTCGCTGCCGTCCAGCTTGGCGCGCAGCAGGGCGCCCAGGCTGGTGGTGCCGGCGCTGCCGCTGCCCTGGCTCAGGCTGGCCATGGCTTCCTGCTGGTCGGCGGCGTCCTTGGCCTTGACCGACAGCTGGATGTTGCGCGTCTTGCGGTCGACGTTGACCACCACGGCGGTCACTTCGTCGCCCACCTTCAGCACCTGGCTGGCGTCCTCGACGCGGTCGCGGCTGATCTCCGACGCGCGCAGGTAGCCGACCACGTCCTGGCCGAGGTCGATCTCGGCGCCACGCGCGTCCACGCTCTTGACGGTGCCGGTGACGGTCTGGCCCTTGTCGTTGACCGACACGAACGTGGTGAACGGGTCCTGGTCAAGCTGCTTGATGCCCAGGCTGATGCGCTCGCGGTCCACGTCCACGGCCAGCACGATGGCCTCGACTTCCTGGCCCTTCTTGTAGTTGCGCACGGCGGCTTCGCCGGGCTCGTTCCAGGACAGGTCGGACAGGTGCACCAGGCCGTCGATGCCGGCGGCCAGGCCGACGAACACGCCGAAGTCGGTGATCGACTTGATCGGGCCCTTGACGCGGTCGCCGCGGCGGGTGTTCTGGGCGAATTCCTGCCAGGGGTTGGCGCGGCACTGCTTCATGCCCAGGGAGATGCGGCGCTTGTCCTCGTCGATCTCCAGAACCATGACCTCGACCTCGTCGCCCATCGACACGATCTTGCTCGGGGCGATGTTCTTGTTGGTCCAGTCCATCTCGGAGACGTGCACCAGGCCTTCGATGCCGGGCTCCAGCTCGACGAAGGCGCCGTAGTCGGCGATGTTGGTGACCTTGCCGAACATGCGCGTGCCCTGCGGGTAGCGGCGGCTCACGCCCAGCCACGGGTCGTCGCCCATCTGCTTGAGGCCCAGGCTGACACGGTGCTTCTCGGTGTCGAACTTGAGGATCTTGGCCGTGATTTCCTGGCCGGCCTGCACCACCTCGGACGGGTGGCGCACGCGGCGCCAGGCCATGTCGGTGATGTGCAGCAGGCCGTCGATGCCGCCCAGGTCGACGAAGGCACCGTATTCGGTGATGTTCTTGACCACGCCGTTGACGATGGCGCCTTCCTTCAGTGTCTCCATCAGCTTGGCGCGCTCTTCGCCCATGCTGGCTTCCACGACGGCGCGGCGGCTCAGCACCACGTTGTTGCGCTTGCGGTCGAGCTTGATGACCTTGAATTCGAGCGTCTTGTTCTCGTAGGGCGTCAGGTCCTTGGTGGGACGCGTGTCGACCAGCGAGCCCGGCAGGAAGGCGCGGATGCCGTTGACCAGCACCGTCAGGCCGCCCTTGACCTTGCCACTGGTGGTGCCGGTGACGAATTCGCCCGACTCCAGCGCTTTCTCGAGCGCCAGCCACGAGGCCAGGCGCTTGGCGGTGTCGCGGCTCAGGATGGTGTCGCCGTAGCCGTTCTCGATCGAGCCGATGGCCACCGGCACGAAGGCGCCGGGTTCGACCTCGACCTCACCCTGGTCGTTCTTGAATTCCTCGATCGGGATGTAGGCCTCGGACTTGAGGCCGGCGTTCACGACGACGAAGCTGTGCTCGACGCGCACCACTTCGGCGGTGATGACCTCGCCCGGGCGCATTTCGGTGCGCTGCAGGGATTCTTCGAACAACTGGGCAAAAGATTCAGACATGTGAGTTCCTTGTTCCGCGCGCACGGGTCTTCACGACGGCACCATGCAATCGTTTCAAAAAGCTGTACGGCGGCGGGGTGGCGGCAAGGGCCGCGGGTTGAAGGTTGAACAACCATCCGGCCCGGTGCGCTGGGCAAGCGCGGGAGGGAGGCCGGATGGACCAGAAAAAGCGCCTAGCCGGTGTCCAGGTGCTGTGGCAGTGCCCTGGGACGTCGGTGCGTCGGTCAGAACGGCTGCCGTGCCTGCCACCAGCCGAACACCTGATCGACCGACTGATCGATCGTCAGCTGCGAGTTGTCCAGCAGCAGGGCATCTTGCGCGGGCCTCAGCGGCGCGGCGGCGCGATTCTGATCGCGTGCATCGCGCGCCTCCAAGTCGGCGCGAAGACTGTCGATATTAGCAGAAATCCCCTTGGAAATCAGCTGCTTATGCCGTCTTTCGGCGCGCTGGGCGGCGTCGGCGGTCAGGAACACCTTGAGCCGGGCGGCCGGAAAGACCACCGTGCCCATGTCGCGCCCGTCGGCCACCAGGCCCGGCAGGCGGGCAAAGTCGCGCTGCAAGGCCAGCAGTGCCTGGCGCACGCCGGGCAGCGCCGAGACACGCGAGGCGTCCATGCCCGCGGCTTCGGTGCGGATGGCTTCGGTCACGTCGTGCCCGGCCAGCCAGACCGTCTGGGCTTCGAAGCGGACGGGCAACTGGCGCGCCAGCGTGGTGATGGCCGCTTCATTGGTGGCGTCTGGCTCCAGCCCCCGCTGGCGCGTGGCCAGACCGACCAGGCGGTACAGGGCGCCGGAATCCAGGTAGTGGTAGCCCAGTTGCTGCGCCAGCGCGGCGGCCAGCGTGCCCTTGCCCGACGCCGTGGGGCCGTCGACGCAGATCACCGGCACGGGCGCGGCCGGTTGGGCCAGGTCGAACAGCGTCTCGAAGTAATCCGGGAAGGTCTTGCCGACGCAGCGCGGGTCTTCGATGCGCACCGGCAGCCCGGCCGGGTTGAAGGCCGCCAGCGAGCCGCACATGGCCATGCGGTGGTCGTCGTAGGTGTGGATCGAGGCCGCCCGCCATGCCGTGGCACCGGCCGGCGGGGTGATGCGGATGAAGTCGGCGCCCTCCTGCACCTGCGCGCCCAGCTTGCGCAACTCGGTCGCCATGGCGGCGATGCGGTCAGTCTCCTTGACGCGCCAGCTGGCGATGTTGCGGAGGGTGCTGGGGCCGTCGGCGTACAGGGCCATCACGGCCAGCGTCATGGCGGCGTCGGGAATGTGGTTGCAGTCCAGATCGATCGCCCGCAGCGGCCAGGCGCCGCGCCGCACGCGCAGCTGGTGGGGGCCGCTGTCGATGTGCGCGCCCATCTGCCGCGCCGCTTCGACGAAGCGGATGTCGCCCTGGATCGAGTCGGCGCCCACGCCTTCGACGATCAGGTCGCTTTTGCCGTCAACCGGCGCGGATAGAGCGCCAGCAGCTATGAAATAGCTAGCAGACGAGGCGTCCGCCTCGACGTGGATGCTGCCCGGCGAGCGGTACCGGCTGCCGGCCGCGATGGTGAAGCGCTGCCAGCCGTCGCGCCGCACCTGCACGCCAAAGCGCGCCAGCAGTTGCAGGGTGATCTCGATGTAGGGTTTGGAGATCAGCTCGCCCACCACGTCGATGACGATGTCGGGCGCGCCGGCTTGGCCAGCGGCCAGCGGCAGCGCCATCAGCAGCGCGGTGAGGAACTGGCTGGATACGTCGCCCCGCACCGGGATGGGCTGCGCAAGCCGCGGGCGGGCCGGGCCGATGTGCAGCGGCGGATAGCCGGGCTGGCCGAGGTAGTCGATGTGGCAACCCAGCGCGCGCAGGGCATCGACCAGGTCGCCGATCGGGCGCTCGTGCATGCGCGGGATGCCGCTGAGCCGGTAGTCGCCGCCCAGCACGGCGAGGGCCGCGGTGAGCGGGCGCATCGCCGTGCCGGCATTGCCCAGGAACAGCTCGGCCCGCGGCTGACGCGCCCGCCCGCCCAGGCCTTCGATGAGGTGTGATGTGCCTTGCGCCGTGACGCCGCAGCCGAGCTGGCGCAGCGCCTGCAACATGACGCGCGTGTCGTCGGAGTCCAGCAGGTCGTGAACGGTGGTGCGCCCTTCGCACAGGGCGGCCAGCAGCAGCACGCGGTTGGAGATGCTCTTGGAGCCGGGCAGGCGCACGGTGCCGGCGACCGAGCGCAGCGCGGGGACATCGAGGAAGGCGGTGCCGTACACGGTGCGTGGCTTGATCAGCGGGCGCCGGGCGACACACGCCAGTTGGCGCGCGCGTGGCTGGCGCGGTTGATCAGGCGCTCCAGGTCGTCGGCCTGCCCGTTGGCGATCAGGCGCTGCAAGTCGTCGAGGGCCTGCTGGAACAGGCCGGTCTGGCGCGCCAGTTCCTCGCGGTTGGCGATCAGCACGTCGCGCCACATCTGCGGATCGCTGGCGGCGATGCGGCTGAAATCACGAAAGCCCGGGCCAGCCAGCGACAGGTATTCGCGTCCTTCGGGCTGCGCCACGATGCTGTTCATGAGCGCGAAGGCCACCAGATGGGGCAGGTGACTGACCGCCGCATAGGCGGCGTCGTGAGATTCGGGCGACATGTTGACCACCTCGCAACCGAGCGCTCGCCAGAGCGCGGTGGCCTGCTCCAGCTTGGCCGTCAGCGTGCGCTCGATCGGGGTGATGATGACCTGCTTGCCGGCATACAGCGCGGCGTCGGCGTTCTCCACGCCGGATACCTCGCGTCCGGTGATGGGATGGCAGGGCACGAACACGCCCACATCCTGCTTGAGCACGCGCCGCGCGGCGTCCACCACGTCGCGCTTGCTGGAGCCGACGTCCATGATCAGCATGTCGGTGCTGACCAGGTGCCGGATGGCCTTGAGCGTGGCTTCGGTGGCGGCCACCGGCACCGCCAGCAGCACCAGGTCGGCACCCGAGACCGCCAGCAGGGCGGAGGGCGCCTCGACGTCGATCACGCCCATTTGCAGCGCCCGCGCGGTGGTGGAGGGCGACTTGCTGTAGCCCACCACGCGCTTGACCAGGCCGGCGCGCTTGAGCGCCAGGGCGAAGGAGCCGCCCATCAGGCCGCAGCCGATCAATCCGAGTTGTTCAAACATCTTGTCCCAGGGGATAGGCGCCCAGCATCTTGTAGAAGGCGCAATACGCCTGCAGTTCGCTCAGCGCGGCGGCCACGTTGGGCTCGCTGGGGTGACCCTGCAGGTCGATGTAGAAAAAATATTCCCACTTGCCTGATTTGGCGGGGCGCGACTCGAAGCGCGTCATCGACACGCCGTGCTTCTTCAACGGCGTCAGCATGTCGTGCACCGAACCGGGCTTGTTGGGCACCGACACCACGATGCTGGTGCAGTCGCGCCCGGTGGCGTTCGGCGTGGCCAGCGTCTGCGGCAGGCAGATGATGGCAAAGCGCGTGCGGTTGTAGGCCTCGTCCTGGATGGCGTGCGACACGATGTGCAGGCCGAACTGCGCGGCCGCGCGATCACTGGCCAGCGCGGCCCAGGCCGGGTTGGCCGCGGCCAGCCGAGCGCCCTCGGCGTTACTGGACACGGCCCGCCGCTCGGCGCCCGGCAGGTGCTCGCTGAGCCAGCCCTGGCACTGCATCAGCGCCTGGGGGTGCGCCAGCACCACCTCGATGTGGTCCAGCGAGTTGACCTGCCGCAGCAGGTTGTGACGCACCAGCAGGCTGACCTCGCCGATGACGTGAACCGGCGAATGCAGGAACAGATCGAACGAGCGGGCCACCACGCCTTCGGTGGTGTTCTCCATCCCCACCACGCCGAATTGCGCGGTGCCGGCGGCGGTGGCGTGAAAGACTTCATCGAAACTGCCGCAGTACACCAGGTTGGCGGCGCTGCCGAAGTATTCGATCGCCGCCTGTTCGCAAAACGTGCCTTGCGGCCCCAGGACGGCGACGCGTTGCGGCACTTCCAGCGCCAGGCAGGCGGACATGATTTCGCGCCAGATCGCCGCCACGTGGGCGTTTTGCAGCGGGCCCGCGTTGCCGGCCTGCATCTTCTGGATGACCTGCGCCACGCGATCGGGACGAAAAAACGGCGTGCCTTCCTGGCGCTTGAGCTCGCCCACCTGCTCGGCCACCGTGGCGCGCTGGTTGAGCAGCGTGAGCAACTGCGCGTCCAGGCTGTCGATCTGCGTGCGCAGCTGGGCCAGGGCTTCGGACTGGACGGGCGAGGGAGAGCTCATGCGGCGGTCGGGCGGAGAAGGGTCAAGGCGCACGCGCCGGATGGCGCGTGGCGGCAGTCGGGCGCAGGTGGCTTATTTCTTGGCTGGCGAGTTGCCGCCCGAGCCCGAGCCCCCGGCCGCGCCGACGATGCGGTTGGCGGCGCTTTCGAAGGTCTTCGCGCCGGCTTCCACCTGGCTGCGCGTGGCCTCGATGATGCGCTTGGCCCAGGCGTCGGTGGCGTCTGCCCCCAGGGCCTGGAGCTTGGCGCTGGCCGGCGACTCCATGTAGGCGATGATGGTCTTCATCTCGTCTTCCGACAATTTCTCCATGAAGATCGGCACCAGCGCCGCCTCGGCGGACTTGCCGACCTGGGCTTCGACCGCCTTGTGGGTGTTGTCGGCGAATTTCTTGAGCTCGACATCCAACTTGTCGCGCACGTCCTTCTGGCGGGCGGGCGGCACGGTTTCGTCCAGCCGCTGCGACCAGCCGGCCACGATCGGCTGCACCGCGCTGCCGGTGAGCTGGTCCGCCATGGTGGCGCCATCGGTTTTCAGTTGCAGTTGAGCCAGCTTGGTGGCCAGTGCCTTCTTGGCATCATTTTGGGCCATGGCGCCCGTGGATAGAGCGCAGAAAGCTACTAAAATAATAGCTGCTGGAATGCGGGGAAGAAGCATGTTCACTGGGTTACTCCGTTGGGGATTCCTGGGATGGATCGAGGGTCGGCTCCTGGGCATCGTTTTCGACGATGCGCTGCAAGCCGCTCAGTTGGGCGCCGTCGTCCAGCGCGATGAGCGTGACGCCTTGGGTGGCGCGGCCCATTTCGCGGATTTCGGCGACACGGGTGCGCACCAGCACGCCCTTGTCGGTGATCAGCATGATCTCGTCATCGCCGCGCACGAGCGTGGCGGCAACCACCTTGCCGTTGCGCTCGCTTTGCTGGATGGCGATCATGCCCTTGGTGCCACGACCGTGGCGTGTGTATTCGTTGATGTTGGTGCGCTTTCCGTAACCGTTTTCGGTTGCGGTTAGGACACTGTTGCGCGCGTTCGGTTCCGCGCTGTCGGCGGTGGTCTCGCCGTCGGCCACCAGCATGGCGATCACGCTCTGGCCTTCCTCCAGCGACATGCCACGCACGCCGCGCGCGTTGCGGCCCATGGGGCGGACGTCGTTTTCGTCGAAGCGCACCGCCTTGCCACCGTCGGAAAACAGCATCACGTCGTGCGCGCCGTCGGTGAGGGCGGCGCCGATCAGGTAGTCGCCCGCGTCCAGGTCGACGGCGATGATGCCGGCCTTGCGCGGGTTGCTGAATTCGGGCAGGGCCGTCTTCTTGACCGTGCCCATGGAGGTGGCCATGAAGACGTAGTGGTCGTCAGGAAAGTCGCGCATCTCGCCGGTGAGCGCCAGCACCACGTTGATCTTTTCGCCCTCTTGCAAGGGGAACATGTTGACGATCGGCCGCCCGCGCGAGCCGCGCGAGCCGGAGGGCACTTCCCACACCTTGAGCCAGTACAGGCGACCGCGATTCGAAAAGCACAGGATCCAGTCGTGCGTGTTGGCGATGAACAGCTGGTCGATCCAGTCGTCTTCCTTGGTCGCCGTGGCCTGCTTGCCGCGGCCGCCGCGCTTCTGGGCGCGGTATTCGGACACCGGCTGCGCCTTGATGTAGCCCGTGTGGCTGAGCGTCACCACCATGTCGGTGGGCGTGATGAGGTCCTCGGTGCCCAGATCCTGCGCGTGGTGCTCGACCGTGGAGCGGCGCGCGCCAGCCTTGGTCTGGCCGAACTCGACCTTCAGCGCCGTCAGCTCCTCGCCGATGATGATCGAGACGCGCTCGGGGCGCGCCAGGATGTCCAGCAGATCGTCGATCTGCGCCATCACGTCCTTGTACTCGGCGATGATCTTGTCCTGCTCCAGCCCGGTCAGGCGCTGCAGGCGCATCTGCAGAATCTCCTGCGCCTGGGTGTCCGACAGGCGATACAGGCCGTCGGACTGCATGCCGCACGCGCGCTCCAGGCCTTCGGGGCGGTAGTCGTCGGCATTGACCACCGCGCCGTCGGCCCGGCTGCGGGTGAGCATTTCCCGCACCAGCTGGCTGTCCCAGGCGCGCGCCATCAGCTCGGCCTTGGCCACCGGCGGGGTGGGTGATTCGCGGATGATGCGGATGAATTCGTCGATGTTGGCCAGCGCCACCGCCAGGCCTTCCAGCACGTGGCCGCGCTCGCGCGCCTTGCGCAGGTTGAACACCGTGCGCCGCGTGACGACTTCTCGCCGGTGCTGCAAAAAGACCTCGACCAACTCCTTCAGGTTGCACAGCCGCGGCTGACCATCGATCAGCGCCACCATGTTCATGCCGAAGGTGTCCTGCAGCTGGGTCTGCTTGTACAGGTTGTTGAGTACCACCTCGGGCACTTCGCCGCGCTTGAGCTCGATCACCAGGCGCATGCCGGATTTGTCGGACTCGTCCTGGATGTGGCTGATGCCTTCGAGCTTTTTCTCGTGCACCAGCTCGGCCATGCGCTCCTGCAGCGTCTTCTTGTTAACCTGGTAGGGCAGCTCATCGACGATGATGGCCTGGCGCTGGCCGCGGTCGATGTCCTCGAAATGCACCTTGGCGCGCATCACCACGCGCCCGCGGCCCGCGCGGTAGCCGTCGCGCACGCCCTGCATGCCGTAGATGATGCCGCCGGTGGGGAAGTCCGGCGCGGGCATGATTTCCATCAATTCGTCGATGCTCGCCTGCGGGTGGTGCAGCAGGTGCAGGCAGGCATCGACCACTTCGTTGAGGTTGTGCGGCGGGATGTTGGTGGCCATGCCCACCGCGATGCCGCCCGAGCCGTTGACCAGCAGGTTGGGCAAACGCGTGGGCAGCACCAGGGGTTCCTGCTCGCTGCCGTCGTAGTTGGGGCCGAAGTCGACGGTTTCCTTGTCGATGTCGGCCAGCATCTCGTGGGCGATCTTCGACAGGCGAATTTCGGTGTAACGCATGGCGGCGGCGTTGTCGCCGTCCACCGAGCCAAAGTTGCCCTGACCGTCCACCAGCATGTGGCGCAGCGAAAAATCCTGCGCCATGCGCACGATGGTGTCGTACACCGCGCTGTCGCCGTGCGGGTGGTACTTGCCGATCACGTCGCCGACGATGCGCGCCGATTTCTTGTACGGCCGGTTCCAGTCGTTGTTCAGCTCGTGCATGGCGTAGAGCACGCGCCGGTGCACGGGCTTCAAGCCATCGCGGGCATCGGGCAGGGCGCGGCCCACGATCACGCTCATGGCGTAATCCAGGTAGCTTCGCCGCATCTCCTCTTCCAGACTGATCGGGAGCGTTTCTTTGGCGAATGAATTCATATATGCAACGACAAGGAGAACAACAGGGTGGATCCCCGGCGGACGAAAGCGGTCGATTCTAGGCGCAATGCATTGTGGTTTCTTGGCAACAATCCGTGGAAATTGAGCCCCAGTGTGACGCGCTCAAGCCCCGTTCCGCCAGGAATGCACTAGCACGTGTGGCACAATCGTCTCAACGTTTTCGGTGGTGGTCACTTGAAGCGTCCGATTTATCGCAGCCCGGCTGCGGCTTTTTTCCCATGAGGAGAACCATGAAGAAACTGAACAAAGTAGCGATCATGTTCGCTGTTGCAACTGTGGCTGGTTCCGCCTTCGCAGCCGGTTCGACGATCAATTCCGACAACTGGCGCAACGGCCACGGCAATCTGATCTGGAAGAACGGCACCAACGAGCTGTGCTGGCGTGATGCCGGCTGGACGCCCGCCAC
>MKTG01000104.1:72171-76197 GCA_001897615.1 Burkholderiales bacterium 68-10
CGGCCCCTGCTCCGGCCCCTGCTCCGGTCGCCGCCCAAAAGGTCACCTACGCGGCTGATGCCTTCTTCGATTTCGACAAGTCGGTGCTGAAGCCCGAAGGTCGCGCCAAGCTGGACGATCTGGTCAGCAAGATCCAGGGCATCAACCTGGAAGTGATCATCGCCGTGGGTCATACCGACTCCGTCGGCAGCGATGCTTACAACCAGAAGCTGTCGGTGCGTCGTGCCGAAGCCGTGAAGGCGTATCTGATCTCCAAGGGTATCGAGCGCAACCGCATCTACACCGAAGGCAAGGGCGAGAAGCAGCCTGTGGCCGACAACCGCACCGCTGAAGGCCGTGCGAAGAACCGTCGCGTTGAAGTCGAAGTGGTCGGCACGCGCGCCGCAAAATAATCCGAATCTCATCCCTGGATGATCGGTAGGCCTTGGGAGCGGAAGCTCCCAAGGCTTTTTTGCATTTGGTGCGTCAACGGCTTGTTTGATCGGTATGTTGGGCTCGGCAGTCACCCAGGCGCTCGGTGGCCTGTTGCTGTCCGCAGTGGCTTTGGCGGCATCGGCGCAGGATGGCGAACTGCGGCGGTGCGAGTTCCGTGAGCACACACAAACGGTCGTCGAGGGTCAGTCCCCTGTCTTGCACGTCATCCTGTCGCCCCGCATGCCCTATGCCCTGAAGGAGTGGCGGCGCATGGCGAGTGTCGGGCAACAGGCAGGATGGCGTGTGATGGCCTTCCGCGATCCCCAGGTGCCTGATGCTGAATGGCAGGCGGCCACGGTCGCCGGTGACCTTCAACCGTGGCGCGGCATGCCGCCCATGGATCTCTCGGTGGCGCAGGCATGCCGAATGCTCAATCATGCGCCGACGGTCGTGTTGAGCCGTTGTGGGCGCGTGCATCCCTGGCCGGTCTGGGGCGTGATGCCTGATGCCGCCTGGGCACATGTTCTGGCGGCCCGCCGCGCTGATCTGGAGGCGCAGCCATGTCCTTGATTCAGGTTCGTTTCGTGCTGGGGTCGATGGTGTTGGCGAGTGCGGCGGTCACCGCATCGGCCCTGGCGGAGGGTGCGGCAGACCAGGCGTGCATCGCCCATGTCGCCTATCTGCCGCTCGATGTGGCTACGGTGGGCAAGGATGACGCTGGCGTGGCGGCTCTCGGCACCTATGAGCGCATCAGCCCTGACGGCCGGTTTGTCCTCAGGTCGTATTCGGGCAGCTTGTTGGGCAAGGTCAGCCTGATGGAGTTGCCTGCCAGGTCCGCTGGCCCGATCAAAGCCTATCGCACACCGTTTTCGAACGAGGCGTTTCCCATCCAGGGCAGTTGGCGCTACCTGGTCGACGTGACTGGTGAGCACTACCGCTTCGCGGACGTGCTGCGGCAACAACAGCGTGCCCGGCCCTTGTTCCGCGGCGGTATGACCGGTTTCTATGCGGCGGCGTCGGAATGGGCTGCGTCGACCGCCGCGTCTGGCGCTGCGGCCGCCGAACGTGGCGCGCCTCAGCGCCTGTGGCTGCGCTCGCTCAGTTGGCCACAGAATGCCGATCCGGATCAGCAGGGTGTCGGGCCTCTGCAGGTGGCCACCCTCGAGGTGGTCGACGACGGCGCTGGTGCCCGCATCGTTGCCACCCATGGTCCGCAGTTCATTTGCAGCGGACGGGCGCCAGTGGATGGCAACGTGTATGCCTTGCCCATGTTGTCCGTCGATGGCAAGGAGTTTTCGGCCATCCCGCAAGTGCCGCGTGCCGGTCAGCCGACGATGCGTGTCTATGGGCTGGGCAGCGATCCGGTCGTTCAGGAACACCCCTGCGACCTGCGCGCCGACCTGGACTTGTCGCCGGGCAAGGCGGTGTTCGGTTTTCCGCGCGAATCTGGCCCACCCTGGCTCACCTACAGTGATTTCGGTCAGGTGTACGTGCATGACCGTGGGCTCAAGCACACGTTTCGGCTCGACCACGTCAAGCACCGCGTCCTCGCCAGTGCCTTTCCGGGGCTGACGCGCGACGGCCGCGTCATCTACGGCGCCACCTGGCACGATTGTCCCGACACCAAGGCGTGCCCGCAGCAGGCCGGCTACGTGGTGGTCGATCCGCATCAGAGTCAGGCTTGGCGAGACTACTGGCAAGCACAGGGCAAGCCTTCGCCCAAGACCTGTATCACCCAGGCCGAGGTCTTGGTCGAGCGCGCTCGGTTCGCGCGGTTTCATGGCCTTCCAGAATAGGTCGCCGTTGGCTGGCGACCGGACCGCCCGTGGGACAATTCACTTCATGAACGCTGTCAACGTCGATCAGGCCGAACTCACTAAGTTTTCATCACTGGCGCACCGCTGGTGGGACGTCGAGGGTGAGTTTGCCCCCCTGCATGCGATCAATCCGTTGCGACTGGACTGGATTGACGGCATCGCGCCACTGAGCGGCCGCCGCGTGCTCGACGTCGGTTGTGGCGGTGGCATCCTGGCCGACGCCATGGCACGCAAGGGGGCGGACGTGCTGGGCATCGACCTGGCTGAAAAATCGCTCATGGTCGCGCAGCTGCACGCGCTGGAGGCCGAAACCCCGCGCATCGCCTACCGCCAGGTTGCCGCCGAGGCGCTGGCCGACGAGATGCCCGGCCAGTTCGACGTGGCCACCTGCATGGAAATGCTGGAGCACGTGCCCGACCCGGCCTCCATCGTGCGTGCCTGTGCCCAGCTGGTGCGGCCAGGCGGCTGGGTGTTCTTTTCCACCATCAACCGCAACCCCAAGTCTTTCCTGCTGGCCATCGTCGGTGCTGAATACCTGTTGGGCCTGGTGCCGCGCGGCACGCACGAGTACGCCCGGTTGCTGCGGCCCAGCGAGCTGAGCCAGTATGGGCGCGACGCCGGCCTCGACGCGCAGCACAGTCGCGGGCTCGAATACAACCCCCTCACCGGCCGATACCGCTTGTCCGGCGACACCAGCGTCAACTACCTGCTGGCCGCGCGTCGACCGTTGGCAGGCACCTGATTGCGGACCATGTTCCGGCATGTCCGCTGCGTGCTGTTCGACCTGGATGGCACCCTGATCGACAGCGCGCTTGATCTGGGTCTGGCCGCCGACGAAATGCGCGTGGCGCGGGGCCTGCCGTCGTTGCCCGCGGCCGCGTATCGCGCCAGCGCCGGATCGGGCGCGCGCGGCATGCTCGCCGTCGCCTTCGGTCTGAGTCCGCAGCACGACGCATTCAACGCCCTGCGCGAGGAATTTCTCGACCGCTACGAGCAGCGGATCACGCGCCTGACGCGTTTGTTCGAGGATGTCGAGCAACTGCTGTCGACCCTGAACCAGCGCGGCGTCGCCTGGGGTGTGGTCACCAACAAGCACCGGCGCTTCACCTTGCCGCTGACCACCGCCATGCCGATCTTCGGCAGTGCAGGTGCCATTGTGTGCGGTGACACCACGCCGCACAGCAAGCCGCACCCGGGCCCTTTGCTGGAGGCCATGCGCCAGTTGTGCGTGCAATCCCGCGACTGCCTGTATGTTGGCGACGATGTGCGTGACATGCAGGCGGGGCGCGCCGCCGGCGTAGCCACCGTGGCGGCCAGTTACGGGTACCTGGGCCCGGACGCCGATATCGCGCGCTGGCCGGCCGACGCGGTCATTGATCGGCCAGCCGAGCTCTTGAAATTGATTGATCTGGCCTAAAATCAGGCTCTACAGGGGCTGCATTGGTTTCGACGTGGGTTGGAATCGCCTCAGGGCATGCCGAGGTTCAGTCACCTCGCTAAACCGCTGAAAAAAACTAACTGCAAACGACGAACGTTTCGCACTCGCCGCCTAAACACCGGTGAGCCTCGCAACAGCAGGCCGATGGGCTGGGCAAGGGCGGCGCAAGCCGTCCCGGCTGCGAGGGAATTCACATCGGCTGGCTCGTGTCCGGGTGCCTTGGACGCGAGCGAGACTCAAGGGCACTGGCTGCCGGCGTAGCGTGCGACTGCGCGACGCAGGTGGCGAGACTCAAATCAGACCGCTAAGCATGTAGAACTGGGCGTGGAAGGTTCGCGGACGGGGGTTCGAATCCCC
>MKTG01000104.1:76210-77872 GCA_001897615.1 Burkholderiales bacterium 68-10
TCTTGCCCGATCGCGCCGGTTCCCGCGTGTTCTTGGGGGTTCCTGCGGAAGCCTGCGGACTGCGCCGGTCAGCCGAAGTGGCCGTTCTGGGTCGCATTCCACTCTCTCCTGGCCATTCCTCGCTCCGACCTCGCTCCCAGGAACTGGCCCGAAGTCCGCAAAGGCCGCAACGCAGGCCCATACAGATCAAAGGGTTACGCGCGGACGAATCAAGCGGTTGGATTGCAGCATTGGCTACCGGAGTGGGCAAACGTCCCTAGCGCAAAGCCACCCGCTTCCCGTCGTTCAGGTTTTCGGTGATCGTGCCGACCGCCTTGATGCCCATAACCGAAACCGCTCGGCCTCGGCTATCGAAGGGCAGACCGTGCTTTCGCGTGTAAGACGACTTGATGGCGATCCGCTCGCCCGGACGCATGGAACGCACCACATCGAGGAGCTTGTCGCCGTATCCGTTCTCCCAAATTCCTTCTGCAAGAAATCGCGGCATCTGATCATCTGTACCGCCATAGCTCGCGCCGACGAACCAGTTTGCTTGCGCGCCTGTGCTGTCTGTTTTTGTATTCATATCTGTCCTCAGAGGGTGGCGCGCAAAGCGACGAACTGGTTACTCGGCCCTTCCGACCGAAGGATCAGGTTCGCACTGTTCGACACCACGTAGGCCAGAGACCGAGTCAGGGTGAACGGGAACAGCACGGGCAGCGACTGCAGGCTGGGCACTGAAACGGGCTTGCCGGCGTAGCGCACGGCCGCCTCGATCAACCAGGCAGTGAGTTCGTCGTTGTCGATCGCTGTTGGCGCCAGCCGGATGACGCGCTTGCCTTTCTCGACCCGCTCCACGGCGCCCCAGCTCGCCTGGCTCTGGATGACCATGTTGGTCATGCGCCGGGTACCGTTTGCCCTTCTTGTTGGTGTAGGTCGGCATCAGCTTCTCGCCGTCGTCGGTGAACAGCAGTCTCGACAGCAGGGGTTCGACTTCGCCGCGCGCCACGCGCTTGCGTTGCCGTGCAGCGTATTCGTGGATGCCAGTCTGCAGCCGTATCCCGACCAGTGGGCGTTTCTCGCATCCGTTGCGCGGATGCCCGCGCACGACATCGAACCGACCATCCTGCGCGCCACGGGCGGCGCGCATCCGCTGGACGTGACCTTCATCGACGACGAGGATCTGGCCACGCCATGGAAGCGGGAAAGCAAACCAGCCAAGCTGGCCGGTCTGATGCCCAAATCGCTGACCGTCATCCTGGCCAATCAGATCTATTTCGAGAAGGTGCAACTGCCGCAGGCGCTGGCCAATCGCCTGATTCGGCTGGCAGCCTTCCAGAATCCGGAGTTCTATCGGGCGCAGGCGATGCGGATGTCGGTGTGGAACAAGCCGCGCATCATCGGCTGCGCCGAAAATTTTCCGCAGCACATCGCGCTGCCGCGCGGGTGTTTCGACGCCGCGTGCGACCTGTTGGCGGACAACGGCATTCGCCTCGACCTACGCGATGAGCGCCACGCCGGTACACCCATCGCCATTGGCTTCAGCGGCACGCTGCGCCCAGACCAGGAAGCCGCCGTGGCGGCGATGCTATTGATATTCTCTAAATACATGACAACCGTTTTGCTGTTCGTGCGTTATGTCTTCAGGCTTGTTCCTGGAGGTGATGGACATGGTGCAAAAGC
>MKTG01000105.1:0-320 GCA_001897615.1 Burkholderiales bacterium 68-10
TGCCAGCACATCGAGGCCAGCATGGCGCGCTCGTCGGCGGTCATCGCGTCGGGTAGCAGGCGCCGGCGCTTGACGAAGTTGCGGATGGCGCCGCGCACGAAGCTGGCGATCAGGGTGGGCGGACCGGCGCGCACCACCCCGGCGGCTTGCGCCTCCTCGATCATCGCGATGGCGCTGTCGACGAACGGGCCGAAGATGGCTCGGGCGTCGCCCAGCGAAATCAGCGGGCTGTTCTCCAGATAGTCGAACAGCCGGCTGCGCTGCTCGTCCTCCCAGATGAAGTCGATATAGCGGGCGATATAGGCCGCCACCCGCGCCGC
>MKTG01000105.1:648-1016 GCA_001897615.1 Burkholderiales bacterium 68-10
CGACCTGCATGTCGGCAACCCGGCGGTCGTTGACGACCACCTCTCCTCCGACTCCTCGACGACGCTCGAGCGCATCCTTGCCGACATCAAGCTGCTGCAGCCCGCCCCCAGCTTCATCGTCGCGAGCGGCGACCTGACCAACCGCGGCGACGTTGACAGCTACGAGCAGCTGAAGCGCCTGATCGCCGCGTCCGGGCTCGACATCCCCTTCCTGTTCGCACTCGGCAACCACGACCGTCGCGATGGCTTCTACCCCGCGATGCACGGTCGCACCGAGAACGTCTGGGCGCCCTATGACCACGCCCAGGTGATCGACGGCATCCACGTGATCGTCCTCGACTCGAGCGTCCCCAACAAGATCGGCGGCG
>MKTG01000105.1:1179-4095 GCA_001897615.1 Burkholderiales bacterium 68-10
CGGCCACATCCATTTCGACCGCGTTTCCAACTGGTACGGCATTCCCGTGGTGGTGGGCATCGGCCAGCACGCCGCGACCGATGTGCTGTGGCTGCACGAGGGCCTGCGCATGCTCGAAGGCGCCTCGTTCGCCATCGGCACCCTGCGGTCTTCGGGACTCTCCATCACCTTCGCGCCGCAGCCGGCAAGCCGTCGCGAACTGCACAGTTTCAGCTTCGCCGGCATGGCCGAAATGCTGGCCAAGTACGAAGCCTCCACTCCCGTCGCTGCTGAATAACGGACCCCTGAACATGCACCGCAAAGCGTTTCTCGCGGGGGCCTTCGCGCTCCTCGCGGCCGGCCCGGCCATCGCGCAGGCCATCCCGGCCACCGTCGACCAGCCGGTCACCATCACCTTCTACAACTACAACCTCGCTTCGGCCGGTATCGGCGCCGAGGCGACCAAGAAGCTGGTCGCCGAGTTCATGGCGGCCAACCCCAACATCACCGTCGAAGGCGTGCCCTATTCCAGCGCCGACGCCAGCCGCATCCAGGCCGACCTCGCCGCCGGCCTGCCGGTCGACCTGGTGCAGACGGTGTTCAGCGATCTCGACTTTGCCGTCGAGAATTTCGGCGCCAAGGCGCTCGAGGACCTGGTGCCGGCCGACGAGCTGGCCGCCCATTTCGAAGGCATGAGCCCCAACGGGCTGAAGCTGGGCGTGCTCAACGGCAAGACCTACGGCCTCGCCTACACCTTCTCGACCCCGGTGTTGTTCTACAATGCCGACCTGTTCCGCGCCGCCGGGCTCGATCCCGACCAGCCGCCCAAGACCTGGGATGCGGTCAAGACGGCAGCCCTGAGCATCAAGGAAAAGACCGGCGCCATGGGCTTTACCGGCGGCATCATCGGTCCCGGCGCTGCCGACTGGCTGTTCCAGGGCGTGGTCCGCTCCAATAATGGCGAAGTGATCTCGCGCGATCGCAAGACCTTGAAGTTCGCCGAGCCCGAGGCCGTCGAGGCCGTGCAGATGCTGCGCGATCTCGCCGATGCCGGCGCCTACGAGAACATGGATTTCAACGGTGCGCTCGAAAACATGGCGGCCGGCAAGCTCGCCATGTACCTGCAGACCAGCGCTTTGCAGGCCGGCCTCGTCGCCGGCGCCAAGGACAAGTACGAGCTGCGCGCCTCGACCATGCCCAGTTTCGGCGACAAGCCGACCCGCCCGAACAATTCGGGCAGCGCGCTGACCATCCACACCGCCGATCCGATCAAGCAGCGCGCCGCGTGGGAGCTGATGAAGTTCCTCACCTCCAAGCACGGCTACACCGTGATCACCTCCGAGATCGGCTATCTGCCGCTCCGCACCGATATCGTCACCGATCCGCAATATCTCGCCGGCTGGGTCGCCGAGCACCCGCTGGTGCAGCCCAACCTCGAGCAGCTGAGCCGGCTCGAGCCGTGGGATCCGATGCCCGGCCCGAACTATCGGCAGATCGTCAAGACGATGATGGACGCCGTGGAAATGGCGGTGTTCGGCGGCGCCGATGTGCAGCCGACCCTTGCCGATGCTGCCGCCAATGCCCAGGCGCTGATGCCCTGACGCTCCCCTGGCCCGCCCCGCTACCGGGGCGGGCCACCCCATGGAGATGGACGATGGCAGAGCTATCGATGTCGCGACGCGAAGCATCCACGCTCAGGCTGAGGCGCGCCGGCAACTGGCGTGTTTCGCCCTGGCTGTATCTGGCCCCGGCCATCCTGACCCTGGTGGTCTGGATCTACTGGCCGCTGCTCGATGCAGTGCGGCTGAGCTTCTTCCAGTGGAACATGCTCCCCACCTCGCCGCAGAAATTCGTCGGCTGGGAGAACTATGCGCGCATCCTGGCGCTGCCGAAATTCTGGCAGGCGCTGCGCAATACCGGCCTCTACGTGCTGGGGTTGCTGCCGCTCGCCGTGCTGGTGCCGCTGGCGCTCGCCATCTACACCCACGACCTGCCGGCGCGCTCGCGCAACATCTACCGCGCCATCATCTTCGTGCCGATGATCATTGCTCCGGTGGTCGCCGCCGCGGTCTGGCGCTGGCTGCTGGACCCCGGCTACGGCATGGTCAACACCGGCATCACCTGGCTCGGCTTCGATCCGGTCAAGTTCCTTACCGACCCCAAGGTCGCCATCTGGACGGTGATCGTCATCACCGGCTGGAAGCTGATCGGCTTTTCGACGCTGATCCTCTCGGCAGCCAATGCCAACATCAACCCGTCGCTGGTCGAGGCGGCGCGCATGGATGGCGCCAGCAAGTGGGAAATCATCCGCGACGTCCGCTTGCCGCTGCTCAGCTCGTCAATCCTGTTCCTGGTGATGATGACGATCCTGCTCGGGGCGCAGTGGAGCTTCACCTACATCAACGTGCTCACCGGCGGCGGTCCGCTCGGGGCGACCACCAACATCTACTACCTGCTGTGGGATTTCGGCTTTTCCTCCATGTCGGTGGGCTGGAGTTCGGCCTCGGCGGTGATCCTGTTCCTCGGTTTCGGCGCCATCGCGTTTTTCCTCTTCAAGCTCATCGACAGGTACTCGTTCCATGACAACTGAGGTCATCGAAGCGGCCCGGCCGGCCGTTCGCCGGTTGCGCCGCAAGGCCGGCGAAGGCATCGGACTCAACTCGGCCGCCGGGCACCTGGTGATGGTGCTGCTGTCGCTGTTCTGCCTGTTCCCGGTCTACTGGATGGTGGTGACCTCGCTGCGGCCGGCCAACGCCATTTTCGAGACCAGCCTGTGGCCGACCGCCTTGTCGCTCGACAACTACGCCTACGCGCTGAACGCCATACCCATCGTCCGCATGCTCCTCAACACCCTCGTCATCTCGGTGGTGGTGACGGTGATCCAGCTGATGCCCGGGCTGCTGGCCGCCTATGCCTTCGCCCGCTGGCGCTTCCCGT
>MKTG01000105.1:4152-4532 GCA_001897615.1 Burkholderiales bacterium 68-10
ACTGCTCGACAGCCTGACGGCGCTGATCCTGCCGCATTTCGCCTCGGCGCTCGCCATCCTGTTGCTGGCGCAGTCGATGCGCAGCTTCCCCCGCGAAGTCATCGAAGCGGCCCGCATGGACGGCGCGCGCAGCTGGCGCATCCTGTGGGAGGTGATGACGCCGAACCTGCGCGGCACCATCGCCTCGCTGGCCATCCTCATCTTCATCTCCACCTGGAACGAGTATTTCTGGCCGCTGCTGCTGTCGCGCACCGCCGAGAACAGCGTCGTCCAGATCGGCATTCAGATGTTCATGACCTCGGAGGGCAATGCCTGGGGTCCGCTGATGGCGGCATCGACCATGGCCAGCCTGCCCATCCTCGTCGTCTACATCGTCCTGC
>MKTG01000105.1:4592-5965 GCA_001897615.1 Burkholderiales bacterium 68-10
TCTGGGCGGCTATGCCGCCCGAAACGGCGAGACGCGCTGGCGCCGCATCCTGCGGGCCGATGGCCTGCACCGGCTCGACGATGCGGGCATGGAGGCGCTGGTTGCCGAGGGCGTGACCACCGTCATCGACCTGCGTCATGCCGACGAACTGGCCACCCAGCCCAACCCGTTCAGCGCCAACCCGGCCGTGCACTATCACAACGTCTCGCTGTTCGACCGCCTGGCACCCGTTCCCGCAGCCGGCCAGGATCTGCTGCTCGACCTCTACACGCTGGCGCTGGGCAGCCGGCAGCCGGCGATCGCCCAGGTGCTGACGATCATCGCCGAGGCGCCCGCCGGAACGGTGCTGTTCCACTGCACCGCCGGCAAGGACCGCACCGGCATCGTTTCGGCGCTGCTGCTCGCCGTCGCCGGTGTCGAAGCGGCGCTGATCGTCGAAGACTATGCCCTCACCGGCCCGATGATCGCGCCGATGATCGAGGAGATCGTCGCCGACGCCGCGGCGCGCGGCGCCGATGTGGAGACGTTCCGCCCGCTGCTGGCCTCGGACCCGGCAACGATGGCCGCCACGATTGCTCATCTCGAAGCGACCTACGGATCGGCAGCCAGTTACCTCGAGCGCATCGGGCTCGCCCCTGCGCTGATCGCCCGGCTGCACGACCGGCTCGTGGGAGAGGTCGCATGACCGACATCCTGATCACCGGGCTGAAGAAGACGTATGACGGCAAGCAGGTGCTGCACGGCATCGATGTCGCCATTGCCGATGGCCATTTCGTCGTCATCGTCGGGCCTTCGGGCTGCGGCAAGTCCACCCTGCTCCGCACCATTGCCGGCCTCGAGGATGCGAGTTCAGGGTCGATCTCGATCGGCGGCATCGACATGACAGAGATCGACCCGGCCGACCGCGGCTGCGCCATGGTGTTCCAGAACTACGCCCTCTACCCGCATATGAGCGTGCGCCAGAACATGGCCTATCCACTCAGGATCGCCAGGCTGCCCCAGGCGGAACGCGACCGGCGGGTCGAGGAAGCGGCGCGCATTCTCAACCTCACCGAGTATCTCGATCGTCGCCCGGCTCAGCTGTCGGGCGGGCAGCGCCAGCGCGTTGCCATGGGCCGCGCCATCGTGCGCGAGCCCGATGTGTTCCTGTTCGACGAGCCGCTCAGCAACCTCGATGCGCTGCTGCGCGTACAGATGCGCATCGAGATCAAGCGCCTGCACAAGCGGCTCAAGGCGACGTCGATCTTCGTCACGCATGACCAGGTGGAGGCAATGACCCTCGCCGACACCCTGATCGTGATGAATGCGGGGCATGTCGAGCAGATCGGGGCACCGTCCGAGATCTATCGCAAACCGGCCTCGGTATTCGTCGC
>MKTG01000105.1:6125-6627 GCA_001897615.1 Burkholderiales bacterium 68-10
TCGAGGAACTGGGTAGTGCCCGGGTGGCCTATTGCAGGCTGAATGCGCGCGAACTGGCAGTGGTGCTGCCGCCCGGTGACGAACGCTACGAGGGGCGCCAAGTCTTCCTCGATTTCGCCGCCGAGGCGCTGCACCTCTTCGATCGGACCAGCGGCCGGCGTATCGATGTCGCCCCCTGGCGCGAGCCGGCGGCCGAGCGAGTGCTGGCCAGCGCCTGATCCGGTGTCACCCGGCTATGGGATGTGGCCGGGGCACGGTTGGATCGCCACCTCAATTCAGGTGCCTATCCGACGAATGGCAGGGCTCCACTCGCCGGCCATTCCGTGCTTAACATACTACCATACCGCGCCCGCGGACTGAGCTGTCACATCCCGTAGGAACATCCAGATGCCTCATAAACTCCAGGTGCTCACTCCCGAGCAGGCGCAGCACTTTGTGGAAAAGGGCTACGTCCTCGTCAAAGGCTGCCTCGATCCCGAGCTGGCCGCGAAATGGACGGCAG
>MKTG01000106.1:0-774 GCA_001897615.1 Burkholderiales bacterium 68-10
CCCATCAAAATAGTGATTGACAATGAGAATGAATCGCATTTAATATTCAGACCTCGACCCCCGCTGCCCATCACTGCCCCGCCATGATCGTCTGCGTCTGCAACCGCATCTCCGACAAGGAAATCGTCCGCCAAGCCCATGCCGGCATGGGCTTTGACGACATCCAGCTGGAACTCGGCGTGGCCACCTGCTGCGGCCGTTGCGAGGACTTCGCGCGCGATCTGGTGGCGCAATGCCGCGCCAGCCGGCCGGTGGCCGCGCTGCGCGACGCCGGTCGCCCGTGCGCCGGGGTGATGCAAGCCGCATGACGATGCTGTCCGCCCTGCTCCCCACCCTGGGCGCCCTTGGCCTGGTGCTGGGCGCCGCCGTCTGGGTGCTGCGTCGCTAGTTTCCCGGCGTTGCCGCCAGCGCCTGCCACGCAGGTCCATGGCCACGACCCGCCGCTTATCATGTCTTCCGCGTCCGCCCTTGCCCCTTCCACCGTGTCACCACCTGGTCGCAACGCCCTGGTCGTCGGCAGTGTCGTGCTGCTGCACGGGGTGGCCCTGTGGGCACTGAACCAGGGCCTGCTGCGCCCGCCGGTGGAGCTGATCGTGCCGGCCCAGGTGCTGGCCGAGTTCATCACCCCACAGCCGCCGCCGCCCGCGCCGGCACCGGCCGAGCCACCCAAGCCGAGTCCGCCGGCCCTCCAGCCCGCCGCCAAACCCCAGCCGCGGCCCCGCCCGGCGCCGCAGCCGCGGCCGCAGCCGCTGGCGGTGCAGCAGGCCGCGCCCA
>MKTG01000106.1:802-3040 GCA_001897615.1 Burkholderiales bacterium 68-10
CCACGCCGCCCGCGCCACCGGCTCCCCCGGCGCCGCCCGCGGTGGTGCAGCCGTCGTCCAGCGCGGCCTACCTGAACAACCCCAAGCCGGCCTACCCGCCCATGAGCCGGCGCCTGGGCGAAAGCGGCCGCGTGGTGGTGCGCGTGCTGATCGGCCCCGACGGCCGCGCGCAGGAGGCGCGCATCCAGCGCTCCAGCGGCTACGAGCGGCTGGACCAGGTGGCGCTGGAGACCGCGCGCGATCGCTGGCGCTACGTGCCCGGCACGCGCGGCGGCACGCCCGAGGCGATGTGGTTCAACGTCCCGATCAATTTCGTACTGGAGTAATCAAGCCATGAACAATGAATTCGGCCTGCTGCACGTGTGGGCCCAGGGCGACTGGGTCACGCGCGGCGTGTTCGGCGCGCTGCTGCTGATGTCGCTCGCCTCCTGGGTGGTGATCGTGCTGAAGGCGCTCGGCCTGATGCGCACCAAGGGCCAGGCGGCGCGGGTGGAGGGCTTCTGGCATTCCAGCGACATCGCCGAGGGCCTGGCCAAGCTGGGCGCGGGCGAGGCCAACCCGTTTCGCGAACTGGCCATCGAGGGCCGCGAAGCCGCCGCCCACCACCGCGCCACGCAGGCGCAGCTGCACGATTCGCTGGATGTGAGCGACTGGATCTCGCGCGCGCTGCAGGGCAGCATCGACGCCACCACCTCGCGCCTGCAGGCCGGGCTGGCGGTGCTGGCCTCGGTCGGCACGACCGCTCCCTTCGTCGGCCTGTTCGGCACCGTCTGGGGCATCTACCACGCACTGATGAAGATCGGCGCCGCCGGCCAGGCCAGCATCGACCAGGTGGCCGGCCCGATCGGCGAGGCGCTGATCATGACGGCGCTGGGCCTGGCGGTGGCCATCCCGGCGGTGCTGGGCTACAACACCCTGGTGCGCGGCAACAAGAACCTGCTGGTGCGCCTGGGTCGCTTTGCCCATGACCTGCACGCCTATTACGTGACCGGCTCGCGCGTCCATGGCGCCGGCGACGGCAAGGTCGTCGCCATGAAGAAGGCCTGAACGCCATGGCCGGATTCATTGCCCAGGACCATGACGAGGTGATGAGCGAGATCAACATGGTCCCGTTCATCGACGTGATGCTGGTGCTGCTGGTGATCTTCATCATCACCGTGCCGGTGATGAAGCACGCCGTCAACGTGCAGCTGCCACGCGCCGCCAACGAGAAGGAAGTGATCCAGCCGCAGACCCTGCGCCTGACGGTGCAGGCCGACGGCAGCTACTGGCTGGACGAGCAGAAGCTGGCCGACGATCAGCTGGGCGCGCGCCTGCAAGCCGCGGCCGCGCGGCAGCCGCAGCCCGACCTGCACATCCGCGGCGACCGCGACGTGCGCTACGAGCGCGTGGCGCAGGCCATGGCCGCGGCGCAGCAGGCGGGGCTGTCCAAGATCGGCTTCGTCACCGAGCCGCCGCACAAGACGCCATGAGCGCCCCCGCAAGCCCCGCGCTGGCGCCGCAACGCGACGCCGCCGGCACGCCCGCGCGCCGGCCGGCCAGCCCGCTGCCGGCGTCCGACGCCACGCCCGCGCCACTGCCCAGCGAGCAACTGCTGCAAGGCCGCAAGACCATCGAGATCAGCCACAACGGCACGCTGTACCGGCTGCAAGCCACCAAGCTGGGCAAGCTGATCCTGACCAAGTAGGTTTCATCGTGGGACGCGTCCGACCGACGCTCTTGTCGGAGCCAGCCAGGCCCAGGCCCAGCCAGCTCTGTTTTTTTACTTCCAAAAGTGCCGCTTTCGATTGCAGGACGTGCGCAAGCAGCTATCAAATCGGTAGTATCGAGCGCCGCGCTCAGCGCTTGCGCACCGCCGACCAGGGGTCTTCGTCGTCCGGCAGCGCCATCAGCCCGGTCAGGCTCATGACGCCGGAATCGGCGCCGCGCGAGTGGCTGAACCCGGATGGGGCGAAGCCCGAGGCGGAAAAACCGGACGCCTTGAAGTCCGACGCCCCCGCTTCGGCCGCCGCCGGCACCGGCGTGCGCTGCGCCGCCAACAGGCGCATGCGCAGGATTTCCGGCGGTGGGTAGTTGTCCAGCGTCCCCCTCAGGCGGATCAGGCGAATGCCGGCGCTCTTGAGCATGCGGTTCTTCTCGGCGGCCTGACCGGAGGTGAGATATTTAGAGGGCGGGAGGTGAGATATTCGGGGAAATCGCGGGATACGGCGGGATGAAAGTCGGAGGGTCGCGGAAAAG
>MKTG01000106.1:3189-24149 GCA_001897615.1 Burkholderiales bacterium 68-10
GACTTGTCGAGCACCTGGTAGCGGATGCCGCGGCGCAGAAAGCCGCGCGCGGTCAGCACCTTGTCCCGGTTGTGCTTCTTGCGCTTGAGGGTGCGCGGCGCGAGCGCGTCCCAGGCGCTGCCGTCGGGTGCGGTCTGCGTCGCAAAGCGTTCCTGCGTGCTGGCCTGCAGGTACTCTCCCAGGCGCGGCATGAGGGTGCGGGTGTCCATGCCGGCCAGGCCATGGATGCGCGCCTGCAGCTTGTCGAGGCCGCGGGTGTCGAGGGTGATGTGGATGCCAGCCATCAGGGGTTTGCGTGGTTCATGGGAGCTGCGTAAAATGGCGACACTTCATCGAATGATGTGACCGCGCCAGGTCCACCAATCCATACATTCGGAAGAACCCAGCATGTGGCGCCGTGCTGGGTTGCCTACGGGCGTCGATACAGCCGGACGCCCGAGCGCCAGTTGTCAGCGGTCTGCGTCTGGCCTTGAAATGTCGTCGTGCCGGCCCATCCATCGGCGCCGATCTCGAACACCAGCAGCGGCCTCCTGGTCCCGCAGGGACTGGCCGCCGTCCTTGAAGGCATCGACCTCGAACGCGAACAGCGGCTTGCCGTCGTCGGCGCAGACCAGAAAATCGACCTGCTGCTCGGCCAGGCGCTGCTGGGCGCCCAGGCGATCGCGCGTGCGCCGCACCGCCAGAAAGCTGGTCAGCCGGGGCCGGAACAGCACCACGCCGTCGGCGAAGGCCTGCTGCAGGTAGCGCAGCAGCTCGACCTGCCGTTCGTTGATCGGCGCCGTCTGCCCGAAGCGGTCGGCGCTGCTGTCGTAGCCGCGCCCGGCGCGCCCGCGGCGCCAGGACCGGCGCACCAGCGCCCAAAGCAGCATCAGCGCCAGCAGCGCCGCCACGGTGCCGATCAGCGGCAGCCATGGCCTGGCGTGCTGGGTCAGCCAGCCGGCCCAGCCGTTGAAAAGCTCTGCGTTCATGTTCTGCCTCCCACGGGCCGCAGCTTACGCCGGGCGCCGGCCCGGCGCCATCCCCTCAATGGTGTAGACGAGGCCGTTCGCGGACTTCGATTTTCAAAGTCAAATCGAGCCAGAAGGAACACCCGACAAGCGCCAGCAGCTATCAATAATCTAGCTTATAGCGCCAGGGACGCAAGGCCCTCAGCTGCTGCGCGAGATCGTGATCGAGGGAAACTTGCTGGAATAGTCCTTGGACTTGGCGGCGATCCGGATCGCCACCTGGCGCGCGATGGCCTTGTAGCTGGTGGCCACCTGGCCGTCCGGGTCGGCCACCACGCTGGGACGGCCCGAGTCGGCCTGCTCGCGGATCTCCAGCGCCAGCGGCAGCGCGCCCAGGTAGTCGATGCCCTTGTCGGCCGCGTAGCGCTTGCCGCCCTCGGCGCCGAAGATGTGCTCGACATGGCCGCAGTTGGTGCACACGTGCACCGCCATGTTCTCGACCAGGCCCAGGATCGGCACGCCCACCTTCTCGAACATGGTCACGCCCTTGCGCGCGTCGGCCAGCGCGATGTCCTGCGGCGTGGTGACGATGACCGCGCCGGTCAGCGGCACACGCTGGCTCAGGCTGAGCTGGATGTCGCCCGTGCCGGGCGGCATGTCGACGATCAGGTAGTCCAGGTCCTTCCAGTGGGTCTGGCGCAGCAGCTGGTCCAGCGCCTGGGTGGCCATGGGACCGCGCCAGATGGTGGCCTGGTCGGGCTCGACCAGGAAGCCGATGGAGATCACCTGCACGCCGTGGTTGACCAGCGGCTCCATGCGCTTGCCGTCCAGGCTCTCAGGACGGCCGCTCAGGCCCATCATGATCGGCATGCTGGGGCCGTAGATGTCGGCGTCCAGGATGCCCACGCGCGCGCCCTCGGCGGCCAGCGCCAGCGCCAGGTTGACGGCGGTGGTGCTCTTGCCCACGCCGCCCTTGCCCGAGGCCACGGCGACGATGTTCTTCACCCCCGGCAGCAGCTGCACGCCGCGCTGCGCGGCGTGCGCCACCACCTGGGTCGTGATGTTGACCGACACGTTGCCCACGCCCGGCACGGCACGCACGGCGGCCACCAGCGCCTGGCGCAGCGCCGGCGCCTGGCTTTTGGCGGGGTAGCCCAGCTCGATGTCGAAGGACACGTCGCCGCCGCTGATCTGCAGGTTCTTCAGCTGGCCGGTGGAGACGAAGTCCTGCTGCGTGTTCGGGTCCAGCACGGTGGCCACCGCGCGTCGAACGTCTTGTTCCTGAATGCTCATGGGGATTTGCCGGGATGCGGATGAGGCGCTAGTCTAGTCGCCGCACCATGCCCTTGCGGCGGCTCCATGAATGCCCACGGCCCCACCCCCGACACCGCCCTGCTGCTGACCGGCGGCGGCGCCCGCGCGGCCTATCAGGTCGGCGTGCTGCAGGGCGTCGCGGCGCTGCTGCGCCAGCAGCGCCCGCACCACCGGGCATCACCCTTCGACATCATCGTCGGCACCTCGGCCGGCGCCATCAACGCCACCGCGCTGGCCTGCGGCGCCGACCGCTTTCACGGCACCGTGGCGCGGCTGGCGCGGCTGTGGTGCCAGCTGCACGCGCATCAGGTGTACCGCGTCGGCACGCTCGACGCGCTGCGCGCCAGCGCGCGCTGGCTCAGCCTGCTGCTGGTGGGCTGGCTGGCGCCTCGGCGCAACGCGCTGCAACCGCGCTCGCTGCTCGACAACGCGCCGCTGCGCACGCTGCTGCACAAGCAGCTGCCGTTGGCACGGCTGCCCGAGTTGCTGGCGCGCGGCCACCTGCGCGCGCTGGCGGTCACCACCTCGTGCTACAGCACGGGCGAGCACGTCATCTTCTACGACGCGCCGGACACCATCCGCGACTGGACGCGGGTGCGCCGCCGCGCCGTGCGCACGGCCATCGGCGTCGAGCACCTGATGGGCTCGGCCGCCATCCCGCTGGTGTTTCCGGCCGTGCCCATCGACATGCGCGGCCGCCGCGGCTACCACGGCGACGGCTCGATGCGCCAGCTCACCCCGATCGCGCCGGCCATCCACCTGGGCGCCCGGCGCGTGCTGGCGATCGGCGTCGGCAGCCCCCAGGAGACGGCCGAGGACGCCCGGGCGCGCGCGCCCGGCTACCCGTCGCTGGCGCAGGTGGCCGGCCACGTGCTGTCCAGCATCTTCCTGGACACCCTGGCCACCGACGCCCAGCACCTGCGCCGCATCAACCACACGCTGTCGCTGATGGCGCCCGAGCGCCGCGCCGACACCGGGCTGCGGCCGGTCGAGCTGCTGGTCATCACGCCCTCGCGGCGGCTGGACGAGGTGGCGGCACGCCACGCCGAGCGCCTGCCCGGATCGGTGCGCGCGCTGCTGGCCATGCTGGGCGTGCGGCGCGGCGCGCAGGGCACGCGCGGCGCGGCCCTGGCCAGCTACCTGCTGTTCGAGGCCGGCTACACGCGCGAGCTGATGCGCCTGGGCCGCGCCGACGCGCTGGCGCAGCGCAAGGCCATCGCGCGCTTCTTCGGCTGGGGTGGAACCTAGAATGGCAGGCTTTGCCCTGCCCACACGCCTGCCGCCATGACCGCCCGCCAGCTCTTCGTCACCACCGCCCTGCCGTATGCCAACGGCAAGTTCCACATCGGTCACATCATGGAGTACATCCAGGCCGACATCTGGGTGCGGTATCAGAGGATGATGGGCGCGCAGGTCAACTTCGTCGGCGCCGACGACGCGCACGGCGCGCCGATCATGATCGCCGCCGAGAAAGCCGGCGTCACGCCCGAGCAGTTCGTCGCCGGCATCGCCGCCGGACGCCAGCAGTACCTGGACGGCTTCCTGATCGGCTTCGACAACTGGCACAGCACCCACAGCCCCGAGAACACCGCCATCTCGCAGGCGATCTATCTGGACCTCAAGGCCGCCGGCCTGATCGAGTCGCGCACCATCGAGCAGTTCTACGACCCGCAAAAGGGCATGTTCCTGCCCGACCGCTTCATCAAGGGCGAATGCCCGAACTGCCACGCCAAGGACCAGTACGGCGACAACTGCGAAGTGTGCAGCGCGGTGTATGCGCCCACCGAGCTGATCGAGCCGTATTCGGCCCTCACCGGCGCGCGGCCCGAGTTGCGCAGCAGCGAGCACTTCTTCTTCCGCCTGTCCGATGCGCGCTGCATCGAGTTCCTGCAGGACTGGACGCAGCGCCTGCAGCCCGAGGTGGCCAACAAGGTGCGCGAATGGATCGAGCCGGGCGAGGACGGCCGCCCGAAGATGGGCGACTGGGACATCTCGCGCGACGCGCCCTACTTCGGCATCCCGATCCCCGACGCGCCGGGCAAGTACTTCTACGTATGGCTCGACGCGCCCATCGGCTACCTCGCCAGCCTGAACAACCTGCTGGCCAAGCGCGGCGAAAGCTATGACGCCTACCTGGCGCAGCCGAATCTGGAGCAGTACCACTTCATCGGCAAGGACATCATCACCTTCCACACCCTGTTCTGGCCGGCGATGCTGAAGTTCAGCGGCCGCAAGGTGCCGGACAACGTGTTCGTGCACGGCTTTCTGACCGTCAACAACGGCGAGAAGATGAGCAAGAGCCGCGGCACGGGGCTCGATCCGCTGAAGTACCTGGAACTGGGCATGAACCCCGAGTGGCTGCGCTACTACCTGGCGGCCAAGCTGTCGGGGCGCAACGAGGACGTGGACTTCAATGCCGACGACTTCATGGCGCGCGTCAACGCCGACCTGATCGGCAAGTTCGTCAACATCGCCTCGCGCGCGGCCGGTTTCATCAGCAAGCGCTTCGGCGGCCGCCTGGGCGAGATCGCGCCCGATGGCGAACAACTGCTGAGCCACCTGCGCGACGCCGTGCCGCAACTCACCAAGCTGTACGCCGAGCGCGACTATGCCAAGGTGGTGCGCGAGGCGATGGCGCTGTGCGACCGCGTCAACGCCTACGTCGACCAGAACAAACCGTGGGAGCTGGCCAGGCAGGACGGCATGGAAGGCCGCCTGCACGACGTGTGCAGCACCTGCATCGAGGCGTTCCGCATCCTGACGATCTGCCTCAAGCCCATCCTGCCGCGGCTGGCGGCCGAGGTCGCCGTCTTCACCATGACGCCGCCCGAATCCTTCGACGACGCGCTGCGTCCGCTGGGCACGGGCGCGCAGATCGGCGAATACAAGCACCTGATGCAGCGCGTGGACAGCAAGCAGCTGGATGCGCTTTTTGAGCCTCCAGCGCCCGCCCAGCAAGCGTTGGCAGCTATCGAATCTGAAGCAATCGAAGCTACCGCAGTCCCCGGCGGCGAAGCGCTGGCGCCCACCATCACCATTGACGACTTCGCCAAGGTCGATCTGCGCATCGCCCGCATCGTCGACTGCGCCGCGGTCGAGGGCTCGACCAAGCTGCTGCGCCTGACGCTGGACGCCGGTGAAGGCCGCCTGCGCAACGTCTTCAGCGGCATTGCCAGCGCCTACCAGCCCGAGCAGCTCAAGGGCAAGCTCACTGTGCTGGTGGCCAACCTGGCGCCGCGCAAGATGAAGTTCGGCGTCAGCGAAGGCATGGTGCTGGCCGCCAGCCACGCCGACGAGAAGGCGCAGCCCGGCATCCACGTGCTGGAGCCCTGGCCCGGCGCCCAGCCCGGCATGCGCGTGCGCTGAGCTACCCCCTGGCGCCGGGCGGCCGCACCGAGGCGTACACTGCGGCTGCCATGGCCCGCCAGCCGATCCTGCCGCTGTCACGCCGCCGCCGCTTCATGGCGCGGCGGCACCACTGCGGACCACCGCGGACGCACTGAACCTGGAAACGGAACGCCCTTCACGGGCCACGTTGTCGGTTTAACTGCTGCGGAGTTGATCTTGGCCTTTCAGTTTTCCTTTCGCCCCCGGCTGCTGGACGCGCTGGCCGGCTATGAGCGCGCGCGCTTCGTCAAGGACCTGGCCGCCGGCCTGACGGTGGCCGTGGTGGCGCTGCCGCTGGCCATGGCCTTTGCCATCGCCAGCGGGCTCAAGCCCGAAGCGGGCATCTTCACCGCCATCATCGCGGGCTTTCTGATCTCGTCGCTGGGCGGCAGCCGGGTGCAGATCGGCGGGCCGGCCGGCGCCTTCATCGTCATCGTCTACGGCATCGTCGAGCGCTACGGCGTGGCCAACCTGATCATCGCCACGGCGCTGTCGGGCGTGCTGCTGTTCCTGATGGGCCTGCTGCGCCTGGGCACGCTGGTGCGCTTCATCCCGATCGCGGTGATCATCGGTTTCACCAACGGCATCGCGGTGCTCATCGGTCTGTCGCAGGTGAAGGACTTCCTGGGCCTGTCGATCGCCAGGATGCCGGGCGACTTCTTCGGCATCCTGGGCGCGCTGTGGGGTCACCTGCACAGCTTCAACCCCTGGGCGCTGGGCGTGGCGGTGGCCTCGCTGGTGGTCATCGTCGGCTGGCAGCGCTGGCTGCCGGCGCTGGGGCCGCGGGTGCAGTTTTCGGGCCAGCTGAGCGTGGTGCCGGGCTCCATCGTGGCGCTGGTGCTGGCCACGGCGGCGGTCGGCCTGTTCGGCCTGCCGGTGGAAACCATCGGCAGCCGCTTTGGCGGCATTCCCGGCGCGCTGCCGGCCCTGGTGTGGCCGGCGTTCAGCTGGGAGTCGGCGCGCTTTCTGCTGATGCCCACCATCACACTGGCGCTGCTGGGCGCCATCGAGTCGCTGCTGTGCGCGCGCGTGGCCGACGGCATGATCGCGGACCGGCACGACCCCAACCAGGAACTGATGGCGCAGGGCATTGCCAATTTCGTCACGCCGTTTTTCGGCGGCATGCCGGCCACCGGCACCATCGCGCGCACCGTCACCAACGTCAAGAACGGCGCCACCAGCCCGGTGGCCGGCATGACGCATGCGCTGGTGCTGCTGGCGGTGATCCTGGTGGCGGCGCCGCTGGCCAGCTCCATCCCGCTGGCCTGCCTGGCCGCCATCCTGATGCATGTGGCCTGGAACATGGGCGAGTGGCGCGAGTTCGCGCGCCTGAAGACCTACCGCATGCCCTACCGCGTCACCCTGGTGGCGGTGTTCCTGCTGACGGTGATCTTCGATCTCACGGTGGCGGTGGAGTTCGGCATCCTGGCGGCCTGCGTGGTGTTCATCTACCGCATCTCCAGCCTGTCACGCGGCGAGCGGCTGACGGCCGCCGAGCAGCCCGCGCTGGCCGGCCACGACAACCGGTTGCAGGCATGGCGGCTGTACGGGGCGCTGTTCTTCGGCGCCACCAAGCTGGTCGAGGCGCTGGAAGACGACTTGCCCTCGACCGTCCTCGTGCTGGACCTGAAGAACGTCATCTACGTCGACTCGACCGGCGCCGAGGCGCTGGACAATCTGCTGCAGACCTGCCGCCGCCAGGGCGTGCGCCTGATCGTCTCGGGCCTGATGGCCCAGCCGCTGGACATCGCCCGCCGCACCGGCCTGCTGGAGCGCCTGCAGGCGCAGTCGCCGCAGGATGTGCAGCCGGACGTGGCGCATGCGGTCGCCGTGGCGGTGGCCGGCCTGATGCCCGCGCCAGAACCCGCCGGCGACGAGTGAATGCTTCCGCGGCAAAGCCTGAGGCGCATTTACTTCGAGTGGCATGGCGCGGTCGAACCGCGAACCACCAGGGCAGGCGCGAAGCGCGTCGCCACCTGCCCGAGCGCAACGGCGCCACTCTGGGCGTCGGACTCGAAGCGCAGTTGCAGCACGCTGGCGGCGTAGCGACCCATGTCCTGCACCGGCAATTGCACGGTCGTCAGGCCATCGCCGATGAGCCGGAACCACACCGGATCGCCGTAGCCGACGATCGAGATGTCCTGTGGCCAGCGCAGCGACAGCCCGCGCAGCGCCTGCAGCGCACCGATGGTCAGGCTGGAGCTGCCCACCACCAGGGCGCTGGGCCGCGGTTGCGCGCTCAGCAGCGCCGTCACCGCGTGCTGCGCGAATTCGGGGCGCGGTGGCCCCAGGGCCACTCGGCCCGCATCCAGCCCATGCTCGCGCATCACCGCGCAAAAGCCGTCGTGGCGCTCGCGTCCGCAGCTGATTTCGCGATGCGTGCCGACATACGCGATCTGGCGGTGGCCGTGGTGCACCAGGTGGCGGGTGGCCGCGCCCACGCCGGCCTGGTCGTCGATCAGCACCGCCTCGTGTTCGAGACCGTCGTGACAGCGCACCAGTTGCGTGGCGTTGACCCCGCGCAGCATGGCCAGCGTTTCGCGTCGCGCATTGGCGGTGGGGGTGATGATGACCCCGGCCGCGCGCGACACCAGCAGCGCGCGTACGTCGCCCATTTCGCGGTCCGGGTCGTCGCCGGTGATGCTCAGGGCCAGGTGGAACCCGCGCTCGGCTGCCGCGTCGCCGACGATCTGCGCCACCGTGGCATAGAAGTCGTTTCGGATGTCGGGAATCACCAGCCCGAGCACCGGCCCATGCGAGCCGCGCATGCTTTGCGCCAGGCCGTTGGGCACGTAGCCCAGCGCGCGCGCGCGGGCCTGCACGCGCAGCTTGGTCTCGGGCTTGACGTTCGGGTGGTCGGCCAGGGCGCGCGAGACGGTCGAGTGCGACAGCGCCAGGTCGGCCGCCAGGTCGCGCAAGGTCACCGCGCCGTGGTCGGGGGTACCCATGGTCTTCACGACGCAGCGCCCGCACCCAGCCAGGGCATGGCGCCGAGCTGGCGCGCCTGGAAGGCCGCGATGGCGGCGCTCTCTCGTTCGGTGACCGCTATGGCATCCCATCCTTCGAGCAGCGCTTCGCGGCGACCCGGATCCATGGGAAAGGGGTGGCGCTCGCCGTCGGGGCCGGTCACCTGGCGGCGGCGCAGGTCGACGCCACAGCGCGCACCCGGGTGCGCCAGCAGCTGCTGCATGATGCGCTGCACCACCAGCGCCGGCAGCGTCACCGGCAGCAGGCCGTTGTTCAGGCAGTTCTCCTCGAAGATCGGCCCGAAGCTGGGCGCGATCACCGCGCGCACGCCATGGTCCAAGTGCGCCCACACAGCGTGCTCGCGCGACGAGCCGCAGCCGTAGTTGGCGCCAGCGACGACGATGCGGGCACCGCGGTAGGCCGACTGGTTGAGCACGAAGTCGGGCCGGGGCGCGCCCTGCGCGTCATAGCGCCAGACGCCGAACAGGCCGGCGCCCAGTCCGGTGCGCGAGACCGTGACCAGCCAGCGCTGCGGAATGATGGCGTCGGTGTCCACGTTGGCGCGGTCCAGCGGCAGCGCCACGCCGATGACTTCCTCAAACTTCTGCATGGTGCGGCTCGTACAGACGATGGTCGACGATTTTGCCTGCCAGCGCCGCCGCGGCAGCGCTGGCCGGACTGGCCAGGTGGGTGCGCGCGCCGGGGCCCTGGCGACCTTCGAAGTTGCGGTTGGAGGTGGACACGCAGCGCTGGCCCGGCCGCACCTGGTCGGCGTTCATGCCGACGCACATCGAGCAGCCCGGCAGGCGCCACTCGAAGCCGGCCTCCTGGAACACGCGGTCCAGGCCCAGGGCCTCGGCCTGGCGGCGCACGCGCGCCGATCCCGGCACCACCATCGCATGCACCTGCGGGGCCACCCGGCGGCCGCGCACGACGCGCGCGGCGCGCACCAGATCGCTCAGCCGGCCGTTGGTGCAGGAGCCGATGAACACGCGGTCGACGCGCTGGCCTTGCAGCCGCGCGCCGGGCTTCAGTCCCATGTAGTCGTAGGCGCGCTGCCACTGCGTCGCCTCCTGGGCGTCCTGGGCTGCGTTCAGCAGAGGCAGTGGCTCGTCGATGGCCACCACCTGCGCCGGCGTGGTGCCCCAGGTGAAACGGGGAGCGTCGAGTGTCAGCTGGAGCTGCTGCTCGTGCGGATAGCGCGCCCCGGCGTCGCCCTGCCAGCCAGCCCAGGACGCGAGCGCCTGCGCCAGTTGCGGCAAGCCGGCGCAGCGCTGGCGCAGGTACTCCAGCGTGATGGCGTCGGGCGCGATGACGGCAGCGCGCGCACCGGCTTCGATGCCCAGGTTGCACAACGTGAAGCGCCCCTCCATGTCCAACCCGTCGACCAGGCTGCCGCACAACTCGGCAAAACCGACGGCGGCGCCGCGCACGCCGATGTGCCGCAGCAGCTGCAGGGCCAGATCCTTGGCGCTGAGATCGGCGTCCATCGAGCCGTGCAGGTGTATGCGCATGCGCTCCGGCTTGTGCAGGGCCAGCGTCTGGGTGGCCAGCACGTGCTCCACCTCCGAGGTGCCGACGCCCCAGGCCCAGGCGCCCAGGGCGCCCAGGGTGCAGGTGTGGCTGTCACCACAGACCACGGTCATGCCCGGATGAACCAGCCCCTGCTCGGGGGCGACGACGTGCACGATGCCCTGAGCCGGGTCACCGAGGTCGAAGTGGCGGATCCCGTGCTCGGCCGCGTTGGCGCGCAGCGCGGCAATCATCTCGGCGCCACCGGGCACGGTGGCATCGGTGCGGCCCGGTTCGGTGGAGATGATGTGATCGGCCATGGCGAAGGTGCGCTCGGGGTTGCGCACCCGCCGACCGGCCATGCGCAAGCCGGCAAACGCCTGCGGACTGGACAGCTCGTGCACCAGGTGGCGGTCAATGTGGATCAGGCTGCGCCCATCGGCCAGCTTGGCCACGTGGTGTGCGTCCCACAGCTTGTCGAACAGGGTCCGTGGCGGCGGCGTGGATGAACTCATGACGGGACCAGCGGCGCGCTCTGAACACACCATCTTGATTTGCACACGATGTCATTTTATTCGGCTTACCTAGTCGGTGAAAGCTCTTGGTTGACGACTTTTCATGGGGAAGATACATTTCATTTTTATGCACACGTGTGCATAGACTCTATTTTCCTGCTTCATGCGCATCACCGAAATACGTGAACTGTCGGTTCCCCTGCAAGGCAACATCGCCAATGCCCTGGTGAATTTTTCCGAGCACACGGTGTCCCTGGTGGCCGTCTACACGGATGTGTGGCGCGGCGGCCGGCCCCTGGTGGGCCTGGCGTTCAACTCCATCGGCCGCTACGCGCAAGGCGGCTTGCTGCGTGAGCGCTTCATCCCCCGTCTGCTGGCCGCCGAAGCAGGGGCACTGCTGGACGAGGGCGGCAGCGCCTTCGATCCGGCACGCGCCCTGCGCTTGATGCTGCGCAACGAGAAACCGGGCGGTCACGGCGACCGTGCCGCCGCGGTGGCGGCGCTCGAACTGGCGCTGTGGGACCTGAACGCCAAGCTGCGCGACGAGCCGGCCTGCGTCACCATTGCCCGGCACTTCGGCCGCGCGCCGGCGGCCGACATGGAGGTTTACGCCGCCGGAGGTTACTACTACCCGCGGGACAGCACCGGGCGCCTGGCCGATGAATTGCGCGGCCTGCGCGAGCAGGGTTACGTGGCCTTCAAGATCAAGATCGGCGGTGCGCCGCTGGCGCAGGACGTGGAGCGTGTCGAGGCCGCGCTGGAGGTCGCCCGGGGCGGCCGGCATCTGGCGGTGGATGCCAACGGCCGCTTCGACCTGGACACGGCGCTCGCCTACGCCGAGCGACTGCAGCCGTATGGCTTGCGCTGGTACGAGGAGGCGGGCGACCCGCTGGACTACGCGCTCCAACGCCGCCTGATCGAGGGCTATGGCGGCTGCGTGGCGACCGGCGAAAACCTGTTCTCCTGCGCCGACGTGCGCAACCTGCTGCACTTTGGCGGCATGCGCCCCGGCGTCGACGTGTTCCAGATGGACGCCGGACTGAGCTACGGCCTGACCGAATACGCCCAAATGCTGGCGCTGATGGAGGCCGCCGGCTTCGACCGCCGGCAGGCACACCCGCATGGCGGGCACCTGATCAACCTGCACATCGGCGCCGGACTGGGGCTGGGCGGGTGCGAGGCCTACCCGGGCGTGTTCCAGCCCTTCGGCGGCTACCCCCCGGGCTGCATGCTGGGCAATGGCCGCGTGCGGCCAACCAGCGCCCCGGGCTTTGGTCTGGAAGAAAAGCCCGAGCTCGCGCCCGTGCTGCGCCAGCTGCTGGATTGAGGTGGAGAAGACCATGAAGATCGCCGTTGTCGGATGCGGAGCCATGGGCTCGGTCTATGCCGGGCTGCTGGGCTCGGCGGGCAACCCGGTGCTGGCGGTCGACCGCTGGCCGGAGCATGTGCAGGCCATCCGCGCCCGCGGGCTGCGTGTCGAAGGCGCCAGTGGCGACCGCACCGTCGCGGTGGCTGCCGAGCTGGTGGCGCCGCGCCAGTCCATGGACCTGGTGATCATCGCCACCAAGGCGGCCCAGACAGCGCAGGCGGCGCAGGATGCGCGCGCCCTGCTCGGGCCGCACACCGTGGTGCTCACCATCCAGAACGGCCTGGGCAGCTCGGACCTGGTGGCCGACATCGTGGGCGCAGAGCGCCTGCTGGTGGGCGTGGCGGCGGCCTTTGGCGCCTCGCTGCGCGGGCCCGGCCACGCACGGCACGAGGGTATGGCACTGGTGCGCATGGGCCCGTACGCAGGGGCGGACATGGCCCAGGCCGACACCATCGCCGCGCTGTGGCGCGATGCCGGCTTCAACGCCCAGGCCACGGCGGACATGCGGGCGGTGCAGTGGGAAAAGCTGATCTGCAACGTCGCCTACAGCGCCCCCTGCGCGCTGACCGGCATGACCGTCGGTCAGGCGATGGACGACCCGGACATCGGCCCGGTAAGCCAGGCCGCCGCGCTGGAGGCGTTGCAGATCGCGCGGGCGCGCGGCGTGGCGGTGCAGATCGACGATGCCGTGGCCCACGTGCGCGCCTTCGGCGCGCGCATTCCCGATGCCCGGCCGTCGGTGCTGCTCGATCACGACAGGCGCCGGCCCAGCGAGATCGACGTGATCAATGGCGCCGTCGCCCGGGAAGCCGCGCGCTGCGGCCGGCAGGCCCCCGTCAACGCCCCCTTGACCGCGCTGGTGAAGCAGCGCGAACGCGATTTCTGAAGACCCCCCCTCATCCAGGAGACCCGCATGAACCACCAGCGCAGAAAAATCAATGGCGCCCTCGCCGCCGCCGCCCTGTTTGCTCCCTGGGCGGAGTGGTCGCAGGCGTTCCCGACCCATCCCTTGCGCATGATCATTCCGTTTGCCCCCGGGGGCACGACCGATGTCATCGGCCGCCTCGTTGCCCAGCACCTGTCGGATCTGCTGGGGCAGCAGGTGATTGCCGACAACCGCTCTGGCGCCAACGGCAACATCGGCACCGACCTGGCGGCCAAGTCACCACCGGACGGCTACACCATGGTGATGAGCTTCGACGGCACCATGACCATCAATCCGCACACCTACCGCAAGCTGCCCTTTGATCCGCAGCGCGACCTGACGCCGATCGTCAACGTCGGCCAGGCTGCGCTGGTTCTGGTGACGCACCCTTCGGTGCCCGCCAGCACCATTCAGGAATTCACCGCCCTGGCCAAGGCGGCCACAAGCCCGCTGTACTACTCCTCGGCCGGCATGGGCAGCACCGGCCACGTGGCGGGCGAGCTGTATGCCTCGCGCGCCGGCATTCGCATGACGCACGTGCCCTACAAGGGCGGTGCCGCGGCGCTGCAGGACCTGCTGGCCGGCCAGATCCAGATGCTGGTGACCGCGCTGCCCACGGTGGAGGGACTGATCGCCAACGGCAAGGTGCGACCGCTGGCCGTCACCTCGTCACAGCGCCTGCGCACCTTGCCCAAGGTGCCCGCCTTGGGTGAGCTGTATCCCGGCTACGAAGTCGCCTCCTGGTATGGCCTGCTGGCGCCGGCCAGCACGCCGTCGGCCATCATCCAGCGGTTGAACACGGACATCAACAAGGTGCTGGCGCGTCCCGATGTGCGCGAGCGCCTGGACGGCCTGGGCGTGGAGGTGCTTGGCGGCACGGTGGAGCAGTTCGCCGCCACGATTCGCAGTGACACCAGCAAATGGGCCAAGGTGGTGAAAGACGCCGGCATCCAGATCGAGTGAGCTGGCGCGGCACGCGCGGAAACCGGCCCCGGCCAGACCGGTGAACCGCCCTACCCCCCGCCGCGCATGTCCGGCCCGTCCGGGTCGGGCCCGATTTCGGTGCGCAGCACGCGGTAGTCCGGGCTGAAGATGACGTTGAAAGCCTTGGTGGTGCTGGGCGGCTCCAGGAACTTCCAGGTCCACGCCACCTCGTTCTGCAGCGCGTAGGGCACTTGCCTGGCCGGCTTGCCCAGCATGCGGCGCACCTGCTCCACCCCCATGCCGGGCTGCACGCGCCTGAAGTTGTCGGGTGTCAGCACCTGGCGCAGGGCACTCATCTTGCCGTCGGGGCCGATGGTGATCATGTAGTTGCGCAGGCCGGACGGCTGGCGGTTGTATTCATAGGTCTTGGCACCGCCGTCCTCCGGCCACACACGCTCGGGCTGGCCGAAGCGCTGCACCACGTCGGCTTCGGTGGCCACGCCTTCCTCGAGTTCGGCGATGGCCTGCGGGTCGCAGCCGCCCAGGCCCAGCGTGGCCGCCAGCAGGCCGCCCAGGCCCAGCGCGCGCAGCCGGTCGATGCAATGCTTCATGTGGAACCTGCCCCGGTAAAATGCATGCTTTCCGCTTCGGCGGCGATCGCCCGGCCTGCACCACGCAGGCCGCCACGGCACCGATCACGAAAGCCCCAGTGTATGTCCCTCGCCCGCATCTTTCAGCGCCCCCACTACCAGTCCGACGCCACCGACTTCATTGATGAGCTCAAGCGGGCCCGTCCCGAGCTGGACTTGCAACAGCGCGAAGGCCGCGCCCTGCTGTGGGACAAGTCGGTCAACCGCGCGCTGCAGGATGAGTTCGGCGCGGCCCGCGTGCCGCAAAAAGCCTACGTCTACTACGCCTACAGCGATTCTCAATAAAAACGGGCTGTATCGCCCGCCCATGGAGCGCCGCAAGCTCTCTTATTGATAGCATACATGTCGGTTGCCGATACCGCGTCCCTGCTGCCCGAGGCGCCGGAGCAGGCACCGCTGCCCGAGGTGGTCGACCACGTGGCGGTGGCGCGCCTGTACGGCGAGCCGCTGTTCGCGCTGCCGACCGACCTGTACATCCCGCCCGATGCGCTGGAGGTGTTCCTGGAGGCCTTCGAGGGGCCGCTGGATCTGCTGCTGTACCTGATCCGCAAGCAGAACTTCAACATCCTCGACATCCCGATGGCGGCGGTGACGCGCCAGTACCTGAGCTATGTCGACGAGGTACGCAGCCGCAACCTGGAGCTGGCGGCCGAGTACCTGCTGATGGCCGCCATGCTGATCGAGATCAAGTCGCGCATGCTGCTGCCGCCCAAGAAGACGGCCGAAGGCCAGGAGCCCGAGGACCCGCGCGCCGAGCTGGTGCGCCGCCTGCTGGAGTACGAGCAGATGAAGCTGGCCGCGCACCGCCTGTCGGAGCTGCCGCAATACGGGCGCGACTTCCTGCGCGCGCAGGTGTACGTGGAGCAGGCGCTCAAGCCGCGCTTTCCCGACGTCGAACTGGTCGAGCTGCAGCACGCCTGGGCCGACATCCTCAAGCGCGCGCGGCTGGTGCAGCACCACAAAATCTCGCGCGAGGAGCTGAGCGTGCGCGAGCACATGTCGATCGTGCTGAAAAAACTACAAGGCCGGCGCTTTGCGCTGTTCGAGGACCTGTTCGATCCCAGCCGCGGCGTGCCGGTGCTGGTGGTCCCCCTGATCGCGCTGCTGGAGCTGGCCAAGGAAAGCCTGGTCGAGGTCACCCAGGCCGAGGCCTACGCGCCGATCTACGTGCGGCTGGCATTCACGCCCGCCTGAGAGGCTGAGAGTCTTTTGCTCATGCCCGCCTTGCACGCCAAAACGCCGCTGCTCGTCGTTGCAAATGCTCGCCATGGCTCGGGCCATGGCTGCGCTTTGCGCCTAGATCAGCGGCGTTTTGACGCGCCTTTCGGGCACGAACAAAAAACTCTCAACCTCTGAGGCCAGCCGGCGCCACCGCGGTATGTCATGTGCTATGACAAAAATAGCTGATGGCGCTTGCCTGTCGCGCGCAGGTGCCCAAAAACACTGAAAAACCCGCGCGGTCAGCCACTGTGCGCCAGCTGCCCCGCCACCAGCGTGCAGCGCACCCGGCCCGTCATCTCCAGGCCGCCAAACGGCGTGTGCTTGCCCTGGCTGCGCAGCGCGGCCGGCCCGACGGTCCAGCGCGCCTCGGGGTCGAACACGCAGACGTCGGCCACGCCGCCTTCCACAAGCCGGCCGCAGCTGGCGGCCAGCGTGCCCAGTGCCGCGCCCAGCACCCGCGCCGGCCCGTGGGTGACGCTGGCCAGCGCGCGTCCGATGCCCGGCCCGTCCGGCGCCTGGCCCCACTGCAAGGCCAGCGGCAGCAGCAGCTCCAGCGCGGTGGCGCCGGGCTCCGCCTCGGCGAACGGCAGCTGCTTGGCGTCGGCCTCCACCGGGGTGTGGTCGGACACCAGGGCGTCCAGTGTGCCGTCGGCCAGCGCGGCGCGCAGCGCGTCGCGGTCACGCGGCTGGCGCAGCGGCGGGTTCAGGCGGGCTCGGCTGTCGAAGTAACCCAGGTCGTCGTCGCTCAGGTGCAGCGAATGAATGCTGACGTCGGCCGTGACGCGCAGGCCCTCGGCCTTGGCGGCGCGCAGCAGGGCCACGCCGGCGGCGCTGGACAGGCGGCAGATGTGCACGCGCGGCGCCGCGGCACCGCCCGACATGGCGCGCAGCAGCTCGAACACCGTGTGCAGCGCCACGGTCTCGGCCGCCACCGGCACGCCAGACAGGCCCATGCGCATCGCCAGCGGGCCGCTGGCGGCGACGCCGCCGCCGAGCCACGGATCCAGCGGCCGCAGCCACACCGAATAGCCGAAGCTGCTGGCGTATTGCAGCGCCCGCTGCAGCACCTGGGTGTTGACGATGGGCGCATCGGCCTGACCGAAGCCCACGCAGCCGGCGTCGGTCAACAGCCCCATTTCGGTCAGCACCTCGCCCTTCAAGCCGCGGGTGAGCGCGCCCAGTGGCAGCACGCGCGCCTGATGCAGGCGCTCGGCGCGGGTCTTGAGCATCTCCACCAGGCCGGGCTCGTCCAGCACCGGGTCGGTGTCGGGCGGGCACACCAGGCTGGTGACGCCACCGGCCACCGCGGCGGCCATCTCGCTTTCCAGCATGCGGGCGTGTTCGTGGCCGGGCTCGCGCAGGCGCGCCGCCAGATCGACCAGACCCGGCAGCACCCAGCAGCCCGTGGCGTCGATGCGGCGCGTGGGTGTGAAGTCGGCCGGCGTGCGGCCGACGCTCAGGATGCGCCCGGCGGCAATGGCCACGTCGGCCACCTCGTCGCGCCCGCTGGCCGGATCGATGACGCGGCCGTTGTGAATGAGGATTTTCATGTCTTCAAGCCAAATCAGATCCTGGCGCTTATCCACCAAGCGCAAGCAGCTATCGTTTCAATAGTAATCGGTCGATCGTCCGCGCAGCAGGCCAGGCACTTGAGCGCCGCGGCCGGACCTGTGCCGGCCACCGGCGCTGCCTCCCTCCCGCAGGAGAGGAGGGAAGGCGCGAGGCGATTCAGGGGGGTCATGCCTCATTGCCCGCCACGATGCTCATCACCGCCATGCGCACGGCGATGCCGAAGGTGACCTGCGGCAGGATCACGCTCTGCTGGCCATCGACCACCCGCGAATCGATCTCGACCCCGCGGTTGATGGGCCCCGGATGCATGACGATGGCATCCGGCTTGGCCCAGCGCAGCTTCTCC
Source organism: Burkholderiales bacterium 68-10 (assembly GCA_001897615.1). GTDB lineage: Bacteria > Pseudomonadota > Gammaproteobacteria > Burkholderiales > Burkholderiaceae_C > Ottowia. The sequence continues at coordinate 20,839 of MKTG01000106.1, forward strand.
GGCGTGAGGCCGAAGCTCTTGAAGAACTCCTGGCTGGAGGGCAGCAGCGCGCCGCCCATGCGTTCGTTTTGCAACCGCAGGGTGATGATCACGTCGGCGTCCTGGATGCCTTCCTGCAGCGTATGGCAGACGCGCACGCCCATCGGCGCCAGATCACCCGGCACCAGCGTGCGCGGGCCGACCACCCGCACCTCGGCCGCGCCCAGGGTGATGAGGGCGTGGATGTCGGAGCGTGCCACCCGCGAGTGCAGGATGTCGCCGACGATGGCCACCACGAGCCTGGAAAAATCCTTCTTGAAATGGCGGATGGTGTACATGTCCAGCAGCCCCTGCGTCGGGTGCGCGTGGCGCCCGTCGCCGGCGTTGATGACATGCACGTGCGGCGCCACGTGCTGCGCCAGCAGATAGGGCGCGCCGCTCTCGCCGTGGCGCACGACGAAGATGTCGGCCGCCATGGCGCTGAGGTTGGCCACGGTGTCCAGCAGCGACTCGCCCTTGGCGGTGGACGAGCGCCCGATGTCCAGCGTGTAGACGTCGGCCGACAGGCGCGTGGCGGCGATGTCGAAGGTGGTGCGCGTGCGCGTGCTGTTCTCGAAGAACAGGTTGAACACGCTCTTGCCGCGCAGCAGCGGCACCTTCTTGACCTCGCGGTCGCTGACACTGACGAACTGCGCGGCGGTGTCCAGGATGTGGGTGAGCAGCTCGCGCGACAGACCTTCGGTGGACAGCAGGTGGATCAGCTCGCCGTGGCGGTTGAGTTGCGGGTTGCGTGGGGCCAGCATGCTCAGCCTCGATTCTCGACACGAAAGCTGAAGCGGCCGTCCGGCGCGCGCGCCAGCTCCAGCGACTGGTGGGACGGCAACGCCACCCGCGCGGCGGCGAACTCGGCCGCCACCGGCAGCTGGCGCCCGCCGCGATCGACCAGCACCGCCAGCCGCACGCACGCGGGTCGCCCGTAGTCAAACAGCTCGTTGAGCACGGCGCGCAGGGTGCGACCGGTGTAGAGCACGTCATCCAGCAGCAGGATGTCGGCGCCGTCCACCTCGAAGGGCAGCGTGGTGTGGCCGCTGGCGGCCAGCCCGCGCTTGGCGAAGTCGTCGCGGTGCATGGCCGATGAAATGGCGCCGGGCGCCCCCGCCAGGCCCAGATCGGCCTGCAGCCGCTCGGCCAGCCACTGCCCGCCCGAGACAATGCCCACCAACCGCGTCTGCGGCGTGATCAGGGCGCGCACGCCGCGCCGCAGCTCGGCATACAGGGCTTCGGCGTCCAGCGCCAGTGAACTCATGCAAGACTCCTCAAGAACTGCTCCAGGATGACCACCGCCGCGCCGGCGTCGGCGTCGCGCGCGCCGCCGGCCAGCGCCTCGGTGGTGCTGTAGCGCTCGTCCACCTCGTACACCGGCAGACCGAAGCGCCCGCGCAGCTGGCGTGCAAAACGCTGTGCGCGGCGCGTGTTGTCGTGCGCTGCACCGTCCGGATGGCAGGGCACGCCCACCACCAGGGCATCGGGTTGCCAGTCGGCGATGCGCGCCGCCACCGGTGCCCAACGTGCCTCGCCCTCGGCGCGGATGGTGGGCTGGGGCGTGGCCGTGCGGGTGAGCCGATTGCCCACCGCCACGCCAGTGCGCTTGAGGCCGAAATCGAACGCCAGAAAGCTGCCCAGCTGGGCGGGCACATCGTGCACGGACGCGCTGGCGCTCATGCGTGACCGATGTCGGGCGACAGCATCCACGCCTGCAAGCCCAGCAGGCCCAGGGCCAGGTCATAGCGCTGCTCGACCGGCGCCTCGAACACCAGGCTGGCGTCGGCGTCCACCGTCAGCCAGCTGTTGCGCAGGATTTCGGATTCGAGCTGCCCCTCGCCCCAGGACGAATAGCCCAGCGTCACCAGCACCCGTCGCGGGCCACCGCCCGCGGACAGGGCCTCCAGCACGTCCTTGGAGGTGGTCATCTCCAGCCCGCCCGGCACCGCCAGGGTGGAGGCGTACACCGTCTGGTCGGGCTCCAGACCCTCGGCCACGACCGGATCGTGCAGCACGAAGCCGCGCTCGGTCTGCAGCGGCCCGCCCTGGAACACCGGCTGGGCACCCAGCTCCGGCCGGGACAAGGGCAGATCGACCCGCTCGAACAGGTCGGCCAGGCTGATCTCACCCGGCTTGTTGATGATCAGCCCCAGCGCGCCGCGCTCGCTGTGCTCGCACACGTAGATCACGCTGCGCGAAAACGTCTCTTCCTCCATGCCCGGCATGGCGATGAGGAAGTGGTTGGTCAGGTTGATCGGCTGCGCTTCATCGGCCATGCAATCATTTTACCGACCGCGGGGCTTGGAGAACCGGCGTCGAAGGCCGCTTCGTCAGGCGGTGACGCCCGATGCCGCCGCGCGCGTGTAGTCACGAATCAGGCCCAGCAGATCGTCCTCGGCATACGGCTTGCCCAGGTAGTGGTCGACACCCAGTTCGCGCGCGTGCTCACGGTGCTTTTCGGCGATGCGCGAGGTGATCATGATCACCGGCAGGTCGCGCAGCGCCTCGTCGGCGCGGATGTTGCGCACGAAGTCGAAACCGTCCATGCGCGGCATCTCGATATCGGACAGCACCACCGCCGGACGCTCGGCCTGTAGTCGCTCCAGGGCCTGCAGACCATCGGCCGCCAGTACCACGCGGTAGCCCTCGCGCTGCAGCAGGCGCTGCGTCACCCGGCGCACGGTGATCGAATCGTCCACCACCAGCACCAAAGGAATGTCGGAATGCTGGGCAGCCGCCGCCTGAGGCAGATCTGGCGTGACCGCGGCAGTCGGCCCGGTCGCCACCGGCGCCTGGCCCATGGCGCGCGCCTGGGCACCGTACACGGTTGCCAGGGCCACCGGGTTGTAGATCAGTGCCACGGCGCCGGAACCCAGGGCGGTGATCGCCACCAGGCCAGGCAGCCCGGACAGCTGCGGACCGAGGGCCTTGACCACCACTTCCTGGTTGCCCAGGACTTCGTCGACGTGCACCGCCACGCGTTGATCGGCCGAGCGCAGAATCACCACCGGCAGCGTCCGTCCCGGTGGCGCCGTGCTGCGCGGCGAGTCCTGCAGCAAGGCCCCGAGCCAGAAGAACGGCAACAACTCATCACCGAACCGATAACGTCCGGTCTCGTAGGCCTGCGGCAGGTCCTTGGCCGACGCGCGCTGCACGATGTCGACCACGTTGGACGGCACGCCGATCGACAGCGTGCCGCAGCGCAGCATGACCACGTGGGTAACGGCGGTGGTCAGTGGAAGCACCAGCTGGAAGGCCGCGCCCTGGCCCTCGACGGTGCGGGTTTCGAT
>MKTG01000106.1:24166-31862 GCA_001897615.1 Burkholderiales bacterium 68-10
GTTCGGTGACCTCGGTGGCGGTGGAAAAGCCGGCAGCGAACACGAGGTTGGCCACTTCGGCATCGCTCAACGGGCGATCCGGGGCGTGAATGCCCAGCTGCAGCGCGCGCTCGCGGATGCGCGACAGGTTCAGGCCGCCGCCATCATCACCAAACTCCACAGAGACGTCGTTACCGGTCTGCTGCACCCGGACACTGATCAGGCCGACACTGTCCTTGCCACGCGCGGCGCGTTCGGCCTGCGGCTCGATACCATGCACCACGCAGTTGCGCACCAGGTGCTCGAAGGCCGGCGTCATGCGCTCCAGGATGCCGCGGTCGATTTCGATCGACCCGCCGACGATGTCCAGCCGCACCTGCTTGCCGGTCTCCTTGCTGGCCTGGCGCACCACGCGGTACAGGCGCTCGGCAATGCTGTCGAACTCCACCATGCGCGTGCGCAGCAACTCGCGCTGCAACTCACGCGACTGGCGCGCCTGCGCGGCCAGGTTGTCCTCGCTGCCCTCGACCGCCCGCTGCAGGCTGCGCTGCACCGTGGCCACGTCGTTGACCGACTCCGCCATCATGCGGGTGAGCTCCTGCATGCGGGTGAAGCGGTCGAATTCCAGTGGATCGAAGTTCTGCTGCGCATCCTTGGACAGCGCCAGGCGCGACTGCATCTGCGTCTCGGCCTGCAACTCGACATCGCGCAGCTGCGCGCGCAGGCGATCCAGGTTGCCCGTCAGCTCGCCCAGCAGACCGCGCAGCTGGCCGATCTCGGTCTCCAGCCGCGCACGCGAAGTCGCCACCTCGCCGGCCTGCAACACCAGGCGGTCCAGCAGTTGCGAGCGCACGCGCACCGCCTGGCTGGCGGCGGCGCGCGCCGACACCAGTGACAGGGCTGCCGGCGATGCCACCTCGCCCGGCGCCACCATCGGTTCGGCCGCCGGCTCCGGCGCCGTGTCACGGGCCGGCTGATCGGAAGCCTGTACGGCCTCCTCGCGGGGCGCGATGATGGGCGACGACGACATCGCCGACGCCGATTCGACCCCATGCTCACCCGCCTGAAGCCGGCGAAAACCGGCTTGCAGTTCGTCCAGATGGTCAAGCAGCGGCTCCAGATCGGCGCCGACCAGGTGGTCCAGGCCGATGACCTCGACCGCGGATTCCGTCCGGTGAGCCATTTCGCCCAGGCGCAAGGCACCGGCCAGGCGGGCGCTGCCCTTGAGGGTGTGCAGCGCGCGCAGCAACTGACCACGCGCATCACGGTCGTCCGGGTGGCTGACCCAGCGGCGCAGCGCGGCTCCCATCTGCGGCAACAGCTCCTCGGCTTCTTCCTCGAAGATGGGAAACAGATCGGGATCGACGACGTCGGCGGCATCGATGTCGTCCCCCAGGGCACGCAGCGTCGCCGACGGATCCCCGGCAGGGAGCGCCGCGGGCCGCTCGACCACCGGTCGCGCGGGCATCGCCTGGGCAAGGTCCAGCCAGGTTGACGCCACGGCCTCGTCGGTCGCCGTCGGGGCAACGCCATCCCCTGGCGCCACCGGCTCCAGCGCCTGCACCGCCGCCAGGACGTCCGGATTCGGTGCCTTCAGCATCCCGGCTGCAAACTGATGGAGCACACGCCGAATGTCCTCCGCAGCGGCGTTGAGCACTTGCGCCTGGTCACGCGTGCCATGCGGCTGGCCCTGCAGGCGCTGCAGGGCATGTTCCACCGATCGTGCCAGCTCCGACAGGGCGACAAAGCCGACCGTGGCCGAACTGCCCGCCAACGAATGCGCCCGCGCCACGGCGGCTTCCGGCACGGGCTGGTCCAGCTCCAACGTCCATTCCGACAGCTCAGTGGTCAACTGGCGCGACCACTCGTCGGCTTCGTTCAGGTAGACGTTGTAGAGCGCGGTGCTGACGCGCAGATCACCGATCTGACGGTACAGCTCCGCATCCGCCGTGGTGGCCGGGACGTCGCTCGAGAGAGCGCCGGCGGCAGGCGTCCGCTGTCCGCTCAGCGCGTCCAGCTCGGACAGACTCAGATCCAGCCACTGCACGTCCTGCGCCGAGACCGCATCCGGCGCCGACGGGGTGTCGATCGACAGGGGTGGCGGCGATGCCGCCTCGGGCACAGGTGGCTGTGCAGTCGCGGTGGAAGCGTCGTCCGTCTGCGGCGCCTCCACGATCTCGATCGCACCGAGCCAGGCAGGATCCAGGGTTTCCGACAAGGTGCCCAGTTCTGTCGCGCTCAGGTCGATCACCTCGACCGCCAGCGGCGCACCGCGTTCATCGGTGGCACCCGCATCGGGTTCGATCATGTCCAGCGCCGGCGCGGCGACAGCGACATCCGACGAGGCGACGACCGGGAGATCGGCAGGCGTGTCCCGACCCGACGGCAGCGCGAGATCGGGCAACTCAAGCCCTTCGATCGACGGCAGGCCCAGCGCCAGCGCCGCGTCGCCATCAGGTGGCGCAAGTGCCGCCTGATCGGGCGCCACGGCTTCGACCGCGGGTACGTGAACGGCCACCTCGTCGGTGGAGGCATCGGTCAACGGCTGAGGCCCGCCACGGAGCGGGATGCGCTGACCGTTCAGCCGCCAGGCGTCGGCGGCCAGACGGAACGGTGCGCTTGACCATCCGGCGGCGTCCCGACGGGCGATAGCCTCGGTCCACGCCCGGAAGCCCTGCAGGGCCTCCGATGCCAGCCCGCGCAGCGCCTCGGTGACCGGCTTCTGCTCGGGCAGCCAGGCGTTCAGCAATTGCTCCATGGCCCAGGCTGCCTCGCCAAACTCGGCCAGGCCCACCATGCGCGAACTGCCCTTCAGGGTGTGGAAGGCCCGACGCAGGGTGGTTTGCACGGCCAGGTCACCCGGCTCGGCCGACAGTGCCCGGACGGCATCGTCCCCCGCGTCCACCACCTCGCAGGCTTCTTCCAGGAAGATGTCCAGCAGGTCGTCCTCGTTGGACGGCGCATCTTCGGCGGGCGCCGGGACAGGTTTTGGCGTGGCGGCGGCAGCGATCGCCTGCAGCGCGTCCAGTGCACCGGTCAAGCCGGCTTCGTCCTGTCGGCGTGCCGCATCGGCGGCGCGTTGCGCCGCATTCGCCAAGGCCGGCTTGTCGGCCAAGGCGGCCATGGCCGCAATCTCATCGAGCTGCCCAGAGATGGACTCGGGCGGCAGACGCTCATCCAGCAACGCGGCTGGCGCCGACATCGGCACCACAACGCCCGGCTCGCCATCCAGCAGCAGATCAACGCCGCCGGGCTCGGGCGCCGGCTTGTCGACCACTGGCCCCGCAGGGGTCGCGCGACCCGACACATGCCTGAGTTCTCCGAGGGTGGCGTCGTAGACGAACAGCTTGCGTGCCAGCACCGGCTGGTAGCTCAGCATGTCGATCTGAAACCCGAGCGCACCCAGGCTGTTGCCGAGCTTCTCGAAGGAGCGCGTGCCGTCGGCCTGCACCGAATCGGGCTCGGAGGCCATGAGCTCATCGACCACGTCGCGCAGGCGACCGACGGCCAGCGCGGCCTGGTCCAGACCCAGCACGGACAGCACACCACGCATCTGCCCCATCAGCGCCGGCACCGGGGCCAGCACGGCCCGCTCGGCAGGGTTGCGGAAGAACTGGTCCAGATGCTGCTCCACCTCGCCCAGCGTGGTGCGCAACTCGCCCACCACGGTGCCCATGGTCTGGCGATCGCTGACGTTGCGGTACAGTTCCTCCATCCAGGGCTCCAGGGGAGACGTCAACGCCCCTGCCCGCACCGCGTCCAGGCGCTCGGCCAATTGTCCCAGGCGTGTGGAGAACGTCATGTCACCGGGTTGAAAATCGGCGAACGACGCCTCCAGGAACAGCACCGCGGTGGCGGTTTCCATGGCCAGTTCGGGCCCCGGTGGACGCCCCGACTGCGCGATCTGCTGGGCGACACCGTTCAGCGCCGCGCCCAGCACATGCCCCTGATGGTGCAGTTTGTCCAGCGATTCGGCCACCAGGCTGAATTGGTCGACGCAGGCCTTGGTGCGCGCCATGTCCCCGCCGGCCAGGGTGGACCAGTTCTCCTTGACCGCTTCGACGCGACGGCGCGCCTGTGCCAGAACCGCCGGATCGTAGAGGCCGAAGGTGGCCTGTTCGTAAGGCGCCGCATCCTCGGCCTCCAGGGCCCAGGCCTTGCGCACCGCATCCAGAGCCGGGGTTCGCGCCCGCGGGTCGGGGCGTGCCTGGGTACAGAAAAACAGCAGGTCGTGGGCCAGCCGCTCGGACACCGCCTGGCTGCCCTGTGCCAACGACGTGTACTGGATAAGGATGCGCGAGGCAGCCCGCTTGACGCACACATCCATCTGGATTAGCGCATGTCCCAAGGCCTCGAAGAAGCCGGCGGCCAGCGTCCAGAAGACGGCTGGTTGTCGCGCCGTCTGACCGCTCGCCAAAGCCGCGGTGATGACGCCCAGTTCAGCCGCCGCGTTGATGTCGGCGTGACGCATGAGTTTGAGCACGCGCTGATCCAGCCGCGCACGCACTTCGGCACCGTAGGACAGCGGCTGCGCCGAAGTGCGCATGGCAGGATCGGCCCAGCGCCAGGGCATCGACCACAGGTCGGCCGGGTGGATGCGGTCCGCGCCGGCCAGTTGCTGCACCTGCCGATACTGCGGGAACAAGCCCAATGCCGAGCGCGGCCGCTCACCCAGTTGGGCCTCCAGGTATTCGATCAGGGCAAAGCCGGCCTGCTCCAGCGTCTGCGCCGCCGCCTCGGTGCACTTGTCGGGACGCTGCACGAACTGCTGGACGGCACCCTCCATCCCGCGCACCGTCTGCGCAGCGGCCGGCTGGTCAACCATCTCCAGCGCACCGGCCACCTGATGAAGCTGCTGGCGAGCCATGCGCAGCGGACTGGCATCGACCGACCCCAGATCAATGCCTCGCGCGCCCTCGGCCTCGCGTGCGAAGCGCTTGAGCGACTTGCTGGCCGATTCGATCGACTTGCGGGCCTCGTCCAGCACCCAGGCCAGCGGCCCCAGGTCTCTGACGATGGGAGCGCCTTGCGCGCCCGTCTCGACTGCGGGGCTCATCACCATGACTTCATCCACTCCAGAAGCGGTTTCGTACCGGCACGCGCCGACTCTTCATCCACGACGCGAAGCCGGTCGCCCCGTCAGGCAATCTTGAATCGCGCCACCGACTGGCGCAGTTCGTCGGCCATGCGCGCCAGCTCGCGCACCTGGGTCGCAGTGGTGCGCGTGCCTTCGCCAGTCTGCTCGGTCACGGCGAAGATGTGCTGGATGTTGCCGGCCACCTCGTTGGCCTGATCGGCCTCTTTGGAGGCCGAGGCGGAAATGCGCTCGATCAGCTCGGCCAACTGGCGCGACACGCGGTCGATTTCGGACAGTGCGGTGCCGGCGTTGTCCGACAGGCGGGCCCCCTCAACCACACCCTGGGTGGAGCGCTCCATGGCGGCCACCGCGTCCTGGGTGTCGGTCTGGATCGCCTTGACCAGCGCCGCGATCTGGCGCGTCGCGTCACCCGATCGTTCAGCCAGCCGCTGCACTTCCTCGGCCACCACCGAGAAGCCGCGCCCGGCTTCACCGGCCGATGCCGCCTGGATCGCCGCGTTCAGGGCCAGCACGTTGGTCTGCTCGGTAATGTCGGCGATCAGCTCGGTGATTTCGCCAATCTCCTGAGAAGACTCACCCAGCCGCTTGATGCGCTTGGACGTTTCCTGAATCTGGTCGCGAATCGCGTTCATGCCGCCGATGGCGTTTTGCACCGCGGTGAGACCGGATTCGGCGGCCTGCAGCGACTGGCGCGCCACGGTGGCCGACTGCTGGGCCTGTGAGGACACCTCGTTGATGCGCGAGGCCATGTCCAGCACCGATTGACCCGTTTCGCGGATTTCCCGCAGCTGCTCGGTCGACGTTGCCAGCAGCTCCGTCGAAGTAGCCTCCACCTGTGTCGTGGTCTGCGCCACCCGGGTTGCCGTGCTCTGCACGCTGCCCACCAGCGAGCGCAGTTCTTCCACGGTGTAATTGACCGAGTCGGCGATGGCGCCGGTGATGTCCTCCGTCACCGTGGCCTCCTGTGTCAGATCGCCCTCGGCCACCGTCTGCAACTCGTTCATCAGTCGAAGAATGGCGGCCTGGTTGGCGTCATTCACGCGCTTGGCTTCCTGCTGGTCCTGTTCGGCCGAGCGACGCTGCTGTTCGGCCAGGGTCTGGCGCTGGCGGCTCGCACGCAGCTGCACAGCCACCAGGCCGGCGGCCGACAGAATCACCAGACCGGCCGGAATCACCAGCATCAACAGGCTGGCGAAGCCCAGGCCGGAGGCGCCCGACAGCTTGTCCTGCAACGCCTCCAAGGCCTTGCGCAAAGGCTCACTGTCGGCGACGATGGCGGTCTGCGCCTCGCGGGCCGCCACCAGGCCCTGCAGGTTGCCCAGCACCCCGCCAGCCTGGGAACGCGTTTCCTCGTAAAGCTTGAGCAGCTCGGCCAAGCGCTCGCGCGTCTGCTGATCGCGCGCGGCCGACAGCCGCAGGTCCTGACTGCCGTTGAGCAGGCCTTCGGCGATCTCCTTGAAGGTGTTCAGATCCTTGCCCAGCAGGAACACGGCCTCCGGACTCACGCCCTCGATGGTCAGGAATTCGTTGGCCGACTTGCCAATGCGCTGCGTCAGCATCACCAGTTGTCCGGCAGCCGACAGCTCGGTTGCCGCCGCGTTCTGCTGCAGCTTCAGCGAAGACACCGTCTCCGCCACTTCCAGCAGCTCGGTGGATTGCCGGCTGACCGCGCGCAGGGCCGCGCCGACCTGGGTCAGGATCTGCTGCTGCGCCATCACAACCCCGGCGTTCTTCTCGGCGCGCTGCGCCAGCGGCCCGATCTTGCCCAGTTCATCGCTGTAGGCGTCACCCAGCGCCGGCACCAGCTCATTGCCATCCTGCAGCCCGCGCACGTTGGCCGTCAGGGCTGCGGCACTCTCCTTGACTTCACCGAACGCCTCGGGGCTGCCCACCAACGCCTGCGACACCGATTTGGCCAGGCGCTGCGACTGCATCAGCGACTGGCCGATCGCGCCCACCTGCCGCGCGCCCTTGTCCGTGCGCGACACCGTCCAGAAACCCGTGATGACCAATGCGAGCAATGCCAACCCCAACAGGATCGACAGCAGCCGCTGATGCTGCGCCGCCGTGCGGGTGCCCAGAAGCGGCACGGCAAACGTGTCGTCGTCGGGCAGCGCCAAATCTTCGGATTCGTCCACCGCGGAAACCATCACGCTGCTGTCGCCAAGTGCCCGCGACTCATCCCCATGCAGCGCGACCGACGTCCCTTGCGCCGCTTCGGCAGTCAATGGCTCGTCGCCGCTGGCGGAAGACTCCTGCGGCTTGCGATTGAACAGGTTGGAAAGCTGAGAGGCGAGTGCCATGTCGTGACCTCGAAAAACGAACTACGCACCAATGCCCAGAAAGGCCGGGTGCTGGGAAAGAAGCTGCAGGTTCAATTCCTGCCATGACTGACCGGCGCCATCGGTGTAACGATGACCAAAATACTGCGGCGCCGTGGGCGCCGATGGCGTCGAGGATGCAAACGCTTCCGTGGTCCGCAGACCCAGCAGTCGGTCGACCAGCAAGGCACAGTTGACGCCCAGCACCGGGTTGAGCGCCACCAGGCGGCATGGCGCCAGATCGCCTTCGCTGCGTGCCGGGCCCGACTCGGATCCGCTCACGAAGTGCGCCAGGTCA
>MKTG01000106.1:31892-37617 GCA_001897615.1 Burkholderiales bacterium 68-10
GAAAAATCTCGCCGGCGTGGCTCAGCGGAAACAGCAGGCGCTGGGCCCCGGCCTCCACCGCCAGCCACGACGCTGCCACCCCCACCGCCTGGGCAGCTTGCAGCCGCATCGCCAGACGGCTCTGGAATTCGCGCAGCGCTTGCTTGTTGGACATGCCGGCTCAGCCCAGCGCCTTGATCTTGCCCATCAACTCGGTCTGGTCGACCGGCTTGGTGATGTAGTCACGCGCACCCTGGCGCATGCCCCAGACGCGGTCGGTTTCCTGGTTCTTGCTGGTGCACATGATGATCGGCACGTCGGCGTAGCGCGGATCGCGCGAAATCGAGCGCGTGAGCTGAAAGCCGTTCTGGCCCGGCATCACGACGTCCATCAGGATCAGGTCGGGCTTGGCCTGCTCCAGGCGGCGCAGGGCCTCGTCGGCGTTCTCGGCAGTGCTCACGCCATAGCCGGCTTTTTTGAGCATCTCGCTCAGGTGCAGCAATTCCGTCTTGGAATCATCCACGATCAGCACGTTGCGGATCGACATCACACAGCTCCTTGGTTGGCATATCCGAACTGCTGCACCGCCTGCAACAGCTGGTCCTTGGTGAATGGTTTGGTCAGATAGTCCTGCGAACCGACCATGCGCCCGCGCGCCTTGTCGAACACACCGTCCTTGGACGACAGCATGACGACGGGGATAGATGAATACTTTTCGTTACGCTTGATGATGGCACAGGTCTGATACCCGTCCAGGCGTGGCATCAGGATGTCGCAGAAGATCAAATCGGGCTGGACGTCGTTGACCTTGGCCAGCGCGTCGAAGCCGTCCTCGGCCAGCAAAACCTCATGCCCCCCCTGCTTGAGGAAGATCTCGGCACTGCGCCGGATGGTATTGCTGTCGTCAATGACCAGCACCCGTCTTGATGTCATCGAACCCTCACGATTCAAGTGCCGGCACCCTGTGGTGTACCAGGAGTTCCCGCCATCGCAGACCTCGCGCGTCGCGTCTCAGATCTGCACCATCTCGAAGTCCAGCTTGTGCGCCCCACACTCCGGGCAACACCAGTCCGCTGGAACTTGCTCCCAAGATGTGCCCGGCGCGATACCATGGCTGGGTGCCCCCTCGGCTTCGTCGTAGAGCCAACCGCAGATCACGCACATCCAAGTTTTGGGATTCATTACAGCTTAAGTTGCAATTACCTAGAATGCAATCGATTGTATCGACGGCTTGGGCCTACAAGCGACACTGTGTCATCGTCGACCCCCCGATTTGTGTCTTATGAGCGGCTCCAACCCGATCAATCCCTTGCCGAGCGACAGCGCCGCCGATGTGTTGGCGGAATACGACAGGCTGCCCAACGTGCTGAGTTTCAACGCGGGCGACCCCACGGGGGCCGGTGGCTCGGCAAGCGACGCCACCGTGATCGCCTCGGTCGGCGCGCACGCGCTGCCAGTGGTCACGGGCGTGTACGTGCGCGACACGCGCGACACCATCGGGCATGTGGCCGTGGACGAGGCCGCCATCGCCGAGCAGGCCGCCGCCGTGGCCGAGGACATCCCGCTGCACGTCATCAAGGTGGGCTTCGTCGGCAGCGCCGAAGCGGTGTCGGCCATCGCCGCCTTCGCGTCGGACTACGCCACGGTGCCGGTGATCGCCTACATGCCCGATCTGTCCTGGTGGACCGAGCAGGAAATCGACCACTACCTGGACGCCTTCCGTGAGTTGCTGCTGCCGCAGACCACCGTTCTGGTAGGCAACAACGCCACGCTGCGCCATTGGCTGTTGCCCGAATCGACCACGGATCGCCGCGCCCGCGCCACCGATCTGGCGCGCGCGGCCGCCGAGCAGGGGGTGTCCTTCGTGCTGGTCACCGGCCTGCCGCTGGTGGGCGACCGGCTGGGCAACGTGCTGGCTTCGCCGCAGGCCGAGCTGCTGAGCCAGGACTTTGAGCGCATCGACGCCGGCTTTCTGGGCGCCGGCGACATCCTCTCGGCGGCGCTGGCCGCGCTGGTCGCCACCGGCAGCGAGCTCACCGACGCCACCGCCGAAGCCTTGCATTACCTCGACCAGGCGCTGGATCACGGCTTTCGCCCGGGCATGGGCCGGGCGGTGGCCGACCGCCTGTTCTGGGCCGAATCGGACGACGATGACGGCGACGCGCCGGACGACACCCCCGCCACCCTGCCTTTTCCGGATCCCTTCAATGAAACCAAGCACTGATCTCAACGATGCGCTCATGGCGCGTGCCCGCCGGGTGATCCCAGGCGGCGTCAACTCGCCCGTGCGCGCCTTTCGCGCCGTCGGCGGCACACCGCGCTTCGTGCAGCGCGCCCAGGGCGCCTACTTCTGGGATGCGAACGACACGCGCTACATCGACTACATCGGCTCCTGGGGCCCGATGATCCTCGGACACGGCCACCCGGCCGTGCTGGAGGCGGTGCAAAAGGCCGCCACCGAGGGCTTCTCCTTCGGCGCGCCGACCGAGCGCGAGATCGCGCTGGCCGAGGAGATCCTCAGCCTGCGCCCGGGCATGGAGATGGTGCGGCTGGTCAGCAGCGGCACCGAAGCCGGCATGACCGCCATCCGGCTGGCGCGCGGCGCGACCGGCCGCAGCGCCATCATCAAGTTCGAGGGCTGCTACCACGGCCACGCCGACGCCCTGCTGGTCAAGGCCGGCTCGGGCCTGGCCACCTTTGGCAACCCCACCAGCGCCGGCGTGCCGCCCGAGGTGGTGCAGCACACGATGGTGCTGGAGTACAACAACATCGCCCAGCTGGAGCAGGCCTTTGCCGAGCACGGGGCGCAGATCGCCGGCCTGATCATGGAACCGATTGCCGGCAACATGAACTTCGTGCGTGCCAGTGTCGACTTCACGCGCCGCTGCCGCGAGCTGTGCACCCGGCACGGCGCGCTGCTGATCTACGACGAGGTGATGACCGGCTTTCGCGTCGCCCTGGGTGGCGCGCAGTCGGTCTACGCGCGCGCCATCCACGGCTTCGAGCCCGACATCACGGTGATGGGCAAGGTGATCGGCGGCGGCATGCCGCTGGCGGCCTTTGGCGGCAAGCGCGCGGTGATGGAGCAGCTGGCGCCGCTGGGCCCGGTGTACCAGGCCGGCACGCTGAGCGGCAACCCGGTCGCCACCGCCTGCGGTCTGGCCACGCTGCGCGAGATCCGCAAGCCCGGCTTCTTCGAAGCACTGACGGCGAAGACGCACCGCCTGGTCGGTGGTCTGGTGGCCGCTGCGCAGGAGGCCGGCGTGCCGTTTTCGGCCGACAGCGAGGGCGGCATGTTCGGCTTCTTCCTGCTGCCTGAGCTGCCGCGCCACTACGCCGAAGTGATGAAAAGCGACGGCACGCGCTTCAACCAACTGTTCCACGGCCTGCTGGAGCGCGGCGTGTACATCGCGCCGGCGCTGTATGAAGCCGGATTCGTCAGTGCCGCGCACAGCGACGCCGACATCGACGCCACCATCGCGGCGGCGCGCGCGGTGTTTGCGCGGCTGGGTACGGGCTGACGCGCCACCGGCTGGCCCGCCGTGCGCGCGCTGCTGATCGGCACCACCGCCGTCCTGCTGCTGACGGCCTATACGCTGGCGCTGTTTACGCTGCTGGCACCGCTGATCCTGCTCAAGCTGCTGACGCGCCCGCTGCCGCCGATCAAGCCGCTGGACGCGGCCGTGGTGGCGCTGGCCGACACCTGGAACCGCCTGAACGCCGCCGGACTGCAATGGGCCAGCAGCACGCGCTGGCAGGTGCACCGGCCACCCGATCTGAGCCAGCACGCCTGGTACCTGGTGGTCTGCAACCACCAGAGCTGGGTCGACATCCTGGTGCTGCAGCGCTGCCTGCAGGGCCGTGCGCCCTTTCTCAAGTTCTTCATCAAGCGCGAGCTGATCTGGGTGCCGCTGGTCGGGCTGGTGTGGTGGGCGCTGGACTTCCCGTTTCTGCGCCGCAAGGGCGGCGCCAGCGGGGCGCAGGACCTGGCCACGGCGCGCGCGGCCTGCGCGCGCTTCCGTGCGCTGCCCACCTCGGTGATGAGCTTTGTCGAGGGCACGCGCTTCACGCCCGCCAAGCATGAGGCGCAGGGTTCGCCCTACCGCCACCTGCTCAAGCCCAAGGCAGGCGGCATGATGACGGCGCTGGACGTGCTGGGCGACCGGCTTGATGCCGTGCTGGACGTGACCATCTTCTACCCCGGTCGGGTACCGAGCTTCGTCGACGTGCTGTGCGGCCGCGTGCCCGAAGTGCGCGTGCACATCGACCGCCAGCCCGTACCAGCAACGGGTGACGGGCAGCCGCTCGCTGTCACCGGCGTGCAGGCCTGGCTGGCCGAACTGTGGCAAGCCAAGGACGCGCGCTTCAAGCAACTCGGCTCGTGACCATGGACTCCCGCCGCCCGGCGTCCACGGGCACGACAACTGAAGCCGTCTCGCTCGGGCACGACGAGTGCCCGCCTTGTGATTCACCCCAGGCCGACAACGTCAGCCTGGGGTGAAGTCATTGGCCATTCGTGGCCGGAACCACTGCGCCCACTGACGCGTCGCCCCTGAAGGGCGACGGCGTGCAGCGCCGCGCAGACGTGGTCAATAGACGCCCTGCGCCAGCATGGCGTCGGCGATCTTGACGAAGCCGGCCACGTTGGCACCCTCGACATAGTTGACCGTGCCGTCCTTGCGTTCGCCGTGGCGCACGCAGTTGCCATGGATGTCCTTCATGATCTCGTGCAGGCGCAGATCGACCTCGCTGTGGGTCCACGACAGGCGCATCGCGTTCTGGCTCATCTCCAGGCCCGAAGTGGCCACGCCACCGGCGTTGCTGGCCTTGCCCGGCGCATACAGCGTGCCGGCGGCCAGGAAGTGGTCGACCGCCTCCAGCGTGCTGGGCATGTTGGCGCCCTCGGCCACGCAGACCACGCCGTTGACGATCAGGTGCTTGGCGTCAGCCGCGTCCAGTTCGTTCTGCGTGGCGCAGGGCAGCGCAATGTCCACCGGCACGTGCCAGGGGCGCTTGCCGGCTTCGAACTTGAGCTTGTGCTGCTTGCTGAAGTCCTTCAGGCGGCCGCGCTGCACGTTCTTGAACTCCATCAGGTCCTGCAGCATCCCGTGCGTCATGCCGGCCTCGCACACCAGGGTGCCGTCGGAGTCGGACAGGGTGACCACCTTGGCTCCCAACTCCATCGCCTTGTCGGCCGCGTACTGCGCGACGTTGCCCGAGCCGGAGATGCTGACGCGCCGGTCCTCGAAGCCCATCTGCTTGCGGCGCAGCATTTCCTGCGCGAAGTAGACCGTGCCGTAGCCGGTGGCCTCGGGCCGCATCAGGCTGCCGCCGTAGGCGATGCCCTTGCCGGTGAACACGCTGCCGGCGTTATTGGACAGCTTTTTCATCATGCCGGCCATGAAGCCGACTTCGCGCGCACCGACGCCGATGTCACCGGCCGGCACGTCGGTGTCGGCGCCCAGGTGGCGGTACAGCTCGCTCATCAGGGCCTGGCAAAAGCGCATCACCTCACCGTCGCTCTTGCCCTTGGGGTCGAAGTCGCTGCCGCCCTTGCCGCCGCCCATGGGCAAGGTGGTGAGGGCGTTCTTGAAGGTCTGCTCGAAGCCGAGAAACTTCAGGATCGACAGGTTGACCGAGGGGTGAAAGCGCATGCCGCCCTTGTAAGGACCGATGGCCATGTTGTGCTGCACGCGGAAGGCCCGGTTGACCTGGGTCTGCCCCTCGTCGTCGACCCAGGCGACGC
>MKTG01000106.1:37632-43903 GCA_001897615.1 Burkholderiales bacterium 68-10
GTATTGGACGTACTTGGGATTGCGCTGCACGAACGGCCACAACGAGGCCATCACCTCGCGCACGGCCTGCAGGAATTCGGGTTGATGGGGGTCACGCCGTTGCACGGTGGCCAGGAAGTCTTCAAGCGCGGGGATGGTCATAAGGGGAAATTCCGGAAATCAATGACGGGGACAGGAAGGCGGCAAGACACGCCCCCGGCGGCGGCGGCCATACCGGAAAGCCCGAATGCCAGCAGCGTTGCTTGCCGGACAGGCAGGCAGCGGGCGACAGCACGCGGTCGGTCAGCATGGTGGGTGAAGCATCAGGACGGCCACAAGCTTACAGCCTTACCGCAACGCCGCGCGCGGCCAGGTGCTGCTTGGCCTGCGCGATGGTGAAGGTGCCATAGTGAAAGATGCTGGCCGCCAGCACTGCGTCGGCGCCGCCGATCTGCACGCCGTCGGCCAGGTGGTCGAGGTTGCCGACACCGCCCGAGGCGATCACCGGCACGCTGACGGCGTCGCTGACGGCGCGCGTCAGCTCCAGATCGAAGCCGCTCTGCGTGCCGTCGCGGTCCATGCTGGTCAGCAGGATCTCGCCGGCGCCGTGTTCGGCCATCTGGCGCGCCCAGGCCACGGCGTCCAGCCCGGTGTTCTGGCGCCCGCCGTGGCTGAAGACGTCCCAGCCCGCGCCGCGCGCGGCCGCTTCGTCGCCGCTGCGCCGACGCGCGTCGATGGCCACCACGATGCACTGCGCGCCGTACTTGTCCGAGGCGTCGCGGATCACCCGCGGGTTGGCGATGGCTGCCGAGTTGAAGCTGACCTTGTCGGCCCCGGCGTTCAGCAGGCGGCGCACGTCCTCCACCGTGCGCACGCCGCCACCGACGGTGAGCGGAATGAACACCTGCGAGGCCACGGCCTCGATGATGGGCAGGATCAAATCGCGCCCGTCGCTGGTGGCGGTGATGTCGAGGAAGGTGAGCTCGTCGGCGCCCTGTTCGTTGTAGCGGGCGGCGATCTCGACCGGATCGCCGGCGTCGCGCAGCTCGACAAAGTTGACGCCCTTGACCACGCGGCCGCCGGTCACGTCCAGGCAGGGGATGATGCGTTTGGCCAGCATGGTGCTCACCCGTTCAGCGCATCGGCGCGCGCCTGGGCGGCGGCGAAGTCCAGGTCGCCCGAGTAGATGGCGCGGCCGGCGATCACACCCTCGATACCCTCGCTCTCGACGGCGCACAGCTGCTCGATGTCGGCCATGCTGGACAGTCCGCCCGAGGCGATCACCGGGATGGTCAGTGACTGCGCCAGTTTCACGGTGGCGTCGACGTTGATGCCCGAGAGCATGCCGTCACGCCCGATGTCGGTGTAGATGATGCTTTCCACGCCCCAGTCCTGGAACTTGCGCGCCAGGTCGATCACCTCGTGGCCGGTGAGCTTGCTCCAGCCGTCGGTGGCGACCTTGCCGTCCTTGGCGTCCAGGCCGACGATGATGTGGCCGCCAAAGGCGCTGCAGGCATCCTTCAGAAAACCCGGGTTCTTGACCGCCGCCGTGCCGATGATGACGTAGCGGATGCCGGCGTCGACGTAGCGCTCGATGGTGTCCAGGTCGCGGATGCCGCCGCCCAGCTGCACCGGGATCTCGTCACCGACCTCTTTCAAGATCGCCTTGATGGCCATCAAATTCTGCGGCTTGCCGGCAAAGGCCCCGTTCAGGTCCACCAGGTGCAGGCGTCGCGCGCCCTGGTCGAGCCAGTGCGCGGCCATGTCGGCCGGCGCCTCGCTGAAGACCGTGGCCTGGTCCATGTCGCCCTGTTTCAGGCGCACGCAGTGGCCGTCCTTGAGGTCGATGGCGGGAATGAGCAGCATGACGATTGTAAGAGTGAAAGAGCCGTTGGCGCTTATAGGATGCGTGCGAGACGCTATGAAAACAGAAGAAAATCGATCAGGGATTCCAGTCCAGGAAATTGCGATACAAGGCCAGACCCTGGTCGGCGCTCTTTTCGGGGTGGAACTGAGTGGCAAAAATATTATCGCGCGCCACGGCGCTGGCAAAGCGCGCGCCGTACTCGGTCTCGCCCGCCGCATGCGCCGGGTTGCGCGGGCTGGCGAAATAGCTGTGGACGAAATAGAACCAGGCGCCGTCGGCCACGCCCTGCCACAGTGGGTGCGGGCGGCTCTGGAACACGCGGTTCCAGCCCATGTGCGGCACCTTGTAGCGGCTGCCGTCCGGTGCCTTGCGGCCCGCCAGGTCAAAGCGCAGCACTTCGCCGGCAATCAGGCCGAGCCCGGGCGTGC
Organism: Burkholderiales bacterium 68-10; assembly: GCA_001897615.1. Classification (GTDB taxonomy): domain Bacteria; phylum Pseudomonadota; class Gammaproteobacteria; order Burkholderiales; family Burkholderiaceae_C; genus Ottowia. The sequence continues at coordinate 39,907 of MKTG01000106.1, forward strand.
CGTCGGCCGTGCGGCCCTCGGCGCTGTGCGTCAGCAGCATCTGCATGCCGATGCAGACGCCGAACAGCGGCTTGCGCGCCGCCGCCTCCAGCACCGCTTGCAGCAGGCCGGATTGGCGCAGCTCGCGCATGCAGTCGCCCATGGCCCCCTGTCCCGGCAGCACCACCCGGTGGGCGGCGCGCACCTGCGCCGGGTCGGCGGTGATGACGGCGTTGACGCGCGTGTCCTGCGTCGCATGAATCACCGCCTGCGCCACCGAGCGCAGGTTGCCCATGCCGTAGTCGACCACGGCCACCGTCTGGTTTACTATTGAATTCATAGCTTCTGGCGCACGTCTGGCAAGCGCTGGAGCCCGATTTGACTTAGAGCGTTCCCTTGGTCGACGGAATCTGGCCGGCAGCGCGCGGATCGGGTGTCAACGCCATGCGCAGCGCCCGCCCGAAGGCCTTGAAGATGGTCTCGACTTGGTGGTGCGCGTTGACGCCCTTCAGGTTGTCGACGTGCAGCGTGACCAGGGCGTGGTTGACGAAGCCCTGGAAGAACTCGTGCACCAGCTGGGTGTCGAAGCCGCCGATCATGGCGCTGGTGAAGCGCGCCTCCAGCACCAGCCCGGGACGACCGGAGAAGTCGACCACCACGCGCGACAGCGCCTCGTCCAGCGGCACGTAGCTGTGGCCGTAGCGGGTGATGCCGCGCTTGTCGCCTACCGCCTGGCGCACCGCCTGGCCGATGGCGATGCCAACGTCCTCGACCGTGTGGTGGCCGTCGATGTGCAGGTCGCCCTGGCATTGCACGTCCAGGTCGATCAGGCCGTGGCGCGCGATCTGATCCAGCATGTGATCGAAGAAGCCGATGCCGGTGGCCAGCTTGGCCTGGCCGCTGCCGTCCAGGTTCAGGCGCACGCGGATGCGGGTTTCGGCGGTGTCGCGTGCGACGTCGGCGGTGCGGGCAATGGTGGTCATAGCGAGGCTTGCAGGGCCGCCAGCATCTGCGCGTTCTCGTCGGCGGTGCCGACCGTGAGCCGCACGCAGTTGGCCAGCAGCGGGTGCATTGTAGAAACGTTCTTGATCAGCACGCCGCGCGCGCGCATGCCGGCAAAGGCACGGGCGGCGTCGGGCACGCGCGCCAGGATCATGTTGGCCTGGCTGGGATAGGGTGTCACGCCGGGCAGCGCCGCCAGCGCCGCCAGCAGCTGCGCGCGCTGCGCCCGGATGTCGGCGGCCTGCGCCGCGAAGACGTCGGCGTGCTCGAGCGCGAACAGCGCGCACTCGGCGTTCAGCACGCTCACGTTGTAGGGCGGGCGCAGCTTGTCGATCTCGGCCACCAGCGCGGCCTCGCCCATCAGGTAGCCGATGCGCACGCCAGCCAGGCCGAACTTGCTGAGCGTGCGCATGACCAGCACATGCCGGTGCGCGGCCGGGTCGGCGCGCACCACCTCGATCCAGCTGTGCGCGGCAAAGGGCTGGTAGGCCTCGTCCATCACCACCAGGCCGCCCTGACGGCCCTGGGCCGCGATCAGGCGAGTAATGGTGCCGGCATCCCACAGCGTGCCGGTGGGATTGTTGGGGTAGGCCAGGTACAGGATGGCCGGGCAGTGCTGGTCGATGGCCGCCAGCATCGCCGCCTCGTCCAGCTCGAAGTCGGCCGTGAGCGGCACGCCATGGAAGGCCAGGCCCTGCAGGCGCGCGCTCATGGCGTACATCACGAAGCCCGGCAGCGGCGCCAGGATGGACGCGCCAGGCACGTCGCAGGCCATGGCCAGCAGGCTGATCAGCTCGTCCGAGCCGTTGCCCAGCATCAGCGACCAGCCCGCGGGCGGCGCGGCGTGGGCGTGCAGCGCGGCGCGCAGCTCGTCGATACGAGCGCCGGGATAGCGGTTGACCGCCACCTGGCCCAGGCGCTGGCCCAGCTCGGTCTGCAGGCTGGCCGGCAGGCGATGGGGGTTTTCCATCGCGTCCATCTTCAGCAGGCCGGCCGAGTCCTGCACGGCATAGGCGTGCATGGACTGCACGTCCTGGCGGATGCGCGCCAGCGGATTGGGGGTCGGGGTGTCAGCGTTCATCGTCAAGAGGCAATTCATCGGGACGCACCCGGAAGGGATTGATCACCTGCACGCTCTCGAAGCGTTGCTGGTGCGGCAGGTCCTCGCTCAGCAGGTACCGGCAGCCCTGCTGCTGGGCCGAGGCGACGATCAGCGCCTCCCAGTAGCCCAGCGCGTGGCGGTCCTGCAAGGCCCAGGCACCGTCGATGGTGAAGGTGTCCAGGTGCGGCGGCTGCCACTGGCGCAGGTTGCGCACCTGCGTGCGCGCCTGCTGCACCGGCATGCGAGCGCGAAAGCGCGTGATGGCGTTGTGGTAGAGCTCGTTGAGCACCTGGGTGCTGATGCGGCCGGTGCGCTCGCTCCAGCACCAGCGCACCCACTGGCGCGCCAGCGCCTGCTTGTGCATGTCGCGCTCGTCGGCCGTGTACAGGAACACCGGCGTGTCGACGAAGACCAGCGGCGGCGTCATTCGACCTCGCTCAGGCGCAGGTAGGGCCCGCTGCTTTCGCCCCAGGACTCAAAGCGCAGCGCGCTGCGCATGGCCTGCGCGTAGGCGTCCTCCTGCCGCCTCTTCTCGGCCAGCATCTCGCCCACCATGCGCGAGACGCTGGAGCCGCGCCGCGCCGCCTCCACCCGCGCCCATTCAAGCACGGCATCGTCGACGGTGATGGTGACGTTCTTCATGCTGGTCAGTGTACACGAAACTCGTGTTACACGAGTTTCGTGTGATTCGCAGGAGGTTGACGGAACCCCGCCCACCGGAGCGCCTGCTATGCTGCCGCGTTGACCATGAAAGCCAGAAACCTTGCCCTGCTCGCTGCCGGCGCCTACACGCTGTACCGCCTCAGCCAGCAGACCGGCCTGCCACTGGGTGTGCAGCCAGTGACACCGTTCGAGCTGCGGCGCTACCTGGGCCGCTGGTACGAACTCGCGCGCATCGACCACGCGGCCGATCGCGGCCTGACCGACAGCGTCACGCACCACAGCCTGTTGCCCAACGGCACGCTGGAGATCGCCCGGCGCGGCTTCGATCCGCGCCAGGGCCGCTGGCGCACCGCCACGGCGCGCGCGCGCTTCGCCCACGATGCCGACAGCGCGCACCTGCTGGTCAGCTTTGTCTGGCCGGTGCGCAGCAGCCGCGCCGTGTTCGAGCTCGACGACGACAACCAGCACGCCCTGGTCAGCGGCCCCACGCACGAGGATCTGTGGCTGCTGGCCCGAACCCCCACGCTTCGCGCCAGCGTGCGCGCCCAGCTGCTGGAGCGCGCGCGCGACGCCGGCTTCGACGTCAGCCGCCTGACCTGGGTTGATCACCGCCGCAGCATGACCGTGGTGGAACGCTGAACGAGCCCGCCCAGGGGCCGGCGGCTATCGCAGGAACGGCAGCTGCGTGAAGATCTGCAGGATCGTCGCGTTCACCAGGTCGACGAAGAACGCCCCCACCAGCGGCACCACCAGATAGGCCTTGTAGGACGGGCCGAAGCGGTCGGTGATGGCCTGCATGTTGGCGATCGCCGTCGGCGTGGCGCCCAGGCCAAAGCCGCAGTGGCCGGCCGCCACCACCGCGGCGTCGTAGTCGGCGCCCATGAAGCGGTAGGTGACGAAAGTCGCCCAGGCCATCATCACCAGCACCTGCACCGCCAGGATGATGGCCACCGGGCCGGCCAGGTCGGCCAGCTCCCACAGCCGCAGGCTGAGCAATGCCATGGCCAGGAACAGCGACAGCGAGGCGTTGCCGAACACGTCGATGGCGCGATCGAACATCTCGAAGCGGAACACGTGCGTCAGCACGTTGCGGATCACCACCCCGCTGGCCAGCGCCCAGATGAAGGTCGGCAGCTCGATCCAGCTGCCCTTGGTCCAGCCGCTCAGCAGGTCGGCCGCGGTCAGGCAGGCGGCGAACATGGCCAGGGTCTCGATCGCGCTGTAGGCGGTGATCAGGCGCGGCTGGTCGAA
>MKTG01000106.1:43958-83605 GCA_001897615.1 Burkholderiales bacterium 68-10
GCTGGTTGATCAGGTGGCGCGCCACCGGCCCGCCAATCAGGCCGCCGAACACCAGGCCGAAGGTGGCGGTGGCGATGCCCAGCGTGGTGGCGCCGACGATGCCGTAGTTCTGCTCCAGCACCGGCCCCCAGGCGCCGGCCGTGCCATGGCCGCCGGTGAGCGTGATCGAACCCACCACCAGCCCGATCAGGGGCTTCAGGCCCAGCGCCGCCGCCAGGCCCACGCCGATCAGGTTCTGCACCACGATGAAGCAGGACACGATCACCAGCAGCAGCACCAGCGGCTTGCCGCCCTCCTTCAGGCGCGTGAAGTCGGCGCTCAGCCCGATGGACGAGAAGAACATCAGCATGAAGGTGGTCTGCAGCTCGGTGCTGAACCTGAACTTCAGGCCCAGCGCGACGTTGAGCCCGTAGACGATCGCCGCCGCCAGCAGGCCACCGGCCACCGGCTCGGGGATGTTGAAGGCCGACAGAAAGCGGACCCGGAACACCAGCCAATGGCCGACCAGCATGACCAGGGCCGCCAGGATCAGGGTGTGATAGCCGTTCAGCGTGATTTCCACCGTGCTCTCCTCGTCAGATCGCCAAAACGCCCGCCGCCGGGCGCGCCGGTCGATGGCAGGCGGCGCGGTTCAGCGCCCGGGCGACGCCGCCGCCGGGTCGCGCAGCTCGGCCGCGCGCGCGTGCGCCTGCAGGCCTTCGCCCCGCGCCAGCACGCTGGCGATGCGGCCAAGCTGGCGCGCGCCCTCCGCGCTGACCTCGATCAGGCTGCTGCGCTTCTGGAAGTCGTACACCGACAGCGGCGACGAAAAGCGCGCCGTGCCGCTGGTGGGCAGCACGTGATTGGGGCCGGCGCAGTAGTCGCCCAGGCTTTCGCTGGTGTGCGCGCCCAGGAAGATGGCGCCGGCATGGCGCAGCAGCGGTTCCCAGCGCCGCGGCTCGCGGCTGCTGACTTCCAGGTGCTCGGGCGCGATGCGGTTGCTGATGGCGCAGGCTTCTTCCATGCTGCGGGTGTGGATCAGCGCGCCGCGGCCCGTCAAACTCTTGGCGATGATCTCGGCGCGCGGCATGTCCGGCAGCAGGCGGTCGATCTCGCGCTGCACGGCATCGATGTAGGCGGCGTCGGGGCTGAGCAGGATGGCCTGCGCCAGCTCGTCGTGCTCGGCCTGGCTGAACAGGTCCATCGCCACCCAGTCCGCGGGCGTGCTGCCGTCGGCCAGCACCAGGATTTCGCTCGGGCCGGCGATCATGTCGATGCCGACCTGGCCGAACACGTGCTTCTTGGCGCTGGCGACGTAGGCGTTGCCGGGGCCGGTGATCTTGTCCACCTTCGGGATGGTCTGCGTGCCCCAGGCCAGCGCGGCCACGGCCTGCGCGCCGCCGACGGTGAACGCGCGCGTGACGCCGGCCACGTGGGCGGCGGCCAGCACCAGCGGGTTCTTCTCGCCGCGCGGCGTGGGCACCACCATGACGATTTCGCCCACGCCGGCCACATGGGCCGGGATGGCGTTCATCAGCACGCTGCTGGGGTAGGCCGCCTTGCCGCCCGGCACGTAGATGCCGACGCGGTCCAGCGGCGTGATTTTCTGGCCCAGCAGGGTGCCTTCCTCGTCGCGGTAGGTGGCGGTTTCGCCGCCCTGGGTCTTCTGCCAGTCGTGGTAGCGGCGAATGCGGGCGGCGGCCTGGGTGAGCGCCTCGCGCTGGGCGGCGGGCAGGCCGTCGAAGGCGGCCTGCAACTCGGCGGCGCCGAGCTCCAGCGCGGCCACCGATGCGGCCTGCAAGCCGTCGAACCGGGCGGTGTAGTCGAGCACCGCGGCGTCGCCACGCGCGCGCACGTCGGCCAGGATGTCCCTGACGCGCTGCTCGATGGCCTCGTCCTGCTCGGCGCTCCAGTGCAGGCGCTGCTGGAATTTCTGCTCGAAATCGGCATCCAGCGTGGACAAGCGGGCGGGAGCAGCTATTAATTTCATATCAACTGGCAGGGCCGATGGCCTGTGCAAAGGCGTCGATGATGCGGCGGATCGGCGCCGTCTTGAGCTTGAGCGCCGCCTGGTTGACCACCAGGCGCGAGCTGATGTCCATGATGTACTCGACCTCGACCAGCCGGTTGGCCTTGAGCGTCTTGCCGGTGCTGACCAGGTCGACGATGGCGTCGGCCATGCCGGTCAGCGGCGCCAGTTCCATGCTGCCGTAGAGCTTGATCAGGTCGACGTGCACGCCCTTGTCGGCAAAGAAGTTGCGCGCGATCGCCGTGTACTTGGTGGCCACGGTGATGCGGCTGCCCTGGCGCACGGCGCGCTGGTAGTCGAAGCCCTCGGGCGCGGCCACGGCCATGTGGCACTGCGCGATGCGCAGGTCCAGCGGCTGGTACAGCCCGGCGCCGCCGTGCTCGATCAGCACGTCCTTGCCGGTCACGCCCAGGTCGGCGCCGCCGTACTCCACGTAGGTCGGCACATCGGTGGCGCGCACCAGCACCACCTGCACGTCGGGTTGGTTGGTGGGCAGGATCAGCTTGCGGGATTTTTCGGGGTCTTCCGTCACCGTGATGCCGGCGGCGGCCAGCAGCGGCACGGTCTCGTCGAAGATGCGGCCTTTGGACAGGGCCAGGGTGATCATTCAGGGCTCCCGAACTTGACCGGACGCGAAGGGCGCAAAAGCAGCGCGAAGAACGCGAAACAAGCCATCCATATCAAGGTCTCCTTTCGCGCCTTTCGCGCATCCTTCGCGTCCTTCGCGTCCGGTATTCATGGCTCAGCGCACGCGCTCGATATCGGCACCCAGGGCGCGCAGCTTTTCTTCCATCTGGTCATAGCCGCGGTCCAGGTGGTAGATGCGGTCGACCACGGTCTCGCCCTCGGCGATCAGGCCGGCGATCACCAGGCTGGCGGAGGCGCGCAGGTCGGTGGCCATCACGGTGGCGCCGGACAGCCGCGCGCCGCCCTCGATCATGGCGTTGCGGCCGTCCACATGAATCTGCGCCCCCAGGCGCGCCAGCTCGTTGACGTGCATGAAACGGTTTTCGAAGATGGTCTCGGTGACCATGCTGGGGCCGCCGGCCACGCAGTTGAGCGCCATGAACTGCGCCTGCATGTCGGTCGGAAAGCCCGGGTATTCGATGGTGCGAAAGCTCTGCGCGCGCAGCGCCGACCCACCCGCGCTGCGCACGCGGATGGCGCCGTCCAGCGCGTCCACCCGCACGCCGGCCTCGCGCAACTTGTCGATCACGGCGTCCAGGTGGTCGGCGCGGGCGTGGCGCAGCGTCACCTCGCCGCCGGTGGCGGCGACGGCGCACAGGAAGGTGCCGGCCTCGATGCGGTCGGCCACCACCTCGTGCGTGACGCCGTGCAGGCGCTCGACGCCCTCGATGCGGATGCGGCTGCTGCCGTGGCCCTCGATGCGCGCGCCCATGCGGATCAGCATCTCGGCCAGGTCGGTGATCTCTGGCTCCTGGGCGGCGTTTTCCAGCACCGTCTCGCCCTCGGCCAGCGTGGCGGCCATCAGGAAGTTCTCGGTGCCGGTGACGGTGACCATGTCGGTGGTGATGCGCGCGCCCTGCAGCCGGCGGCGGCCGGCGGGCAGGCGCGCCACCATGTAACCGTGCTCGACGTCGATCTGCGCGCCCATGGCCTGCAGGCCCTTGATGTGCTGGTCCACCGGGCGCGAGCCGATGGCGCAACCGCCCGGCAGCGACACCCGGGCGTGGCCAAAGCGCGCCAGCAGGGGCCCCAGCACCAGCACCGCCGCGCGCATGGTCTTGACCAGCTCGTAGGGCGCCTCGGGGCTCAGGCCGTCGGGCGCGACGAAGCTCATGCCGCCGCGCTCGCCATGGGTTTCGGTGGCCACGCCCATGTGGTCGAGCAGGCGGCGCATGGTGCGCACGTCGTGCAGGCGCGGCACGTTGACCAGGTGTACCGGCTCGCCGGTCAGCAGCGCGGCGCACATCTCGGGCAGCGCGGCGTTCTTGGCGCCGGAGATGGGCACCTCGCCCTGCAGCGGGCGGCCGCCGCGGATCAGCAGTTTGTCCATGCTTGACGCGATGAATGAAGAAAATCAGCCCTGTAGCACGCCTGACGAGCGTCAGAAGCTATTGTTTTGATAGTTTCAGGCACGCTGCGCCGCCCATTCGGCGGGGGTCAGCGTCTTCATGGACAGCGCGTGCACGGCGTCGGTCTGCATCTGGCTGCCCAGGGTGGCATACACCATCTGGTGGCGCGCGATGGGCCGCTTGCCCTCGAACTGGGGCGAGACGATGACGGCGAACCAGTGGCGGCCGTCGCCCTCCAGCTCCAGGTGCTCGCACACCAGACCGGCGGCGATGAGTTGCTTGATCTGCTCAGCGTTCATGGCGAAACCCTCGAAAGTCAGTAGCGCAGCTTGTAGCCGGTGCGCAGCAGGTGCAGCGTCAGCGCCGACACCAGCGCCACGCTGGTGCCCGCCACGCCCAGGCTGAACCAGGGCGAAACGTCGCTGACGCCGAAGAAGCCATGGCGAAAGCCGTCGATCATGTAGAAGAACGGGTTGACCTGGCTGATGGCCTGCCACACGCCCGGCAGCGAGTGGATGGAATAGAACACGCCCGACAGGAAGGTCATGGGCATGACGATGAAGTTCTGGAACAGCGCCATCTGGTCGAACTTGTCCGACCACAGACCCGCCAGCAGGCCCAGCACGCCCATCAGCGCGGCGCCCAGCACGGCGAACACCAGCACCCAGGGCAGCGCCGCCAGGCGCGGCGGCGCATACCACAGCGTCACCAGGTACACGCCCAGCCCCACCAGCAGCCCACGCGCGATGGCCGCGCCCACATAGGCGACGAACCAGTGCCAGGCCGACAGCGGCGTCAGCAGCACGAACACCAGGTTGCCCATGATCTTGCTCTGCACCAGGCTGGAGGCGCTGTTGGCAAAGGCGTTCTGCAGCACGCTCATCATCACCAGGCCGGGCACCAGGAAGGCGACGTAGCCCACGCCCGGGTAGATCTGCACGCGGCCTTCCAGCACATGGCCGAAGATCAGCAGGTACAGCACCGCCGTCAGCACCGGCGCGGCGATGGTCTGCAGCGCCACGCGCCAAAAGCGCAGCACTTCCTTCTTGAGCAGCATCTTCCAGCCGTCCTCGGGGGCCGGCAGGGCCCGCAGGCGGGGGCGCTGGCGCGGCTCGCTCATGCCGTGCCTCCGACCGCGGCGGGCACGCGCTGGCCGTTCATCAGGGCGATGAACACGTCCTCCAGGTCGGCCTTGCGGATCTCCAGGTCCTCCACCTTCACCCCGGCTTCACGCAGCTTGGCCAGGTGGCGCTCGATCTCGGCCGGGTCGTGCGCCGGCAGCTCGACGATGCGGCCGGTGACGCGCGCCAGCGCGGCCAGCGCCGGCGGCAGCGCGCCGTCGGTCTTGAAATACAGCACGTTGGCGGTGGCGTTGCTCAGTAGCGTGCTGGTGCGCTCCAGCGCGATCACGCGCCCGGTCTTGAGCATGGCGATGCGCTGGCACAGCGCCTCGGCCTCCTCCAGGTAGTGCGTGGTCAGCAGCACGGTGTGGCCCTGGCGGTTCAGGCCGTCGACGAACTGCCACAGCGTCTGGCGCAGCTCCACGTCGACGCCGGCGGTGGGCTCGTCCAGCACGATCACCGGCGGCTTGTGTACCAGCGCCTGCGCCACCAGCACGCGTCGCTTCATGCCGCCCGACAGCTGGCGCATGTTGGCCGTGGCCTTGTCGGCCAGGCCCAGGCCGGCCAGCAGCTCGTCGATCCAGTCGTCGTTGCGGTGCAGGCCGAAGTAGCCCGATTGAAAGCGCAGCGCCTCTCGCACGGTGAAAAAGGGGTCGAACACCAACTCTTGCGGCACGATGCCCAGGTGCCGGCGCGCGGCCACGAACTCGGTCTGCACGTCGTGGCCATGCACCAGCACCCGCCCCGAGGTGGCGCGCGCCAGCCCGGCCAGGATGGAGATCAGCGTGGTCTTGCCGGCGCCGTTGGGGCCGAGCAGGCCAAAGAACTCCCCTTCCTCGATGTCGAAGCCGACATCGTCGAGCGCTTTGAGGGGAGTGCTTCCAGGCTTGCCGGTGGCCGGGTAGACCTTGGACACCGACTGAAAGGAAATGGCGGGCATAGGCAACCGGTCATTTTACGGCGCCGGCGTGCACCGGGTGCGCCGGCCCGCCCATGCTGGGCGGCGGCCCGGGGGTATTCAGGCCGCCGCAGGCTCGGCCAGCAGCCCCAACACGCCGTACAGGCGCGCCAGCTCGCGCAGATGCGGGGCCAGCCCACGCACGGCGAACTGCTTGCCGTCCAGCAGGCACTCGCGCCGGCACTCCAGCAGCACGGCCAGGGCGGAGGAATCGAAGCGCACCAGCGGCGCGGCGTCGACCCACACCAGTGGGCCCGATTCGGCGCGCGCGGCCTCGCGCAGCAGGGTCAGGCAGGTCTGCGCCTGGGCGTGCATCAACTCCGCGGGCAGCACCAGCATGGTCAAGATCAGCCCTTGTCGCCGCGGGCGTTGGCCTGATTGCGCTCGGCCAGGGAGTGGATCAGCGCGTCGATGCCGCCGGCGTTGATCTGCTGCGCGAACTGCGGCCGGTAGTTGTCGACCAGCCAGACGCCCAGCACGTTCAGGTCGTAGATCTTCCAGCCGCTGCCCTGGCCCGGCGTGCGCTCCAGCCGGTAATCCAGTTGCACCGGCTCGCCGCGCCCCTTGACCCAGGTGCGCACCACCACTTCCTTGTCCTCGGGCGCGGCGCGCAGCGGGCGCACCTCCACCGTCTGGTCGCTGACCTGGCGCAGCGCGCCGGCATAGGTATGCACCAGCAGGGTCTTGAACTCCTGCTGCAATTTCTGCCGCTGCTCCGGCGTCGCCCGGCGCCAGCCGGGGCCGGTGGCCGACGCGGTCATGCGCGTGAAGTTGACATTGGGCATGACCTTGCCGTCGACCACGGAGATCACACGGCCGATGTCGCCGTTTTTCAGCGCCTTGTCGTTGCGCAGCTGGTCGAGCACCTCGGTCGACAGGCGCTGGATCAGGGCGTCCGGCGCCTCTTCCGCCGCCCACGCCCAGGGCGCGGCGCCCAAGGCGGTCAGCATGCCCAGGATGGCGCCGGCATGGCGCAGCAAGCGACGACGTGATCCTCGTGATGCGGTGTTCATGGATGTCATGTTCTGGTGTGCTTGGCCCGTGCCGACCGGGGCTTGGAAGGCATGGTGCCGCCCGAGTTCCCGGGCGCGGTTACGGATTGTGCCGTGCTGCCCGGTCGATCCCGGCGCAGGCGCCCTACTTCACCGGTGCTGCGCCGGCCGGGGCCGCGCTCCCCGCGGGCGCGTCCTCGTCGAGGTCGTAGCGTTCGGTGTCGACCGGGGGGTTGCCGTCGTGGATGTCGTTGCGGCGCTTTTGCAGGTAGGCGTCGCGCTGGAAGGAGTAGGAATCCAGCGCCGCCGATTCGAGCAGCTCGACCGCGCCCAGCACCGACGCACGGGTGTTGACGATCTGCGTGGCGCCCAGGGAATTGCGCACCGGGACGTCGTTCACGTGGCTCAGCGGGTGGCCATAGATGTCGACCGGCAGCGCCACGGTGTCGCGCACCGTGGAGGGTCCGAACAACGGCAGCACGAAGTACGGCCCGGCCGGCACGCCCCAGTAGCCCAGGGTCTGGCCGAAGTCCTCGCGGCGGCGCTCCAGGCGCATTTCGCTGGCCGGGTCGAGCACGCCGCCCAGGCCGATGGTGGTGTTGACCATCACGCGCCAGAACGAATGCAGCGCGGCTTCCGGCTTGGCCTGCAGCGTCTGGTTGACGAAGGACCAGACGTCACCCAGGTTGCCGAAGAAATTGCCCACGCCGGTGCGTACCGGCTGCGGCAGCACGTCGCGGTAGACGGTGGCCACGGGCTTGAGCACCGCCGTGTCCAGCGCGTCGTTGAAGCGGTACATGCCGCGGTTGTAGCCTTCCCACGGATCGCGCGGATCGGCCCCGGGGGCGCTGGCGCACCCCGTCACCAAGGCCAGCATGACCACGCCGGCCAGCCGCCGCGCGCGCGGGCCGGCGGCGGCTGAAATCGTCATGGCGGCACCCCGCAAGGGGGCGGGTTTTGGCGGGTGATGATGGGTCTGCATGGTGGTGGCGGGCACTGGCGTGCCGCATGGCGCTACTTGGCCCCGCCCCCCGACGACTTGCCGCCGGCGCCGCTGCTGGCGTTGCCGGCCGCGCTGTTGTAGAGAAACTGGCTGATCAGGTTCTCCAGCACGACGGCGGACTGGGTGGCGCTCACATTATCGCCGGGCGCCAGGTTCTTGTCGTCGGCGCCGGGCTCGATGCCGATGTACTGATCGCCCAGCAGCCCACTGGTGAGGATCTTCAGCGAGCTGTCCTTGGGAAAGTGAAAGCGCGGGTCCATGTCCAGCTCGATGCGCGCCTGGAAGCGCTCGTCGTCGAAGCCGATGCGGGCCACCCGGCCCACCACCACGCCGGCGCTGCGCACCGCCGCCTTGGGCTTGAGCCCGCCGATGTTGTCGAAGTTGGCCGTGATGCGGTAGCCGCGCTGGAAGTTCAGCGACAGCAGGTTGGCCGACTGCAGCGCCAGGAACATCAGCGCCGCCAGGCCGATCAGCACGAACAGCCCGACCCAGATATCGTTCTTGGAGCGTCCCATCTCGCGTTTTCTCCCGCACCATTCAACTGAACATCAGCGCCGTGAGCAGGAAGTCCAGCCCCAGCACCATCAGCGACGCCATCACCACCGTGCGCGTGGTGGCGCGCGCCACGCCCTCGGCCGTCGGCTTGGCGACATAGCCCTGCAGCAGCGCCACGAAGGTGACGGTGAAGCCGAACACCACGCTCTTGACGACGCCGTTGCCCAGGTCGTCGAACACGTCGACCCCGCCTTGCATCTGGCTCCAGAAGGCGCCCGGATCGACACCGATCATCGGCACGCTGACCACCCAGCCGCCCATCACGCCGACGGCGTTGAACACCGCCGTCAGCAGCGGCATGACGATCACGCCGGCCCAGAAGCGCGGCGCGATGATGCGCTGGATCGGGTCGACCGCCATCATCTCCATGGCCGAGAACTGCTCGCCCGCCTTCATCAGCCCGATCTCGGCCGTCAGCGAGGTGCCGGCGCGGCCGGCGAACAGCAGCGCCGTCACCACCGGCCCCAGTTCGCGCAGCAGCGACAGCGCCACCATCATGCCCACCGCTTCGGCCGAGCCGTAGCGCTGCAGAATGTTGTAGCCCTGCAGCGCCAGCACGAAGCCGACGAACAGGCCCGACACCGCGATGATGGCCAGCGAGTAATTGCCCAGGAAGTGCACCTGATCGCGCAGCAGCGAAAAACGCCGGAACGTCGGCCCCGCCAGCCGCACCAGGCGCCAGAAGAAGCGCGCCGCGTAGCCCATGTCGTCCAGGCCGCGGCGCACGGCAAAGCCGATGTCGGACGGGCGCCACCAGCTCACGGCCCCACCTCCACGCCGAAGTCCTGCTCCACCGTCGGGCCGGGGTAGTGGAACTGCACCGGCCCCTGCTGGTCCAGCCCGACGAACTGGCGGATCAGCGGGTCGCTGCTGGCGCGCACCTCGGCCGGCGTGCCACGGGCCGCCACGCCGCCATCGGCCAGGATGATCACCTGGTCGGCGATGTGAAAGGTCTCGGCCACGTCGTGCGACACCACGATGCTGGTGATGCCCAGCGCGTCGTTCAGCTGGCGGATCAGCCGCGCCGCCGTGCCCAGCGAAATCGGGTCCAGCCCGGCGAACGGCTCGTCGTAAATGACCAGCTCCGGGTCCAGCGCGATGGCGCGCGCCAGCGCCACGCGCCGCGCCATGCCGCCGGAAATCTGCGAGGGCATCAGATCGCGCGCGCCGCGCAGGCCCACGGCGTCCAGCTTCATCAGCACGATGTGGCGGATCAGCGCTTCGGGCAGCGGCGTGTGCTCGCGCAGCGGAAAGGCCACGTTGTCGAACACCGACAGGTCGGTGAACAGCGCCCCGAACTGGAACAGCATGCCCATGCGCCGGCGCGCCGCGTACAGCTGCGGCTCGCTCATCGCGCCCACGTCCTGACCGGCCACCAGCACCTGCCCCTGCTGGGCGCGCTGCTGGCCGCCGATCAGGCGCAGCACGGTGGTCTTGCCGCCGCCCGAGGCGCCCATCAGCGCCGTCACCTTGCCGCGCGGCACGCTGAGCGACAGCTGGCGCAGCACCGGACGCTCGCCGTAACCGAAGGTCACGTCGCGCAGCTCGACCAGGGCGTCAGAAGAAGGTGCGGTAGCCATGCCATCAAAAAACCGGCCCTGGAGGCCGGCTGGTCAATGATACGGGATCGGGTCGGGCGCCGTTCAGGGCGCGGTGCGCAGCCGAATTTCAACAATGAAAATCGGCTGTAGCGCCCGCCTGTCTTGCGTCAGAAGCTCCAATTTTTGGAGCACCCGGGTCACAGCGCTTCGGCGCGCAGCTGCTCGGCGCTGCGCGGTGACAGCAGGCCTGGCGCCACGTCGAACACCGTCAGCGCGCCGTGGCGGCCCTGCTGGTGCAGGCGGTGCACGGCGCGCGCATAGGCCACCAGCACGGCCGAGGTGAACTCGGGGTTGCTGCCCAGCGTCAGGCCGTACTCGATCACCTGCGTCACGCCGGGGCTGGTCTGGCCGCTGCGGATCACGAAGCCGCCGTGCGGCATGGCGCCATGCTCGCGCTGCAATTGCTCGGCGCTGATGAAGTGCACCGTGGTGTCGTATTCGTCGAAGTAGTGCGGCATGCCGACGATGGCCTGGCGCACCGCCTCGGCGTCGGCGCCCTGGGCCAGCACCACGAAGCATTCGCGCGTGTGCTTCTGGCGCGTGCTCAGCCGCGGCTGGCCACCGGCGCGCACCTGCTGCACCGCCGCCGGCACCGGCACCGTGTACTGCACGCCACCGGCCACGCCGGGCACGCGGCGGATGGCGTCCGAGTGGCCCTGGCTCACGCCCTTGCCCCAGAAGGTGTAGCTGGCGCCGTCGGGCAGCAGCGCCTCGCCCATCACGCGGTTGATGGAGAACATGCCCGGGTCCCAGCCGGCCGAGATCAGCGCCGTCTTGCCGTGGGCGCGCGCCGGCGCGTCGACGGCGGCAAAGTATTCGGGGATGCGCGCGTGGGTGTCGAAGCTGTCCACCGTGTTGCACAGCGCGGCCAGTTTCGGCCCCTGCTCGGGCAGGTCCTCCTTGGAGCCGCCGCACAGGATCAGCACGTCGATGCCGCTGGCGTGGCCGGCCAGCGCGTCCATGCCGTGCACCGGCACGCCGGCCGTCAGGGGCTGGATCTGGCTGGGCGGGCGGCGGCTGTAGATGCCGACCAGCCGCATGTCGGGGTTGCGGGTGATGGCGGCTTCGACGCCACGGCCAAGGTTGCCGTGACCGGCAATCGCGATCCGGATGGGAGCAGACATGGGGTGTTCCTTGAAAGGTCGCGCGACGCCACATGGCTGCGCCCGCAGCAGGGGGTCGCGACGTGTGAAAGGCGGATTTTTACCACGACCGCTCGTGTCCCGGTGCCCTGCACCGGCGGCGATCTGAATGCACAATCGCCGCCCATGACCGCTGCCCCGCCACTGCTCGACGTACAGGCCCTGAGCAAGAGCTACGCCGGCACGCGCGTGGTCGACGGCGTGTCGCTGGCCATCGCGCCGGGCGAATGCCTGGGCGTGATCGGCCCCAACGGCGCCGGCAAGACCACCACCATCCGCCTGTGCCTGGGCCTGACGGCGCCGGACGGCGGCCGCATCCGCTACTTCGTGCAGCCCGACGGCAGCGCGCTGGAGATGCCGCGCGACGCGCTGGCCATCAAGGCGCGGCTGGGCGTGGTGTCGCAGTTCGACTCGCTCGACCCGGACTTCAGCTGCGCCGAGAACCTACAGGTGTTCGGCCGCTACTTCGGCCTGCCACGCGCCGTGCTGGCCGAGCGCGTGCCGCGCCTGCTCGAATTCGCCGCCCTCGGCCACAAGGCCAGCGCCCGCCCGGGCGAGCTGTCGGGCGGCATGAAGCGGCGCCTGTCGCTGGCGCGCGCGCTCATCAACCAGCCCGAACTGCTGCTGCTGGACGAGCCCACCACCGGCCTGGACCCGCAGGCGCGCCACCTGATGTGGGAGCGCCTGCAGCAGCTGCTGGCCGACGGCCGGTCGATCCTGCTGACCACCCACTTCATGGACGAGGCCGAGCGCCTGTGCCATCGCCTGCTGGTGATCGACCACGGCCGCCTGATCGCCGAGGGCCGCCCGCGCGAGCTGATCGCCGCGCACCTGGAGCCCGAGGTGGTCGAGGTCTACGGCCAGGGCGCGCTGGCGCTGGCCGGCTCGCCGCTGGCGGGGCACGCCCAGCGGGTGGAGCAAAGCGGCGAAACCCTGTTCTTCTACACCCGCGACGCGCGCCCGTTGATGCAGGCCCTGGCCGCCCACCCGCAGCTGCGCACGCTGCACCGCCCGGCCAACCTGGAGGACCTGTTCCTCAAGCTGACGGGCCGGCAGATCCGCGAAGAGGGGTAGCGACCCCGCGCGTCAAACCATGACGAAATGACCTCGCGGCGCTTCGATGACGCGCCTTCGACGCATGACGGGAGACCTTCATTTCGTCATGCCGGCGCCAGCCGGCGTCATCGAAGCGCAGCGAGATCATTTCGTCATTTGTCATCCGATTGCCATGAACCACCCCCTCACCCCATCGGAACCGCCGCCAAGCCACCTGGCATCCCCCTGGGCCCCGCCGCGCCTGTCGATGCGCTGGTGGCCGGTGTTCGCGCGCAACCTGCGCGTGTGGCGCAAGCTGGTCATTCCCAGCCTGCTGGCCAACATCGGCGAGCCGCTGCTGTGGCTGGTGGCCTTCGGCTATGGGCTGGGGGCGATGATCGGGCGCGTGCCCACGCACGGGCAGGACGTGCCCTACATCCTGTTCCTGGCCAGCGGCTCGGTGTGCATGAGCGCCATGAACGCGGCCAGCTTCGAGGCGCTGTATTCGGCCTTCTCGCGCATGCACGTGCAAAAAACCTGGGACGGCATCCTGAACACCCCCGTGCAGCTGGACGACGTGGTGCTGGCCGAGATGCTGTGGGCCGGCTTCAAGGCGCTGTTTTCCGCCACCGTCATCCTGGCGGTGATCTGGGCGCTGGGCATCAGCCGCGCGCCGCGCACCCTGCTGGCGCTGCCCGTCCTGCTGGCCACCGGCATCACCTTCGCCAGTCTGGCGCTGGTGTTCAACGCCAAGGCCAGCGGTTACGACTTCTTCACCTACTACTTCGCGGTGTTCCTGTCGCCCATGATGTTCCTGTCGGGCGTGTTCTTCCCGCGTGAACAGTTGCCGGCCTTTGCCCAGGCCATCACCGACTGGCTGCCGCTGACGGCGGCGGTGGAGCTGGTGCGCCCGCTGTTCCTCAACCAGTGGCCCGCCCAGCCGTGGCGCCATGCCGCGGTGCTGGCGGCCCATGCCCTCGTCGGCTACTGGGTGGCGCTGGCGTTCACGCGCCAGCGGTTCCGGCGATGAACTTCAATTTTGATAGCTGCCGGCGCTCGCCAGTTGAGCGCCAACCCCATGTTTCAGGCTCTTCTCGCGAATGATGGCGATGGCCTGCAAGACAAGGCTTTGAATGGTGGTTTATTGGAAACCGCCAACCTCCGAACGCAGAGGACGCAGAGATTTCGCAGAGGACGCAGAAAGCCAGAAGATCCATCGGCTTTCTTGGCGTCCTCTGCGAATCCTTGGCGTCCTCTGCGTATGGCTGTTCATTTTTCCCATGCGTCGTGTCGCGGTGCGGCACTTATCCGGTATCGCGCCAGCATTCGCGAGTAGAGCCATGTTTCATGCTGATCTGGCGTCCGCCCGGATCAGCTCCGACGCCTTTTCCGCGATCATCACTGTCGGCGCGTTGGTGTTGCCGCTGACGATGCGCGGCATGACCGAGGCGTCGACCACGCGCAGCCCCGCCAGGCCGTGCACGCGCAACTGGCTGTCCACCACGTCCAGCGGCCCCGGCCCCATGCGGCAGCTGCCCACCGGGTGGTAGATGGTGTCGGCGTACTGTCGGATGAACTGCTCGATCTCGGCCGGCGTCTGCACGGCCGCCAGCGACGCCGCCTCGCGCCCGCCATGCCGGGCCAGCGCCGGCTGCTGCAGGATGCGGCGCGTGAGCTGAAAGCCCCGCACCAGGCGCGCCATGTCGTCCGGGTGGCCCAGGAAGTCCGGGTCCACCAGCGGCAGCGCCAGCGGGTCGTTGCTGGCCAGGCGCACGCTGCCGCGGCTTTGCGGCTGCAGCAGGCACACGTGGCACGAATAGCCGTGACCGAACACCGTCTTGCGCCCATGGTCGACCAGCTTGCCGATCACGAAGTGCAGTTGCAGATCGGGCGCCGGCTCCTCGGGTCGGCTGCGGATGAAGCCGCCCGCCTCGGCGAAGTTGGTGGTCAGCATGCCGCGCCGCCGCGAGCGCCATTCCTGCATGCCGCGCAGCACGTTCAGCCCGCCGCGCAGCGACAGGCCGAACAACTCGGTCAGCCCGGGCGCATTGACCACCTGCACCACGTCGGGATGATCGTGCAGGTGCTGGCCCACGCCGGGCAGGTGGTGCAACACATCGATGCCGTGGCGCTGCAGTTCATCCGAGGGACCGATGCCCGAGAGCATCAGCAGCTGCGGCGACAGCAACGCGCCGCCCGACAGCAGCACCTCGCGCCGCACCCGCAGCTGCTTGAGCTGGCCGCCCTGGCGGTATTCCACGCCCACGGCACGCCGCCCCTCCAGCAGCACGCGCGTGGCGTGCGCGCCGGTGATGACCCGCAGGTTGGGCCGCCCCAGCGCCTGCGCCAGGTAGCCCTTGGCCGTGCTGTGGCGCTCGCCGTTCTTGTGCGTGACCTGGTACATGCCCACGCCTTCCTGCGTGGCGCCGTTGAAGTCGGGGTTGTGCGCAAAGCCGGCCTGCACGGCGGCGTCGACGAACACCTGCGCGAAGCGGTTGGGCGAGCGCAGGTCCATCACGTTGAACGGCCCGCCCTGGCCGTGCCACTCGTCGGCGCCGCGCTCGTTGTGCTCGGCGCGCTTGAAGTACGGCAGCACGTCGGCCCAGCCCCAGCCGGGGTTGCCCTGCGCCGCCCAGTGGTCGTAGTCGGCGTGCTGGCCGCGGATGTAGACCATGGCGTTGATCGAGCTGGAGCCGCCCAGCACCTTGCCGCGTGGCTGGTAGCCGCGCCGCCCGTTCAGGCCGGGTTGCGGCACGGTGTTCTGGCCCCAACCGAACAGCTCGAACTTGGCCATCGCCGCCAGGCCGCCCGGGCAGTGGATGAGCACGCTGGCGTCGGGCGGGCCGGCCTCCAGCAGGGTGACGTTCACGCCCGGGTCTTCCGTCAGCCGCGCGGCCAGCACGCACCCGGCCGAGCCGCCGCCAATGATCACGTAGTCCATCTTGCCAAGCCTCCTGTGCCTGACATTGTGCGGGGTGCGGGAGCGCCGGTTTAGGTGCTTTCTTCCAAAAATCGGGCCGGGCGGCGTGGTCGTTACCATCGCGGCGTCGTCGCCGGTGATTGGCCGGCCCGGATTTTCATCAACCTCACGGAGTACACACCATGAACATCAGCACCGTCGGCATCGTGGGCGCCGGCACCATGGGCAATGGCATCGCGCAGGCCTGCGCCGTCTCGGGCATCCGCGTCGTCATGGTCGACATCGCGCAGGCGGCGGTCGACAAGGGCCTGGCCACCATCGGCAAGAGCCTGGACCGCCTGGTCGCCAAGGACAAGATCAGCGAGGCCGACAAGGCCGCCGCGCTGGGCCGCATCCAGGGCTCGACGAACTACGACGACCTGAAGGCGGCGCAGCTCGTCATCGAGGCCGCCACCGAGAACCACGCGCTGAAGAACAAGATCCTGGCCCAGCTCGACGCCCTGCTGGCGCCCGAGGTGATCATCGCCACCAACACCTCGTCGATCTCGATCACGCAGCTGGCCGCCGTCACCCAGCGTCCCGAGCGCTTCGTCGGCATGCACTTCTTCAACCCGGTGCCGATGATGGCGCTGGTCGAGATCATCCGCGGCCTGCAGACCAGCGACGCCACGCACGACGCCGTCAAGGCGCTGGCCCTGAAGCTGGGCAAGTCGCCCATCACGGTGAAGAACGCGCCCGGCTTCGTCGTCAACCGCATCCTGGTGCCGATGATCAACGAGGCCTTCTTCGTGCTGGCCGAGGGCCTGGCCACGCCCGAGGACATCGACGCCGGCATGCGCCTGGGCTGCAACCACCCGATCGGCCCGCTGGCCCTGGCCGACATGGTGGGCCTGGACGTGTGCCTGGCGGTGATGGAGGTGTACCTGGAGCAGTTCGGCGACAGCAAGTACCGCCCCTGCCCGCTGCTGCGCGAATACGTGGCCGCCGGCCACCTGGGACGCAAGACCGGGCGCGGGGTGTACAGCTACGCCTGAAAGCCCGCGGCGGCGCTCACAGCTGGCCCAGCGCCGCCATCACGTCGGCCACGCTGAGGATCTCGCTCAGCACGATGGGCGGCTTGCCGGGCGCCTGCAGCAGGTACACCGGCACGCCGCTGCGGCCCAGCCGGCCCAGCTCGGCGCTGATGGTGGCGTCGCGCCGCGTCCAGTCGGCGCGCAGGGTCCGCACCCCCGCCGCGTCGAAGGCGGCCAGCACCTGGGCATTGGCCAGCGTGGTCTTCTTGTTGTACTGGCAGGTCACGCACCAGGCGGCGGTGAAGTCAACGAACACCGGCCGTCCCTCGGCCAGTCCGGCCTGCACCCGTGCCGGTGACCAGGGCGCCCAGCGCTCGCCCACCGCCACGCCGGTGTTGACCGGCTCGGTCACTGGCCGAATGACGTACGGGCCAATCGACCATGCCAGAAAAGCGCCAGCAGCTATTGAAAAAGTAGCAACCCAGGTGCGCGCGCGGCCCGCCAGCCCCAGCGCCCACAGCACCAGCGCCAGCGCCACCAGCAGCGCCAGCAGGGCGCCGGCGCCGTCGATGCCGCTTTGCTGGCCCAGCACCCACAGCAGCCAGACCGTGGTGCCGAACATCGGGAAGGCCATGAAGCGCCGGAACACCTCCATCCAGGCGCCCGGTCGCGGCAGCAGGCGCGCCACCGCCGGCAGCCAGCTGGCCGCCAGGTAGGGCAGCGCCATGCCCAGGCCGATGGCGCCGAACACCGCCAGCGCCTGTCCCGCCGGCAGCCCCACCGCCAGCCCCAGCGAGGCGCCCATGAACGGCGCCGTGCAGGGCGAGGCCACGGCCACCGCCAGCATGCCCGACAGGAAGGCGTTGGCCATGGGGTGGCGCGCCTCCAGCGTGGCCACGCTGCTGGGCACGAAGCGGCCGAACTCGAACACGCCCGCCAGGTTCAGCCCGATCACGGTGAACAGCGTCGCCAGCGCCGCCACCACCAGCGGCGACTGCAGCTGAAAGCCCCAGCCCAGCTGCTGCCCCGCCGCGCGCAGCGCCAGCATCAGCGCCCCCAGCGCCAGGAACGACAGCACCACGCCCAGCGTGTAGGCCAGCCCGCCCAGCCGGTGCGCGCGCCGGTCCTCGGCGTGCTGGGTGAAGCCCAGCACCTTGATGGCCAGCACCGGGAACACGCAGGGCATCAGGTTGAGCACCAGGCCGCCGACCAGCGCGCCCAGCAGGGCCAGCGCCAGGGTGCCGGCCGGTGCCGGCGTGGCGCCCGCCGGGGGCGCGGCGCCGGCGTTGGCGGCGTTGGCCGCCAGCGCCGCCTCCAGCGCGGGCGACATGGCGGCCACCGGCGCCAGGGCCGGCCAGGCGCCGTCCACCGGCGCCGTCACGCGCCAGCCGCGCTCCCCCGCCACCAGCACCAGCGGCATCCGCGCGGGGGCCTCGGCGCGGTCGGGCGAAACCGGGACGTCGGCCGTCCATGTCTCGCCGTCCCAGCGCTGGCTCCAGCTGCGCTCGCCCGCCGCCTCGCCCGGCGCGGCCAGCCGGGCGGCGGTGACGACGATGTTGGGCGTCTCGGGAAACAACTCCAGCACCTGCCCGCGCACGGCCGCCGGTAGGCCCGTCACGCGCAGCGCCAGGCGCCGACCGCCGTCGGCCAGGGTGATGGCATGCTGACCCGGCAGCTCGGCCGGCTGGCTGGCCAGCGCCGCCTCGAACGCCGCGCCGTGCAGCGCGGTGGAGCTGCGCAGCGGCAGCTTGAGGCTGAATTCGCCGTCCTGCGGAATGCATTCCTGGCGGCACACCAGCCAGGTCGCCTTCAGGCCGATCTCCAGGCTGTCGGCCAGCGGCGACGGCTTGTAGTCGGGCGTGATGATCAGCGGCACCGGCAGCAGAACCGTGCCGTCGTAGCCATAGTTGGCCAGCTGGCCGATGGGAATCTTCCTGGGCAGCGGCCAGGCGATGTCGCCCGCCAGCACGCCGGGCGGCAGCGCCCAGTGCAGCTCGGTGGGCATGCCCGAATCGCCCGCGTTCTTCCAGTAGGTGTGCCAGTCGGGCGCGTGGCTGATCTGCAGGCCCAGCCAGACCGGCTGGCGGGCGGCGGCCTCGGGCGCCAGCCCCAGCGGCACGCCCTGCGGCGCGTGTGCCAGCAGGCGTGCCTGCACTTGGTCGGTGCGGACTTCGGTCTTGTCACCCATCTGGGCCCTGGCGCCCGTCACACCTGCGCCAAAAGCTATCGCAAAAATAGCAAACAGGTAGGGGGCGAGACGGCGCAGTCGGGACATGGGGTGGTGGGTGGAAACGGGCAACGGAAGTCAGAGCCGCCGCGCGGGCCGAGGTTCCGCGCCGACGCTCGCGACTGTAGCCCAGGGGGCCCGATCCTGCCGCTCCCGGCTTGAACGGCCGCTGGCAATCGTGTTAACTTGCGCCCCTGTCTCGGACAACGCGGATCGCTGGCCGGTCTCCATCGGGTGCCGGCAGCGCCGCTGCAAGGAGCTGACAAGCCATGCGTCTGTCGACACCGTCCGCCCTGGACCACACCCTCGCCTCCTGGGCCGAACGCCTGCGCGAACGGCTCGACCTGCCCCTGCTGGTGCGCTGGCAGGGCGGCAGCCTGCGGCTGGGGCAATTCGAGCAAGCGCTGGTCACCGTGGACGTGCGCGACGCCGCGGGCGCCACCGCCCTGCTGGCGCCCTCGCTCGACAACCTGGGCCGCGCCTACGTGGAGGGCCACATCGACGTCGACGGCCGCGTGCAGGACGTCATCGAGGTCGCCCACCGCCTGGCCGAGGCCAGCGCGCGGCAGGACGGCCGCGCCGGCTGGGTGCAGCGCGCGGCGCTGCGCATGGCCAGCGCGATGGGCCACAGCCGCGCCCAGGACCGCGCCGCGATCCGGCACCACTACGACGTCTCCAACGACTTCTACGCCGAATGGCTGGATGCGGCCATGGTGTATTCCTGCGCCTATTTCGAGACCGGCCAGGAAAGCCTGGCCGAGGCGCAGCAGCGCAAGATCGACCACATCCTGACCAAGCTGCGCCTGGCACCCGGCCAGACGCTGCTGGACATCGGCTGCGGCTGGGGCGCGCTGGTGCTGCGGGCGGCGCAGCGCTTCGGCGCGCGCTGCGTGGGCATCACGCTGTCGGAGCAACAGCATGCCCTGGCGAGCGAGCGCGTGCGGGCCGCCGGCCTGCGCGATCGCATCGACATCCGCCTGCAGGACTACCGCGACGTGCGCGGCCCGTTCGACCGCATCACCAGCGTCGGCATGGTCGAGCACGTGGGGCTGAAGAATCTGCCGACCTACTTCCGCCGCCTGCACGAGCTGCTGGCGCCGGACGGCTGGGCACTCAACCACGGCATCACCGCCACCGACCCGGACAACGGCGAGACCCGCCACGGCGGCGGCCGCTTCATCGACCGCTACGTGTTCCCGCAGGGCGAGCTGCCGCACATCGGCACCGTGCTGACGACGCTGCAGCGCGGCGGCCTGGAGCCGGTGGACGTCGAGAACCTGCGCCGCCACTACGCGCGCACCTTGCAGTGCTGGAGCGAGGCCTTCGAGGCCCGCACCGAACGCCTGCAGTCGCTGGTGGACGACAAGACCTGGCGCGTGTGGCGCATGTACCTGGTGGGCAGCCAGTGGGCCTTCGAGCACGACGAGATCGCGCTGTTCCAGGTGCTGTGCCGGCGCGCCGGCCAGCCGGCCACCACCCTGCCCTGGTCGCGCCGCTGGATGTACGAGAGCGCACGCTGACGGCGCTCAGCCGCCGGCGCCGCGCGCCTGCGCGTTGACCGCGTCGTGCTGGGCGCGCACCGCCGCGGGCCAGCGCGACTTGATCCAGGACAGCGCGGCCAGGATCTCGGCATCGCTCAGCACGCCCTCGTAGGCCGGCATGGCGCTGCGGTAGTCGGGCTGGCCGATGACCCGCGCCAGGCCATGCCGGGTGATCGCCAGCAACTGCGCGTCGGGGTGGTGCCAGGTGTGGCCGCTGGCGTCGTGCGGCGGCGCCGGCAGCAGGCCGTCGGGGCCCTGCTCGCGCCAGCGCGGCTGGCCTTCGCCGCGCACGCCGTGGCAGCGGGCGCAGTGCGCGGCGTACACCCGCTGGCCCAGCGCCACGGTGGCCGGATCGTCGGGCCGCAGCAGGCTGGCCGCCACGCCGGGTGACACGGCACGCCAGACCAGCCAGCCGCCGGCCAGCAGCACGGCGGCCAGGGCACCGCGCCACAGCACGCGGCGCCGGCTCATGCAGGGTCTCGGCGACCGCTGGTCGGCAACGTCGGATGCTCCGATAAATATAGCTTCTGGCGCTTGTCTGGAAAGGCTTTGAATCCAGTTTTGGGTCGAAAACGACCCGTCAAACGTGGCGCCGGAACACCTGGCTGCCGCCGTCACGCTGCACCAGCAAGGTGTCGTAGGCATCGCGCCGGCCGCCGTAGGCCGGCCCGTCCATGCCGGGCGAGCCCACCGGCATGCCCGGCACCGCCAGGCCCAGGGCCTGGGGCTTGTCACGCAGCAGACGGTGCACGTCGTCGGCGTGCACATGGCCCTCGACCACGTAGCCGCCCACCAGCGCGGTGTGGCAGGAGCCGAACTTGGCCGCCAGGCCCAGGCGCGCGCGCATGGCGTTGTTGCCGTTGTCGTGCGCCGTGACCTGGAAGCCGTTGGCCTGCATGTGGGCGATCCAGTCCTGGCAGCAGCCGCAGCTGGCGTCCTTCCAGACCTCGACGGCGACCGGCCGCGGGCGCCGCTGCGCCCAGGCGAGCGGCACGGCGGCAGCGGCGGCCAGCGCCAGCAGGCGCAGTGCGTGACGGCGACGGGGGTGTGACATTTGCATGGCGGATCTCCTGGATGAGCGTGGCCGGGGGACCGAACGGCGGCACGCGCGTCGCCGACCGGGCACACTGGCCGCAAGGCGCCGATTGTCCCGCAGCGGCGCGCGGCGGGCCAGCGGCCCGCGCCAAACCCACCATGACCGCACGTCCAAGCGCCTCCCCCACCCGCCTCGCCCTGGGCCTGAGCGCCGCCTGCGCCCTGCTGCTGGCGCTGCTGGCGGCGATCAGCCTGCTGGCGCTGCAACTGCATTTCGAGTCGCGCGACCGGGCGCAACTGCAAGCGCAGCTGCAGACCACGCGAGGGCTGCTGACCGGCGTCGACAACGCCGCCGCGCTGGCGGCGCTGCCGGCGCGCCTGCAGGCGGCGCTGGCCGACCAGTCCCGGCTGGCCGTGCGCGTGCAGGGCGCGCTGGGCCAGCCGCTGTACGAACAGGGCCCGCCCGCCGCGCTGCCCGCCAGCCTGATGGCACAGCCCAGCGCGGCGCATCCCATCGCGCTGCTGCAGTGGCAGCAGGACGGCCACAGCTGGCGCGGCGGCGCCTTGCTGATGCGCCTGCCGCTGGACGGCGCGGCGCCGCTGACGGTGGCCATGGCGCTGGACATCCAGGCGCAGACCACCTTCCTGTCCAGCCTGCGCTGGGCGCTGCTGGCCTACGTGCTGCTGGCCACGCTGCTGTTCGGCCTGCTGGCGCGCTGGTGGCTGGGGCGGGCGCTGGCGGGTTGACCCGATAAGTTCAAAAACAATAGCTGCTGGCGCTGATCAGGCATGGGCAAGAACCCTGTTTCAGGCTCTACTCGCGAATGATGGTGAGGTACTTGATCAGTGCCGCACCGCGACACGACGCATGAGAAAAATGAACAGCCATACGCAGAGGACGCCAAGGATTCGCAGAGGACGCAAAGTAAACCGATGGATCTTCTTGCTTTCTGCGTCCTCTGCGAAATCTCTGCGCCCTCTGCGTTCGGAGGTTGGCGGTTTCCAATAAGCGACCATTCGAAGCCTTGTCTCGCAGGCCATCACCATCATTCGCGAGAAGAGCCCTGTTTCATCCTTGAACGGACCATCGTCGGCGAGAGACGGCGCCTCGGTCAGGCGACGCCTCGCACGCAGCGCCTGACACGTATCACCGCTCCACGCGCCTTAAGATGGCGCGATGACCAAGCTGCCGCCACGCTACCCACGCCATCGCCAGTGGTCGGACCTGACCACCACCGACTTCGCCAGCCTGGACTTGGCGCGCACCATCGCCGTGCTGCCGCTGGGCGCCACCGAGCAGCATGGGCCACACCTGCCGCTGTCGGTGGACGGCAACCTGGCGCACGGCATGGTGCAGGCGGCCACGCCGCACCTGCCGATCGACCTGCCCGTGCTGTTCCTGCCGGTGCAGCGCATCGGCCACAGCCCGGAACACGCCGCCTTCGCCGGCACGCTGAGCCTGAAGGCCGAGACGGTGATCCGCCTGTGGACCGACATCGCCGAGGGCGTGCACGCCAGCGGCGTGCGCAAGCTGGTGCTGTTCAACGCCCACGGCGGCAACGTGGGGCTGATGGACGTGGTGGCCCGCGAGCTGCGCGCGCGCCTGGCCATGCTGGTCTACAGCGTCAGCTGGTTCAACCTGCCGCTGAAGGACGCCCAGGGCGAGGACCTGATGGCGCGCTTCGCACCCGAGGAGCAGCGCTTCGGCGTGCATGGCGGCCAGCTGGAGACGGCCATGATGCTGGGCCTGAAGCCGCGCCTGGTGCGCAAGCACAAGGCGCGGGATTTCGGCTCCAGCTCGCGCGCGCGCGCCGAGGCCTTCCCGATCCTGGGCAACGGCCGCAGCGCCAAGCTGGCCTGGGCGGCGCAGGACCTGAACCCGGCCGGCGCCGCCGGCAACGCCGCCGCCGCCACGGTGGAAGATGGCCTGGCCCTGCTCGACGCCACCGGCCGCGCCCTGGCCGCGCTGCTGCAGGAGATCGACCGCCTGCCGGCCGACACGCTGCGCGAGCACAGCCTCCTAGAATCGGCACCTTTGCCAACCACCACGGACGACAGCCCATGACCACGCGCCGCCACTTCAACGCCACCCTGCTCGCCGCCGGCGCCGCCCTGGCCACGCCCCTGGCGCGCGCCAACGACGACACCGCCATCCACGTGCTGGTGGGTTTTCCGGCCGGCGGCGGCTCCGACGTCATCGCCCGCCTGCTGGCCGAGAAGCTCCAGGCCGAGCTGGGCCGCAACGTGGTGGTGGACAACCGCCCCGGCGCCGGCGGCCAGATCGCCGCGCAGCAGCTCAAGGCGGCGCGGCCCGACGGCACCACGGTGTTCCTGTCGCACGACCACACCATCTCGATCCTGCCGCAGGTGGTCAAGAAACCCGGCTACGCGCCGACCGAGGACTTCGTCGCCCTGGGCGGCTTTGCCACCTTCGTCAACGGGCTGGCGGTGTCGGCGGCCACGCCGGCCAACACGCTGTCCGAGTACGTCGACTGGGTGCGCGGCAAGCAGGGCGGCAAGAGCGCCGTCGGCATCCCGGCGCCGGCCTCGACGCCGGAGTTCCTGGTGCAGCTGATCGGCAAGAAATACGGGCTGGGGCTCACGGCCGTGCCCTACAAGGGCAGCGCGCCGATGATCGCCGACATGCTGGGCAACCAGATCCCGGCCGGCACCGGCTCGGTGCAGGACTTCATCGAATACCAGCGCGCCGGCAAGCTGCGCGTGATCGGCGTGCTGGGCGGCAAGCGCCAGGCCGCGCTGCCCGACGTGCCCACCTTCAGCGAAATGGGCTTCGGCGGGCTGGAAGACACGCCCTTCTACGGCATCTGGGCGCCGCGCGGCACGCCGGCGCCGTTCATCGAGCGCTTCACGCGCGCGCTGGAGAAAGTGGTGGCCCTGCCCGACGTGCGCGCCCGGCTGACCGACCTGGGCCTGACAGTGGGCTACATGAACCCGCAGCAGCTCGATCAGCGCGAGCGCGCCTACACCCGGGTGTGGTCGCGCATCATCGCCGACAGCGGCTTCCAGCCGCAGTAAGTCGGGCGGCTCCTGGCTCGCGCCATCTTCCTTGCGCCCCGCAAGAGGGCGAAAGCGGGACCGTTCACGCGTAGGTGATCCAGTCACGGTAGCGCGCGTCGTCCAGGTGCGGCAGCCCGTTGTAGCTGACCAGGGCGTGTCGCCGCGGGGTGAAGGCCAGCTCGGTCACCGCCGAGTTGCGGTAGCGCATGTTCAGCTCGATGGTGGTCTCGGCCGGCGCAGACAGCAGCTGGCCGATCGCGGTGGTGATCGGCCCGCCGCTGGACACCAGCAGCACGTTGCCGTCGTAGTTCAGCCGCACATGATCCAGCGCGCTGGTGACGCCGTGCACGAAGTCCGCGTAGCTGGGCATGCCGGCCGGCTGCACCTGGCCGCGCATCCAGGCCGCCAGGCCGGCGCGCAGCAGGCGGAAGTGCAGGCGGTAGCGTTCGGGCGTGTCGGGCCGGGGCAGCGGGTCGGGGTGAATGGCGCTGATGACGGCGTGACTGTCGTACTCGTTCAGCCCCGGCCATTCGACGCAGGGCACGCCGGTCAGCTGCGCGCCCTCGGCAATGCCCTGCCAGGTCTGCACCTGGCGCGCCAGCGTGCCGGTGAGCACGGCGTCGAACGCCAGCTCGGCGCCAGATCGTTCGCGCCAGTACTGGCCCAGCCGCAGCGACTGGCGCCGGCCCAGCTCGCTCAGCTGGTCGTAGTGGTCGGTGCCAAAGCTGGCCTGGCCGTGGCGCACGAGGTAGAGGGTTCCCATGGGGCGCATTGTGCCTGCCCCGCGCAGGCCGCCCAGCGTCCGACCGAACCGTGTCGACCTGATGGCTCAAGAACGAATCAAGCACCATCGCCCGCCGGGACAGCGCAAACAGCTATTCATTCAATAGCACATCGGCATACGTCCGGGCGTCTACGTTGGCGCCCGTCAGGGCCACGCCCACCGTCTGCCCCGCCAGCCGGCCGCGCTCCTGCAGCGCCGCGGCCAGGGCCGCCGCGCCGGCGCCCTCGGCCAGGTTGTGGGTGTCGGCGTAGAAGGCGCGCATGGCGCCGGCCACCTCGTCGTCGCTGACCTGCACCAGGCGCTCCAGTCCGCCGGCCAGCAGGGCCAGCGCCTCGTCGTTGGCGCGGCGCACGGCCATGCCGTCGGCGATGCGGGTGGACACGGGCGACTCGACCACGCGGCCAGCGGCGATCGAGTCGGCATAGGTGGTGGCGTGGCGGCTGACCACGCCGACCACGCGCACCGGGTGCGCCAGCGCGCGCTTGGCCGCCAGCAGCGCGCAGGCGCCCGAGCCCAGGCCGATGGGCACGTAGGCCACGTCCAGGCCGGGTACCGCGCGCAGCAATTCCCACCAGTAGGTGGCCACGCCCACCACCAGGTCGCGGTGGTAGCTGGGCACCATCAAGGCGCCGCGCTCGGCCGCCAGCGCGCGCGCGTGGTCGGCGGCGGCGGTGAAGTCGTCGCCGTGCTCGATCAGCGTCACGCCCAGCGCACGCATGGCGGCGTTCTTCTCGACCGAGTTGCCGCTCGGCACGACGATGGTGCAGCGCACGCCGTGCGCGCGCGCCGCCCAGCCGATGCTCTGGCCGTGGTTGCCGCGCGTGGCGCTGACCACCTCGCGCGGCAGCGCGCCACGGCGCGCCAGGGCGTCGAAGAAGGTCAGCCCGCCGCGGATCTTGAAGGCGCCCACCGGCGTGTGGTTCTCGTGCTTGACCCAGCAGTCGGCGCCCAGGCGCTCGGACAGCAGCGCCCAGCGGTACTGCGGCGTGGGTGGAAATTCGCGGTAGACCACCTGGGCGGCGGCTTCGATGTCGGCCAGGGTCGGCAGTGCGGCGTCCGCGGTGTGCATGGCGTGTATCCGTGAAGAAGTGTTCAATCCGTCAGATCCGCACCGGCCCGCGCGGCGTCAGCAGCTCGGCGTGCAGGCTGGGCTCGGCGCTCGCCGTGGTGGCCACGTCGCCCAGCCCCAGGCGGGCCAGTGCATGGGTCAGCGTGGCGGCGTCGGGGTGGCCCAGCCGCAGGACCTGCAGGCTGACGCCGCTGGCGGGCAGGCTGTCGGCCGGGTGCACCGCGCCCCACTGGATCAGCGTCGGCAGGGTGCCGTCGAACAGGCGCCGGCCATCGGCGCGCACGGCGATTTGCCACTGCAGCAGCCCACGCGGCGTCAGGCGGCTGGCCTGCAGGATCTCGCCCCGGTCGATGCCCAGCCGCGCCAGCGCGGCGCAGGATTGGGCCACGTCGGGCACGCGCGCCACCCAGTGGATCAGCTGCGGGCCGTGGCGGCGCACGCGCTCGCGCAGGGCCGCGTCATCCATGTCGAACCAGCGTGTACGCCTTGCCTCGTCTGCGCCAGCAGCTCCCGGATCAATAGCAATGAGTTCGAGGTAGGCGCCCGGATACCGCGGCGTGCCGATGGCCAGCAGGCGGTTGTGGGTGCCGAACAGCGGGTGCTGGCCGCCCGGCGCCGGCGTCACGCCCAGCGTGGCCTCGCACCAGGCCACGCCCTGGGCCAGCGTGTCGGCCATCACCACCAGGTGGTCGAGCCGTGCGTTCACAGCCGCACCTGGCCGCCGATCACCGCCACGCAGTCGCCGCCCACCCACACCTGGCCCTGGGCATCGCGCTCGACGTGCACGCGGCCGGCGCGCCCGAGCGCCGTGCCCTGGCTGGCCACGTAGCGCGCGGGCAGCTCGCCCGCCTCGATCAGCCACTGCGCCAGGCTGGCGTTCAGGCTGCCGGTGACCGGGTCTTCCGGCACGCCGATGGGGGCGGCGAAGGCGCGCACCTCGATCAGCGCGTCGTCCGCGCGCGCGGCGACCGCCCCGAAGGCGCGCGCCTCGCGGTTGGAGCGCGCGATCAGCGCGCCGCTGCCCGCGCCGCCCCGCGCGCCGGCCACGCCCACCTTGCAGCCCAGCGCCGCCAGGCGTGCGTGGTCGGGCGCCAGCGCCAGCACCGTGTCGGCGCTGTCCAGTTGCAGGCCGAGCCAGAGCGGGCCGTTGTCCAGCCACTGCGCGCGCCGCGGCTGCGCCGGCGCCAGGCCCAGCGCCGGCAGCACCTCGGCCAGCGTGGCCGCGGGCACCTCGCGCCGCTGGCTGGGCGGGGCGGCAAAGGCCAGGCGCTGGCCGCTCTGGCGGATGCTCACCAGGCCCTGCGCGCATTGCTGCACCACTTGCCCCGGCTGCCGCGGCACGCCGCCGGCCGCCAGCCAGGCGAAGCACGAGCCGAGCGTCGGGTGGCCGGCAAAGGGCAGCTCGCCGCCGGGCGTGAAGATGCGCAGCCGGTAGTCCGCCCGCGCGTCCTCGGGCGGCAGCACGAAGGTGGTTTCGGACAGGTTGGTCCAGCGCGCGAAGCGCTGCATGGCGGCGGCGTCCAGCCCTTGGCCGTCGAGCACCACGGCCACCGGGTTGCCGGCGCAAGGCACGGCGCTGAAGACGTCGATCTGGGCAAAGGGACGGGCCAGGGGCATGCTGGATGACTATATTATTTATAGCTGCCAGCGATTGCCATACAAGCGCCAGCGGCCAATATCTCTTACAAGATCGCTTGGCGGACGACGCGTCCGAGCGCCGCCATGCCGGCGTCGATCTGCTCGGGCGTCGAAGTGACGAAGGACAGGCGCAGCGTGCACGGGTCGGGCTGACCGGCGAAGAACGGCGCGCCCGGCACGAAGGCCATGCCGGCGTCGACCGCGGCGGGCAGCAGCGCCTGCGCGTCCAGGCCCGCGGGCAGGCGCAGCCAGATGAACATGCCGCCCCGCGGGCGCGTCCATTCGGCGCCGGTGGGGCCCAGCTCGCGCGCCAGCGCCGCCAGCATGGCGTCGCGCTGCACTTTGTAGCGCGCGCGGATGGTGGGCACGTGGCGGTCGAGAAAGCCATCGCGAATCACCTCGGCCACCACGCGCTGGTTGAAGCCGGGCGTGTGCAGGTCGGCCGCCTGCTTGGCCTGCAGCAGCTTGGGGTACAGCTCGCGCGGCGCGATGACGTAGCCCAGGCGCAGGCCCGGCGCCAGAATCTTGCTGAACGAGCCGAGGTACAGCACGCCCTCGGGCCAGCGCGCCAGCAGCGGCGCCGGCGGCGGGGCGTCGTACCACAGCTCGCCATAGGGGTTGTCCTCGACGATGGGCAGGCCATGCTCGCGGCAGACGGCGATCAGCTGCTGGCGCCGCGCCTCGTCCTGCATGCGCCCGCTCGGGTTCTGGAAGTTGGGCAGCAGGTAGACGAAGCGCGGGTGCTCTCCGTTTTGCAGCTGTTCGCGCAGGCCCTGTGCGGTGATGCCGCCCTCATCGCTGGTCACGCTGTCAAAGCGCGGCTGCATCGGGGCGAACGCCTGTAGCGCGCCCAGGTAGGTGGGCGTCTCGACCAGCACGCGGCTGCCGGCGTCCAGCAGCACCTTGGCCAGCAGGTCCAGCCCCTGCTGGCTGCCGGTGGTGATCAGCACCTGATCTGGCGCCACGCGCGCGCCCTGGCGGCCCAGCTCGGCGGCCACCCACTGTCGCAGCTCGGGCAGGCCCTCGCTGGCGGCGTATTGCAGCGACGGGCGCGCCACGGGGCTGCCTTCGGCCAGCACGCGGGCGCAGGCGGCGCGCATGGCGTCCACCGGAAAGGTCTCGGGCGACGGCAGGCCGCCGGCGAAGTTGAGGATGCCGGGGCGCTCGGTGATCTTCAGGATCTCGCGGATGGCCGAGGGGTTCATGGCCTCGGCGCGCGCGGCCAGTTGCCAGGGTGAGGGAGACGTCATTCTTGAGCCTTTGGTAGAGAAACCGTCTGAGGATCGCCGCCCGCCAGAGAAGCGACCGCCGGCGCGGGCAGCGACAGGCGCCGCCCGACGAACACCGTCAGCACCACCGCCGTCGCGAAGCCGAGCGACAGCGCGTCCAGCCGCTCGCCCAGCAGCGGCACGGCAAACAGCATGGTCAGAAAGGGTTGCAGCAGCAGCACCTGGCTGACGCGCAGCGCGCCGCCCCAGTCCAGCCCGCGAAACCAGGCGAAGAAGCCCGACCACATCGACACCGCGCCGACATAGGCCACGCCGGCCCAGGCCGGCGCTCGCACCTGCGCCAGCGTGGCCGCATCGGGCCACAGCCACAGCGTGAACGGCAGTGACAGCGGCAGGCCCAGCACGCCCATCCAGCAGATCACCCGCTCGGCCCCCAGCACCGGCGTGAGCCGCGCGCCCGCCACGTAGCCGATGGCCGCCGCGATCACCGCGCCCAGCAGCAGCACGTCGGCCGGCGCAAAGCCAAAGCCGCCCGCCCCCTGCGCGCGCAGCCAGGCATACAGCACCACCAGCGCGCAGCCGGCCAGCGCGCACAGCCAGAAGCCCAGGCGCTCGCGCTGCCCCAGCAGCAGCGCCGCCGCGGCCGCCGTGGCCAGCGGCAGCACCGCCAGGATCACCGCGCCATGCGCGGCCGACACGCTGCGCAGCGCCAGCGCCACCAGCAGCGGAAAGCCGATCAGGTTGCCGCCGACGGACAGCAGCAGCATCCGCCAGTGGCCGCGCGCCGGCCAGGGCGAGCGCGTGAGCAGCAGGAAGGCCAGCGACAGCAAGCCCGCCAGCGCCGCCCGCGCCGCCGTCACGAAGCCGGGCGACAGCTGCGGCTCGGCATCCGTGCCGGTGGCCAGGCGCGTGGCCGGCAGGGTGATGGCAAACAGCGCCACCCCCAGCACCCCCAGCCAGAAGCCGATGCGCTGGCGCCGTGCCTGCCGCGGCGCGCTCACGGCGGCGACCCGCCGGACATCAGCGCCATGGCCGACCACGCCATCCAGCCAGCGGTCAGCACCAGGGCCAGCGCCATGAGGCGGTTGAACCACAGCAGGCGGCGCCCCCGCGCCAGCCAGCCGCGCAGCAGCGAGCCGATCAGCGCGTAGGTGAAGTTACTGGAAAAGCCGAATGCCAGCATCACCGGCAGCACCAGCAGCAGCCGCGCCGGCCAGTCCGGCCGCCCGGCCACCCAGCCGGCCACCACGGTGAGCGCCAGCATCCAGGCCTTGATGTTGAGAAACTGCAGGCCCACGCCCTCGACAAAGCTGACGTCGAGCCGGCGCGCGTCGGCTTCGGCCAGCGTGGCGCTGCGCGCCAGCCGCGCCGCCAGCCACAGCATGTAGCCCACGCCCGTCACCACGATGCCCCAGCGCAGCAGCGGCAGCGCCAGCACCAGCGCCCCCAGGCCGACGCCACACAGGCCCAGCAGCAGCGCCCAGCCGGTGGGCACCGCGCACACGAAGCGCAGCGCGCCGCGCAGGCCGCGGTTGGCGGCGATGGCGGTCGACAGCGTGGTGTTGGGCCCTGGCGTGAAGGTGCTGGCCGTGGCCAGCAGCAGCAGGGCACTGAATTCCGCGGGGGTCATGGCGGCAACTGTAGCCAATCGCGCGCCCCCGCGCCGCGGGGCAAGCTCAGCGACCCGCCGCCAAAGCCGCCCGCACGTCGGCCGGCAGGTCGATGGCGCGGTGGGTATCCAGGTCGGTGAACACCAGCACCTGGCGCGCGGTCACGCGCAGCTCGTCCGCCACGCGGGCGGTCAGCGCCAGGGTCAGCGAACGGCCGCCCACCCGTTCGGTCACCAGCCCGAAGGTGACCGCGTCGCCCATGCGGCTGATGGCGCGGAAGTCGCATTCCAGTCGCACGATCGGCAGGCCGATGCGCCGCGCGCCCAGCATCTGGGCGTAGTCGACGCCCAGGCCCTCGGTGAACCAGTCCTCGACCAGATGGTTGAACAGCACCAGGTACTGCGGGAAGAACACGATGCCCGCTGGATCGCAATGCGAGAAGCGAATCGGGTAGACGCGCTCGAAGCGCGCGGCCGGCGAGGGATCAGCGTGCTGCATGACGGTGTGCAAGTGAACCCCCGAAGGCCGCGGCGCAGGCCATGCCAGCAAACGCCATGACCGGGCTTGTACCGGGCATCGGCGTTGTCCCCCTGCCAGGGAGCTGAGGCCCGCGGCTCCAGACCTGCCTGCGCAGGTCTGGACGGGCCGAAGGGCCGCCGCCTCTGGCGGCGAGCACGTGACGCCGCAGGCGGCACAGGGGGTATGTCATTTCAGAAGGCGGCGATGCCGGTGATGGCCCGGCCCAAAATCAGCGCGTGGATGTCGTGCGTGCCCTCGTAGGTGTTGACCACCTCCAGGTTGACCAGGTGGCGCGCCACGCCGTATTCGTCGCTGATGCCGTTGCCGCCCATCATGTCGCGCGCGGTGCGGGCGATGTCCAGCGCCTTGCCGCAGCTGTTGCGCTTGACGATACTGGTGATCTCCACCGCCGCGCCGCCCTCGTCCTTCAGGCGCCCCAGGCGCAGGCACCCCTGCAGGCCCAGGCTGATCTCGGTCAGCATGTCGGCCAGCTTCTTCTGCACCAGCTGATTGGCCGCCAGCGGGCGGCCGAACTGCTGGCGATCCAGCACGTACTGGCGCGCGCGGTGGTAGCAGTCCTCGGCCGCGCCCAGCGCGCCCCAGGCGATGCCGTAGCGCGCGCTGTTCAGGCAGGTGAAGGGGCCCTTGAGGCCGCGCACCTCGGGGAAGGCGTTTTCCTCGGGGCAGAACACCTCGTCCATGACGATCTCGCCGGTGATGGAAGCGCGCAGGCCGACCTTGCCGTGGATGGCGGGGGCGCTCAGGCCCTTGGCGCCCTTGTCCAGGATGAAGCCGCGGATCTGGCCGCCGTCGTCCTTGGCCCAGACGACGAAGACGTCGGCGATCGGGCTGTTGGTGATCCACATCTTGGCGCCCGACAGCGCGTAGCCGCCGGGCACCTTGCGCGCGCGGGTGATCATGCTGCCGGGGTCGGAGCCGTGGTTGGGCTCGGTCAGGCCAAAGCAGCCGATCCACTCGCCGCGCGCCAGCTTGGGCAGGTACTTCTGCTTTTGCGCCTCGGTGCCGAATTCGTTGATCGGCACCATGACCAGCGAGGACTGCACGCTCATCATGCTGCGGTAGCCCGAGTCGATGCGCTCGACCTCGCGCGCCACCAGGCCGTAGCAGACGTAGTTCAGGCCCGCGCCGCCGTACTGCTCGGGGATGGTGGGGCCCAATAGGCCCAGCTCGCCCATCTCTCGAAAGATCGCGGGGTCGGTCTTTTCATGGCGAAAGGCATCCTGCACACGCGGCAGCAGCTTGTCCTGGCAATAGGCGTGCGCGGCTTGTTGCACTGCACGCTCGTCGTCGGTGAGCTGATCGTGCAGGGCAAAGGGGTCATCCCAGCTGAAGGGGGTCTTGGACTTGGACATGGGGGCTCCTGGGGTGGAAGGAAGGGGTGTAGGTTGGAGGGTTTGAACAGCCGGACGCGAAGGGCGCGAAGAATACGCGAAGGACGCGAAAGATACAAAAATTTAAATTCAATAGCGTCTCGCGCTTGCCAAACAAGGGCCGGAAGGCGTTTTCGTTAAATTTATTGTTTGGCGTCCTTCGCGATTCCTTCGCGTTCTTCGCGTCCGGCTGTTTCAAGACTTCATTCCGAGAATCAATCCGGCAGCACGGCGGTGACTTCGATCTCGACCTTGGCGCGCGCCTCCATCAGCGCCGCCACCTGCACGCAGGTCATGGCCGGGAAGTTCTTGCCCATCACGTCGCGGTAGACGCCGCCCAGCTCCTTCAGGCGGGCGTTGTACTCGACGCGGTCGATCACGTACCAGGTCATGCGCACCATGTGTTCGGGCCCGGCGCCGGCGGCGCGCAGCACGTCGGCGACGTTTCGCAGCGTCTGGTGCACCTGTTCGATGAAGTCGTCGGTCTCGAACTGCTGCTGTGCGTTCCAGCCGATCTGGCCGCCGACGAAGATCTGGGTGCCGCGCGCGGCAATGCCGTTGGCGTAGCCCTTGGCGGGTGCCCAGCCCTCGGGTTGAATCAGTCGAATGCTCATGCCATCCCTCTCAGTTTGAAGCGTTGCAGCTTGCCGGTGTCGGTGCGCGGCAACGCCGCCATGAATTCGATCTCGCGCGGGTATTTGTAGGGCGCGATGCTGTCCCTGACGTAGGCCTGCAGCGTCTCGACCATCGCCTCGTTGTCGGGGTGACCGGGCTTCAACACCACGAAGGCCTTGATGATCATGCCGCGCACGGCGTCCGGTTTGCCGATCACGCCGCATTCGGCCACCGCCGGGTGGGTGAGCAGGCAGTCCTCGACTTCGGGGCCGCCGACGTTGTAGCCGGCCGTGATGATCATGTCGTCGTCGCGCGCCTGGTAGTGGAAATAGCCGTCTTCGTCCTGGATGAAGGCGTCGCCCGGGTGATTCCAGCCGTTGGACACGTACTTCGTCTGGCGCTCGTCATCCATGTAGCGACAGCCAGTGGGGCCGATCACCGCCAGCCGCCCGACGGTGCCGCGCGGCACCTCCTGATCGTTCTCGTCCACCACCTTGGCCTGGTAGCCCGGCACCACCTTGCCGATCGTGCCCGCGCGCACCTCGGCACCGGCCGAGGAGATGTAGATGTGCCACATCTCGGTGCCGCCGATGCCGTCGAGCATCTCGATGCCAGTGGCCTGCTTCCACAGCTGGCGCGTGGCGTCGGGCAGGGCCTCGCCGGCGCTGACGCAGATGCGCAGGCTGGGAATGCCCAGCGCCTGCGCATACGGCGCCATCTGGCGATAAAACGTCGGCGCCGTGTAGCAGACCGTGATACCGTTGTCGCGCATCTTGCGCACCATGGTTTCGGGGTTGAAGCGGACGTCGGGGTAATACACCGAGGCCCCCGCCCACATGGGGTAGATCAGCAGACCCCCGGTGCCGAAGGTGAAGGCCAGCGGCGGCGAGCCGGTGACGATGTCGTCGGGCGTCATCTTCAGCACGTGGCGCGGCCAGGCGTTGCAGGCTGCCAGGATGTCGCGGTGGGTGGTGACCACGGCCTTGGGCACGCCCGTGGTGCCGCTGGTGAAGGCCAGCAGAGCGATGTCGTCGGCGGCGGTCGCGCAGCCGGGGTAGTCGGGCGAGCGGCGCGCGGCGCGCTGCTCGACGCCGTCCGCACGCTTCGGGTCGCCAAAGGCGATCACCGGCAGCTTGCCCTTGGCGTCCTGCGCCGCCTGCACCATGTCCTTGAGCAGCGCCACCTCGCACAGGGCCAGCGCCGGCTGCGCCTTGTCGATGACCTTGTCCAGCTCGACCGCGCGCAGCAGCGGCATGGTCGGCACCACGATCAGGCCGGCCTTGACCACGGCCAGCCAGGCCAGCGCCATGCCGATCGAGTTGCCGCCGCGCAGCAGCACGCGGTTGCCGGGCTCGAGCTTGAAGTCCTTGATCAGCATCTCGGCCATGCGGCCGACCTGTGCCTCGGCCTCGGCGTAGGTGTAGGTCTCGCCCGGCGCGCGCAGCAGCAGGCGGTTGGCCCAGCCGTTGGCGCGCGCGGCGTCGAACAACGCGGTGACCACGTTGGTTTGGTCGGGCACCTGCAACTCGGGCAGGTCGTAGCGAAACTCGGGCCACTGCTCGCGCGGCGGCAGGCGGTCGTGCACGTAGCGGTCGGTTTGTGCGGATGGCGTGGTCATGTTCAGGCCTCCTGAAGAACACTCTTTCCGATGATGAGCTGCTGCACCTCGGTTGCCCCCTCGTAGATGCGCAGCGAGCGTATGTCGCGGTACAGCGATTCGACCTTGCTGCCGACCATCACGCCCAGGCCGCCGTGCATTTGCAGCGCCATGTCGATCACGCGCTGGGCGTTTTCGGTGGCGGTCATCTTGGCCATGGCGGCGGCGACGCTGCGCTCCTTTTGGCTGCCCTGCGCGGTGTCGCGCATCCAGGCGGCGCGGTAGGTCAGCAGGGCGCCGGCATCGATCAGCGCCGCCATCTCGCCCAGCTTGGCTTGCGTCAGCTGAAAGTCGGCCAGGGTCTGGCCGAACATCTGGCGCTGCTTGGCATGCGAGATCGCCTCGGTCAGCGCGCGGCGCGCCATGCCCAGGGCGGCGGCGGCCACGCTGGCGCGGAAGATGTCCAGCGTCTGCATGGCCAGCTTGAAGCCACCGTTGACCTCACCCAGCATCTGCTCGCCACTCACGCGGCAGCGCTCGAACACCAGGGTGGCCAGCGGGTGCGGCGCCATCACCGGGATGTGGGCCGAATCGTCCAGCCCCGGCGTGCCGGCATCGACGATGAAGGCGCTGATGCCGCGGCTGCCGCCCTGCGGGTCGGTCTTGGCGAACACGCAGTAGAAGTCGGCGATGCCGCCGTTGCTGATCCAGGTCTTGCGGCCGTCCAGAAAATACGCATCGTCTTTTTGGCCTGCAACGCAATCGGGGCGAGCGCCGGTAGCTTGCAATTTCATAGCAGCGACGTCCGAGCCGGCCTCGGGCTCGGACAGCGCGAAAGCCGCGATCTTGGCGCCGCTGGCCACCTGCGGCAGATAGGCCTGGCGCTGGCTGGCGCTGCCGCCCACCGAGATGGCGCCGCTGCCCAGCCCCTGCATGGCAAAGGCAAAGTCAGCCAGCGGCGAGTAAAACGCCAGCGTCTCGCGCAGCAGCACCAGCGCGCGCGAGTCGAGTTGCGGCAGCGCGCCGCCACTGTCGCCCGGCACGCAATAGCGCAGCCAGCCGCCCGCCCCCAGGCGCCGCACCCAGTCGCGGCAGGCGGCGCGGTCGTCGCGCTCGTCCACTTGCTGCGCAGCCGCCCAGGCCGGCAGGCGCGCGGCGATGTCGCGATGGGCCGCATCAAAGAAGGGCAGGTTCAGATGGGTGGTGCTGGGGGTCATGGGAGAGGCTCAAAATCAAAAACCGAACGCAGAGGACGCAAAGGTTTCGCAGAAGGCGCCGAAGGATTCAGAAATTTCTTTGTTTCTGCGTCCTCTGCGAAACCTTTGCGTTCTCTGCGTTCCTGTCTTTTCACGCTTCAGTCCCCACCAAACACCGGCTTTTGCTTGGCGGCAAAGGCCTCGTAGGCGCGGCGGAAGTCCTGGGTCTGCATGCAGATGGCCTGCGCCTGGGCCTCGGCCTCGATGGCCTGGTCGATGGTCATGGCCCATTCCTGCTGCAGCATGTTCTTGGTCATGGCGTGGCCAAACATGGGGCCGGCGGCCAGCTGGCGCGCCATGTCCTGCGCCTTGGCGAGCAGCTCATCGCTGTCGTGCAGGGCGTTGAAGAAGCCCCAGGCCAGGCCCTCTTGCGCCGTCATGGCGCGGCCGGTGAACAGCAGCTCGCTGGCGCGGCCCTGGCCGATCATGCGCGGCAGCAGCGCGCAGGCGCCCATGTCGGCGCCCGCCAGGCCGACGCGGGTGAACAGGAAGGCGGTCTTGGTCGCGGCCGTGCCATAGCGCAGGTCGCAGGCCAGGGCCATCATGGCGCCAGCGCCGGCACACACACCGTCGATGGCGCCGATGATGGGCTGCGGGCAGCCCCGCATGGCCTTGACCAGATCGCCCGTCATGCGGGTGAACTCCAGCAGCTCGGGCATGCTCATCTTCGTCAGCGGGCCGATGATGTCGTGCACATCGCCGCCCGAGCAGAAGTTGCCGCCCTCGCCCGTCACCACCACCACCTTGACGTCGGTGGCTTGGCGCAGGCCGTTGAACAGATCGCGCAGCTCGCCATAGCTGTCGAAGGTCAACGGGTTCTTGCGCTCGGGGCGGTTGAGCGAGACGGTGGCCACACCGTCTTCGCCGCAGTGCCACGCGAAGTGCCTGGCCTGATAGCTGGCGCGTGCGCCGTACTGGGGGCGCATCGGGTTGGTGCTGGGAATGTAGTGTTTCACGCGATCTCCTGAAAGTGGTGTTTGACCTTGCCCAGCAGCTGGTGCAGGGCTTGAATCTCGGTCGACGACAGGCCGGCGAAGGCGTCAACGATCCAACTCTCGTGGCGCTCGGCCATGGCCTTGAACTGCTTGCGGCCAGCGGGTGTGAGGCGCACGCTGAAGGCGCGCCGGTCGCCCTCCACCGGCACCCGTTCGACCAGGCCCTCGGCCTCCAGCTGATCGGTGATGCCGGTCACGTTGCCGCCAGTCACCATCATGCGGCGCGACAACTCGCTCATGCGCAGGCCACTAGGCACGCGCTCGAGTTGCGCCATCAAGTCGAAGCGCGGCAGCGTGGTCTCGAACTCGTCGCGCAGGCGTGTGCGCAGCTCGCGCTCCACCAGTTGCGTGCAGGTGAGCAGGCGCAGCCACAGGCGCAGCTCTTCGGGGTGTTCGGCGTGGGCGCGGGCTTCGAGATCCATGGCTTGCTCCTCACATCACATCACTTCGCCGCCGCTGACCGAGATGGCCTGGCCGGTGACCGAACCGCTGCCCGGTTGACACAGCCACAGCACGGCGTCGGCCACCTCCTGCGGCTGGATCAGGCGCTTTTGCGGGTTGCCTGCGGCCAGGTCGGCACGTGCCTGCTCTTCGGTGCGCCCGGTCTTGGCCATGATGTTGGCCACGCTGTCGGCCAGCAGGTCGGTCTCGGTGAAACCCGGGCAGACGGCGTTGACGGTCACGCCCCTTGTCGCCAATTCGAGTGCCAGCGCACGCGTCAGGCCCAGCACCCCGTGCTTGGCCGCGCAGTACGCGCTCACATAAGCATAGCCCCGCTGGGCCGCCGTGCTGGCCACGTTGACCACGCGGCCCCAGCCGGCCCGCACCATGCCGGGCAGCGCCTGCTGGGTGCAGACCCAGGCGCCCGTCAGGTTGACGGCCAGCATGCGCTGCCACAGCGCCAGGTCGGTCTTGAGCGCCGGGGCGCTGCTGGCCTGGCCGGCGTTGTTGACCAGGGTGTCGATGGCGCCAAAGCGTGCGCGCGCCGCCGCAAACGCAGCGGCCACGGCTTCAGGATCGCTGACATCGGCCGCCACGGCGTGCAGACGCTCGGCCGCCTCGTCGCTGCCGGTCAGCGTGCGCAGCGCCTGCGCATCGGGCAGGCTGCGCCCCAGCACCGTGACGCGCGCGCCCTGCGCCAGCAGCGCCTGGGTGACGCTGCGGCCGATGCCACGCGCGCCACCGGTGACCAGGATGTGGCGCTGGCTCCAGGCCGGCGCTTGCACCTTGTCCACCATGCCTCAGCCCACCACCGGCTTGGGGATGGCCACGGTCTGCTGACCCATGGCGCGCTGGCGTGCCAGATTGGCTTCGAGCTGGCGCTTGCCCTGGTAGTACTGCTTGATCCAGGGCAGGCCGGTGTAGCCGATGGCGGCGGCCTCGGACTGCGTCCAGGCCGGGTTGGCCAGATGCGGACGACCGACGGCGCACAGGTCGGCACGGCCAGCGGCGAGGATGCTGTTGACATGGTCGGCCTCGCTGATGGCGCCCACGGCGATGGTGGCGATGCCGGCTTCCTGGCGAATGCGGTCGGCAAACGGCGTTTGCCACATGCGGCCGAAGACCGGTTTTTCGTCCTTGCTGACCTGGCCGGCCGAGCAGTCGATGAGGTCGGCACCGGCGGCCTTGAAGGCCTTGGCGATCTCCACCGCGTCGGCGGGCGTGATGCCGCCCTCGACCCAGTCGTGCGCCGAGATGCGCACCGACATGGGCTTGTCCTGCGGCCAGACGGCGCGCATGGCCTTGAAGACTTCCAGCGGATAGCGCAGGCGGTTTTCCAGGCTGCCGCCGTACTCGTCCGTGCGCTTGTTGGTCAGCGGCGAGATGTAGGCCGACAACAGGTAGCCGTGCGCGCAGTGCAGCTCCAGCCAGTCGGCACCGATGTCGATGCAGTCGCGCGCGGCCTGCACGAACTGCTGCTGGATGGTTTCCATCTCGGCCTTGCTCAGCGCCTTGGCGGTCTGGCTGACGCCCGGGATGTACTGCTGGGCCGAAGCCGAGACGATGGGCCAGTTGCCGCTGGCCAAAGGCAGATCGGTGCCGTCCCAGGCCAGGCGCGTGGAGGCCTTGGCGCCGGCGTGACCGATCTGCATGGCGAATTTGCAATCGGAGTTGGCATGGATCCAGTCGGCGATGCGCTTCCAGGCGGCCTTCTGCTCGTCGTTCCAGATCCCCGGGCAGCCGGGGGTGATCCGGCCTTCGGGCGTGATGCAGGTCATCTCCGCCATGACCATGGCGGCGCCGCCCAGGGCGCGGCTGCCCAGGTGCACCAGGTGGAAGTCGCCCGGCACGCCATCGACGCACGAGTACTGCGCCATGGGCGAGACCATGACGCGGTTTTTCAGCGTCAGGCCGCGCACCGTCAGGGGCGTGAACATGGGCGGCGGCGGAGTCGCGGCATCGGCCACCGGCAGGCCGTCGCGACGCGCAAACCAGCGCTCATAGCCTTCCAGCCAGACGTGGTCGCGCTCGCGCAGGTTCTCGTGGCTGATGCGCTGGCTGCGCGTGAGCATCGAGTACATGAACTGCGGCGGCTCCAGCTGGTCGCAATAGCGCTCGCCGCACACTTCGAACCATTCCATGGCGTTGCGCGCGGCGTTCTTGACGCGCAGCGCACCGACCTTGCGAGAGGCCTGGTAGTTGGTCAGCACTTCCTCGATCTTGTCGGGGTGGTCGCCGTGGCGGATGAATTCGGCGGTGAGCTCCATCGCGTCTTCCAGCGCCAGCTTGGTGCCCGAG
>MKTG01000106.1:83640-91928 GCA_001897615.1 Burkholderiales bacterium 68-10
GGCGTTCTTGACCCGCCACTGGCCACACTCGACGTCGGTGAAGTTGATCCAGGCCGAGCCGCGCAGGTGGCGCGCGTTGGTCATCAGCTTCTCGCCCTTCAGGTTGTCGGCGAACAGTTTTTCGCAGAAGGCGATGGACTCGTCCTGCGAGGCCTTGTCCAGCCCGTGGGCCAGCCACACGTGCTCGGGACACTCGACGATGAAGGTCGAGGTGGTCTCGTCGAACTTGTAGATGTGGGCCTGAAACCAGCCGTGCTCGGTGCGCACGAAGTCGAAGGTGAAGGCGTCGTACAGCTTGTTCGTGCCCAGCCAGATGAAGCGGTTGGGGCGCACGATGAGCTCGGGCTTGAACAGGTTCTCGTGCAGCTTGCGGATCTTGGAGTTGATGCCGTCGCTGGCGATGATCAGGTCGGCGTCGGCGAACTCGGCATC
This sequence comes from Burkholderiales bacterium 68-10, assembly GCA_001897615.1. GTDB lineage: Bacteria > Pseudomonadota > Gammaproteobacteria > Burkholderiales > Burkholderiaceae_C > Ottowia. The sequence goes on from MKTG01000106.1 coordinate 84,073, forward strand.
CGACTCCACATCGCGCTCGAATACCAGCTTGACGCCCACTTCCTGGCAGCGGTCCTGCAGGATGTTGAGCAGCTTCTTGCGGCCGATGCCGACGAAGCCGTGGCCGCCCGAGCGAATCACCTCGCCCTTGAAGAGCAGCTCGATGTCGTCCCAGTGGTTGAAGGCCAGCTGGATGTCATCCGCTGATTTCTTGTCCCATACGCGCATGTTTTCCATCGTCGCGTCGGAGAACACCACGCCCCAGCCGAAGGTGTCGTAGGGCCGGTTGCGCTCGATCACCGTGATGTCGTGCGCGGGGTTGTGCTGCTTCATCAGCAGCGAGAAATACAGGCCGGCCGGGCCGCCACCGATGCAGACGATCTTCATGTTCAGTCTCCTGCGCCACACAGCATGTCGTTTATGTGGAAATAGTTTATATGTCAATCATCAGCCGTCAAGATGGTTTGACGCCGGACAGCTTGGTAGTTACCCGAACGAGGCACAATCACGATCAGGGCGCCAGGGGCGCGCCACCAACCGGAGACTTCATCCATGCTTTACAAATTCAAGTCGCAGGCCGTCGCCGACGTGATCATGCTGAAGGCTTCGGCCGAGGAACTGCTCAAGATCATCGGCAAGCCCGTCAGCCCCGCGGGCATCGTGACCGTGGAGCAGGTACCGGCCGCGATCGCGGCGCTGAAGGCCGAGATCGAGCGGCGCGAAGCCCAGGGCCACGCCCATGCGGCGCCCACCAGCGACGAAGAGGCGCGCGCGCAGGCCACCGCGGACGAATTCGCGCGCCAGGAACTGGTGTCACTGCGCCAGCGCGCCGCGCCCTTCATCGAGCTGCTGGAGCGCAGCGGCGCTGCCGGCAAGGACGTGGTCTGGGGCGTCTGAGGCGGCCGCCCCCGCCCCCGCAGGACGACCGACGCCCGCCCCCCGGCTTGGCGCCGGTCAGTCGACCTTGGCGCCGGAGGCCTTGACCACCTTGGCCCACTTGGCGTGTTCGTCGGCAATCATGAGGGCGAACTCGCCGGGCGCAATGCCCCCCGGCACGGCGCCCTGAGCCAGCAGTTTCTCCTTGACCGCCGGCGAGGCCAGCGCCTTGGCCGATTCCTGCTGCAAGCGGTTGACGATGTCCGCTGGCGTGCCGGCGGGAGCCAGCAGGCCGAACCAGCTGCTGGCTTCATAACCCTTGAGGGCCGGACCGCCGGCCTCCTCCACCGTCGGCACGTCAGGCAGGGCCGCCGAGCGCTTGGCACTGGTCACGGCCAGCGGCTTGAGCTTGCCGGCCTTGATTTGCGCCATCGATGACGGCAGGTTGTCGAACATCACGTCCATGTTGCCCGCCACCAGGTCCAGCAGCGCCGGGCCGGAGCCGCGGTAGGGGATGTGGGTCATGAAGACCCCGGTCATGTGCTTGAACAGCTCGCCAGCCAGATGGATGGAGGTGCCGTTGCCGCTGGAGGCCATGTTCAGCTTGCCGGGGTGGGCCTTGGCGTGCCTGAGGAAGTCCTGCACGTTGTGGATGCCCAGCGCGCGGGCCTTGTCGGCGTTCATTTCCATCACGTTGGGCACGCTGGCCACCAGGGTGATGGGCACGAAGTCCTGGATCGGGTCGTAGGACAGCTTGGGGTAGAGCGCGCGGTTGATGCCATGCGTGCCCACCGTGCCCATCAGTAGCGTGTAGCCGTCGCCCGGTGACTTGGCCACCACCTCGGCACCCACGTTGCCGCCGGCGCCGGCGCGGTTGTCGACGATGAACTGCTGGCCGAAGGCCTTGCTCAGCTCCGGCGCGATGGCCCGCGCCAGGATGTCGGTGGTGCCACCGGGGGCAAACGGCACCACGATCTTGACCGGCTTGGTCGGCCAGGCGCCTTGGGCCCAGGCATTGTTTGCTATCAAACAAATAGCTGCCAGCGCTGTTCCCGCAAGCGCCAGACGCCGATTGGATCTGAAATTCCGAGCCATGTTCATCCTCCAGTGCGTTCGAGATACCGGATGACCTGCCCGCACGGCTGCCCCGGCGCGATGCCCAGGGCCAGCGCCTGGGCGTTGCAGTGACTGAGCACGCCATCTTCCAGCGTGCTGCGCGCCTCGCCGATGCGCGCGCTGGTGTGGGCCACCGTGCAGGCGGCGATGCCGTGTCGGGCCAGGAACGGCAGGGCCGCCAGCCCCGCATCGTCCTTGCCCACGCCGGCGTCGTTGAAGACGGCGATCAGCGGTCGCGCTGCCAGCGCATAGTGGGCCGAGCTGATGCCGCCGTGCGAGCCGCTGACCGCCAAGCAGCCGGCGTCTGCCGCGGGCTTTAGCTCGGTGATGGAGTCGACCAGGCGCAGCGCGCGTTTCATGGCGCCCGCCGCCTGCCCTGTCACCCGCCTTGGTGGGCCAGCCCGCTTCAGTCGGCGTACTGGCCGGCCGCCTTGATGACCGCGCCCCACTTGGCGACTTCGGCGGTCACGAACTTCTTGTGGCCGGCGGGAGTGACGCGGTCGTCGTGCGCCACCACGGCACCCAGCGCTTCTTCCTTCTTGATGAAGTCGGCGTCCTTGAGCGCCACCTGCAGTGCCTCGTTGAGCGCCTTGACCACCGCCGCCGGCGTGCCCTTGGGCGCGTACAGACCGTGCCAGATGGAGACGTCGAAGCCCTTCATGCCCACCTCCTGCAGCGTCGGCAGGTCCTTGTAGACCGGCGGCATGGTGATGCGCTTGGGCGTGGTGACCGCGAAGGCCTTGATCTTCTTGCCCTCGATCTGGCTGGTGGTGTTGGTGGTCTGGTCGCACATGATGTCGACCTGGCCGCCCATCAGGTCGGTCATGGCCGGCGCCGTGCCCTTGTAGGCGATGGTGGTCATCTCGGTGGCCAGCGCCTGCTGCAGCATCAGGCCGCACAGGTGCGAGGCGGCGCCCAGGCCGGCGTTGGCCAGGTTGATCTTGCCCTTGTTCTCGCCGATCCAGGTTTTCAGCTCGGTCCAGTTGTTGGCCGGCAGACCGGGCTTGCTGACCACCACCATCGGCACTTCGTTGATCAGGCCGAGGTACTCGAACTCTTCCACGTTGTAGGGCAGCTTGCGGTACAGCGCCGGCGTGGTGGCCATGCCGATGTGCGTGACCAGCAGCGTGTAGCCGTCCGGCGCGGCACGGAAAGCCTTGGCGGCGCCGATGGTGCTGCCGGCGCCGGCGGCGTTGTCAATGACGACGGTGGCACCACCCAGCGGCTTGCGCAGCGCCTCGGCCAGGTCGCGCGCCACCTTGTCGGTGGGACCGCCGGCGGCAAAGGGCACGATGAGGGTGACGGTCTTGCCCGGCGCCGGGAAGGCCTGGGCCTGGGCGCCCAGGGCCACCAAGGCGGCGACGGCGGCGATGCTCAGCTTGAACAGGGGTGACATGACAGCGGCTCCTTGAAATGAGGAATGAAAACAGCCAATGGTATCGGTTTGAAACGCCCCGGCCGACTGCGCGCGCACCGGGAAATCCCCGAGGTGGCGTTCGTCGAGCTTCATTCGTAACTGCGCGCGTCCTCGATCACCTTGCCGTCGTTGGGCAGGCTGCCGGGGGCGACCAGCTCGATCTGGCTGCGCAGCTTGGTGACGTCGCGCACGGCGTCGGCCAGGCGCTCGGCCAGGCCGGGCACGTTGACGGATTCGACCCGAAGCGTCATCTGGTCGTTGGCCATGGCCCCGGTGACCACCAGGCGGGCACGCGCCACCTCGGGGAAGCGCCGCACCACCTCGGCCACCTGGCCGGGGTGCACGAACATGCCGCGGATCTTGGTGGTCTGGTCGGCGCGCCCCATCCAGCCCTTGATGCGGGTGTTGGTGCGCCCGGTGGGGCAGGCACCGGCCAGCACCGCCGACAGATCGCCGGTGCCGAAGCGGATCAGCGGGTAGTCCGGGTTGAGCACGGTGACCACCACCTCGCCCACCTCGCCCTCGGGCACCGGATCGCCGGTGCCGGGGCGCACGATCTCGACGATCACGCCCTCGTCCAGCACCAGGCCCTGGCGCGCCGCCGTCTCGTAGGCGATCAGGCCGGCATCGGCCGTGGCGTAGCTCTGGTAGGCGGTCATGCCGCGCTCGGCGAACCAGTCGCGCAGCGACGGCGGAAAGGGCTCGGCGCTGACCATGCCCTTGGTCAGGCTGCGCATGTCGGCGCCGCTTTCCTGCGCCTTCTCGCACAGGATGCGCAGAAAGCTGGGGGTGCCGACGTAGGCGGTGGGCTTCAGCTCGCCAATGGCCTGCAGCTGCTGCTCGGTCTGGCCGGTGCCGGCGGGAAACACCGTGCAGCCAACCGCCAGCGCCCCGGCCTCCAGGATGAAGGCGCCGGGCGTCATGTGGTAGCTGAAGGCGTTGTGCACCAGATCGCCGGCGCGAAAGCCCGCCGCGTACAGCGCGCGCGCGGTGCGCCAGTAGTCCACGGCCGTGCCTTCCGGCTCGTAGATCGGGCCGGGGCTGGCGTAGACGCGCCGCATGGCCGCCCCCCAGCGCCCGGTGGCAAAGCCGCCGAAGGCATCGCGCCCGGCGGCACGGCTGGCCTGCTGGCGCGCCAGCAGCTCGCCCTTGCGCGTCACCGGCAGGCGCGCCAGTGCGGCGCGCGAGCCGACGGCCGCGGCATCGACGCCGGCCAGGATGTCGGCAAAGGCCGCGCTGCGCTGCTGCGCATGGGCGACGTGCGCCGGCAGCGCGGCCATCAGCGCCGCCTCGCGCGCGGCGGGGTCACGGGTTTCCAACGCGTCGAAGAATTCGGTCATGGTGAATGCTCTTTAAACAGGAGCTCCTTGCGCAGGCTGAGTGGGCTCCTGAATCTGTTTTGATTCATATGCGCCGACCCATCGGGGCACGCCAGAGCGCACGCCGCGCCGGCACGGCGCCGCCGAAGGGGGCAGCGCTCAGGCCAGCCAGCGCTTGCGCCGCTTGTAGCTCTTGACGTCCTTGAAGCTCTTGCGCTCGCCGCCACCGACGCCGAGGTAGAACTCCTTGACGTCCTCGTTGCTGGCCAGGTCGCTGGCCTTGCCGTCCATCACGATGCGGCCACTTTCCATGATGTAGCCGTAGTCGGCGTACTTCAGCGCCATGTTGGTGTTCTGCTCGGCCAGCAGGAAGGTGGTGCGCTCCTTGGTGTTGAGGTCGCGCACGATGTTGAACACCTCCTCGACGATCTGCGGCGCCAGGCCCATCGAGGGCTCGTCCAGCAGCACCATGTCGGGGTTGGTCATCAGCGCGCGTCCGATGGCGCACATCTGCTGCTCGCCACCCGAGGTGTAGGCCGCCTGACTGGTGCGGCGCGTCTTCAGGCGCGGGAAGTAGTTGTAGACCTTCTCCAGGTTGGCGGCGATCTCGCCCTTGTCGCTGCGCGTGTAGGCGCCGGTGAGCAGGTTTTCCTCGATCGTCAGGTGGGCAAAGCAGTGGCGCCCCTCCATCACCTGCACCACGCCGCGCTTGACCAGGTCGGCCGGGCTGAGGTTCTCGATGCGCTCGCCCTTGTATTCGATCGTGCCCTTGGTGACCTCGCCGCGCTCGCCCTTGAGCAGGTTGGAGACGGCGCGCAGCGTGGTGGTCTTGCCGGCGCCGTTGCCGCCCAGGATGGCGACGATGCCGCTGCGCGGCACCGTCAGCGACACGCCCTTGAGCACCAGGATCACGTGGTTGTAGATGACCTCGATGCCGTTGACCACCAGCAGGGGCGCTGGGGCGTCGGCGGCGACGGGCGTGGCGGTGGACATGGGCGGGTACTCCGGGAATCGATCGGGACGAAACGCATGACGCCTGGCGCGCATTCCGCCCGCCACGCGGGCGGAATGCGTCAGGCCGGCCTCAGTTGCAGCTGCGCACCTTGAGGTTCTTCTCCTTGGCGTACTTCTCGCCGTACTCCTTGATCAGCGGCTCGGTCACGCTCTTGTCGGCCTGATACCAGTCCGACACCACCTTCCAGCCGCCGCCATCCCACTGCGCCACGCGCGTCCAGTCGGTGCCCATGTGGTTGTCGCAGCTGGTCTTGACCGCGCGCATGATCTTGCCGAAGCCCAGCTCGTTCAGGCGTTCCTGCGTCAGGTTCAGGTTCTCCAGACCCCAGCGCACCTGCTCGGAGGTCATGACCTTGCCCTTGCCGAACTTCTCCTGCGCGGCACGCACGGCCTCGACCTGCAGCATGGAAATCATCATGCCGCGCGTGTGGGCCATGGCGCCCAGTTCGCTGGCGTCCTTGGCCGTGCCCTGACCCTTGTCGTACAGCTGGGCCTTGACGTCATCGTGCACCTTGTCGCGCTCGGCCGTGTTGTGGATGGTCATGACGTTGTAGCCCTTGGCACCTGCGCCGATGTCCTTCACGTCGTGGTCGGAGCCGGCCCACCAGATGCCGTAGATCTTGTCGCGGGCGTAGTTGGTGGCCTGGGCCTCGCGCAGGGCGGCCGGCGTCATCACGCCCGCCGACCACAGCAGCACGTAGTCGGGGCGCTGCTGGCGCACCTGCAGCCAGGTGGATTTCTGCTCCACGCCGGGCGGCGTGACGGGCAGCAGCAGCAGCTCAAAGCCATCCTTGGCGGCGCGCTTTTGCAGCAGCGGGATCGGCTCTTTGCCATAGGGCGAGTCGTGGTAGACCAGCGCGATCTTCTTGCCCTTGAGGTTGCCCTTTTCCTTCTTCAGGATGTCCTGCACCATCGCATCGGCGGCCGTCCAGTAGGTGCCCATCAGCGGGAAGTTCCACTCGAACACGCGCCCATCGGCCGACTGCGACAGGCCGTAGCCGGTGGTGACGATGGTGGCCTTGTCGCCCGGCGCCTTGTCGCTGACGGCGAAGGTGATGCCGGTGGACTGCGTGTCGAAGCTGGCTGTGCCGCCGGGGCGCCCCTTCAGGCGCTCGTAGCACTCCACGCCCTTGGCGGTGTCGTAGGCGGTCTCGCACTCCTCGAAGGCGATCTTGACGCCGTTGATGCCCCCGCGGGCATTGACCAGCTTCAGGTAGTCCTGCTTGCCGTCGGCCCATGGAATGCCCAGGGGCGCGAACTGGCCGGTGCGGTACACCAGCAGCGGGAAGAACTGCTCCTGCGCCTGCACGGCGGGAGCGGCCAGGCCAGCAATGGCGGCGGCGGCGAGAGCGATGGCACCCAGTTTCATGGCGAGTCTCCTTTGTGAAACAACAGTGGTTGGGGTGAGTGAAACAACGCGGCAAATGCCCCTGCCGACACCGGGGTAAACACGCCGCGGCCGGCCCTCAATGCGGGAACGGCCATACGCGCAGCTTCTGGCGCGCGGTGGACCACAGCCGTGCCAGGCCATGGGGTTCGACGATCAGGAAGAACACGATCAGCGCGCCGAAGATCATGTGCTCCAGGTAGGTGGCGGTGGCGGTCGACAGCGGCAGGCCCAGCCAGTGCGGCACGTAGTTCAAGAACAGCGGCAGCAGCACGAAGAAGGCGGCACCGAACAGGCTGCCGACGATGGAGCCCAGCCCGCCGATGATGATCATGAACAGCAGCTGGAACGAGCGGTCGATGCTGAACGCGGCCGGCTCCCAGGCCCCCAGGTGGACGAAGCCCCACAGCGCGCCAGCCACGCCGACGATGAAGCTGCTGACGCCGAACGCGCTCAGCTTGGCGTACATCGGTCGGATGCCGATCACCGCCGCGGCCACGTCCATGTCGCGGATCGCCATCCACTCGCGACCGATGGCGCTGCGCACCAGGTTCTTGGCCGCCAGCGCCAGTACGCACAGGATGGCCAGGCACAGCAGGTATTTCTCCATGGGGGTGTCGATCTTCCAGCCGGCGATCGACAGCGGGCCGGCGCTGACCGACCCGGACGAGGAGTTGTTGGTGACCCACTTGGCGCGGCTGGTGAGCCAGTCCATGAAGAACTGCGCCGCCAGCGTGGCCACCGCCAG
>MKTG01000106.1:92053-93750 GCA_001897615.1 Burkholderiales bacterium 68-10
ACCGCCATGAAGGCGCCGGTGCCCAGCGAGATCTGGCCGCAGTAGCCGACCAGGATGTTCAGGCCCAGCGCGCCCAGCGCCATGATCAGAAACGGGATCAGAACGGCCTGGAACACGTAGTCGCTGGCCAGCAGCGGCACCGCCACGAAGGCCAGCGCCAGCAGCAGCAGCACGGCGACGCGGTCCTGCAGGATCGGGAAGATCTGCTGATCGGCGCGGTAGGAGGTCTTGAACTGACCGTTTTCCCTGTAGAACATGACAGTCCGTCCCCTTACACCCGGTCAATGATTTTTTCGCCGAACAGCCCCTGCGGACGCACCAGCAGCAGCGCCAGCGCCAGGCCATAGGCAAACCAGTTCTCGATGACGCCGCCGATCATCGGGCCTAGGTACACCTCCGACAGCTTCTCGCCCACGCCGATGATCAGCCCGCCGATGATGGCGCCGGGCAGCGAGGTCAGCCCGCCCAGGATCACCACCGGCAGGGCCTTGAGCGCCACCAGCGACAGCGAGTACTGCACGCCCAGCTTGCTGCCCCAGATGATGCCCACCACCAGCGCCACCACGCCGGCCACCGACCAGACGATCACCCACATGCGCGCCAGCGGAATGCCGATGGACTGCGCCGCCTGGTGGTCGTCGGCCACGGCGCGCAGCGCGCGGCCGGTCTTGGTGAACTGGAAGAACACCGTCAGCGCCGCCACCAGCGCGGCGGCGATGCCGGCGGCATAGAAATCCTCCAGGCTGACCAGCACGCCGCCTTCGAACATGCCTTCCAGAATGAACACCGGGTCCTTGGGCATGCCAACGTTGATGCTGTAGACCGCGCTGCCGAAAATCATGGGCCCGAAACCATCCAGCAGATAGGCGATGCCCAGGGTGGCCATCAGCAGCGTGATGGGCTCCTGGTTGACCAGATGGCGCAGCGCCAGCCGCTCGATCAGCCAGGCCACGCCAACCATGATGAGGATGCTGACGACGATGGCCAGCAGCACGCTCAGCACGCCCGGCGCCATGCCCAGCCAGCCCGGAATCCACTCGGAAAAGCGCGCCATCGCCAGCGCCGCGAACAGCACCATCGCGCCCTGCGCGAAGTTGAACACGCCCGAGGCCTTGAAGATCAGCACGAAGCCCAGCGCCACCAGCGCGTACAGCATGCCCGTCATCAGGCCGCCGAACAGTGTTTCGAGAAAGAACCCCATGATCTTGCGTCCCCGTGTTCAGTGGCTGGTGCCCAGGTAGGCCCGGATCACGTCTTCGTTGCCGCGCACCTCGTCGGGCGTGCCGTCGCCGATCTTCTTGCCGTAGTCCAGCACCACCACGCGGTCGCTGATGTCCATCACCACGCCCATGTCGTGTTCGATCAACACGATGGTGGTGCCGAACTCGTCGTTGACGTCCAGGATGAAGCGGCTCATGTCCTGCTTTTCCTCGACGTTCATGCCGGCCATCGGCTCGTCCAGCAGCAGCACCTGCGGCTCCATCGCCAACGCCCGGCCCAGGTCGACGCGCTTTTGCAGGCCGTAGGGCAACTGGCCCACCGGCGTCTTGCGGTGCGCCTGGATTTCCAGGAAGTCGATGATGTGCTCGACGAACTCGCGGTGCGCGATCTCCTCGCGCTCGGCCGGGCCCCAGCGCAGCGCCTGCAGCAGCAGGTTGCTTCTGATCTTCAGGTTGCGCCCGGTCATGATGTTGTCG
>MKTG01000107.1:0-488 GCA_001897615.1 Burkholderiales bacterium 68-10
CTGTGCATCTCCCGCAGCCCAAAGCAGCAGCCAGCGACGACAGGGAGGCCCGCCATGCGCAGTAACGGACTCCTGAAGTGGCTGCTGATCCCCGTGGCCCTGCTGGTGCTGTTCGTCGCCATCCGGCTGTTCTCCGGTGGCGGTGCGTCGGCGCCGCCCACCGCAGATGGCAGCAGCAGGCTCACGCCGGAGGAAATGAAGGCGCTGGGCATCGAGGGCGATACCCCGCGCGACACCGTCGCGACACTCGTTGCCCAGGTGAAGCAGTTGCGCACCGAGCTTCAAACCGCGCTGTCCGACAACAGGTCGCAGCGTGAAGAGAACCAGCGACTGCGCCAGCGCGAGAACGCCATCGACCAGCGCATCAGCTCGGCCCTCGAATCCGAGCGCTCCAACTTGCGCCGCGACCAACAGCAGGCGGCCAGCGCGCGCCAGCAGACCGAGGGGCTGCTCGCCGACCTGCAGCGGCGCCTGGACAGCATTGGCGG
>MKTG01000107.1:566-13689 GCA_001897615.1 Burkholderiales bacterium 68-10
TCCCCACCAGCTTCGGCTCCGCACGGAGCACGCTGGAAACCACGGCGCAAACCGTGGTGAACGCGGGCGCACGCGCGACAGGCGTAAAGAGCGCGACGCCCGTCTACACCGTACCGACCAACTCGACGCTGATGGGGTCGGTGGCGATGACGGCGCTGATTGGCCGCGTGCCGATCGACGGCACGGTGAACGACCCATACCCCTTCAAGGTCTTGGTCGGGCCTGACAATTTGACCGCGAACGGCATCGACATTCCCGATGTGGCCGGAGCCGTGTTCTCCGGCACCGCATCGGGCGACTGGACGCTTTCGTGTGTGCGCGGCCAGGTGCGCAGCATCACCTTCGTGTTCCATGACGGGACCATCCGCACCATTCCCGAGGATCGCGAGGGCAACCAGCAAAACAACCAACAACGCGACGGCCTGGGCTGGATCAGCGATCCGCACGGCATTCCCTGTGTCAGCGGCGAGCGGCGCAGCAATGCGCAGCAGTACCTCGGCACCCAGGCGCTGATCACGGCGGCTGGCGCTGGCGTGGCCTCACTGATCGAATCCGACAGCGGCAGGGCGTCCTATGTCGGCGCCGACGGCTCCATCGGCAGCGTGGGCATCAGCGGCCAGGAAGCCGTGGGCCGGATTCTCGCCAGTGGCGTTCAGGACATGTCGAGCTGGGTCAACAAGCTCTACGGCCAGGCCTTCGCTGCCGTTTATGTGCAGCCCGGCGCCAAGGTCGCCGTCCACCTCGAAAAGCCGCTCGCCATCGACTTCGATCCCGAAGGCCGCAAGGTCGATCACCGCGCAGGAGAAAGCCATGCTCTCGAACTTGAATAGCTGGGCTCAGGGCCTGGCGCTGGCCTTGACCGTCGCGCTGCTCGGCGGCTGCGCCACCAGCAAGGAAAAGCTGCTGCCTCATGGCGACAGCACGATGATGGACATCTGGCAGCAGAACGCCGGTGACGGCGGCGGTGGCGGCGGCCAGGTAGCGCGTAGGCAGTTGCTCGATGCGCGCCAGAGCCTTCGCCGTCCGCTGACCGAGATGGATGTGCAAGCCGCGCCCGTCGAGCAGATGCGCTATACGCGCACGGCGCGCAACGAGGTCTATCGCCAGTTCCAGCGCCTGCCCAACCCCGATCTGGTCATGTACGTGTATCCCCATTTGGCGGGCACCGACCCGGTGCCGATTCCGGGCTATACGACCGTGTTCCCGCTGTACCAGCGCGTGCAGTACGCCATGCCAGGCGAGCGCGTGGAGGACTACTGATGCGCTGGAAACTCTCCTGGCCGAAGCTGGCCGCACCGAAGCTGGACGCGTCCGGCGCTGGCGATGACGAGCAGCCGGACGGCTGGCAGCGCCACGTCGAGGCACTGCGTCAGGCCGGCATCCCCGAACCCGGCACGGCGGTGCAAGCTCGCAGGTCGGCGACCCTGGCAGACGAGCAGGCGCTGTACGAGGTCGCGCCGTCGTTCGTGGAACTGCTGCCCTGGGTGGAGTTCCTGCCGCAGTCAAAAGCCATGTTGCTGGAGGACGGGCAATCGGTGGCGGCGTTCTACGAGCTGGTGCCGCTGGGCACCGAAGGCCGGGAACCTGGCTGGCTCGCGCAGGCCCGCGATGCCTTGGAGAACGCGCTGCAGGACAGTTTCGATGAACTGGACGAGAACCCCTGGGTGCTGCAGCTCTACGCTCAGGACGAGCCCAGTTTCGACCAGTACATGCAGACCCTGCGCGACTATGTGCAGCCGCGCGCCCGTGATACGGCGTTCAGCGAGTTCTACCTGCGCTTCTTCGGCCACCACCTGCGCGCGGTGGCCAAGCCGGGCGGTCTGTTCGAGGACACGGTGGTCACACGGCTGCGCTGGCGCGGCCAGACCCGGCGCGTGCGCATGGTGGTCTATCGCCGCGTGACCGGCCAAGGGCAAAACAGCCGCCGCGGCCAGACGCCCGAGCAGATGCTCAATATCGTCTGCGACCGCCTGTGCGGCGGACTGGCGAACGCCGGCATTCAGGCCAGGCGCATGGTGGCTGCGGATGTTCACGACTGGCTTCTGCGCTGGTTCAACCCGCGTCCCACGTTGCTTGGGCCTGGGGCCGAAGACCGGGAGCGCTTCTATGCGCTGGCGCGCTACCCCGAAAGTACGGAGGCCGGCGAAGACGGCGAGATCGAATTGGCGAGCGGGCGGGATTTCAGCCAGCGGCTGTTCTTCGGCCAGCCGCGCTCCGACGTGGCGCATGGCACCTGGTACTTCGACGGCCTGCCGCACCGCGTGCTGATCACCGACCGCCTGCGCATGCCGCCGGGCACGGGGCACCTGACCGGCGAGACCCGCAAGGGCGATGCGATCAACACGCTGTTCGACCAGATGCCCGAGGACACCACCCTTTGCCTGACGATGGTCGCCACGCCCCAGGATGTTCTGGAAGCGGATCTCAACCACCTGGCGAAGAAGGCCGTGGGCGAGACGCTGGCGTCGGAGCAGACGCTCAAGGACGTGCATGAAGCCCGCTCCCTGATCGGCAGCGCGCACAAGCTCTATCGCGGCACGCTGGCGTTCTACCTGCGCGGGCGCGATGAGGCGGAACTGGACCGACGCGGCCTGGACCTGGCGAACGTCATGCTCAACGCCGGCTTGCAGCCGGTGCGCGAGGATGACGAGGTGGCCCCGCTGAACAGCTACCTGCGCTGGCTGCCGTGCTGCTACAACCCCGGCCAGGATCGGCGCAAGTGGTACACCCAACTGATGTTCGCCCAGCACGCGGCCAACCTATCGCCCGTGTGGGGCCGCGCCCAGGGTACGGGGCACCCCGGCATCACGATGTTCAACCGCGGCGGCGGGCCGATCACCTTCGACCCGCTCAACCGCCTGGACCGGCAGATGAATGCCCACCTGTTTCTGTTCGGCCCGACGGGTTCGGGCAAGTCGGCGACCCTCAACAACCTCTTGAATCAGGTCACGGCGATCTACCGGCCACGGCTGTTCATTGTCGAGGCCGGCAACAGCTTCGGCCTGTTCAGCGATTTTGCCCGGCGCCTGGGTCTGACCGTGAACCGGGTCAAACTGGCCCCAGGCTCGGGTGTGACGCTCGCGCCGTTCGCGGATGCGCGGCGGCTGATCGAGACGCCCAGCGGCGTGCAGACGCTCGACGCCGATGCGCTGGACGAAGACCTTCCACCCGATGCTGTGGCCATGGAGGCGGATGAGCAGCGCGACGTGCTGGGCGAATTGGAGATCACCGCGCGGCTGATGATCACCGGCGGCGAAGACAAGGAAGAAGCCCGGATGACACGGGCCGACCGCTCGCTGATCCGTCAGTGCATCCTTGACGCCGCAGAGCACTGCCACAGAAAGGATGGCGAAAAGCGCACCGTGCTCACGCGCGATGTGCGCAACGCACTGCGAACGCGCAGCCAGGACCCGACGCTGCCGGAAATGCGGCGTGTGCGGCTGCTGGAGATGGCCGACGCCATGGACATGTTCTGCCAAGGCACGGACGGCGAAATGTTCGACCGCGACGGCTCGCCGTGGCCCGAAGCCGACATCACCCTGGTCGATCTGGCGACCTATGCCCGCGAGGGCTACAACGCGCAGCTCTCCATTGCCTACATCAGCCTGATCAGCACGGTGAACAACATTGCCGAGCGCGATCAGTACCTGGGCCGCCCGATCATCAACGTCACCGACGAAGGGCACATCATCACCAAGAACCCGCTGCTCGCCCCCTACGTGGTGAAGATCACCAAGATGTGGCGCAAGCTGGGAGCCTGGTTCTGGCTTGCCACACAAAACATCGACGACTTGCCGCGCGCCGCAGAGCCCATGCTCAACATGATCGAGTGGTGGATCTGCCTGTCGATGCCACCCGATGAGGTCGAGAAGATCGCCCGGTTTCGCGAACTGTCACCCGCGCAGAAGGCGCTGATGCTTTCCGCGCGCAAAGAAGCTGGGAAGTTCACCGAGGGCGTCATCCTCTCCAAGAGCCTGGAAGTGCTGTTCCGGGCCGTGCCACCGAGCCTGTATCTCGCGCTCGCGCAGACCGAACCCGAGGAGAAAGCCGAGCGTTACCAACTCATGCAGCAGCACGGCATCAGTGAACTCGACGCGGCCTTCAAGGTGGCCGAGAAGATCGACCAGGCGCGCGGCATCGAGTCGCCAGCCTTGGGCCTGCCGCAATAGCCGCCGGAGACTGCCGTGAAACCGAAACGTCCTTCCATTCCTATGCCGGTGCAGGCGTTCCGCCGTCGGCGCTCGCGCAAGCGCTGGCCCTGGTTCTTGGCCGCTGGATTGATCACACTGCTGTTGATATGGCTCGTGTCTCGCGCACTCAGCGAATCAGAATCGCAAGCTCCCGTGCCGATCAGCACGGCGCAGATGGCCGGGCCTCCCTGGCAGATGGGCAACCCCGAGGGCCGGTTCACGCTGACGCTCTATGCCGACCTCGAATGTCCGTTCTGCCGAGCGTACTTTCCGCAACTCAAGCGCTGGGTCGGCAGCAACACCGACGTGGCCCTGCAATGGCACCACCAGCCGCTGGCCGCGCACGAGCCGGCCGCCTCCGCCGAGGCACGCCTGGCCGAGTGCGCCGCCGAGACAGGTGGGCATGCGGCTTTCTGGCAGGCCATTGAATGGGTCTATGCGCACACGCGCAGCGACGGCCTGGGCTTGCCTGAGGGTCTGCGTTATCCCGGCCTCAACCCAGCCGTCGAGCAGTGTTTGGCAAGCGAGCGACCCGAAGCGTTGATTCGCGCTCAGGCCGAGGAAGCCATGAAGGGCGGCGTGACCGCGACGCCTTCGATTCGTCTGCACGATCGCCAGACCGGCCAGGCGATCCTGCTGCAGGGGCCGATCGAAGGCGATGCACTGCTGTCGGCCATGGACATGCTGGCGGCTGAGGATTCCGTCGCTTCACCTGCCACCGAAATGCCTGCCGACGTCGTCGGCGACATGCCCAGGTAGCCCGCGGTCATTGAGGCTACGGCGCAGCACACTGCGCTGACCGCTACCCGTTCGCCTCGCATCCTGGCCGCGAACGATCACCGCTGCTGTGGTGATGGATGCACCTTATTCCGTTGTTCCACTCCCAGGAGGGCCTGCCCTCCTGGGGCACGTGCGCCCTCCGATTTCCCTGCCTGGAGGTTCGCCATGCCTGTCGTCATCAATGACTCCTGCCTGGAGTCGCTTTCCGATATTTCTGTTCAGAACGAGGACTGGATCATCCAGCAAGCCATCGTGTTGCTGGAGCGACGGGTTTTCAAAGCAGGGCCGCGCCTTGAGCGGCCCGCTGCGGTCAGGGACTACCTTCGCTTGAAGCTGGTCGCCGAGCCCAATGAGATATTCGTCGTCGTGTTCATGAACAGCATGCACGACGTGCTGGCCGTGGAGCCGATGTTCCATGGAACGATCAATGCGACCTCGGTTTATCCACGTGTCGTGCTGCAGCGAGCGTTGCAACTGAACGCCGCTGCGGTCATCTTCGCCCATCAGCACCCCTCGGGCACCACCGAGCCATCCAATGCGGATCGCTTGCTGACCGATCAGTTGAAGACGGCCTTGGCGCTTATCGACGTGCGGGTACTCGACCATTTTGTGATTGGTCAGGGCGCACCGTACTCGTTCGCCGAGTCTGGTCTTTTGTAATCACAGTGGGGGCTTCGGCCTCCGCTTTTTTCCATACGGCAGCACCGAACAGGTATGCGGGGTGCCCGCGATGCGCATTGTTTGTTGGGGCGGTAGCGGGTTCGCGTTCGACTATGGCTCTGATCAACTTCCAGGGCACGCGACATGCCAGCATCTTTATTCCGCTTCGCATCCGGCTGGCGAACCCTTGGCCTGGCCGTTGCACTGCCGGCGTTCTTGGCCGTTTTCAGCCCAACCACCTTCGCCGCCGATGTGGTGGTCGTCACCGACAGCCGCCACCCGGTCAAGACCATGGGTGGCGAGCGGTTGATCGAGTTGGATGAAGGCCCGCGCATCGAAGCCGCGCTTTCCGCACAGCTGCCCGCCCATCCTGAGCAGGCCACGGCCATCGTCAAGCGCCGCCTGAACAACGGCGGTGCCGACCTCCAGCGCCGCATCGCTTCCGCATACCAGGGCGTCGCCGACGCATGGAGCCTGGGCGTCACCAGCATTCCGGCCGTCGTGGTGGATCAGCGTTACGTGGTCTATGGCGAGCCGGACGTGGCCCGTGCCGTCGCGCGCATTGCGCAACACCGGAGCCCGCAGCCATGATCCGACCCTTCGAGCGGATGCGCCGCCTGCGTACTGGCGTGGCGTCAATGCTGCTGCTCAGCGCCACGGGCAGCTATGCCCTCAACACCGCAACCATCGTTGGCTCAGTGGCCTCGCCAGACTGCCTCGAATACCGCGTCGTCGGCATCTGCTACTGGCTCTACTGCACCTGGACGGGCTGCACGGTGCGCACGTCGATCAAGGTACGCCACTACATCCCCGATGCGGTCGTCTCCAGCTACAGCAACACCGGCGAGAACCCCTGGGTCGAAGTTCGACCGATGAGCACGCCCAACCCTTCGGCCCAGGCCGGCGGAGACGGCACCACCAACGAAGACCACGAGAACAATCTCGCCAAGTTCAAGAACGCGGACGTCATCGGCCATCCCGGCGTCGAGGTGTTCAACCAGTTCGTCTCATCGTCGGGCTACTTCTGCGAGGGCGCGGGCACGGCGTTCATGCCGTACCTGCTCAGCACCCTGGACACGCTGGCCTGGCGTTACAACGTGCCCGAGATGGTCTACCCGGAGGCGCTGATTCCGGGTAGGCGCGAGGTCGGCGCGCGCACCACGCTGAACCTGTGGGGCAACGTGTATCCGCGTGGCGGTTTCCTGCACCAGGCCGACGACCACAAGGCTGGCGCCGTGGTGGCCCAGCGCGCTGGCGATGTCGTCACGCGCCGTGGACAAATCCACGTCTATCAGCCGCTGCTCGCCAACTCGCGGCCCGGCTACTGGCCTGCCGGCGCGCTGATGGAAGGCGATGCCTCGACGGGCAAGTGGCAGGAACTCACGCCCGTCCTGTCCTCTTCCTGCACGGTGTTCCCGCGCAGCGGCTTCCTGACCCAAGCCCAGCAAGGCGACTACGCCTGGGCGCTGTGGCGGCCCTATGCGTGCTGCGAACGCCGGGGCCAGGTGTTCCTCGGCAGCGTCGATTTCCAATGAGGGTACGGCGATGAAGCGTCCTGAACTGACAAACCTCTCCACCAAGGCGTGCCGCCTGCTGCGTCCCACGGTATTGACTGGGGTGTTGACCGGGGTGCTGGCTGGCGCACTCGTTCTTGGCGGCGGCCTGGCGTGGGCGCAGACCGGCTTTCAAACCGGCGGCTCCGTGATCGGCGACGAGGTGATGTATTCGATTGGCGGCGGCAGCGCAGTGTCCATGGGCCGCGCTGCCGGCATGCGCTCGATCGGCGTCGGCGTGGGCTGGAACAGCAACCTGATCTGCGGCGACATGAGCATCCAAACCACGCTGCGCAACCAGCTCAACGGCGTCACCAACGGCTTTCAGCAGATCATGAGCAACGTGATCCAGAGCGCCACCAGCGCGGTGGCATCGCTGCCTGCGCTGATCATCCAGCGTGCTGATCCGGGCCTGTACAACCTGCTGACCAACGGCGTGCTGCAGGCGCGGCTGGATTTCGACCGCTCCAAGCTGACCTGCCGCGCCATGGCCGAGAAGATGGCCGACACGGCGGGCGGACAGCTCGGCTGGAGCCAGATGGCCGAAGGCATGGCACTGCGCGATGCGGTGTCGAGCACGGACGCCGTGTCGGCGATTGAGCAGGCAGAGACGCGCCGCGGCAACGACGGCGTGCCCTGGGTAGGCGGCAGCAATGCGGGGGGCGCAGGTCAGTCGGCCATCCGCGTGGTCGGCGACGTCACCCGCGCGGGCTACAACCTGGTCAACGGCCGCAGCGTGACCGACACGTCGTCCATCGCTTCCGCCAGTTGCGCGAGCCTGTCCTGCCAGACTTGGACGTCGCCACAACAAGCGACTGAATGGGCCACACGGGTTCTTGGGGAACAGGTGCAGCGCACCTGCGATTCCTGCACCAAGACCGAAACGGTGCCCGGCGTCGGGCTGACGCCGCTGATCCAGGAGGAGTACGAGGCAAAGCTGGAAGCCTTGCAGGAACTGGTCTCGGGAACTCGCAACACCACCTTCGAGAACCTGCGCGCAGCTGGCAGCACCTCGCTGCCCATCACGCGCGGCGTCATCGAGGCGCTGCGCGACGAGCCTGACCAAGACCTGCTGGCGCGGCGCCTGGCCTCGGAGGTCGCGCTGGCGTCGGTGCTGGAGAAGGCATTGCTGCTCCAGCGCACCATGCTGACCGGCAAGAAGGAGCCCAACGTCGCGGCGAACCAGTTGGCGGTCGAGGCCGTGAACCACGAGAGCGACACGCTCGACCAGGAGATCCGCAACCTCAAGACCGAGCTGGAGCTGCGCCGCGAGCTGGCGAACAACTCGCCCATGGCCATCATCCAGCGCCACGGCACGCGCGCGGCTGGCTCGCGTGGCATCTACGAAGGCGATCCCATTCCCGACCGCCTCGACCGGCTCCAGAAGGGCAATCCGGGAGGCAACCCATGAACCTGCCGCGCGCCAGTTGGCTGCGCCCCCGCTGGCTGCTTAACCAGCGCGCGGCGAAGGCGTTGCTGTGGACGGTGGTGCTCGTTGCCGCCGCTGTGGGCGCCAACATCGTCGGCATTTATCTCGTCGGCAGCGTTGCCAACTGGGAGCGGTGGCTGGCGGCCACGGCGGGCTACTTCCTAGTGTGGCGGCTGTGCCTGTACGGCGCGACAGCCTACGGCTGGGTCTGGATGCGCCGCCGGCTGCTGGCGCGTGAGGCCCAACGCGGGGCGGATAGGCAGGCGCGGCGTCGCCTGGTGCGCAGCGAGATCGCCGGCGTTGCCGCGATCGTCGCGCTGGAAGCCAGCCTGTTACTGCAGGCCGCTTGAGGGGAGATCGGGGTCATGACGCTTTTCACCACCGACTACCTGGAGTACTACCTCACGCTGGTGTCGTGGATCGTCCACAACGGCATCTGGGCCGTGCTGGTGGCGAGCGGTGTCTTCGCGCTGCCTTTCATTGCCATCATCGTGCAGGAATGGCTGAAGGCCCGTGCGGAAGGTGCCGACGAAGGCAACAAGGGCGTGCTCTCGGCTGCGCGCATCGAGAACCGGGTGTTCGTTGCCATCGTGGTGGTGATGTTCGCCGGTATTCCATTCATCGACGTGGACCTCAACACCATCCGCTACGACAGCGCACGCTCGGCCCAATGCCAGGTCAGCGTGCCGCAACCCACGGATACCGGCTGGTCACAGTCCTTCAGCACCATCAACAACCAGTCGGCGAAGGTGCCTGTCTGGTGGGCCTTTATGCACACACTCTCGCGAGCAGTGACCGGTGCCTCGGTGGCGGCGATTCCCTGCGGCACCGACTTGCGGCAGATGAGGATGGAGATCGACGCGACTCGCATCGACGACCCGGTGCTGGCTCAGGAAGTGGCGGATTTCTCGCGAGACTGCTACGGACCGGCCCGCGCCAAGCTGTTCATGCAGCGCCCGAACCTCGATGAGGCGCAGATGCACGACGTGACCTGGATCGGATCGCGCTTCTTCACGGACACCGGCGGCTACTACGACACCTACCGCTCCAGCACGCCACGCGACGATTGGCCCTACGACAGCACCCGCGACGCGGGGCTTGCGCAGGTGGCCAGTGGTGGCGGCTACCCGACCTGCAGGCAATGGTGGGCCGATGCCGGCAATGGCCTGCGCGCACGCCTGCTGGGGCAGGTAGACCCAAGCCTGCTGAATCGCCTGGCGGGCTGGGCCGGATTCCTGAGCCGAGCCGATGTGGACGACTCGGTGATCCGCACCATCGCCTCGCCACGGCAGCAGAAATTGAACCAGGGCAGCGTCTATACAGACTACGGTGGCCAGATCGACAAAACCCTGCCGAACATCGTGACGCGGGCCACGGGCGACGTAGGGATGGCTGTCGGCGCGATGGCCGCGTTTCCCGCCATGGACGTGGTGCGCCAGGCGCTGCCTATGGTGCTCGCCTTGCTCAAGATGGCGCTGGTCATCTGCATCCCGCTGGTGCTGGTTGTGGGCACCTATGACCTGAAGACCGTCGTTACCGTGAGCGTCGTGCAGTTCGCGCTGTTCTTCGTCGATTTCTGGTTCCAGCTCGCACGATGGATCGACAGCACCATCCTCGATGCGCTTTATGGCTGGGGCTTCGGCTGGAACCGGCCACACAGCAACTTCGATCCACTGGTGGGGCTGAACAACGCCTTTGGCGACATGCTTCTGATGTTCGTCACGGGAACGATGTTTCTGGTCTTGCCCGGATTCTGGCTGGCGAGCCTTGCCTGGGTTGGGATTCGGGCTGGGCACGCCATCCAAGGGCTTTCAGACGGGAGCAAGAGCGCCGGCCAAGCGGGCGGCAAGGGGGCTGGTGCACTTACCGGAGGCAAGCTGAAGTAGCGCGGGGCCGGTCAGTCGTCAGTGTACAACTCGTGTGACGTATCGTTATACAGATTGGGATCGTAGCCCGGCGTCTTGCGCAGTTCGGTGAGGTCAGTGAAAGGCCACTCGTCCTCATCCAAGGTATTGGCAGCAGCAGCCCATCCCGCCACAGTCACACTCAGCACCACGAGTGCGAACCAGAAAGCAACGTAAAACAGCAATCCCAGCACAACCAGCTTGACCGTCCACAACAGCACGGTGGCACCAGCTACCGGCACACCCTTGGATACCAACCAGTTCGACGCCCGCCGTTCGCCACGCACATAGGCGCGCCATCCACGGCCCAAGGCCTGGCCGAGGCGTTCTGCTGTGCTGATGCGGGTCGTGGTGCTCATGGTCGTCTCCTGCTGCTGAGGGATACCTATTTCAGTTTGCTCCAATCCTGCTTGCTTGCCTGTACCAATGCGCTCCATTCGTCCGGCGGATTCCCGCGCCCGAGCATCTTCTCGAACACGGCATACGGGTCTGATTTGCTTCCCGAAGACCGCAGGGTCTGTTCATCGTTGACCCAGGCGTACACGATGACCTTCGCCTTCGAGTCGTAGCGGAAGAACAGCCGGTACCGTCTTCCGAGCTTGGCCCGCCGCCAATGGCGATAGGCCGGCCCCATGGTGTTGCCTTGACGGTACTCATCGCGTGCCGGATCGCCTGGCACCACGTCTTGCATCAACTGGACCAAGGCCCGGAAGAACTTGACGTTGGCGTTCGATCCGAACCCTTCCGGGTCGTTGTCTTGGGCGCGCAGCACCGCCGCGCGCAGCTTCAGCATCTGCTCGATCAGGTTGTCGTGGAACAGCAGTGTCCAGCCATGCTGTTGCATCAGATGTCCACGTCCTCATCGAAATCATCGCCCAGGTCCACCTTGTGCCCCGCGTGCTCCAGCATTGTGCGAGCCAGATCCTCGGGCAGGCCGCGCACATTCCGGCCCGCTTCAATGTCGCGGGCCAGCAAGGTCAGAAACGCGGCAATGGCCGGGTCCTCGTGCTCGGCATCGGCGCGGGTCACGACGACCTCACTGCCACGAAGCTCGAACGCAAGCTTGCTGCCGGTATCGGCGCCAAGCGCCTGTCGGATGGACTTGGGCAGCGTGATCTGGCCTTTGGAGGTCAACGTGGCAACTTCGTGAATGGCAGGCATGGCGGCTCTCCTGATCGCAATGTCTACATTGTAAGGAATTATCCTTACCTTGTCAATGAGAGCTCTCACCGGGGTTCTCCAGCATCCAACAATGAACCTCATCGTAGGGCGGGAACAGCCAGCCTTCCCGCATCAATCCGGCCCCGCCATACCCGCATTGACGGTGGACGACCAATGCTCACCGCTCTATATCCAAAGGCTTCTAAAGGCCAAAAGGTCAAAGGGAGCAAGGGAATGGGGTGCAAGGGGAAAGGCCCTACCCGAAAAGGCGAAAAGGCCTCCCGCTTGGCCCGCCATCAGGACACCCACATGCTCTCTCTGTTCCAGCGAAAACGGCCCCCGGTCGCTGCCGCTCCGTCGCCAGCACCCGCCACCGACCTCCCGAAAGGGCTGATCTGGCCGGAATCGGCCGCATCGCTGCTGGCGACACCGCGCCGACAGAAACTGCTGGAACACATCTGGCAGCGCACCTCGCTCTCGCGCAAGCAGTTCGCCGCGCTGTACCGTGCGCCGCTGGAACGTTATGCCGAGCTGGTTCAGGCTTTCCCTGCCTCCGAAGCGCATCACCATGCTTACCCAGGCGGCATGCTCGACCACGGTCTGGAAATCGTCGCCTACAGCCTGAAGCTGCGCCAGTCTCATCTGCTGCCCATCGGCGCCAACCCCGAGGATCAGGCCGCGCAAGCCGAGGCCTGGACTGCTGCCATCGCCTACGCCGCACTGCTGCACGACATCGGCAAGATCGCTGTCGATCTGCACGTCGAGCTAGCCGACGGCAATACCTGGCATCCGTGGCACGGCCCGCTGCACCAGCCATACCGCTTCCGCTACCGTGACGATCGCGAGTACCGCCTGCACAGCGCCGCGACAGGCTTGCTCTATCGCCAGCTACTCGACCGTGAAGTCCTGGACTGGCTCAGCAGCTACCCATCACTGTGGGCACCGCTGCTTTATGTCCTGGCCGGGCAGTACGAGCATGCAGGGGTGCTGGGCGAACTGGTGGTGCAGGCCGACCGAGCTTCCGTGGCCCAGGAACTGGGCGGCGACCCCACACGCGCCATGGCCGCGCCCAAGCACGCGCTGCAACGCAAGCTGCTGGACGGGCTGCGTTACCTGCTCAAGAAGGAGCTGAAGTTGAACCAGCCCGAAGCCTCCGATGGCTGGCTCACCGAGGATGGTTTGTGGCTGGTCAGCAAGACGGTCTCGGACAAGCTGCGCGCACACCTGCTATCCCAAGGCATCGACGGCATTCCTGCGAACAACACCGCCGTGTTCAACGTGCTGCAGGATCACGGCATGTTGCAGCCGACAGCAGACGGCAAAGCGATCTGGCGCGCTACCGTGACCAGTTCCACCGGCTGGAGCCACTCGTTCACCCTGTTGCGGCTCGCGCCCGCGCTGATCTGGGAATCTGGTGAGCGGCCAGCACCGTTTGCCGGGACGGTG
>MKTG01000107.1:13741-34494 GCA_001897615.1 Burkholderiales bacterium 68-10
AGTGGCATCGCATCGGCACCTCCACCCAAGGCCCAGGCCAGCCCCGACGCCATGGAGGACATGCTGGCGATGGTGGGAATGGGGAATTCACCAACCATCCAGCAGGATGTGGAAACCGCCCCGGACGAAGTGCCCGCAGGCCTCCCCGATGCGCCCCTGCCGACCTTGGCCGGCGCTGCGCCTTCGCCGCCGGCCTCCACATCCTCGACGACACAGCCATCCGGCGAGCACTTCATAGCGTGGCTGAAACAGGGCATCGCCACGCGGCGGCTCATCATCAACGATGCGAAAGCGCTGGTGCATACCGTGAGCGACACCGCCTACCTGGTCAGCCCTGGCGTGTTCCAGCGCTATGCGCAGGAACACCCGCAGGTAGGGAAACTGGCCAAACAGGAGAACCTGCAGGATTGGCAGTGGGTGCAGAAGCGTTTCGAGCGACTGCAATTGCATCGCAAACAGCCGAGTGGTCTGAACATCTGGACGTGCGAAGTCACAGGCCCCAGAAAATCACGGAAGCTGCATGGTTATCTGCTTCTTGAACCCTGCTCGATATTCAATGACGAGCTGGCAAATAACCCATTCTTGAAGTTGGCATAGTCAACCCAAAACAGGCGAAGTGCATGCCGTTCTCAAATCGTGCCTCGCAACGCGACAAACTGGTTACTCGGTCCTTCCGACCGGAGGGTGAGGCTCGGGCTGTTCGCCACCAAATAAGCCAAAGGCCGCGTCAAGCTGAACGGGAACAGCACGGGCAGCGACTGCAGACTGGTCACTGAAACCGGCTTGCCAGCGTAGCGCACGGCAGCTTCGATCAGCCAAGCCGTAAGCGCATCGTTGTCGATGCTCGTCTGTGGCAGGCGAATGACCCGCTTGCCTTTCTCGACCCGTTCCACGGCGCCCCAGCTCGCCTGGCTCTGAATTACCATGTTGGTCATGCGCCGAGTGCCTTCGCGTTCCCCATAGGTTTCACTCATGCGCCGATGCACTTCGGCGGCGGCGCAGTCGCCCTGGATGGCGGACAGGCGGCCCACCAGCTCGGCCACCTTGCCAAAGAACGGGTACGTCGCCACGGACATGCCCCAGCACAGTGCTGAGACGGGAATGTCCGGCTGCGTCTTGTGGATGGCCACGCCGCGATCGGCGTAATCGACCAGTTCGGCGCGCGGCTCCAGCCACAGCCGATTCAGCACGGTGCGCGTTTTCTTCTTGGCTTCCACGCCAAGCTCGGCTGCATCGAGCAGTGCATTCAGATCATCTAGCCCAGCCACGTCTGCACGTATATTCAGTGCCGCAGCCGCCCAATCAAGCTGAATGAACCGATCAAAGCCTATTTTTGGGGCTGATGAATTCATTCGGTACCTATCACATAACTGACTTTCACAAAGGGCACGATCAGTTCTTCGACCGACACCCCGCCGTGGACCACCACCTGGTCGCCCTCCGGCACGAAGGCGGTTCGTCCGCCTGCGAACAGGGGCATGAAATTCGCGGGAAGGCCTGCGACGTCCAGCCTGACCGTGTTGGGATAGGCCGCTGCGGAGTCGGCCAGCAATGGCTCACTCCGATACACCCGCACGCGCTCGCCGCGCGTCTCGGCAATCACGCCCTGGTTAGGTCTGCCGACGCCGGTGGACTCCACGTTGCCGTGGTCCGCCGTGAGGTAGATGTGAAATCCCTTGTCCAGCAGCATCGAAAACAGCCGGTCAACGAAACCGGTCGTCAGCCAGTTGCCGATCCACATCGCCACGTCTTTCTTGGACCGTTCCTTGTGGAGCCGCTCATCCACCTCATCGATGACCAGGCCCACGACCTTCGGCCGCCGGTCGATCAAATCGGCTTCCAGTGCATCGAGCTGACCGACTTGGCGCAGTGCGCGCCGATACATCACCTCATTCGAGTTGACGCCTTCGTTCTGCCAAAACGTCTTCCACAAGGATTCCTCCTTGTCCGTGCGGTCGATGGAGTCCTCGAACTCGCGCGGCTTCAGGCCGGAGAACAGTGCCTGGCGCGACACTGATGTCACGGTCGGCAGCCATGCGAACGCGGTTCCCTCGTCAAATGCGAAGCGTTTTGTGGTGGCAATCAGCCGCTCGCGTATCTGCACCCACTGGTCGAAGGCCAGCCCGTCGAAGACCAGCAAAGCGAGCTTGGTTTCCCCTGCGGATCGCCGATGGCGCAAGAAGCGCGGCACGTGGTGCACCATCACCGGGCCTTTGGTCACCGGCTGCAGGATCAGGTCGGCGTAATGCTTGGCCGCGACCCAGGCTTGCAGATGTTCGTCTGATTGCGCCTGCAAGGTCTTGATCCGCTCCCCGATCTGTTGAGACATGGTCGGCAGGCTCGCGCTGCCTTCGGTGCCCGGCAGGCCCTGCGTGCGGGCCAGGATTTCACCGTAACGCTTGGCGAACTCGCTCCAGTCCTTGTGCGAAGAGGCCGCCGTTGGCGTCGTCTCGATCAGGCCATCGATGCCTTTGAGCACCAAAGCCTGCAGCGCCGCCGGGTCCTGAACAATGCCGGCCTTGATCCAGCTCGGCATCCCTGCCGGAACGCTGTGCACTGCCAGCGGATGCAAGCTGCCGTCGAGAAACATGGAATCGACCAGCACCTGCACATCGGAGTGGTCGAACGGAATTTCGATCCTGGCGACGCCGTCTTTCTCAACATAAGCGGGTGGTGGTGGCTCCCCTGTACGCGTGCCATCAAGGCCCAGGGTCGTCAGGTAGCGATACCACGCATCCTGCACCACGCGCAGCAACGCACTCTTGGAAGTCAGCCAGGTGGCGACGGGCAGGTCTGCGAATAATCCCTTGCCCTGGATGATGCTTGCCGCGTGCTGGGCGAACAGCGGTGGCAACGAGCGGTTGGCAAAGTGCATCCGCAGCAGCTCGCGCCAGAAGTCCACCGGGGTACGGATAGACCTGGGCGCAAGCTGGTAGACGTGTTCGAGGATGAAGTCCTTCGATTCGCTCTCGCCCCGCGCAGACTGCAATTCGGTCTGGTGGGCATGAAACAGCCCGGCAAAATGCTCCGGCTCGACTTGCTGCACCGCGCTGTATGCCAGCCTGGGGAAAATCTCAGCAAGACTGAGCCGAACCACACGCCCGTGATGCACGATGTCCCACGGCAAGGCATTCGCATCGGCTCTGCGCAAATGCAGAACCAACGAAGGCGCTGGCCCTTGCTCACCACTATCCCATGCTGCGCGGTAGCGTTCCTCGTACTCCGCACGGAAGGCAAATGGGTCTTCGTACAGCATCAGCTCGAAGCCTCGGCTGCGCAGTTCGGTTAGCAGCTTTTCGTCCAGCAGCACATCGTCGGGGTCGCAGGCCACCCACAGTCGGGTGAGATCGACCGTGAAGTGACTCAGGATGCGTTCCGTCCAAAGGCTCATGCCTCACCTCCGACGCGCACCATCATCACGGCGTTCAAATCCGGCACGCTGGCATCCATGTCGTCCAGGGCGGCCATGCGTGCATCGTGTTCCTGTTGCAGCCGCTTGCGGCGGTGCTCGCGCACGGCGGGCAGGCCGATTCGTCCAATGGCCTGGCTCCGGGCCTCGAAGGCATACAGCGCCCGTTCGCGTTCTTCCTTCAACCGGGCGCGGTGTTCGGTCAGCAGCTCGGTGAAGATCCGCTCACCCTGGGTACTGGCCGCGGCGTGGGATGCTTCAAACAACTTCGCCGACGCCTCGGCACTGGTCACGGCATGCACGTCTACAGATTCAGTCAGCAGCAGATCCCAGACGCGCTTGGCGGTCGGCACGAAGGGGCGGCCTTCTTCGTTGATGAACACTGGAAGGAAGCGCTTGCGGCTTAAACCTTCAGCAGCCAGGCTGATTTCCCACAGCGACCAGATACCGCGCACCGAATCCGGCAAACCAGTCACGCGAATCACCGGCAGTGGTTGCCCGGCGACAAAGCGCGGCAGCTCGCTGATCACAGCCCGAGCGCGCGGGTCTTCCATGGTGACCCATTCCAACTCCGGGTTCTCATCCGCCGTGCGCGCGTCAAAACAGGCCTGGGCCGACTCGCTGCCGTCCACCCACTTCACTTGCCACGCTTTGCCAGCCTTCGTTGCTGAGCCGCCGCGCGCAGCCAGCCCGTTGATGATGGCCCGCTCCAGCCAGAACTGCGCCGGGTGATTACGCCACTTGCGGGCATCCTCGGCGTCCAGATCGTGCTCGGTGGTGAGCAGATCGCTGTTGCTCTGGGACTCTGACAGGGTGGATCGTAGTTGGGACACCACCGCGTCGCACTCCTGCTCGATGGCTTCCGGGTTCTGCAGGCCGTGAACGAACAGCTCGTCAAAGATCGGGTCGGCTTCGACCGAGTCCATCACGTCGGCCGCCTTATCGACGCCGAACTCCTGCGCGATGACCTCCAGTTTTTCTTCCAGCACTTGGCGCACGCGGTGTTCCACGGTGTCTTCAAGCACGAAGTTGATGGCACGCACCACATGCTTCTGGCCGATACGATCCACCCGGCCAATGCGCTGTTCGATCCGCATGGGGTTCCACGGCATGTCGAAGTTGACGATGACGTGACAGAACTGCAGGTTCAGACCTTCACCGCCGGCATCCGTCGAAATCAGCACGCGCACATCCTTGGAGAACGCCTGCTGCGCACGGGTGCGCGCTTCCAGATCCATGCTGCCGTTGAGCGTCGTCACCGAGAAACCACGGCTTTCCAGGAAGTCGGCCAGCATGGCTTGGGTGGGCACGAACTCGGTGAAGATCAGCACCTTCAGCGCCGGATCGCCTTCTTCTTGCTGCAGCTTGTAGATCAGCTCCAGCAGCGCTTCAGCCTTGGCATCGGTGCCTGCGGCTTCGGTCTCCCGCGCCAAGTCCAGCAGCATCTCAACTTCAGACTTCTCCAGCTCCCAGCCGCTGGACTGCATGGCCAGGTCCACCTGTGACTGGCCGTCGAGGTCTGCCCACTCGTCGGTGCTGGTGTGCTCAAACAGGTTGACCTGGAGCTGCGGCGCATCAAGCAGGGCCTGGCGCTTTTCCAGCGTGGTGCGGATGGCCGCTGTGCTGGATGTCACCAGCCGCTGCATCAGAATCATCAAAAAGCCGATGTGGCGCTGCTTGGCCGCCATGGCCTGGTTGTAGCCGTGGCGCACATAGTCGGTCACCGCCTCATACAGGCGCTGCTGCGCGCCGTGGCGGGCCTGCCAGGCCACCGCCTGCAGCCGGGTCACGCGCGGCTTGAACAGCGGCTGGCCTTCGGCGTTGATGGATGCGCGCTTTTCGGTGCGAATCACGAAAGGCCGCACCCGCTCACGGTTGACGCTGCCCTCATCCGGGAAGGCTTCTCGATCCAGCAACTGCATCAGCCGCATGAACTGGTCGGTCTTGCCCTGGTGCGGCGTGGCCGACAGCAGCAAGAGATAGGGCGATGCTTCGGCCAGCGCCGCGCCCAACTTGTAGCGGGCCACCTGCTCGGTGCTGCCGCCCATGCGGTGGGCTTCGTCGATGATGACCAGATCCCACGACGCCGAGATCAGGTCCTCGAAGCGCTCGCGGTTGTAGGTGTTGAGTTGCTCCAGGCTCCAGCCGCGCCGACTTTCCATGGGCTTCACCGAGTCCAGGGAACAAATCACCTGGTCGTGCATGCGCCACAGGTTCTCTTCCTCGCCCGCGCCGCCGCTGCGCCACTGGCGGAAGGCCGCCAGCTCGGACGGCTCGATGAACTGAAACGTCTCGCCAAAGTGCAGGCGCATTTCCGCCTGCCACTGGCGTACCAGCCCCTTGGGCGCCACCACCAGGATGCGCTTCACCCGGCCACGCAATTTCAACTCGCGCAGCACCAGACCGGCCTCGATGGTCTTGCCCAGGCCCACCTCATCGGCCAGCAGGTAGCGGATACGGTCGCGGCTGATGGCGCGGTTCAGTGCGTAGAGCTGGTGCGGCAGCGGCACCACGCTGGACTGGATCGGCGCCAACAGCAGGTTGTCCTCCAGCGCATCCAGCAGCTTGGCTGCCGCCGTGGTGTGCAGAATCTGCTCCACATTGGGGCGCACGCTTTCCAGCGCGGCCAGATCAAGCGCCCGTGCACGTACCACCGCGTCCTTGGCGGGTAGCCAGACGCGGTAGGCCACCTCGCCCCACACATTCTGCCGCTCGATCACCCGGCACGGCGATGCCTGCCGGGTGAACCAGCACCAGTCGCCGATGGTGAATTTGGTTCCGTTGCTCACTGTCCACCCAACTCGCGTTCGATCTGCTCGATGCTGGGCAGATTGGTTTGCAGTTCCTTGGGCAAGGATTCCAGCAGCTTGTATTCGGCCACGCCCATGGGCTGGGTTTTGTCGCCCAAGGCGTATTCGGCCACCACTTCGTTCTTGCTTTTGCACAGCAGCAGGCCGATGGTGGGCGCATCCTGCTCGGCTTTGATCTGCCGATCCACTGCCGTGATGTAAAAACTCAGCTGCCCCAGGTGCTCGGGCTTGAACTTCTCGGCCTTCAGCTCGATGACCACATAACAGCGTAGCTTGAGGTGGTAGAACAGCAGGTCGATGAAGAAGTCATCGCCGCCCACTTCCAGGTGCACCTGCTGCCCGACAAAGGCAAAGCCTGCGCCCAGCTCCAGCAGAAACTGGGTGATGTGTTTGACCAGTGCCGATTCGATCTCGCGCTCGTCGGCCTCGCTGCCCACATCGAGAAAATCGAACAGGTAAGGGTCTTTGAGCGACTGCTGCGCCAGATCGCTGCCCGGCGCAGGCAAGCGCTCGACGAAATTGGTGATGGCCTGGCCGCTGCGCTCCAGCCGCCGGGTTTCGATATGGATGTTCAGCACATTGCGCGACCAGCCGTGCTCGATGGCGGCCTGCGCGTAGGCCAGGCGCATATCCGGCGCCTTCAGCTTGGCTAACAGCACCAGATTGTGGCCCCAAGGCAATTGTCCAACAGCCTGTTGGACAATTTCAGCCTCCGGCCAGGCCTCGGCAAACGCCCGCATATACATCAGGTTGGCGCGCGAGAACCCCTTCATGCCCGGAAACGCCACCCGCAAATCGTGCGCCAGCCGCTCGATCACCTTGCTGCCCCAGCCTTGCGCGGCCTGCCGCTGCAGGATGTCACGGCCAATCTGCCAGTAGAGTTGCACCAACTCCCGATTGACCGCCAGTGCCGCGCGCTGCTGCGCGCCATGGATACGGCTTTTCAGTTCGTCCAGCCACAGCGCGTAGCCTTCAGGGACGGGCAGCAGCGATACCGCCTGTTCGCTTTGGGTCGGGTGTTTGGCCATTTACTGTTCCTCGCTGCGGTAAGTGCTCTCGAAAGCGCATTCGTCCTTCAGCCCCAGCTTGGCCATGATTTCGCCACGGCTCACCTCACCCGCTATAGCGGCCAACATCCGCCGCACTTCGGGGGTGACTTCGGGGGTAGCTTCGGGGGTGACTTGGTTCCGACCTGGTCCCAACTTGGCCCCGACTTGCTCCCTGGCCTGCGCATCCGCCTGTTCCGGCGCCAAATTCGCCCCCAGGGTTTGGCGCAAGTGCTGCATGGGCGGGCTCATCAAATCCCGTCCTCGGTACGGGTCAAGGCGAGGTCGTACAGCGTCAGCAGCTTTTCGTCCTCTTGCAACGCTGCGTCGGGCACTTTGGCGGCGATGTCGATGATCGTCTGATAGTCCTTACTGCCCCATGCCGTTCTGAAACCAGCGCGCAGCGCCTCCAAGCGGAACTCCTTCAGACGCCGCCCCGTGAATGCCCGGTACTGGTCGAACTCCTTGAGCAGCGCCTTTTCGCGCTTCTTCTCCAGGTCTTGCGCCTTGTTCGGGTCGGGTACGTACCAGCGATCCTTGGCCTTGGCCACGAGGGCTGGGCTGTTCTTCTCCAGCCCGCGCAGATCCTTGTGGTTGGTCGAAAGGTAGCTGTGGATCTGGCTCGGCACATCACCTGTGCCGTCGTACTGAATAAAGTTGTCTTCAAGCAGCGCAGCAAGTTCCGGTTTTTCTTCGTGCTTTTTCCAACCTGCCCCGAGCTGGCTGATGAAATCGGTGTGAACCTCTTGATAGGTTGACGGGCGACGCTTCAAGAAATCGGTCAACCAGTCAATCGCGCTGCGCTCATCGGAAACGAACATTTCCATCTGTGGCGCTTGCGCAACCTGAGCTCGCCTCCTGTCGTACTCGGCAACCTGATCCGCCAAGAACACCATTCCATCGCGATCTGCAAAGCGCTGGATAAGACCAGCCTGGAATTCATGGGTGGACATTGGAACCGGGAAGTTGTGTCGTACAAACCATGCCACCATGCGATCAAATATGATCCGAGGATCGCGCTCAGCAATAAACTCAAGATCGGCAGCCTTGACCTTAACGGTTGGCAGATAGCTCAGGTGCGTTCGCACGAAATCCCATACTGAATCCTCACTGCCGCCGGCTTTGACGAAACGATCTTCAAGGCCACCATTTGGTTTGTAGGCTGAAATGACGAGGTCTTGCTTTACAGCCGTTGTTGTAGTGACCGCCTTAAAACTTCCTTGCTTTTTATCTAGAGCAGAAACATTGGCGACAACAAATCCCGCCTCCTGCAGAGCGATTTGAATCGCGTTCCACACTGACGCCTGCGTGTTGGAAAACTCGATGGTCATCCAGCGCCCAGGCTTTAGAATCCGATAGGCTTCTGCGAAGCAGGCGGTCATCAGATGTCTGTAGTCGTCGAGACTTTTTTTGTGCGCTTTATTCTCTATCGCCTCTGGCTTGTTATTGGTTATTACTTTCAGCCAAGACTCCCACAGAAAATTAAGCTCCGAGTAGTTGATGTTCGCCCCGAACGGCGGATCGAAAAACACATAGTCAGCACTGTTCGCCGGCATAGTTATCGATGCGTTATGGCCGGTCGTAACACACTGACTTTTTAGCGCCGCCTTGTAAGCGCGTCGAATCATTTCAACCTTCTCGGCAAAAGCGTTGAATACGTTTTGCTCGCCCTGGAGCGAAGGCACATACAAGGTTCCAGCAGTCCAACCCTTCATAGGGCCTGTAGACTTGTCGAACCATGCTGGAGCGCGAAAGCGCGACATCCGCGTCAGCACAGAAAAACAATCAAGCAACGCTAGCTTCAAGAGGGGCGATGCGACTTCGTCAGTTACCTGGCGCATTAGCCTTGAAATGACATGAAGATTTCTTTGCGTAAAGAAATGATGGACGTGCGTCATTCCTATCGGGTCATTCCTACGCGATTCGCCACCCTCCATCATTCGCGCTGAAGGATGCCAATCACTGACTGGCTTCGAGGCAATATTTTCGACTAATTTAAGATCAAACTCATCTGGCGCCTTCTCGAATCGGGACTTGCCAACGCTGTAGTTGATGAGTACCGGAACCCGTTTTGCCTGACTAACTGTCTGCTTGATCGACACATCGAATAGAGTCGTCCATGCACGGTCTAAACTCCGCTTGGTGATCTGTGCAGAACAATGCGGGCACTTGAATTCGTCAAGGATCTGCTTCCCCACCTGATCAACTGCCGCATCCCAAAATACCACTTCGCCCGCGCACTCGGGACAGGTGAAAACATCTGACCAAACCGTGTAATTTATTCGGCCCTTGGTCACGCCATCCGTATGTTTTGTCTCGTACATCCATCCGAGGTTCTTTTCGACCTCCCCTAGAACTCGTTTAGCTTGCGCTTCGAAATCGAGCGAGTCGACTTGGGTGTTGTAGTTGTACGCAATGAAAGTGGCCGCTGTAGACAGATCATTCAATACTGCGTGCCGCGCCCCGATTTTCGAGAACGCCTTCCAAGCAGTTCTTCCATCCTCTTGGCGTGGTTCCAGGATCGTTCCGTCTGCTTCAACCCGGTAACCAAGTGAAGTAACGACCGACCTATCACCACAAAGCTGAGCAGCGACACCAGTCATTCCAGTGCCGCAAAATCCATCGAAGACCACATCGCCAGGCTGCGTGTAGTGCAGGATGTACCGCATGATTGCCTTGTGCGGAACCTTGGTGTGGTAGCTGTGCGCGTTGTAAATCGGATCGTTTTTGCCCTCACTGACATCTGCAGCAAAGGGTTCCTTGCTGTATGGAACTGAGAAATCGTATGGCTTACCGTAATGCTGGACGAAATCCTCGATAAAAGGATTCGGGCAAGCCGTGTAGTACGGTGGATCAGATAGCGCCAGAATGTTCTCGTCCGGCCCGATTGGAAAACCTTCGATCTTCCGAAACTCAGGATCTTTCAGCTTCTCGGCAAGCAGCTTCAGATAGTGCTCGCGACGCGCCTCAGCGCTCGGGAACGTTTGCCCGAGGCATTCCACCGGGCCAGAATCTTTTTGTGTGGTGCTAAATAGATCCGTCATTTTTTTCCTCGGCGCTTTGGGCCTTGATTGCCGCGTTCGCAGACTGCTTGACTGTGGCTGTCAGTTTGTCGATGGACTGGCGAACCCGCTCCAGTTCTTCCACCACAGGATGCTTGGGCACGCTGGTGCCGATGTAGGGCCGCAGATCCACGTGGGTCTTTTCGCTGTACTTATTTTTCCCATGCTCGTATTCGGCTGACACTTCGAATGTATGCGGACAAATCGTCGGATCAGCTCCGCTTGCAAATATCTCAAAGCCCATTCCGAGATCGAAGAGCAGCTCGGACATGGGCGGCAGGCAGTCGATAGGCAGTGAGAAGGCCGATTGCTTGGCGAGATTGCGCCCATCGCCTTGCTCACCAAACTGAAAGAAATCCCGATCAAGGCGTAGCCGGAGATTCTGCGCAGGCGAACGCCCGACGTTCCTGATCAGCAATTGGATGACAGGTGTGCCCATCCGAACCTGTACCGTCACTGCGACAAACGGGCGATTCTGATCAGCCATCTGCTCACGCATTGCACCCACTGCGGCACGGTTGGCACGCAAGATGAAAAACGTGAGTCCGGCGAATATCGCGGTCAACAGGACGTTGGCCAACGTCAACCATTCCGGCAAGTTCGCCGGCATCATCAATGAGGCGACATCATTCATTGAGTACTTCCTCTTCTACTTCTTGATCATCGTCTCGGGGTTCGGTGGATTTCTTCGGTTTGATGGCAATGGCAACGGCCTTGCCTGTTTCCAGAGTTGCCCGGATCACATCCTGAAGCACCTGCGACTGGCTTGGCGTCGTGCCAACCCAAGCCTTGGACACTACGGTGGTGAACGCGGTGTTGTCGAAATGGCGCTGCGCGTTGTCATAGGTGATCCGCAGGCCACCTTTCGGTCCCTGGATGCCGGGGTCGCTTTCCAACAGCTTCCAGTAGTCCAGCGGCAGGTACATGCCGGGCACAAGGCCCACGTCATCCGGGTTGAATACCAATCTGGAGCAGAGTTTGAGGAAGAACGGGTTTTCAGTCAGACGGAATCCGCCAATGCCGGTGTTGGGCGCACAGGCCTTCAGTGCGCTGAGCACGGTATCCATGCGGTCGATTTCTTCCTTCAACTGCGCGTTGGGCAAGCGATAGACCGCTTCGGCTGGCCCATCACGTCGATCCTCACGCTCCATCGCCTTGTACTGAACCATGACAAAGCTCTGGTAAGTTTCGTTGAAGTAGATGAGATCGGTGCCGGTCTGTTCTTCAAGCGGAAGGCGGTTGGCAAGGATGACCGTGAGGCGTTCCGATGTTGCCTCGGATTCAAATACCGCTGCGCCGTAGGGATAGGTCTTGACTACCTCAAAGCCGGGTAGATTTT
This sequence comes from Burkholderiales bacterium 68-10, assembly GCA_001897615.1. Lineage (GTDB taxonomy): Bacteria > Pseudomonadota > Gammaproteobacteria > Burkholderiales > Burkholderiaceae_C > Ottowia. Next base: position 25,408 of record MKTG01000107.1, read on the forward strand.
GCAGGTCATTGACCACCATCGGGTCTTCGCGCAGCCGAACGCTGGGCAAGCCGTCGAGAAAAGACACCGGCGTTTCGTCCGCTGGCGTCCATTCCTGAACAAGGTCGCGGCTGAGTCCGGCAATCGACAGCGCCGTCAGCACAGCTTCTTTCTGCTGTGCCAGGTTCTCCCTTGCCTTGTCGGGCAATCGCCGGATGCGGGCAGTTCTGGTTTCACTGAACCGATCCAGCAAGGCGCTGGCTTGGGGCGCAAGCTGGCGAATGGTTTCGACAACAGCGGAGAAGCCTTTCTCGGTCAACAAGCCGCCCGACTGAAACCGCTTACGCACGGATGCGGCATTGCGCTTGGGCAGACGATTCAGCAGTTTCCGCACGGACAGCGGTTCCGCGAGTTCTTCGACTTTGTCGATATTCAAGCGACTCAACCCAGTACCAGCGCGCACGCCACGACGCCCCAGACCGATGTGCGTCAATTTCCCTGCGTTGACGACAAAGCAAACCAGTGGCGTGGTTCGGCTGTGCTGAAAGTCGGCGACAGGCTCAGCAAACGCGCGCTCCTCGGCTACACATTCAAGGAATGTGTCCATCCGATCCTTCGAGAGGGATACGGCGAAGCCGCTTGCCTTGGCCATCTAGGAAGCTCCGCCTTCATCCGATGCTTCCTTGTCTGGAGCAGGTGCTATTTGTTGCCAGTCCTCTGCAATCGCCGTCCAATCCACTGTGCGCTCGACAGCCTCTATCTCGCCTGTTTCGTTCTCCTTCTTCCCCGACCATACCGCCCAAAAATCCGGGTCGTCGGATTTTGGCCGTTGGCCTTCAGGCAAGGCATTCATCTGCACCAGCACGGGCAACTCAGAGGCCCAGCCCAGCAGGATGGCGTGGCGTGAGGGCAGCGAAGGAAGATCGCGCAGCAGGCCACGCAGGTTGTCAGGAACCAGCTTGTGCACCAATTCCTGGTCACGGTCATTGCTGATGCGGTGCAGCAGGTAGCTGTTGCATTGAGACAGCACTGTGGGGGACAGCTCGCTGGGGCGCTGGGATGACAGCACCAAACCCAATCCGAACTTGCGCCCCTCGCGGGCAATTTTCTCGAATACCTGACAACAAATGGCGGCTGAGTTCTGGTTCTCAGCATCGTCCTGGTAGCGTTTGATAAATGTGTGTGCTTCTTCCATCACCAGAACGGTAGGCAGCGTTTTGCCGTGGTTGAGCTTGCGGTAGCGCTGCATGGACTCCAACGTCATACGGGCAATAACGGCGGTAACGATATGCACCACCTCAGCGGGCACCAACGATAGGTCGATGACGGTTACCGTGCCGTTGGATGCTTGGTTGTCGCCGATGATATTGGCCAGCCAGTCCTGCAAACTTACCTGATCTGAAGCTGTAGTTATTCGGCTGATCCTTGTGTCCGACAGCATAGTGCGGATACGCATAATCAGGTAATCAAAGAACTGCGCGTTGTTTTCCTGGCTGGCCAAACTTTCCAGGTGATCCGCAAATTGTGCGCCGTTAAAACGTAGCGGCGCATCTTCATTAGGGCCAGCTTGGTAGACGATGCCACCAATGCTATTCAGATAGCCTTGAAGATTCGATATAACGACTTCCACTGCCGTAGCAGGAAAATCGTTATACCCGGTTTGCCCATTTTGCTTTCGGTAAGTCTGCTGAGGCCGGTTGAGCAGTGCCTGCATTTGATCGCGCAGGTAATCAATGCTGTCACTGTGATCAGAGAACTCGCGTGAATATGCCTCCAGGTCCTCTATGAATACAGGGAGCTTGGGGCCAAATTTCCAGCCTTCGTAGTTTTCGCCATTCCTGACTTGAGCTTTAAGCGTGATCAGTATTGAGCTAATTTTTCTTCGTAATATAAAAACCGGATCTTCTGTGACGTCAGCACCACTGCGCATTTCGCGTAGAGCGCGCCGAAGCAGTGGTCGTTGGGCACGTTCGCTGGCTTGAGTAAACGCACTCCACTCAGCGCTGTTCCAGAACCAGAGCGGTACCTGTAGCTGCTCAATGCCACTGTCAGGCTTCGGCTCGACTGCGAATACTCGCACTTTCCCCAAACCATCAAATGCCTTGGCGTATTCGCCATTTGGGTCAAGCACAATGAAGCGGGCATTGGGGTCTGCTCCGCCGCGTGCTTTGCGGGCTTCTTCCATCGACCAGCGGATCAAGCCGGCGACTGAACAGGATTTGCCACTGCCGGTGTTACCCAGCACGGCCAGATGACGACCGAACAGGCGATCAGGGTCGATCTTGACCTCTGCATTGGCGGCCAGCGGACTGACGCCGATTTTTACCGGGCGGTTATCGCCAGATTCGACGATGGCGCGTAGCTGGGTTTGGGTGGGTAGCAGTACGGGGTCGCCTACCGTCGGGTAGGCTTCCACACCACGCCGGAAGGAATAGCGTTCCTTTCCAGCAATCTGACCCTCGTAAGCCAGGCCGCCCAGCGGGTTGAGGCTCATCTTGCGCAGCGGATAAGGCAAATCAACCAGGCCGAAATCCTGCATGCCCTTGCGCTTGGGGTATTGAGACCGCTCGATGGTGATCCACTCCACCTGTGCGACCAGATAGCCTGTCTCACTAGGCACGAGGACATAACCATTGATCCGCGGGAACGGTCGTGGAGTACCTGTGTTCAGAGCGAGGTTGTCGGGTGCTTCGATGTCCAGCAGAACCTTGATTTCGTCGGGTGAGACAAAGTCGATGCTGCCGATACGCAGTGAGTCGGCGTAGGCCAGGGGCGAGAAGCTCATACCAGCTCTGCCCCGTCAAGATCGCTAACAGGTTTCGCTGCTGCCGGGCCTGGATGGGCTTCGGTGCCGAAACGCTGCTTGAGCAGTTCGCTCATGCGGAAGGTGGTTTTGTCGATGGCAGCCTTGGGCAGGAAGCTTTCGGTCAGGATTTGCAAATCAGCCAGAGCGGGGCCGATCAGCAGGCTGATCTGCGAGGGACGTCCCAACTCTTGATAGGTCTGCATGATCCGGCCAAGCGGATCGTTATAGGCAATGATCACCAGATGGGTGGACGGCACTGTGAGCATGTCGCGGATGACGCGGTTGATGTGCTCGTCACCAAAGCTGTAGCCATAAGTAATCAGCGTGCTGTTAGGGCGGCACACGGCGGCGGCGAGGTCTCGGAACAGCTCCACATAGGGGTGATCCGAAGTCTCCCGATCCTTCGCGGCATTGGGGTAAATCATCAGCTTGTGAGCACTGGCACCTTTGAGCCCGGGCGCTTGCAGATAGGGCGCGACATCATCGGCGCCGAAGGGCAGCCCGACGCGGCGGATATCCCTATCGACCTGCAACCAATCCACCGAGCCGTGCAGCTTGGTAAAGCGAGCGACCCCCTCCAGATAGCGCGGTTCACCGCGTATGCCTGGTGGGTTGTAGTGCATGTCCAGATCCAGCCGCGATGAACGAAAGATCGGCATGAGGTTGCCGAGGAAGCGGTCCAGCAGATGCAGCCCGGCCAGTTCGGCCCCAGCTTCGATAAGTCGGTCGTAGTTGGTGGTGAAGATGTTCAGCCGGTCGCGCACGCCGGTGCGGCTGGCGAAGCTCATCAGGAAGGTGACCAGCACATTGAGCGCTTGCTCACGTTTGTCTTCATCTGCCCTGGCAATCCCGGCTTCGCTGTCGAGGATGGACTTGGAGAAGTCTTCCAGCGTGCTGGTCAGCTCAGTCAGCAAAGTTTCGGCTTCTGCTGAGTTGCCCAGTATCTCTAGCCCTCGCAGCAATTCGTTGGCGGCGCGAAGCTGGTCTTCCAGATTACCCGTTTCCCGGCCTGATCTTTGGGCGGCTTCTTTCGCTGCTTTCCTGATTGCATCCTCGTAGATGGTCAGGGTTACTTGGTTCATTCCAGCCGCTGGCTTGCCTGTCGCCAGATGGTGCACGGCATGGGTCAATCCTGAGCCAGCAAGCAGCGAAAGATGCTCCGACTGAAATAAGGCGGTCAGCCAAGGCTCGACACGGCTTCGCAACACCTTGATGTCGAAATTTTGGCTCTGAGTTAGCCAGGAGGCTTCTGCGCCTTCGCAAAGCTTGAACTTGCCGGCATCCTCGGCGCTTGCTTCGAAGCAGATAGGGGCGTGGTCGTCCCTGACTTTCAGTGTGTTGCTCATGGCAGCAGTTTCCTGTTCGTTTGCAGAGTCATGGCATCACTCGATCACGAAGCGCAGCTTGGTGGCATCCTTGCCCTTGCAGCGTTCGTTCATAAAGGCATCGAAGCGCTTGCGCAGCTCATCCGGCATGGCCGGCGAGCCGCCTTGCAGCAGTGCCTGCTTGATCTCGTCACCCTTGACAGCGATCTTCTCCAGCCCCGACAGGGCCTCTTGCACGGCGTTGGCGAACTCTTGAGTCAAGGGCTCCGGCAGCTTGCGTGAGGTCAGGAAGGCGTCGATCAGTTTCTTGCTTGCTGCGGGCAACAGGCCGAGGCTGTCCTGGGTGAACGGGTCTTCCAGATTTTCCAGCAGGGTCTGCTGCCAGTTGGCCAGCAACTCATCCAGGTCATCATCCAGCTTGTGCAGGCGGTTGGCGGCGGGCAGCAGCTCCAGTTGTTCGGCAGCCGGGCGGAACTGGCAGTGCGGGCAGACGGCGGTCGTGACCAGCGTCGGCTCATCCAGCGATGAGCAGCTCTTCAGGCCGTTGAGGGATTCCTCGAAGGCGGTGAGCTGGCTGGTGGGCATCAGCGATACGCCGGCCAGCACGCGCAGCGCCTGCAGGCGGTCGTCCTTGCGCAGAGCGTTGCGGGTCTTGTCCTCGGCCACGCCGAGGCGCGCCTTGCTGTGGCTGGCGATGTAGGCGGTGATGTAGTCCTTCTTGAGCTGGGCCAGCGTCTGCCGGCCATTACCCAAGATCAGGGCGGCGTGCTCGGCGCTGCGGTCCTGGCTGATCTTCTCGAAGATGGCCTTGCGGGCCGCCTCAGCCTGTTTCAGCCACGGGTGCTCGGCGGGCAGCACCATCTCGGCCTGCGAGAGGTAGGACGCCGTGCTGCCCAGCTCCGCCACCAGTTCGAGCAGACGCTCGACGGCAGCCAGGATTTCCAGGTTCTTTTTCTGGCCGTCCAGGTCTTCCTCGGTGACGCGCAGGTTCTTGAGCTTGCCGACGGTGTTGTAGGGTGTCAGCGACTCGGTGAACTTCTTCAGCGAATCGAGCCGGGCGTACCAGTCCTTGGCTTCTTCCTCACGCAGCAGGTTCTGGCCCCAGAAACCGAGCTTGCCTTGCTGCAGGTCGGAGCCGGCCTTGAGCACGCGCGGCACCAGGGCGCTGACTTTCTCCTGCAGCTTGATGACCGGTTCAATGTCGCCCTGGCTGGCCTTCTGCGCCAGGCCGGACGGCAGGTCGAACAACTCGAACAAGGCGCGCAGCACGGCGAGGTTGATCTCCTTGGGCGCCTCGATGTGTTTGAAAGCTTTGAGTTCCTCCAGTGAGCGTTCTGCCAGTTGGCTCAGCTTGCCGGAGTCGATCTTGTCGCCGGTGATCGACAGCACGATGTCACCGGAATAGACCAGCCCGCCCAACACGGTGACCAGCAGGTCGGGTTCCAGCCGGTACTTGATCGGTGCGAAATACTCAATGTCGGACGAGCCTGACAGCAGTTCGTTGCGGTTGAGCACCTGGCCGTGGCCCTTGGCTTTGAGCCTGTTCAGAACTTCCTGCGCGTAGCGGGAGTTGGCCGGATCGACGCGGTCGCCATCGAGCAGTTCCAGCGCATCGAGAATGGCTGCGGCATCCTTGGTGCGCGTACCGCCGGCCAGAGTGCGCAGTGCGTTGCCGATCAGTTGCTTGCGGTTGGTCTCGGTGACCAGCACGGAAAAGCTGGGGTATTCCGGCGCGAGATCGCCGAAACGCTGGCCCAGCACCAGGCCCGAAATAACGTTCACCACGTCGCGGAAGTTGATGCGCTCGTCCGCACCGAGGCGCGCCCGGTCACGCAGCGACACGCCTTTGGCCCAGTCCTGCAGGTTCTTTTTCTTGCCCTGGTAGGTGACCTCAAAGGCGGTCATCTGCTTTTCCTGCAGCCACTTGCTCATGGCACGCAGAAAGTCCTGCGCCTTGGACAGGTAGATGGCCTTGGCGCCGCCGCTGGCGGTGGAGGCCAGATCGAGCGCCGCTGCGTAGGACGACAGGTGCCGCTTGAGATCGTCGTCCAACCCGGTGAGGCGGAAGAAGACCTCATCCGACAGGTTGGCGTCGCTGAACTTCGGTTTGTCGAAAGGCTGGATGAAGTAAACGTAGAAATCGCGTTCCGGCTGGGCCGTGGGCCGATCATTCGGCGCGCCAAAGAACAGGTAGCCCATGCGCTCGACACGGCGTTCTTGCCATTCGAGCTGGTACTGCCAGATCTGGAAGCCGGGGTAACGCAGGTCGTCGCTGCACTCCATCAGCGCTTTGACGGCGCTGTAGTAAGCACGGTCCAGCGCATCGTCGGACAGAGCTTCGGCGCGCTTTTCGATCTGCGCGTCGTAGTCGATGTCTTTCTTGAGGTCGAGGTAGTACTGCTCGGTGTCGGGGGCCTTGGAGATGAACTGGCCGTTGACGGTCTTCAGCACTTCCCGCATCACGGTTTGCACCATCGACAGCAGGTTCTCGGCGGGGTCGCCCGGCATGTCCTCCACGCCCGGCTGGAACAGACACAGGGCGTCGCGCAGCTCGGCGGCGGTGGGACCGATCGGAATGTGGATGTCGCCGCCGGTGGTCAAGCGGTGCACAGCCAGCGCATTGATGACGCGCAGCGCCATCGGCTTGTAGGCCGGGCGCGTAAAGGCCTGCTGCACGCGCGACTCCAGCACTTCGGAGACGCGCATGACTTCTTTGATGTTCGGGTCGGCGCGCAAGACCGAGTTGGCCTTGATGGTGTTCCAGAAACTCTCGTAGCTGATGAACAGCGGCTTGTCGGCGGGCACTTCCTGGTCGAGGATGGCCAGCATGGCGGCCTCGATGGTCTTGAGCGCGCCGCGCTTCTCGGTGAAGTGGATCTGCTCGAAGGTCTTCAGGTAGTCCGGATGCACCGGGAACAGCCGCACGTACTCGTCCATGCGCTCGTTCATGGAGCCGTAGAACTTGGCGAACGGCGTGAGGTATTCGCGGATCTTGTTCTGCTGGTCGGCAGTCTTCTTGAGCAGGCGCGCGGAGACGACGAAGCTGACGTCCTGACGGTCAATGAGAATTTGGGTGAAGCGCTCGTTGACCCGGCGCATGCTGTCGGCCACATGCTGGAAGCGCACGCTGTCGAAGATGGCTTCCTGCACACCGGCCACGAAGCGGAACTTCAGATGTTTGGTGATTTCGCCGATCTGCCGCAGGATGGCCAAGTCGCGAATCAGTTCGTTGTCCTTGCGCGATTGCAGGTATTCCAGGAACTCATCAACTACCAGCAGCAGGCCCTGGTCTGGGTAGACCTCATGGAAGGCGGCCATCATTTCTTCAAGAGACTCTTTGTTGTTGAGTTCCTGATCTGCCGGCGGGAAGCTGTAGCTGACGCCCAGTTTGTCGAGGAAGCGCTCAAGCTGCTGGGTGATGACCTGGCGCAGCGGCATTTCCAGGCCGCCCACCTCGATGCGAAGAACCTTGAATTTTCCGGCGATGGAGGCAACCGCCTCGGCGACCTTGGGGTGGCGAATCATCGGCGCATAAGCGGCGTCTTCTGCCACCAGCGAAAGCACCGACATCAAGTGCGATTTACCGGTGCCGTAGTTGCCGACGATCAGCACGCCCTTGTGATCGACCGAATCCTCGAAACTGAGCTGGGGAACCATGAGCTTGGAGATCCGCTCGGCCATGTCGTCGGAGATGACGTAGGTCGCGACGAGCTTCTTGGCTTCGTCCGGGCGCCCGGCATCGAGCAGTTGAATGACTGACTCGATCTGCTCGAACTGGATCAGATCTCCGTATTTCATGTTCGTGCCCATAGGTTTCTCTCTTCCCGCAGTTTTTGTGGATTCGGTCAAATTTCGAGTACGACCACGCCGTCCTGGCTGTAGTCACGATGTTCTGGATGGCTCATGTCGGCATAGATCAGCCGATCACCGCGCAGCTCGCCAGGCCAGACGGCCACGACACGCCTGGCGTGAGCCAGCCGCCTGACGAGGTCAAGCGGGTTGATCTGCAAGCTGGGCTCGAACAGCAACTCCAGGTTGTCGAGCAGCAGCGGGGCTTCAGTTCGTTCCCCGAATTGTTCAAGCAGCGCAATCTCGCGCAGCAATTCGCCGGCAGAGAAACCGCGCTTGTTGTTCGGCGTGGCGGCCAGGCGACGCCCCAGCTCCAGGCCGACGTTGAGCGGCTCGATGTTGAGCTTGGCGCTGAGCTGGCGCAGCAGTTGGGTCTTGCCACTGCGGCTGGTGCCGACCAGCAGGATCAACTTGCTGTTGATGTCGCCGATTTCGCCGATGAGTCGTTCCAGTTTTGCGAGCATGCTCATCCCATCAGTCCGTCTCGGCTTCGAGCCGGTGTTGATCAGGGGAGCGGTAACCCGGCGCCAGCACCGCGCTGCGCACACCATAGATGGCGAGGTGGTTCCTCAACCAAAGCCGGTACTCGGGGCCGCGCAGATTGTGGTCGGGGGAGCAGTCCACACTCCATTTGCGCAAGATGTAGCCAGCCGTGGCGGCCCGCAGCTTCATGTGCAGCACACCGCCCCGCATGTCGTAGTCCATTTCGGTGATTTCTGGCCGGGGTTGATCCGGGTGAGGAACCAGCTCCAGCTCGACGATCCGGGTCCACTGAATGTCCTGATCGTTCATTTCGTGGGGCGCCACGGGCTGCCCCTTGCGCACCACAGGGCGCTTGATGCGGGTGATAACGAAATCCCGGAACTCCTGCGATTTGCGGTCGAAGGCGCGGACGTGCCAACGCAGGCCGTTGTCGATCAGCGCGAACGGGACGATCTCCCGCACGGTGCGGCCACTGGAGATGGAGTGGTACTCGATCCCCATCGGGCATTCGTAGTGGATGGCACGAGTCACGCTCGCCAGGATGTCCAGGTCAGGGTGGGTGAGCCGGGACGGGCTCTCGCTGGCCACCCAGGCTTTGATGCGCATCGGTTCACCGTCGCCAAAACCCTGCGTCAGCCACGACAA
>MKTG01000107.1:34536-36028 GCA_001897615.1 Burkholderiales bacterium 68-10
AACTTGCCTTTGCCGTCGTAGTCGATATTGCCTGGAGCCAAGTCCTTGTACAGCGCCAGGTCCCTGGACGCAGCAGCGGACTGGATACCAAAGCGCGCGACCAAGTCCTGGCGACGCATCTCCCCAATGAAGCGCACGCGCAACTCCACGAACGCGAGCCGGTCGCGCTGTGGCTGGGTTAGATCGGCAAGCTGTTCGTGGGGCATCTTGGTTGGCTCGTTCGGGTTAGCGAATGCTTATGCAGATTTCTGCAGAAAGTATATGAGCTGCTTGAAAAGACGTCTATAAATCCAAGCGGGTTTGCTAGTACGCTGCATTATGATAACCATTTTTTGCGGCGCAAATGAGTGATCTGACACGGACGAGTAGGCGATCAGCCCAGCGGAGCGCACCAGGAACGGCGTGGAAAGGGGGTGCATCCAGCAGGCCATCGCGGACGAAAACTGGTGCGAATAGATCCTTGATAGGGAACAGGAGCATGGCCCATGGAACTGCGACACCTTCGCTGCTTTGTGGCTCTCGCAGAGGAGCTGCACTTCACACGGGCCGCCGAGCGCCTTCATATCGAACAGCCACCATTGTCCCGCGCCATCAAGGAGCTTGAGGACGACCTGGGCGCGGTGCTCTTCGTGCGCAACCGCCGAGGTACGGTGCTTACCGAGGCGGGCGCGACTTTCCTGCAAGACGTGCGCAGGGTGTTCGCCGCGCTGAAACAGGCTCAGGAGAATGTCCAGGCGGTCGCCTCGGGCCTGAGCGGAAGCCTTCGCATTGCAGTGTCCGACGGCGCCATCGATCCCCGGCTGTCAGCCCTCCTGGCCCGTTGCCGCGAGGAAGAGCCGGAGATCGAGATTCGTCTGTCCGAAGTGCCGCTGGCCGAGCAGTTGCGCGGGCTACGCTCGGGCGACTTCTCGATCGGGTTCGCGCACACGGCGGAGGTTGGCGATGACATCGTGACCGAGCCGCTCTGGCACGACTCGCTGGTGGTCGCCGTACCTGCCCGGCACCCTTTGCTTTCACACAAGGCCGTTCCGCTGCACCAGCTTGCGAGCTACCCACTGGTCTTATGCGACCCGCAGACATGCGAAGGCTGCTACCGCGAACTGACGCGGCTGCTGCGGCCGTTGGAGCGTGAGCCCGACGTTGTCGAGCATGTGTCCTCGCTGGATATGATGCTCACCCTGGTCGGTGCTGGCTACGGCGTTGGCTTCATCACGGCAACCAGGGTCGCGGCGAGCCCGCGCCCCGATGTGGTGATCCGTCCCCTGGCTATGGATTCCGCGATCATCACGACCTACTTGCTGCCGCCCGTCAGCGAGGATTTGCCGGTATCGGTAGAGCGGTTCATTGCGCGCCTGCGCGAGCACTCGGGCGATTGATGCGGCAGCACGAGCTGTAACTGAAGTTCGCGGCTGTTTATGGCGAGTCTTGCGGCTCACTGCCAGAGTTGAGGTTCTTTTCAGTCGCCGCCATCAACTCGCTGGCGCTGATCCCG
>MKTG01000108.1:0-3018 GCA_001897615.1 Burkholderiales bacterium 68-10
CGGGAATCCCCAGCGAGGCGCTGCCTCACATCTTCGAACGATTCTGGCGCGGCGACACAGCGCGCAGCGCGTCCGGCGGTTCCGGTCTCGGCCTGGCGATAGTCCAGGCCCTGGTGTCGGCCCACGACGGCACGATCAGGGTTACGAGCGCTCCCGGGAAGGGGACCACCTTCGAAGTCTCACTGGCCGCGCACACTCCCCAGCGGAAAGACTCCGGCACCTGACTCTGCGCGGTCGTCACTCGTCGCCGAGCGGCACGTAACGCACGCGCGCGATCCGCGCCGGCGTCGACCCGAGGGCGCGCAGCCCGAGGGTGCGGCCGGTGAACCCGCCCGCGACCTCGGTCGAGAGGTAGCGGCCGTCGAGGGCCGCGATCCATCGCTCGCCGTCCGCGTCGACCAGGCCGAACCGCAGGTCGTCGGGGCCGTCGTGGGTGGCATCCGTCGCCTCGACGACGAGCGTCACGGCGTCGCCGACCGTGCGGGCGGAACCCGGGGATGCCTCGAGCGGTCCGATGCGGGCCCGCACCTCGACCGCAGCTCCATCGAGCGCGACCTCGTACCAGTGCCGCTCATCGAGTCGGACCCGCAGCGCCACACCCGCCGAGGTGTCGACGCGCGCCTCGTACCGCCAGCCCAGATCGCGCACCCGCACCGACAGCGCTGAGGGCGCGCCGTTCACGGCATCCCGACGATCGAGCTGGAGGCCGCCGTCGGGATGGGGGCGCGCGAACGCGGCGAGCGCCGCGCCGGGCGACACCCACCGCGGGTGCAGCACCGGGGCGGAGAAGTCGTCGACGAACGCGGTGTCGGGCCGGGCGGGCAGCTCGTCGTCGGTGTGCACGACCGGCCAGTCGTCGACCCAGGCGATGCGGGCGAGGAAGGTCTCGCGACCCACGACGTGGAACCCGGGCGTGAAGCCGCGCGGCCGCACGCCGAGGTGGACCATCGCCCACTCCCCGTCGGGTCGCTCGACGAGGTCGGCGTGCCCGGTGTTCTGCACGGGGTGGCCGGTGCTGCGACGGCTGAAGATCGGGTTCGACGGCGCGGGCTCGAACGGACCGTCGATCGCCCGCGACCGCGCCACGCACACCGCGTGTCCGCGCTCGGTGCCGCCTTCGGCGGTGAGCAGGTACCACCACTCCCCGCGCCGGTACAGGTGCGGGCCCTCGGGGTGCGCGAGGCCGCTGCCCCGCCAGATCACCCGCGGCTCTTCGAGACGGATGCCGCGCTCGAGGTCGACGCGCACCTGCGCGATCACCGGCAGTGTGCCGCCCGCGGATCGCAGCGTCTCATCGAGGGCGCAGTAGGTGAGGAAGCATCGGCCGTCCTCGTCCCACGTCAGGTCGGGGTCGATGCCGCCCAGGCCCGGGAACACGATCGGCTCCGACCAGGGCCCGGCGGGATCCGCGGCCGCGACGACGAACTGCTCGCCGCCCCGCTCGACGTTCGTGCCGACGACGAAGAACATGCCGTCGCGGTGGCGGATCGTGGGCGCGTAGATCCCCCGGCTCGCCCCTGAAACCCCGGCCGGGAACTGGCTCCCGCTCACCAGGACGTTCCCGAGCTGCGTCCACGTCCGAAGGTCACGACTGTGGTGGATCGGGATCCCGGGCGCGTACTCGAACGACGAGTTGACCAGGTAGTAGTCCTCGCCCACGCGGCACACCGAGGGGTCGGGGAAGAACCCGGGGATGACGGGGGTGGTCCCGGCATCCCGGATGCCGACGGCCGGCGACTCGGTCACCGGAGGTCTCAGCGCGGGACGACGGACGCGGCGACCTCGATCACGCGGTCGATCGACTCCTCCTCGCCGACCGAGATGCGGACCCCGTCGCCGGCGAACGGTCGCACGATGAGCCCGGCCTCCTCGAACACCGCGGCGATCTCGAGTGCACGCTCGCCCGCGGGGAGCCACACGAAGTTGCCCTGCGCCTGGGGCACGTCCCAGCCGCTCGCGCGGAGGCCGGCGGCCAGGCGGTCGCGCCGCTCGGCGAGGACGGCGACACGGTGCAGCAGCTCGCTCTCGGCATCCAGACTGGCCAGGGCCGCCTCCTCGGCCGCCGCCGTGACGGCGAGCGGGATCGCGGTGCTGCGGGCCGCGTCGAGCACGCGCGTGTGCCCGATCGCGTAGCCGACGCGCAGGCCCGCGAGGCCGTACGCCTTCGAGAACGTACGCAGCACGACGATGTTGGGACGCGCGAGCAGCGCGCGCACGCGGTGCCCCTCGACGGCATCCGGGTCGGTGACGAACTCGGCGTACGCCTCGTCGAGCAGCACGAGCACGTCCGAGGGCACCGCCTCGACGAAGGCGGCGAACTCGTCGAAGCCGACCGTGGGACCGGTGGGATTGTTGGGGCTGCACACGACGATGACGCGCGTGCGGTCGGTGACGGCGGCCGCCATCGCCGGAAGATCGTGACGCGCGTCCGCCGTGAGCGGCACCTGCACGCTGGTCGCGCCGGTGACCGCGACGAGCGACGGGTACGCCTCGAACGAGCGCCACGCGTAGACGACCTCGTCGCCCGGGCCGGCCGCGGCGGACAGCAACTGCGCGAGCAGCGACACGCTGCCCGCGCCGATGTGCACCTCGTCGGGCGACACCCCGTAGCGCGCGCCGAGGCGTGCACGCAGCCGGGCGGCCGTGGCATCCGGGTACCTATTGATCGACGTCGCGGCCTGAACTGCCTCGACCACCCCCGGAAGAGGACCGAACGGGTTCTCGTTGCTCGACAGCTTGAACGCGTCGGGGCTCGCCTGCTTGCCCTGCCGGTACGCGGGCAACGCGGCGATCTCGGGACGGATACGGGGGAGGACCGGCTCTTCACTCACATCGCGAGCCTAACCGCGACCCTCGTGCGCATGTCAGACCCCCGTGCCACGATGGCCTCATGCGCTTCGTCGTCCGCGTGGCCGTCAACGCCTTCGCCATCTGGATCGTCACCCTGCTCCCGGCCCTGCAGGTGACGCTCATCCCCTTCGCCCCCGGCGAGGGACTGCAGGTGGCGCTCACCCTGCT
>MKTG01000108.1:3107-7996 GCA_001897615.1 Burkholderiales bacterium 68-10
CAAAAGCAATAGCTGCTTGCGCTCTCCAGGCGGTCGCTGAAGGCCAACGGATCTGATGGCCGGCGCCGCTCTGGCAGTCCAATCCGATTCGCGGTGGAGCAAGGTGCGGGCGCCTCAACGACCAGCGTGGGTCCAGCGCGTGCCCTGGCCGCGGGCGATTTCGACCAGCGCGTTGAGGGCGTCGACGGCGGTGAAGATGCCCAGCAGCCGCCCGTCCTCGTCGTTGACGATGGCGCTGCCGACCTTCAGGCTCGCCATCTTCAGGGCGACCTCCTGCAGTGGCGCGGAGGCCGCCACCGTCAGCGGCTCGGTCACCATGATGTCGCCGGCGCGCACCTGCAGCTTCTCGGCCAGGCTCAGGCCGGACACCAGCCGCACATCGCGGTCGCTGATCAGTCCCACCACGACGTCACCACGCACCACCGGCAGGTGGCGGATGGCGTGGCGCTTCATCAGCGCCTGCAATTCGTCGATGCTCAGGTCCTCGCGGGCCGTCACGGGGTCGGGGGTGGTGAACTCCTCCACGGGAATCTGGGTCGGCTGCATGGCAACACTCCTGTAGTGAAAACGGCTGAACACTGGCGGGGCGGGCGATGCGTGGTCCGCATGCGCCGCGGCTACCCCGACCATACTGCATAAATCAGGGTTTTCCCAGGGGTGCGCCGCAGGGCGTGGACGGCGCAGGCATTGGAGGGCGGCGCGGCGCCGCCGCGACTCAAGCCAGGGCCAGGCGTTGGCGGTGCCGCTCGATCTGCCCCCGCACCTGCGCCGGCGCCGTGCCGCCCAGGGTGGCGCGGGCGTTCAGGCTGCCGCGCAGGCTGAGGACGTCGTAGACGTCCTTCTCGATCGCCGGGTGGAACTGCTGCAGCACGGCCAGCGGCAACTCGGACAGGTCGCAGGCGTGCGCCGCGGCGGCCTTCACGGCGTGGGCCACGGTTTCGTGCGCGTCGCGGAAAGGCAGCCCCTTCTTGACCAGGTAGTCGGCCAGGTCGGTGGCGGTGGCGTAGCCCTTTTGCGCCGCGGCCTGCATGGCGGGGGCGTTGACGCTGATGCCGCCTTCCCTGGCGCCGGTCTTCGGGTGGGTCTGGCCGCCGATCATCTCGACGAAGATGCGCAGGGTGTCGCGCAGCGTGTCGACGGTGTCGAACAGCGGCTCCTTGTCCTCCTGGTTGTCCTTGTTGTAGGCCAGCGGCTGGCCCTTCATCAGCGTGATCAGGCCCATCAGGTGGCCGACCACGCGGCCGGTCTTGCCGCGCGCCAGCTCGGGCACGTCGGGGTTCTTCTTCTGCGGCATGATCGAGCTGCCGGTGGTGAAGCGGTCGGCGATGCGGATGAAGGCGAAGTTCTGGCTCATCCACAAAATCAGCTCTTCCGACAGGCGCGAGATGTGCACCATCACCAGCGACGCGGCGGCGGCAAATTCGATCGCGAAGTCGCGGTCGCTCACGGCGTCCAGGCTGTTCTGGCAGATGCCTTCCATGCCCAGGGTGCGCGCCACGCGCTCGCGGTCCAGCGGGTAGGTGGTGCCGGCCAGCGCAGCGCTGCCCAGCGGCAGCTGGTTGACGCGCCGGCGCACATCGCCCATGCGCTGCTCGTCGCGGCTGAACATCTCGACATAGGCCAGCAGATGGTGCGCAAAGCTCACGGGCTGGGCCACCTGCAGGTGGGTGAAGCCGGGCAGGATGACGTCGATGTGCTTGGCGGCCACCTCGATCAGCGCGCCCTGCAGCTCGCGCAGCAAGCCGGTGATCAGGTCGATCTCGCCGCGCAGCCACAGGCGGATGTCGGTGGCCACCTGGTCGTTGCGGCTGCGGCCGGTGTGCAGGCGTTTGCCGGCGTCGCCCACCAGTTGCGTCAGGCGCGCCTCGATGTTCAGGTGCACGTCTTCCAGCGCCAGCTTCCAGTCGAACGCGTCGCTCTCGATTTCGGAGCTGATGGCGC
The DNA here is from genome assembly GCA_001897615.1 of Burkholderiales bacterium 68-10. Taxonomy (GTDB): domain Bacteria; phylum Pseudomonadota; class Gammaproteobacteria; order Burkholderiales; family Burkholderiaceae_C; genus Ottowia. The sequence continues at coordinate 5,049 of MKTG01000108.1, forward strand.
TCATCCCGCGCTGGATGGCGGCGTAATCGAGCTGGGAAATGATGCCCTGGGCGGCCAGCATTTCGGCGTGCGCCAGGCTGCCCTGGATGTCGGCCGCGGCCAGCCGCTTGTCGAAGAACACGCTGGCGGTGTAGCGCTGCACCAGCTCGCTCATGGGTTCGGAGAACAGGGCGGACCAGGCTTCGGATTTCTTGTCGAGTTGATTGGCGGACATGCGGGTGTGAAGAAGTGGCGCGCCAACTGATGAACGGCGCGGCTGGTCGGACGGACGCGCCCGAAGCGCGCGGGTTGCGGCCTACACTGCGGCCACAATCGCCACGGCCCATGCAGGACTCGAGAATTCTATCGACCTTCGGCGAGCGCAAGACGCCGCCCCAGCCGCGCCAGGCACCGCCGGTGCTGGTGTTCGACGCCTGCCAGGTGGGCGTGATCCTGCGCGCCGTGCTGTATGTCGAGGCGGTGATCGGCGTCGGGCTGATGTACGTCACCGCCGACATGGCCGAGTGGTTGGCGCGGGTGGCGCTGGTCACCGGCGGCGCCTTGCCGGCCACGCTGCTGTGGCTGGTGCTGGCCTGTGCGCTCAAGCGCCTGCTGGCGCGCCTGAACTGGCCGCTGCAGGCCGCCGCCGGCGTCACGCTGGGCGCGCTGGCCGGGCTGTGTGCCTGCGGCACGCTGGCGCTGCTGGGTTTTGCCGCCGCGCCGCCCTGGCTGGCCAGCGCCAGCACCGGCGCGCTGCTGGCGGCCGGTTTGATGGCCGGGCTGCTGTGGCGCGTGCGCGGGCGCCAGCCGGCAGCCACCACGGCGCGGCTGGCCGAGCTGCAAGCGCGCATCCGGCCGCACTTCCTGTTCAACACCCTCAACACGGCGATCGCCCTGGTACGCGAGGAGCCGGCCAAGGCCGAGCTGGTGCTGGAAGACCTGTCCGATCTGTTTCGCCACGCGCTGGCCGAGCGCGGCGACAGCGCCACCGTGGGCCAGGAGATCGAGCTGGCGCGCCGCTACCTGGAGATTGAGCAACTGCGCTTTGGTGATCGGCTGCGGGTGGAGTGGGCGCTGGACGAGCGCGTGCACGGCGCGCGCCTGCCGCCGCTGATCCTGCAGCCGCTGGTGGAAAACGCCGTCAAGCACGGCGTCGAGCCCAGTCCCACCGGCGCCCAGCTGCGCGTGTCGACCCAGCGGCGCGGACCGCGGGCGCTGATCAAGGTCACCAACACCGTGCCGGCGGGGCAGGGGCGGGCGGGCTTCGGCATCGCCCAGGCCAACGTGCGCGACCGGCTGCGCCTGCTGCACGACCTGGAGGCAGACTTTCGCACCGCGCTGGTGGACGACGTGTACCAGGCCCGGATCGAGGTGCCGCTGCCGGGACGGGGGGCGTGATGGCGCTGCAGGTGCTGATCGTCGACGACGAACCGCTGGCGCGCCAGCGCCTGCGCGCGCTGCTGGCCGACTGCCGCGAGCCCGAGGCCGTGGCCGCCGCCGAGGCCGGCAGCGCCGCCCAGGCATTGGCGCTGGCGCAGCACCAGCGCTTTGACGTCGCGCTGCTGGACATCCACATGCCGGGTGCCGACGGCATGCAGCTGGCGGCGGCGTTGCGCCACGTGCCCGAGCCGCCGCGGGTGGTGTTCGTCACCGCCCACCCACAACACGCGGTGGCGGCTTTCGAGATCGAGGCGGTGGACTACCTGACCAAGCCCGTGCGGCTGGAGCGCCTGCGCACGTCGCTGCAAAAAGTGGAGCGTCTGGCGCAGGACCGGATTGCGCCAGAGGCCGATCTGGCCCCCGATTGGTTGCTGATCACCGAGCGCGGCGCCACGCTGCGCGTGCCGCTGGCCGAGGTGCTGTACCTGAAGGCCGAGCTGAAGTACGTCACCGTGCGCACCGCCACCGCCAGCCACCTGCTGGACGGCAGCCTGAACCAGCTGGAAGAGCGCCACGGCGCGCGCTTTCTGCGGGTGCACCGCAATGCGCTGGTGGCGCGCAACGCCATCCGCGCCCTGGTGCGCCACCATGACCCGGAAGAAGGCGAGGGCTGGGCCGTGCGCCTGGCCGGCGTCGACGAGCCGCTGTCGGTGTCGCGCCGGCAGCTGCCGGCGGTGCGGGCGGCTTTGGGGGTTGAGCGCTGAGAAGAGGTTGAGCGTTGGGCGTTGAGCGTTTGGCGTGAATACCGGAACTTTCACGGTCGCACCCATCTGTCAACGCTCAACGCTCAACGCTCAACGCTCAACGCTCAACGCTCAACGCTCAACGCTCAACGCCCAAAGCCCAACGCCCAACGCCCAACGCCCAACGCCCAACGCCCAACGCCCAACGCCCAACCTCGGCGTCCGGTAGCATCGCCCCCCATGTCTCTTTCCATCACCATCGCCACCCGCGAAAGCCGCCTGGCCCTGTGGCAGGCCGAGCATGTCAAGGCGCTGCTCGAGCAGCGTGGCCACACCGTCGCCCTGCTGGGCATGACCACCCAGGGCGACCAGATCCTGGACCGCGCGCTCAGCAAGGTGGGCGGCAAGGGCCTGTTCGTCAAGGAACTGGAAACCGCGCTCGAAGACGGCCGCGCCGACATCGCCGTGCATTCGCTCAAGGACGTGCCGATGGAGCTGCCCGCCGGCATGCGGCTGGCCTGCGTGATGGCGCGCGAGGACCCGCGCGACGCCTGGGTGTCGCCGCGCCACGCCACGCTGGAGGCGCTGCCCCAGGGCGCCGTGGTCGGCACCTCCAGCCTGCGCCGCACGGTGCTGCTGCGCGCACTGCGGCCCGACCTGCGCATCGAACCCCTGCGCGGCAACCTGGACACGCGCCTGCGCAAGCTCGACGAAGGCCAGTACGCCGGCATCGTGCTGGCGGCCGCGGGGCTCAAGCGCCTGGGCCTGTCGGCGCGCATCCGTCACATCTTCGACACCGGCGCCATGCTGCCGGCGGCCGGTCAGGGCGCGCTGGGCATCGAGATC
>MKTG01000108.1:8020-23846 GCA_001897615.1 Burkholderiales bacterium 68-10
GTGGCGGCCGAGCGCGCCGTCAGCCGCGCCATGGGCGGCAGCTGCTCCATGCCGCTGGCGGCGCATGCCACGCTGGCCGGCGGCCAGCTGCAACTGCGCGCCGCCTGGGGCGACCCCGAAGGCGCGCCCCGGCTGGTGACGGCCGAAGGGGATGCCGACGTGCAGACGCTGGCGCAGGCGGAGGCGCTGGGCCGGCAGGTGGCCGCCGAGCTGCGCGCCGGCGGCGCGCATTGAACCGGCCCATGCCCGCACCCCGCGTGCTCGTCACCCGGCCGTCGCACGACGCCGCGCCCTGGGTGCGGCAACTGGCCGAGCGCGGCATCGCGGCCGAGGCGCTGCCGCTGATCGAGATCGTGCCCGAGCCCATGGGCGGTGCGTTCCTGCGGGCGCGCCAGCGGCTGGGCGACTACGCGGTGGCGATGTTCGTCAGCGGCAATGCGGTCGATGGGTTCATGGATGCCGATCAGGCCCTGGCGCAGACCTGTCGAGCGCCAACAGCTATTGAAACGAGAGCGTGGTCGCCCGGCCCCGGCACCACGGCCGCGCTGCGGCGGGCCGGCTGGCCGGCCGCGCGCATCGACGAACCCGCGCCCGACGCGCCGCAGTTCGACTCCGAGTCGCTGTGGGCCTGCGTGGCGCCGCAGCTGCGCCCGGGCCTGCGCGTGCTCATCGTGCGCGGCGGCGACGCCGACGGCGCCGTGGCCGGGCGCGACTGGCTGGCCGCGCAACTGGCCGCTGGCGGCGCGCAGGTCGACCAGGTGGTGGCCTACCGCCGCCGACCGCCCCTGCTGGACGCCGCCGCGCGGGCGCGGGCCGCGGCGGCGGCGGCAGATGGCTCGCTGTGGCTGTTCAGCAGCTCCGAGGCCATCGCCAACCTGCGCCAGTGCCTGCCGCACATGGGCTGGCAGGCGGCGCGCGCGCTGGTCACCCACCCGCGCATCGGCGCGGCGGCGCGCGCCGCCGGCTTTGGCGCCGTGCACGAGAGCCAGCCCACGCTGGAGGCCGTGGCGGCGTCGATAAAATCGCTGGCATGACGTCCGAGCCGAGCCCCGCCGCGCCTGCTGCGTCGCCCACTCCGCCGGCGCCCGTGGTGACTGACGCGGGCGCAGCGCCGGCGGCAGCCGCCATGGCTGCGCCACCTGCGGCCCCTGCCGCCCCGCCGCATCCCGCCGCGCCGCGCTTGCACGGCGCGTCGCACGGCTTGTGGCTGGCCTGGCTGCTGGCCGCCGTCGGCCTGGTGCTCAGCCTGATGCTGTGGCAAAAACTCGGCGGCATGCAGGAGCAACTGGCTCGCCAGAGCAGCGACGCCGGCACGCAGTCGGTCGAGGCGCGCACGCTGGCGCGCCAGGCCGAGGAGGGCGTGCGCGACATGGCCGGCAAGGTGGCCGCGCTGGACGCCCGCGTGGCCGAGCTGGCCGCCTACCGCGCGCAGCTCGACGAGCTGGTGCACAGCGTCACCCGGGCGCGCGACGAGAACCTGGCGGTCGATCTGGAGGCCGCGCTGCGCCTGGCCCAGGACCAGACCCAGCTGACCGGCAGCGTCGAGCCGCTGCTGGCCGCGCTGCGCACCGCCGAGCGGCGCCTGGCGCGCAGCAGCGACCCGCGGCTGGCTCCCGTCGGCCGCGCCGTGGCGCGCGATCTCGAGCGCGTCAAGGCCGCCAGCCTGCCCGACGCCGCCGGCCTGCTGGCCCGGCTCGACCAGCTGCTGCGCCAGGTCGACGTTCTGCCGGCCGGCAACGACGTGCATCCCGCCCGCGGCGCCCCCGGCGCGGCAGGTACCCCGGCGACCACCGCCGACAGCTGGTGGGGCCGCCTGTGGCAGAGCGTGCGCGACGAGGCGCAGGGCCTGCTGCGCGTCAGCCGGGTCGAGCGCCCCGAAGCCAGCATGATGAGCCCGGAACAGGTGTTCTTCGTGCGCGAGAACCTCAAGCTGCGCCTGCAGGGCGCGCGCCTGGCGCTGCTGGCGCGCCAGTACGAGGCCGCGCGCGCCGACCTGTCGGCCGCCGCCAGCGCGCTGGGCACCTGGTTCGACCCGGCGTCGCGCCGCACCCAGGCCGCCGCCACCTTGCTGCAGCAAATCCAGGCCAGCACCCGCGCGGCCGAGCTGCCACGTGTCGACGAGACCCTGGTGGCCCTGGGCCATGCCGTGGCCAGCGCCGGCGCGGCCAACGGGGCGCGCTGAACCGCCATGCGCGCCGCCCTGTGGTTGATCGGCCTGTTCGCCACGGCGGTGGCGCTGGCGCTGTTCGCCGGCGACAACGAAGGCACGGTCACCGTGTTCTGGCCGCCGCACCGGGTCGACCTGTCGGTCAACCTGGCGCTGCTGCTGCTGGTGGCGTTGTTCGTGCTGCTGTACCTGGCACTGCGGGCGCTGTCGGCCATGGTGCGCTTGCCGCGCCAGGCGCGCCGCTGGCGCACCCAGCAGCGCGAGCGTGCCATGCACGCCACCTTGATCGACGCCGCCGCGCAGCACGCCGCCGGGCGCTACCTGCGCGCCCGCAAGGCCGCCGAGAGCGCGCTGGCGCGCGTGCAGGCGCTCAGCGATGCCGACGAAGCGCCGCCGCATGCCGCCAGTCTGCGCACCCTGGCGCACATGACGGTGGCGGCGAGCGCGCATGCCCTGCGCGACGAACCCCTGCGCGACGCCCATCTGGAGCAGGCGCTGACGGTGGCCAGCCGCGCCGGCGCCGCCCCCGAGCTGCGCGAGGGCGTGCTGCTGCGTGCCGCGCGCTGGTCGCTCGACCAGCAGGACGCCGGCGGCGCGCTGGCCCGGCTGGACGAGCTGCCCGCCGGCGCCACCCGCCGCACGGCGGCGCTGCGCATCAAGCTGAAGGCCGCGCGCCAGGCCGGGCGCCACGCCGAGGCGCTGGAAACCGCCCGCCTGCTGGCCAAGCACGGCGCCTTTTCGCCCGCCGCGGCGCGCAGCCTGCTGCGCGGACTGGCGGGCGTCCTGATCGAGCAGGCGCACGAGCCGGCCGAGCTGCTGCCGGTGTGGGCATCGCTGGACGCCGGCGAGCGCGCCATGCCCGAGCTGGCGCTGCGCGCCGCGCAGCGCATGCTGACCCTGGGGGGTGAACGCGCCCTGGTGCGGCAGTGGCTGCGTCCGGTGTGGGACGGCACGCTGGCGCAGCCCGAGGCGGCCGAGCCGGCGCTGCGCGCCCGGCTGGCGCGCGTGCTGGAGCAGGCGCTGATCGCCACCGGCGAGCCGTCCGACCAGCAATGGCTGGCGCGGGTCGAAGCGGCCCAGCAGGCGCAGCCGCGCGACCCGAACCTGCAATACCTGGCCGGCATGGCCTGCCGCCACCGCGCCCTGTGGGGTCGGGCGCAGCTGCTGCTGGGGCAGGCCGCGCAGTCGCTGACCGACGCCGATCTGCGCCGCCAGGCCTGGCGCGCGCTGGCTGAGCTGGCCGAGCAGCGCGGCGACGACGGCGCCGCCGCGCAGGCCTGGAAGCAGGCGGCCCGCTGCTGAGCCGGCGCTTCGGTGCAGCCTGGATTTTGGTGGATATTTTGGCCTGAATCGACCGTCTGGAGAGCGCCAGCAGCTACGATTTCAGGAGTTGCTGCGAAGCCGCCCAGGCAGCGTCAAACCCAGCCCGAGGCGTGCAATTCCTTCTTGCTGTAGGCGTAGAACAGCGGCGCCGCCACCAGGCCGGCCGGGCCGAACACCGCCTCCATCACGAACATCACGCTCAGCAGCTCCCACACGCCCATCTGGGTGCGGTGGCCGATGACCTTGGCGTTGATGAAGTACTCGGCCTTGTGGATGGCGATCAGAAACGCCAGGCAGGCCGTCGCCACCGCGGGCGACACCGACAGGCCAACCAGGGTCAGCACGCCGTTGCAGATCAGGTTGCCGACGATCGGGATCAGCCCGGCCACGAAGGTCAGCAGGATCAGCGCCATCGAGTACGGCAGGCGGTTGTCGGTCAGCGGCAGGATGACCAGCAGGAAGATCGCCGTCAGGCAGGTGTTGAACAGCGCGATCCAGAACTGCGCCACCACGATCTGGCGGAAGGTCTCGCCAAAGCGCTCGACCCGCAGGTGCAGCTGGGCCGACAGCGGCTTGAGGCCGGGCACGCTGGGGCGGGCGGCGGCCAGGGCGCCGATCAGCAGGCCGACGTAGGCGAACAGCAGGCCCGACAGCCAGGCACGCCCGGTGGTGGCCAGCGCGCCGGCCTTGCTGGCCAGGTAGCCGGCCATGGCGCGCTGGATTTCGACCGCGCCTTCGGGCAGCTGGGCGCCGATGTCGGGCGGCAGGAGCTCGCGCAGCTCCAGCACGGTGCGGGCCAGAAAGGCCAGCAGTTCGCGGTACTGCGCCGGCGCGTCCAGGAGCAGCCCGCGCGTGCGCGGCAGCGCCAGGGCCAGCAGCAGCAAGGGCAGCAGCGCCACCACGGTGGCGGCCAGGCGCGGCGCTTGGCGGTCCGGCTGGCGCGCCAGCAGCGCCAACCGAGGGCTGAACCAGCGCGTGCTGAAAAAGCCGACGCCCACGCACAGCATCCCCGGCAGCAGACCCTGCCACATGATCAGTAGCAGCGAGGCCGCCATCAGCACATGGCTGGCCAGCGTGGCCACGCGCAGGCGCGGGTCAGACAAGGGGGCGTTCATTGGTGGCGAAAAAACCGGGGGTGAGTGCGTGGGGCGGGCTTGTCAGGCCACCACCACGGCGGCGCCAGCGCCGCGCGGGGCGATGCGGCCGATCTCGTGCACCTGCTCGCCGGCGGCGCGCAGCGCCTGCGCGCAGGCGTCGGCCTGCCGCGGCGCCACCACCACGACCATGCCGATCCCGTTGTTGAAGGTGCGGTTCATCTCGGTGTCGTCGATGCCGGCGGTGGCCTGCAGCCAGGCGAACAGCTCGCTGCGCGGCCAGCTGCCGGCGCGCAGGTGCGCTGCCAGGCCCTCGGGCAGCACGCGCGGAATGTTCTCCAGCAGGCCGCCGCCGGTGATGTGGGCCAGCGCCTTGATGCCGCCGGGCGCGCCCAGCGCCGCCAGCACCGGCTTGACGTAGATGCGGGTGGGCGCCATCACGGCCTGGCGGAACGGCTGGCCGTCCAGCGTGGCGGGCAGGGCGGCGCCGGCGCGCTCGATGCACTTGCGCACCAGCGAAAAACCGTTGCTGTGCACGCCGCTGGAGGCCAGGCCCAGCACCACGTCGCCCGCGGCCACGTCGCGGCCGCTGAGGATGGCGGACTTTTCGACTGCGCCGACGCAAAAGCCCGCCAGGTCGTATTCGCCCGGCGGGTACATGCCGGGCATTTCGGCCGTCTCGCCGCCGATCAGGGCGCAGCCGGCCAGCTCACAGCCGCGCGCGATGCCGCCGACCACGGCGGCGGCGGTGTCGACGTCGAGCTTGCCGCAGGCGAAGTAGTCGAGGAAGAACAGCGGCTCGGCACCCTGCACCAGCACGTCGTTGACGCTCATGGCCACCAGGTCGATGCCCACGGTGTCGTGCATGGCCCACTCGAAGGCCAGCTTCAGCTTGGTACCGACACCGTCGGTGCCCGACACCAGCACCGGCTCGCGGTAGCGCTTGGGTACCTCGAACAACGCGCCAAAGCCGCCCAGTCCCGACAGCACGCCTTCGCGCAAGGTCTTCTTGGCCAGCGGCTTGATGCGTTCGACCAGCGCGTCGCCAGCGTCGATGTCGACACCGGCGTCCTTGTAGCTGAGGGGGGTGGTGGTGGAGGAGGGGCTCATGAGGGCACGGTGCTGAAAAGTGCGGGCGTCCGGCGCCCCGGACAGCCGCTGCGTAAAATCGAGGCTAGATTCTAGGCGCTGCACTGTCGTGCACCACCAAAGCGCCACGCCCGTTTCCGGCCCCATGCATCCGTTTTTCACGCCGTTTTTCGCGCCGGGCGCCCGATGAGGCAAATGGCCCTGGACATCGGGCTCGCCCCCGAACCGACCCTGACTGGCTTTCTGCCCGGCGCTAATGCCGCCGCCGTGCAGCACCTGCGGCTGTGGGCGGGGGGCAGTACGCGCTCGCCGGTGCCCACCTACCTGTGGGGGCCGCCCGGCAGCGGCAAGAGCCACCTGCTGCGCGCCGCCCGCCACGCGCTGGGCGGGCAGGGCGCGGTGGTCGGCTGGCTGGACGCCGACAGCCCGCCCCGCCTGCCGTTCGAGGAGGCCTGGGACGCCGTGCTGATGGACGACGTGCACCGGTACGGCGCCGAGCTGCAGCACACCGCCTTCAACTGGTTCGTCAACGCCGTGACGCCGCTTAGCGGGCGCCCGCGTGCCGTGCTGGCGGCGGGCAGCCTGCCGCCGGCCGATCTGCCGCTGCGCGAGGACCTGCGCACGCGGCTGGCCTGGGGTCATGTGTTCGAGCTGCACCCGCTGCCCGAGCCAGAGCTTCGCGCCGCGCTGCGCCAGGCGGCGGACGCGCGCGGCGTCTTCCTGTCCGACGAGGTGATGGACTTCGTGCTGCGGCGCTTCTCGCGCGATCTGGGCAGCCTGATGCAGCTGCTGGACCACCTGGACCGCTACGCCCTGCAGACCCAGCGCGCCATCACCATCCCGCTGGTGCGGGCGATGCTGGAAAATGAATAGCAGGCCGCGCAATTGCTGCCTGCGCTATCTAAGGATTCAATGCTCAAGCTGGCTCTTTTTGACCTCGACCACACGCTGATTCCGATCGATTCGGACTACGCCTGGGGCGAGTTCACCACCCGCATCGGCTGGACCGACCCGGCCGAATTCAGCCGCCGCAACGACGAGTTCTACGCGCGCTACCAGGCCGGCACGCTGGACGTGCGGGAATACGTGCGCTTTGCCACCGACGCCGTGCGCCGCCATGGGCCGGACGCGGCGGCCCAGGCGCAGGCGCGTTTCATGCACGAGGTGATCACGCCCGCGCTGCGCCCCCAGGCCCGCGCGCTGATCGAGGCACACCGCCAGGCCGGCGACGAGCTGCTGATCGTCACGGCCACCAACGAATTCGTCACCCGCCCGATCGCCCAGGCCTTCGGGGTGCGGGAGCTGATCGCCATCGAGCTGGCGCGCGGCCCCGGCGGCTGGATCACTGGCGAGATCGCCGGCACGCCGTCGTTTCGCGAGGGCAAGGTTACGCGCGTGGCCGACTGGCTGCGCGCGCGCGGCCACGGCTGGGACGACGTGCACATCACCTTCTATTCCGACTCGCGCAACGACCTGCCGCTGCTGGAAAAGGCGCACCAGCCGGTGGCCACCAACCCCGACGACACGCTGCGCGCCATCGCCACCGAGCGCGGCTGGCGCGTGCTGGATCTGTTCAAGGAAGCCTCATGATCAAGCGACTGATCAACAAACTGATCGACACCGCCAAGGGCGGCAACGCGCGCAAGCGCCTGGGCAAGCGGGTCGAGATCGGCCCCGAGGGCCACGGCATCAACCCGGCGCTGGTGGACGAGCGCGCCGCCAACGTGGTGCGCACGCTCAAGGAGGCCGGCCACGAGGCCTACATCGTCGGCGGCGCGGTGCGCGATCTGCTGCTGGGCCTCAAGCCCAAGGACTTCGACGTCGCCACCAACGCCACGCCGGAGCAGGTCAAGCAGCTGTTCCGGCGCGCCTTCATCATCGGGCGGCGCTTTCGCATCGTGCACGTGGTGTTCGGGCGCGGGCGCGAGCATGAGGTGATCGAGGTGTCCACCTTCCGCGCCTACGTCGACAACGCCACGGCCGAGGCCGTCAGCGGCAACGAGCGTACCGCCAAGGGCCAGCTGGCCGGCATGAAGCACGCGGTGGACGCCAGCGGCCGGGTGCTGCGCGACAACGTCTGGGGCACGCAGGACGAGGACGCCGCGCGGCGCGACTTCACCGTTAACGCCATGTACTACGACCCGCAGGCGCGCGTGGTGGTGGACTACCACGGCGGCATCGCCGACGCGCACAAGAAGCTGCTGCGCATGATCGGTGATCCGGCCACGCGCTACCGCGAAGACCCGGTGCGCGCCATCCGCGCGGTGCGCTTCGGCGCCAAGCTGTCGGCGCTGGGCTTCCGGCTGGAGCCCAAGACCGCCCGGCCGCTGGTCGAAGTCAAGCCGCTGCTGGCCGAGGTGCCGCAAAGCCGGCTGTTCGACGAGATGCTCAAGCTGCTACAGACCGGCCACGCGCTGGCCAGCGTCGAGCAGCTCAAGAAGCTGGGCCTGGCGCGTGGCATCTATCCGCTGCTGGACGTGGTGGTCGAGCGCGCCGAGCAGCCCTTCGTCAAGGCGGCGCTGCAGGACACCGACCGCCGCGTGGCCGAGGGCAAGCCGGTGGCGCCGTCCTTTCTGTTGGCCTGCGTGCTGTGGCAGGACGTGCTGGCGGGCTGGAACGCGCGACTGGCGCGCCAGGAACACCCGTTCCCGGCGCTGCAGGGTGCCATCGACGAGGTGTTCGACGCCCGCGTGGGCGACGTCTCGGGCCGCGGCAAGCTGGGCGCCGACATGCGCGAGATCTGGATGATGCAGCCACGCTTTGAAAAGCGCGGCGGCAGCACGCCCTTCAGCCTGGCCGAGCAGCCGCGCTTTCGCGCCGGCTTCGACTTCATGCGCTTGCGCGCCGACGTCGGCGAGGTCAGCGAGGAGCTGGCCGACTGGTGGCAGCAGTTCAGCCAGGCCGACGAGGGCGAGCGCGAGAGCATGGTCAACGAGCTGCGCGCCGAGCAGCAGCGCGCCAAGCGCCAGGCGCCGCGCGTGCACCGCGTCTCCCGCGGCACGGTGGAGGGCGCGGCGGCGCCCGCGCCGGGCGCGGTCGAAGGCGAGGGCGCCGCCGGCCCGGGCGATGCGGCCAACAGCGCCAAGAAGCGCCGGCGGCGCCGCCGCAAGCCCGCCGGCGGCGGCGCAGGGGCACAACAGGAGCCGCCGCAGCAAGCCGACTGACCGTGGCACCGATGGCAAACCCGCGCGAGCCGGTACTGGCCCACGTGGCGCTGGGCGCCAACCTGGGTGACGCGGCGCGCAGCGTGCGCGACGCCATGGACGCGCTGGAGCGGCTGCCGGGCACGCGGGGGCTGGCGCGCTCCAGCCTGTACCGCAGCGCCCCGGTGGACGCCGACGGGCCGGATTACGTCAACGCCGTGGTGGCGCTGTGGACCGCGCTGTCGGCGCCCGAGTTGCTGGCCCAGCTGCGCGCGCTGGAGCAGGCCGCCGGCCGCCAGCGGCCGTTCCACCACGCGCCGCGCACGCTCGATCTGGACCTGCTGCGCTACGGCGAGGGCCAGATCCACAGCGCCACGCTCACGGTGCCGCATCCGCGGATGGCGCAGCGCGCCTTCGTGCTGCGCCCGCTGGCCGAAATTGCCCCGCGGTTGGTCACTGCCGAGGCGCTGGCCGCGGTGGCGGCGCAAGCCATCGAACGACTGCCGTGACGCCGCGGCAAACAGAAAAAACTTGAAATCCACTGCCAGCGCCCGTCCAGATTGCGCCAGCAGCTCCTGAAACGATAGTGTCCTGGCCGGCCTGTCCACCCGCTGGCGGCCCCGCCCACCTGATCCGACCGCGCCATGTCCAGCCTCGCCTCACTGCCCATCCCCGCCCAGACCGCGCTGCTGCTGGTGGCCAGCAACGTCTTCATGACCTTTGCCTGGTACGGCCACCTGCGCAACCTGGCGAGCGCGCCGTGGTACGTGGCGGCGCTGGTGAGCTGGGGGATCGCGCTGTTCGAATACCTGCTGCAGGTGCCGGCCAACCGCATCGGACATCAGTTGTTGAACGTGGGGCAGCTCAAGATCATGCAGGAGGTGATCACCCTGCTGGTGTTCGTGCCGTTCGCGGTGCTGTACCTGCGCGAGCCGCTCAAGCTCGACTACCTGTGGGCGTCGCTGTGCATGGTGGGCGCGGTGTACTTCGTGTTTCGCAGTGGTTGATTTGCCACGCGTGTCAGCAAGGGGCCGCGTCGCGGTGGTTAAACTCGCTGCATTGTCACGGGCGCCGCGATCCGGCGTTTGTGATGCTTTCGATCTACTGAAGCAAGGCTATCCCTCATGCTGCTCAGCAAGTTGTTGCCCAAGGAGGGCAATTTTTTTGAGCTCTTCAACCAGCACGCCGATCGCATCGTGGAGGCGGCCAGCGCCTTTTCCCTGCTGGTGGCGCACTACGGCGATCTGCCCCTGCGCGAAAAGTACGCCAAGGACGTGGACAACGCCGAGCGCGCGGCCGACCGCGTGACCGAGGAGGTCAACCGCCTCATCCACACCACCTTCATCACCCCGATCGACCGCGAGCAGATTCACGGCCTGATCAACGTGATGGACGACGTGGCCGATCTGCTGCAGGACTCGGCCGAGACCATGTCGCTGTACGACATCCACCACATGACCGAGGAGATCGTGCGCCTGACCGATCTGTCGGTGAAGTGCTGCCAGCGCGTGCAGGCCGCCGTGCGCCTGCTGGGCAAGATCGCCGAGCCGACCACGGCCGAGGCCACGCTCAAGACCTGCGAGGAGATCGACCGGCTCGAGTCCGATGCCGACCGCGTCATGCGCAGTGCCATGAGCAAGCTGTTTCGCGAAGAGCCGGACGTGCGCGAGGTCATCAAGCTCAAGGCCATCTACGAGCTGCTGGAAACCATCACCGACAAGTGCGAGGACGTGGCCAACCAGATCGAGGGCATCGTCCTCGAGAATTCCTGAGCCCGGCGGACGCTGCCATGGAAACGGTGCAGGCCGCGCTCTGGGTCGTCGTGCTGCTGGTCGCCCTGGCGATCGTGTTCGACTTCATGAACGGCTTTCACGACGCCGCCAACTCGATCGCCACGGTGGTCTCGACGGGGGTGCTCAAGCCCACGCAGGCGGTGGTGTTCGCCGCCTTCTTCAATTTCGTCGCCATCTTCATCTTCCACCTCAGCGTGGCGGCCACGGTGGGCAAGGGCATCGTCCATCCGGGCGTGGTCGACACCCATGTGGTGTTCGGCGCCCTGGTGGGCGCCATCAGCTGGAACGTGCTGACCTGGTACTACGGCATCCCCAGCAGTTCCTCGCACGCGCTGATCGGCGGCATCGTCGGGGCGGCGGTGGCCAAGGCCGGCACCGGGCCGCTGGTGATGGCCGGCGTGCTGAAAACCGTGGCCTTCATCTTCGTGTCGCCGCTGCTGGGTTACCTGCTGGGCTCCGCCATGATGGTGGCGGTGGCGTGGATCTTCCGGCGCGCGCGGCCCGGGCGGGTGGACAAGTGGTTTCGCCGCCTGCAGCTGCTGAGCGCCGGCGCCTACAGCCTGGGCCATGGCGGCAACGACGCGCAAAAGACCATCGGCATCATCTGGATGCTGCTGATCGCCACCGGCTATGCCGGGGCCGGCGAATCCAGCCCGCCGCTGTGGACCATCATCAGCTGCTATGCGGCGATCGCCGTCGGCACCATGTTTGGCGGCTGGCGCATCGTCAAGACCATGGGGCAGAAGATCACCAAGCTCAAGCCGGTGGGGGGCTTCTGCGCCGAATCGGGTGGTGCGCTGACGCTGTTCATCGCCACCGGGCTGGGCATTCCGGTGTCGACCACGCACACCATCACCGGCGCCATCGTCGGCGTCGGCTCCACCCAGCGTGCCAGTGCCGTGCGCTGGGGCGTGGCCGGCAACATCGTCTGGGCCTGGGTGCTGACCATTCCGGCCAGCGCGCTGGTGGCGGCGCTGGCGTACTGGCTGAGTCTGCTGCTGTTCTGAAACCGCTACGCTATCGATAGCTGCTCGCGAAGTCTGGGCGGCCGCTGGGGCCTGAAACGGCCATGAACCCCGATCACTGCGAGATCTTGCGTGCTTCTTCGACCTGGTACTCGAAGTAGCGCTGAAAGCTGAACGCCAGCGAGGCCATCAGCACCCCGGCGCCGATCAGCAGGGCCACCGAGATGCCAAACACCGTGCCCCAGTGGGTCTGACCGGGCGCGGCCTGCGGGTCGGCCTGGGGGTTGTAGCGGGCGTTCCACTTCTCCGGGCTCATCAGGCCGTAGACGATGGCGGTGAGCGCGCAGGCCGAGATGGTGAAGCCCAGCAGCGGAATGAGCAGCCAGCTCCACGCGTCGTCCTGGCCGAACTGCTGCACGCGCTCAATGCCGTACAGGCCCAGCGCGGTGGGGATCGGCAGCAGCCAGCCCAGCAGGTCGCCAAAACCCTTCAGATAGAAGCGGTGCAGGCCGAGCGGGCCACCGAGAAAGGTCAGCCAGGTGGCCAGGGTCTTGTTTTTCATGCGGTTCGGGGTGAGGTAAACGGTGCAACCGGGCATGTGCCCGTGGGTGGTGGTGGGTCAAAAAGCAACGACCACCGCCTGCTGGTCCGCGTACGGCCAAGCAGGAAGGGCTGCGCTCGCTATAATCATAGGCTTTTCGGTGTGTCGCTGGCCGGGTGGCCATGTCGCGTGTCTCTGCACCGGAAGAATCAGGGCGTCACGCGCTTTTGCCCCAACCGGAAGCGCCAACGCCCGAGCCACCACCCACAGGATTTCAATACATCATGGTCGTTATTCGTCTCTCGCGCGGCGGCGCCAAGGCCCGTCCCTTCTACAGCATCGTCGTTGCCGACAAGCGCGCGCGTCGCGATGGCAGCTTCATCGAGCGCATCGGCTTCTACAACCCCGGCGCCGCCCAGGGCGAGGAAGGCCTGCGCATCGCCCAGGACCGCCTGACCCACTGGCTCGGCGTCGGCGCCCAGGCCTCGCCCACGGTGCTGCGCCTGGTCAAGCAGGCCGCCAAGGCCGCGCCCGCCGCCGCCTGATCGGGCCGCGCCCATGGCCCCGGAGCTGGAGCCGGCCGTGCTGCCGGACGATGCGGTCGAAGTCGGCCGCATCCTGGACGCCTGGGGCATCCAGGGTTGGTTCAAGGTCCAGCCCTACAGCGCCTCGCCCGAGGCGCTTTTTTCTTGCAGGCGCTGGTGGCTGCAATCGCCCGAGCGTGGTGCCAAGGCCGCGTTTGCCGGCACGGTGGCGCTGAACATCCGGCAGGCACGCGCCCACTCCGATGGGCTGGTCGCCAGCGCCGCCGACATCACCGATCGTGACGCCGCCCTGGGGCTGAAGGGCGCGCGCATCTTCATTCCGCGCTCGGCGTTTCCGGCGCCGGCCGAGGGCGAGTACTACTGGGTCGACCTGATCGGTCTGGCCGTGGTCAACCGCGAGGGCGTGGTGCTGGGGCAGGTGAGCGATCTGCTAGCCACCGGCCCGCAGCAGGTGCTGGTGGTCGGCTGCCAGGACGCGGGCAAGCCGTGCGAGCGCCTGATTCCCTTCGTCGACGCCTATGTGGACGCGGTGGACCTGCCGGCCCGGCAGATCACCGTCGACTGGCAGCCCGATTACTGAGTTGCCCCCGTGATGCGCCGGTCAGCGCGGCGCCACCTGGACGAAGATTTCGTTGGGCTTGACCATGCCCAGCTCGATGCGGGCGCGCTCCTCGACCAGGCCGAGCCCGGCGCGCAGATCGTCCACCTCGGAGGCCAGTTGCTCGTTGACCAGCCGCGCCTGCGCATTGGCGGCGCGCTGCTGGTCCAGCTTGCGTTGCAGCGCCGACACGTTGGGCAGGCTGCCGCGCCCGACCCACAGCTGGGCGTGAATGACGACCAGCAGGACGAGCAGGATGGCCGGGACGACGCGGGAAGTCATGGCAGCTTGCGCAGAGCGAACGCGGATTCGTTGCTATCGTTTTAGTATAGCCCGCATCGGGCCCCGTGGGGGCGGGCGTGCACAGCGGCAGGGCGCCGCGGTGCCGGTGCCTCACTTCAGGTTGTAGAACGCCGAGCGGCCCGGGTACTGCGCCGTCTCGCCCAGGTCTTCCTCGATGCGCAGCAGCTGGTTGTACTTGGCCATGCGGTCCGAGCGCGACAGCGAGCCGGTCTTGATCTGGCCGGCGTTCAGGCCGACGGCGATGTCGGCGATGGTGGAGTCCTCGGTCTCGCCCGAGCGGTGGCTGATGACGGCGGTGTAGCCGGCGCGCTTGGCCATTTCGATGGCGGCGAAGGTCTCGGTCAGGGTGCCGATCTGGTTGATCTTGATGAGGATCGAGTTGGCGATGTCCTTGTCGATGCCTTCCTTCAGGATCCTGGTGTTGGTGACGAACAGGTCGTCGCCCACCAGCTGCACCTTGTCGCCCAAGCGCTGGGTGAGCAGCTTCCAGCCGTCCCAGTCGCCCTCGGCCATGCCGTCCTCGATGCTGATGATGGGGTACTTGTCGACCCAGGTGGCCAGCATGTCGGTCCACTGCGCGGCGCTCAACTTCAGGCCGCCTTCGCCATCGAGCACGTACTGGCCGTCCTTGAAGAACTCGCTGCTGGCGCAGTCCAGGCCCAGCACGATGTCCTGGCCGGCGGTGTAGCCGGCGTCCTGGATGGCCTGCAGGATGAGCTGGATGGCCGCCTCGTGGTTCTCGACGTTGGGGGCAAAGCCGCCTTCGTCGCCCACCGCCACGCTCATGCCCTTGTCGTGGATGATCTTCTTGAGCGCGTGGAACACCTCGGCGCCCCAGCGCAGGGCTTCGCGAAACGAGGGCGCGCCCACCGGGATGATCATGAACTCCTGCAGGTCCAGGTTGTTGTTGGCGTGCGCGCCGCCGTTGATGACGTTCATCATCGGCACCGGCAGCTGGCAGCCGTTCATGCCGCCGAAGTAGCGGTACAGCGGCAGGCCGGATTCCTCGGCCGCCGCGCGCGCCACGGCCATCGACACCGCCAGCATGGCGTTGGCGCCCAGGCGGGACTTGTTGTCGGTGCCGTCCAGGTCGATCAGGGTCTTGTCGAGGAAGGCCTGCTCGGAGGCGTCCAGGCCCAGCACGGCCTCGGAGATTTCGGTATTGATGTGCTCGACGGCCTTGAGCACGCCCTTGCCCAGGTAGCGCTTCTTGTCGCCGTCGCGCAGCTCGATGGCCTCGCGCGAGCCGGTGGAGGCGCCGCTGGGCACGGCGGCGCGGCCCATCACGCCCGATTCGAGCAGCACGTCGCACTCGACGGTGGGGTTGCCGCGGCTGTCCAGCACTTCGCGGCCGACGATGTCAACGATGGCACTCATGGTCTTCCTTTATACGAAAGTTAGAAACAATATACCGATCCAGCGCAATACCAGCGCGCGCCAGCAGCTATCAATTCAGTAGTATTAGACACCCTCGACACAGAGCAGGCGCATGACGGCGGCGCCCTGGCGGGCGGCGCGGGCCCGGCTGTATTCGGGCGAGTCGTGGAAGGCCTTGGCGGCCTCGAAGCTGGGAAACTTCAGGATCACGGTGCGCCCCGGGTGCCAGTCGCCCTCCAGCACCTCCACCCGGTCGCCGCGCACGCAGATTTCCGCCCCATGCGCGCGCATGGCCTCGGAGCTCCAGCGCTTGTACTCCTCGTACTGCGTGGGGTTGGTGATGGTGACCAAGGCGATGATGTAGCCGCAGGGCATGGCTCAGGCTCCGAAGTCGTTTTCCAGATACGCCTGGCGCTTGGTGACCTCGTCGAGCGCCACCAGCGTCTCCAGCAGCGCCTTCATGTGCCTGAGCGGCACGGCGTTGGGGCCGTCGGACAGGGCATGCGTCGGGTCGGGGTGGGTTTCCATGAACAGCCCCGCCACCCCGACGGCCACTGCCGCCCGCGCCAGCACCGGCACCATCTCGCGCTGGCCGCCGCTGGCCTGGCCCAAGCCACCGGGCAGCTGCACCGAATGCGTGGCGTCGAACACCACCGGTGCGCCGGTCTCGCGCATGATGGCCAGGCTGCGCATGTCGGACACCAGGTTGTTGTAGCCGAAGCTCACGCCGCGCTCGCAGGCCATGAAGCGATCGGCGTCCAGGCCGGACTCGGTGGCGGCGGCGCGCGCCTTGGCGATCACGTTCACCATGTCGTGCGGCGCCAGGAACTGCCCCTTCTTGATGTTGACCGGCTTGCCCGATTGCGCCACGGCGCGGATGAAGTCGGT
>MKTG01000108.1:23974-27058 GCA_001897615.1 Burkholderiales bacterium 68-10
CCAGGCCTTCCCGGTCACCGATGCCGGTGAAGCTGTCCAGCCGGGTCCTGTTGGCTTTGCGGTAGGATGCCTTGAATACAAAGGGAATTTCCAGCTTTCTTGTAATAGCTGCCAGTTGTTCCGCTGTTTCCATGACTATGGATTCGTTCTCAATGACGCAGGGGCCTGCAAGCAGTAAGAAATTATTGGAAGCATATTGCTGGTTGTCAAATAATGATAGCACGGAAATGTTTTTTATGGCTGATATAAATATATACCCCTGTTACAGGGTGTCGATCCGCTAAATTAGGGAAAAAAGACGGTGTATAAAATATTGGATAGTTAAGGATAACTGGCAGGGAGAGCGCAGGACATCAATAGCGACAGCCTGATTATCAGAATTATGCTGAGCGATTCATTTCAACGGCATCCTGGTGGGCTCCTAATGATTCAAAAACCTCGTTTTGGTGTTGTTCTTCTATCCAGCCGAATTTTGCCAATTGATTTCTAACCTCATACTCATCTTTCCCTTTCAGAAAATGATAATAGGCAAAGTCGGACACCTCCGGTGGCACCCGCTTGATCTGGTATACAATTGTAATTCTTGCTAATCTTATATATCCAATAAGGGAAGTGAACCCCAGTTGCAATATCCAACTGATAATCAGCCCGATCCAGCCTGTTTTTAAGGTTTTTATTGTTAACCCATATTCTAGCCTGATTTTTAAATATGCGGCAAAGCCTATTCTATCCAAATCATTTTCTCTTAAAATGAGTTCATATTGTATATATTGACTGGAAAAATAGGTAACAAATATTGATGCAAGCAGCAGGTAAAACAGATTATTGAAATTAGTATAATTAGAGAGCTTAATTAAATATTTAAGTACAAAGGTTAAGATTATAGCAACTAAAATTTCAAAAAGAAAAATTACGTATTTCCCGTGAATAGAAATTTTAGCCAGAATAAGTCCTAATACAATTGACAATATAGTCATTCCCAAAATTGGAATAAAAAACAAAGGTTTTCTTACTTTTTCAGGTAAGGGCAATGCTGCCGGAATTTCATAATTATCCCAGTTGTTTTTTTTCTCCTGCTCGATCTCTAATTTTTTTATAGAATCGTTGTCGTAAGAGCTTTCAATTTGCTGAAATACCAAGATAAAAAGCTGCACTCTTTTAGAATTCATTCCATTATCCCAAAAGGAGCTTTTTATAGATTCGCTATATACCTTAACGTTTCCATATTCAAATGTTACTTGTATAAGTTCGGTATATGTATAACCGGGAAACCCCCAGTTTTCCGTACCTCGTTTAGCTTCAACTTTAGTTTCGTCAATATATACTATTTCCCAGTTTAATTTTTCAAAAGCCTGTTGGGCAATTGGAATAAAAGCCTTTTCGGTAAGATGCGTGTGGAATTTAGCTTCATATTTTGGAGTGAATCCAAATTTGTGAGTTTTCTTTATTTGTTTTTCAAACGACTTTAAATTGTCTTCCATTTAGATCGTGCTTTTGAGAAGTATTGCTGCTAACGGTTTGCGACTTTTAGATAGTGATGGATAAGAAAGCCACAACTTCAGTTTTGCACCAAAATTAGATGAAAAAGGGAAATTTTAACGGCTTATGCAGACAAAGAAATGTGTATTGCCAGGGGGATGGATGTCTGCATTGCTCCATCAGCGGTATAAGGGCTTCGACAGGCTCAGCCTGACACCAGGGTTGTTAGTCACACAGAGCGTGTTGGAAGTGTGGACCTGTTGTAAAGTTTCAATAACCTGCCTGACCAAAAGGCTTCGACAGGCTTAGCCTGACGCCAGGGTTGTTTGTCACACAGAGCTTGTCGAAGTGTGATCTTTAATAATCCCGGCAGGCTCAGCCGGGCAGCGAGAAGTGGCCGTGTTGTGTAAGTATGCTTTATCAGCTTTTGGTGGCAGCCGTAGCATGTATTGTGGGTAGATTTGAATATTATAAAGTATCCCCCTGCAGTAAGGTCTTTGCATCGTTGATGAGCTGGCCTACATGCTTTATATCTGTACCGTCATAATAACCCCTGATCCTTTGTTGCCTGTCAATGAGCACTATTTTATCGGAATGAATGAACCCGCCGTTTTCCATATTGGTAGTATCCCGTTCTGCAAGGAGGAAATACTTATACCTTAAAAACCTGTAAATACTGTCAGCGCTTTGTCCTGTCAGATAGTACCGGTTTTTCCCTGTGATGTTTTTATTTTCACAATACTTACGTAAGATGTCAGGAGTATCAAATGCCGGGTCGATGGTTTGGGAAATAATATAGAAATCAGGCTCGTTACCCAGTATACGATGGACACTATCCAGCGTTACTTCCAGTAAGGTATCTGTTTTAGTCTGAAATGTGGAATGAAAACAACTGATTATAAATACCTTATGCTTTAATGTATTGTCATCGACCGTATCATTGAACTGGTTCAGGAAAGCAAACGGACCAATAGTGTGGTACACTGTATCTATGCTTTGTTTCCCGTTATGGATTACGGGATTTACTTTTATTTCGCCAAATATTGGCAAGACTGGTGTACGCCCCTGGTTGCCGGCGCAGGAAGTCAATAAGACTAAAAAAAGTATTCTGATGAGCTCATGCATATCTGAAAAGCTTGGATATTTATTGGATTAATATTTTCCCTCGCGGCTACCGGTTCGTGTAGACCATAGAAGGTACTTTTGAAATACAAAGTTAAGTTCTGCATTATGACAAACCAAAGCGCAGCCAATTTAATCAAGATGCTTTGATGTGGCTCAGTCCGAGATTGTTTGTCACACAGAGCTTATCGAAGTGTGGACCTAACGGAAAGTGTTGATGACCTGCTTAACCAAAAGGCTTCGACGGGCTCAGCATGACACTTAGGAGGAAAACACGCTTGTCACACTGAGCTTGTCGAAGTGTGGACCTAACGGAAAGTGTCGATGACCTGCTTAACCAAAAGGCTTCGACGGGCTCAGCCTGGCAGCAGAAAGAGAGCCTATGGAAGCATAAAAGTTAATGCGGTCGTCTAATGAGTGTTCCAATCCAGCATAACAGAGATTTCTCGGCTCCATTGCATTACGCTCGAAATGACAGCGGCG
>MKTG01000108.1:27101-29194 GCA_001897615.1 Burkholderiales bacterium 68-10
TGTTTAATTAAAAATTATATCCGATGTGTATGCCATGATTCCCCTGGAAAGGAAAGCTATGACGGCCTCCGGGAATATTGGGGTCCGGAACTTGCGTGCCGGGATAGGGGTTTTCTAACTTTGCATTCTTTTTGCCAAAATAACATCTGGCAGAAAGATAAAGACCAATATTAATCCTGTTGTTCCAGAATCTGTAATCATATCTCAATCCGGCAAGCGCCCCGAAATAGGTCTCCTTTTTGGTTGCGTAATTTGCGTGAAAAGGATGACCGTATGGTTCACCGGGCTCAGGCTCTGACCAGACAACGTGAGTAAGATATTCATTCCTGCCATGAGCTAAGGATAAAGCCCCTGTTATTGAAAAATCATGGCTTTTAATTTTATATAATTGATATTTCCCTCCTATGTCAAAATAATTAAACTCATAATGGGTTGTTAGTTTTCCTACGGATTGCCTGGACATTGATAGGTTCCTGACTGCTGATAATGAACCGCTCAAAGGCGCTCTTGTATATTGTGTATGCAGGTGAAATCTTTCTTCGATCTTTCTTGAATAGCTAACACTAAAGGCATTAAAAATAGCATTTTGCTGCATTATTACGCTTGAAAATTTATATCCTCCCACCCCGGCTTCTATGGTGTTCTTTTGTGCTGATGACTGCACATAGCTCAAAACTGACAGGACCATAATTATTCTGAATTTCATACTGCTTTAAATTAAAATGATTGATAATAAAGGTGCTTGCTCGGGCCGGCGGAAACAGAAGCGCCATAATTGAACCTGGCCTTAACGACGTCTGCCACATAGCTTATTAACGGCAGTCATACTTTATTATTATGTAAGTCAGCGTTTTAAATGTGTTTCCTGACTGGTATATGTTATATATATCCTATCATTCCTGTCCGGGAGCAAAATGTGTTTTTGGAACATTCCACCTTCTCTTTTAATTGACTGGAAGCTGTTTTAGTATTTATTTGATAGTCCTTTGTTGATGTTCTTTACCAACCGGGGATTTTGACAGCAAACGAAGCCTTCAGTTAGCTCTTAACTCCTTTCTTTTGTTGCAGTAATAATGTATCTCCTGCTGTAAGGCAGTTTTTAAAGCGTGGTCAGGAGCACACTTATGCCGTGCCCGTGAATTGAAAATTCCGGATAATTTGTCAAATCTGTTGTATCAGGTAAACTATAGTGTTCTTTCTCTGCCAGGTGAAACTTTTCAATACTATAGCTTGCCGCTTTTTTACCGAATTGATTTAGATATTTGTTAAGCTGTGTATTGAGGGATGATGTCAAAAGAAATTCTTTTTGCTGTTGAAAGGATATATTTTTCCTGCCGAATTTTTGCTCGTATTCTTTTGAAAGGCTGGTGGCGAGTTCGGGATAATATATAGGCGGTTTAAAGTATAAAGAGCTGATTTTTGCCACGCTGAAATCCTTCTCTATCTCTGGCAATAGCCTGGTAAATTGATGTAGCATAACGGTAAATGATATAGGATTGGTATGCCATACTGAAATTGAAACGCTGCTATCCCGGATATGTTCTGAAACATTAAACCTTAGGTCTATCGTATCTTTAGCTGCGATCCAGGAATAACTGTAAGACCTTATATAATATGATTTGGCATAACCGGTCAGTTCTGTTTGTTTTTTTATAAGGATGGTGTCCTCTTGTTGATCAGAGGCTTTATTGCCGGTACCGGTATTTTCTTTACATCCCCAAAAGGAAAGTATCACTAAGGCAATAAGTATGTTTTTGATGAGTATCATAGTTTATTTGTGTTTGTTGAAACCGATTATAGATATTCAAACGGACTTTTAATGTTTGACCGGTAAAAAAATCCTGCGGAAGTTGTTGCCAGCCGCAGGATTGTTGACCTTCCAAAGAGGTATGGGCATATTCGTATGCCTTTAAGGTTATTTTTAAAACGCCACGCAGACATTCTTGGGCTCGGTAAAGAAGCGCATAGCCTCCCAGCCGCCTTCTCTTCCCATGCCGGAGCTTTTAAAGCCGCCGAAGGGCGTTCTCAGGTCGCGAAGCAGCCAGGTATTGATCCAGATGATACCGCTGTGGACGCGGGCAGCTACCCGGTGG
>MKTG01000109.1:0-252 GCA_001897615.1 Burkholderiales bacterium 68-10
AGTGCACCAGCATAACGCTCACCGCCCAGAGCCTGCCCGGCCAAGACGTTCTCGCCCAAGCGGCTGATGGCATCGCTCTGTACGCCACTCTCGGGCACATAGTGGTAATAGAGGCCATCTTCGGCGCGACCCATGACGCCGTGGTCGAAGGTGTCCTCGTAATAGCCCTCGATGACCAGGTCGGGAGTGCCGATGTCAGACTGTTCGAACGCCACGTGCAGATCGCTGCCCACCCGCTTGGTGGCGATGTTT
>MKTG01000109.1:513-19682 GCA_001897615.1 Burkholderiales bacterium 68-10
GCCTGCTGCAGGCGCAGACTGCTAACCGCGCCTCGCGCCAGTTCGGCGGACACCTGCTCGATCACGGCCGCCCCCGCGCTGTTCTCGGCTATCCGGAAATATTGCGTCGGATCCTTGCCCAGCACGTACGGCGTCGAGATGAGCTTGGTGACATAGCGCTGCGTGACGTCATTGAACGCCACTGACACGCCCGTCTTGCCAGGGCAAAGCATCACTTCGGTATAGACGTCGCCGATCAACGATGCTTGGTAATGCCCGTCAAGATAGACATTGATGGGTTGCCTGGCCTTGGCACTGTCACCTGCCTCGCGATACAGCACTGCACGCACGGGCTGGACCACGGCACCGGCAACGGCAGACGGTGCGCTGGGCTCGCGCGACTCCGTCAGGTGCCACTTTTCGACCGCCGAACCCGAACCCGCACAGCCTGCAAGTCCCAGCACCATCAATGTCGCGACCAAACCACAACGCCCTGCAAGCAACCCGGTGCCTCGCCTGAATCCGGAATTAAACATTATCATTACCCAAAATAAGTGTTAGAAAAAAGTGCGCATTTATGTTCACTTCTGTATCACTCATGACATTTTTTCCGGCTGAAGTATAGGAAGACACCCACGTCTTCCCGCCGCCAACGGCAAATCCGGCGGGAAACCCACTCAATGATCGTGAATTTAGTCACCGATGTAGCCCAGTTGCAACGAAAAGCTTCCGTTGCAACGAACCCTCGGCGACCGACGCGAAGGCAGCCGCCTCAGCCGCAACTGCCCACGTAGCCGCACTGCGTGCAGTAGTCGCAGCCGTCCTTGCGGATCATGGCGTGGGCGCCGCACTCGGGGCACTTCTTGCCGGCCATGACGCCGGGCACGGCGGCCGAGGTCGCCGCCTCCGGCGCGGCCGGTAGCAGCTCGTCCGGCTCGAACAGCGAGGCCTGGGCGGCCTGGGCGCGGCGGGCGATCAGGCTCTCGATGGCGTAACCGATGGCCGCCACCTCGCTGTCGTGCCAACGCGGCACGTGGGTGCCGTCGGCCTTTTCATAGGTGCCCAGGCGCACCGGACCGCGGTCCCAGGTGACCTTGCGCATGTCGGACAGCGCGCGGTCCAGAAAGCCGCCGCGCGCGGCCAGACTGAGCATGCGCATGGTGGCGGTGATCCATTGCTGCGACTCGCCGCTCTGCCCCACCGGCATGAAGAACTCGATGGCGCGCTCGATGGTGCCCTTGCCATCCGCGCTGGGCACGGGCAGGAAGGTGACGATCAGGTACAGGCGCTGCTGGCCTTCGGTGGTCCAGTATTCAATTTTTTCGGCCACTGCCGGCAGGCCACCGGCCGGGCGCTTTTCAATCACCGTGCGCAGCGGGTCATACACCGCAGCCGGCGCGGGGGCGGACGCCTGGGCGGCGGACTCTTCCTTCTTGGCCGGCGTGGCCTCCAGCACGGCACCCAGGATGCTGTTCGGGCGGTAGGTGGCCAGGCCCTTCAGGCCGGCCTGCCAGGCCTGGCGGTACAGGTCCTTGAAGTCCTCGAACGGGTAGTCCTCGGGGATGTTGACGGTCTTGCTGATGCTGGTGTCCACGTAGGGCTGCACGGCCTGCATCATGGCCACGTGCTCGTGCGCGGTCATTTCGAGCGCGTTGACGAAGTACTCGGGCAGCTTTTCGGGCTGCTCGGGGGTCACGCTGGCGTCGATCAGGCTGCGATACAGGCGGAAGGCGTGGTCTTCCACCATGTAGCTGCTGGTGCCGCCGTCGTGCTCGCGCTTGTTGCGCTTGTAGCCCCAGCTGAAGGCCGGCTCGATGCCGTTGGAGGCGTTGTCGGCAAAGGCCAGACTGACGGTGCCGGTGGGCGCGATCGACAGCAGGTGGCTGTTGCGGATGCCGTGCTGGCGGATATCGGCCTGGATGTCGGCCGGCAGGCGGCTGGCGAAGGTGCCTTCGGCCAGATAGCCCTGGGCGTTGAACTTGGGGAAGGCGCCCTTTTCCTTGGCCAGCTCGACCGAGGCGCGGTAGGCCGCGTCGCGCATGCGGCGGCCGATCTCGGCCGCCATCTGGCGCCCGTCCTCGCGGTCGTAGCGCAGCTTGAGCATGGTCAGCGCATTGCCCAGGCCGGTGAAGCCGACGCCGATGCGGCGCTTGGCCGCGCTTTCCGCGCGCTGCTGCTCGAGCGGCCAGAAGGTGACATCAAGCACGTTGTCGAGCGCCCGCACCTGAACGGCCACGACCTGCTCGAAGGCGTCGAAGTCGAAGCGCGGCTCGCCGCCGGCGCCGAACGGGTGGCGCACGAAGTGGGTCAGGATGATGGGGCCCAGGTCGCAGCAGCCATAGGGCGGCAACGGCTGTTCGCCACAGGGGTTAGTGGCCTCGATCTGCTCGGTGTAGTTGAGGTTGTTGTCGCGCCCGATCTGGTCGAGGAACAGGATGCCCGGCTCGGCAAAGTCGTAGGCCGAGGTCATGATGGTGTCCCACAGCTCGCGTGCCGACACCTTGCGGTACACCCACAGGCCGTCGGCGCGCTGGTAGGCGCCCTTGGCCTTGACCTTTTCGCCCGGCTCGGCCTTGTGCACCAGCTCCCAATCGGTGCCCGCGGCGACCGCCTGCATGAAGGCGTCGGACACGCCGACCGAGACGTTGAAGTTGTTCCAGCGCCCCGGCGTGCGCTTGGCGGTGATGAATTCCAGCACGTCCGGGTGGTCGATGCGCAGCACGCCCATCTGCGCGCCGCGCCGGCTGCCGGCGCTCTCGACCGTCGAGCACGACTGGTCGAACACGTTCATGTAGCTGCACGGCCCGCTGGCAAACGAATGCGTGCCCTTGACGAAGGCGCCCTTGGGGCGGATGCGGCTGAAGTCGTAGCCCACGCCACCGCCGCGGCGCATGGTCTCGGCGGCCTCGCGCAGGGCTTCGTAGATGCCCGGGTAGCCGTCGGCGTCGCGACCCTGGATGGCGTCGCCCACCGGCTGCACGAAGCAGTTGATCAGCGTGGCCTGAATATCGGTGCCGGCCGCGCTCATGATGCGCCCGGCGCCGATGGCGCCGGCGTGCAGGTTGGCGAGGAATTTCTCTTCCCACTCGGCGCGCAGTTCGGGCTTTTCGACGCTGGCCAGCGCGCGCGCCACGCGGCCGTAGAGCTGGTCGAGCCCGGTTTCGCCCGGTTTGAAGTACTTTTCGGCCAGCACATCACGGCTGATGGGCTGCGCGGCCAGGGCGTGCTGCGCGCCCGGCAGGGAATCTCTTTTCATGCACTCAACTCCTCGGATCGACAGGGCCGGCTCGGACGCGCCCGGCAGGGTATCCGCCATTTTTGCATCACACGGCCCCACCATCCGGGACAGGACTGTGCTACCTACGCCACAGTCGTCGCAAAACACTATGAATGCAATAGCTGCTCGCGCTGATCAGGCGGGCGGCAGTGCCAGATTTCACCCTGAATCGGGTGGCCGCCTCAGACTTCGCGCAGATACGCCGGTACCAGCGGCGCAGGGGCGGGTGGTGCCAGCGCGGCGGCGGTGAACAGCACGTCAGTGGAGGAGTTGAGCGCCGTCTCGCACGAATCCTGCACCACGCCGATCACGAAGCCGATGGCCACCACCTGCATGCCGACATCCGTCGGCAGCCCCAGCAGGCCGGTGGCCATGGGAATCAGCAGCAGCGATCCCCCGGCCACGCCGGAGGCGCCGCAGGCCGCCAGCGTGGACACCACCGACAGCAGCAGCGCGGTGCCGAAGTCGACCCGCACGCCCAGCGTGTGCGCCGCCGCCAGGCTCATCACCGCGATGGTGATGGCCGCCCCCGCCATGTTGATGGTGGCGCCCAGCGGAATCGACACCGAGTAGGTGTCCTCGTCCAGCCCCAGGCGCTCGCACAGCGCCAGGTTGACCGGAATGTTGGCCGCCGAGCTGCGGGTGAAGAACGCCGTCACCCCGCTTTCGCGCAGACAGGTGAAGACCAGCGCGAACGGGTTGCGTCGCGTCTTCAGCCAGACGATCAGCGGGTTCAGCAGCAGCGCCACCGCCAGCATGCTGCCGACGATCACGCCCAGCAGCCGCGCGTAGCCCAGCAGCGCGCCCAGGCCGGAGCTGGCCAGGGTGCCCGCCACCAGGCCGAAGATGCCCAGCGGCGCCAGCCGAATCACCCAGTGCACCAGCGCCGTGATGGCATCGGCGGCGTCCAGCAGCACCTGCTGCGTGCTGTCCTGCGCCCGGCGCAGCGCCACGCCCAGGGCCACACCCCAAGTCAGCAGGCCGATGTAGTTGGCCTCGATCAGCGCCTTGACCGGGTTGGTGATGGCCGACAGCAGCAGGTTCTTCAGCACCTCGCCCAGCGCCTGCGGCGGCGTGCCCTGGGCCGCCGGCGCGCTCAGCACCAGGGTGGTGGGCAGCAGGAAGCTGGCCGTCACGCCCACCAGCGCGGCGCCAAAGGTGCCCAGCAGGTACAACACCAGCACCGGGCGGATGCTCGAATCGTGCCCCCGCTTGTGCGAGGCGATGGACGTCGCCACCAGCACCAGCACCAGCACCGGCGCCACCGACTTCAGGGCCGCCACGAAGACATCGCCCAGCAGCGCCACGCCGCGCGCGCCAGCCGGCCAGGCCAGCGCCAGCCCGATGCCCAGCAGCATGCCGACGGCAATCTGCCCCACCAGCGGGACGCGGTGGATGCGGACCCAGTAACGGCTGGCGGCTTGGGCAAGCGGTGTCATGCGGGCTCTCCTCCGCGCGTGGCGCGCAAGCACGCGCTTGGCGC
The DNA here is from genome assembly GCA_001897615.1 of Burkholderiales bacterium 68-10. Classification (GTDB taxonomy): domain Bacteria; phylum Pseudomonadota; class Gammaproteobacteria; order Burkholderiales; family Burkholderiaceae_C; genus Ottowia. Next base: position 5,253 of record MKTG01000109.1, read on the forward strand.
GCCACGCTGCGGGCATGGTAGGTCGCGCTCAGACCGGCGTCAAACCTGCCTCGGGGAGCGGGCCCATCCCCTGCGGGACGGCCTGGCCGCGGCCGCTCAGCCCAGATCGAATGCCTGGCGGCTCGTCGGAACGGCGGCGCGATGGCTGACCTCACGGGACAAACCGCCGCAGCCTCCCCGGCAGAGCCGAGGACGATCCTAAATTAATAGCTGCTGGCGCTTGCTGCACAAGCGCCAAGGCCACATTTGACTGTGAATCAGCCCTGATGGGCCCGCAGCGCCGCGATGCGCTCTTCCATCGGCGGGTGGGTGGAAAACAGCTTGCCGATGCCGCCGGCGATGCCCATGGCGGCCAGGTTCTTGGGCATCTCGGCGCCCTCGGCGTGCATGCCGCCCAGGCGGGCCAGGGCGTTGATCATCGAGTTGGGCTGACCCATCATCCGCGCCGCGCCGGCGTCGGCGCGGAACTCGCGCTGGCGCGAGAACCAGGCCACGATGATGCTGGCCAGCACGCCGAACAGGATGTCCAGCACGATGGTCGTCACGTAGTAGCCGATGCCGGGGCCGCTGCTTTCGTTGTCGCGGCGCAGAAAACCATCCACCAGCGAGCCGATCACGCGGCTGGCGAACACCACGAAGGTGTTCATCACGCCCTGGATGAGGGCCATGGTCACCATGTCGCCGTTGGCCACGTGGGCGACCTCGTGGCCGATCACGGCCTCGACCTCCTCGCGCGTCATGCCGCGCAGCAGGCCCGTGGACACGGCCACCAGGGCCGAGTTCTTGAACGCGCCGGTGGCGAAGGCGTTGGGTTCGCCCTCGTAGATGCCGACCTCGGGCATGCCGATGCCGGCCTTGTCGGCGAACCTGCGCACGGTGTCGACGATCCAGGCCTCGTCGGCATTGCGCGGCTGCTCGATGATCTGCACGCCCATGCTCATCTTGGCCATGGACTTGCTCATCAGCAGCGACACGATGGCGCCGGAAAAGCCGACCACCAGCGAAAACACCATCAGCTGCCCGGTGTTGGTGCCGGTGTAGCGGCCCACGCCCAGCAGGCTGGTGACGACGCCCACCACCACCATCACGGCCAGGTTGGTGAGGACGAAAAGCAGGATACGTTTCATGAATGCCCTTGAGTAATGCACCGGACTCCGGCGCGGAACCAGCGTGAATGGTAGGGGCAATTGGAGCCGTTTCAAGGCAGACGGTTCCCACCGCGTCACCTAAACTGGGGGCCCGTACGCGGAGCCCACCATGAACACCCTCGCCTGGCTCGACCGCCTGGTCGCCATCGACACCACCAGCCGCAACTCCAACCTCGGCCTGATCGAGACCGTGCGCGACGCGCTGGCCGCTCAGGGCCTGGCGCCCTGGCTGGCCGGCAACGCCGACGGCAGCAAGGCCAACCTGTTCTGCACCCTGCCGGCGCAGGACGGCCAGGCGCAGGGCGGCATCGTCCTGTCGGGCCACACCGACGTGGTGCCGGTGGATGGCCAGGACTGGGCGAGCGACCCCTTCAAACTGACCGACCGGGGCGACGGCCGCCTGTACGCGCGCGGCAGCTGCGACATGAAGGGCTTCATCGCCAGCAGCCTGGCACTGGTGCCCGAGGCGCTGGCGCGGCCGCGCCGCAAGCCGCTGCACCTGGCGCTGTCGTATGACGAGGAGGTGGGCTGCGTCGGCGCGCCGGTGATGCTGGCCGAGTTGAACCGGCGCGGCATCCGCGCCGACGGCTGCGTGGTGGGCGAGCCGACCTCGATGAAGCCGGTGGTGGCGCACAAGGGCGGCTACTTCTTTCGCTGCAAGGTGCACGGCAAGGCGGCGCATTCCTCGCTCACGCCGCAGGGCTGCAACGCCATCGAGCACGCGGCGCGGCTGATCTGCCACATCCGCGACCTGGCCGACGCCTGGCGCGCGCAGGGCCCGTTCGACGCCGCCTTCGACGTGCCGCACAGCACCATCACCACCAACCTGATCGCCGGCGGCATCGCCATCAACACGGTGCCCGACACGTGCAGCTTCAGCTACGACTTCCGCCACCTGCCCGGCCACGACGCCGAAGGCATCCAGGCCGAGGTGCGGCGCTACGTCGACGAACAGCTGCTGCCCGCGATGCGGCGCGAATACGCCGACGCGCGCATCGACATCGAATGCGGCGCCGCCGTGGCCACGCTGGACGCCAGCGAGCAGGCCGCCATCACCCAGCTGGTGCGCGCGCTGACGCAGGACCAGGGCGTGCGCAAGGTGGCCTACGGCACCGAGGCCGGCCAGTTCGCCCAGGCCGGCATCCCCGCCATCCTGTGCGGGCCCGGCTCGATCGAGCAGGCGCACAAGGCGGACGAATACGTCGAGCTGGAGCAGCTGGCCCTGTGCGACCGCTTCCTGCGCCAGCTCGTGGCGACGCTGTGACGCCGCCCCCGGCGACGCCCGACGATCCCGCCTCGACCACGGCACGCCTGGTACGGCAGCTGCGGCGCGCGCTGGCCGACGCCGGCGCGGCCGACGTGCAGTGCATCGAAACCCACATCTCCTGGCTGCTGCTGGCCGGCGAGCGCGCCTACAAGTTCAAGAAGCCGCTGGTGCTGGACTTCCTGGACTTCGGCACGCTGGCGCGGCGCCGCGCCGCCTGCGAGGAAGAGCTGCGCATCAACCACCGCGGCGCGCCCGAGCTTTACCTGCGCGTGCTGCCCGTCACCGGCACGCCGACGGCGCCGCGCCTGGGCGGCGAGGCGGGGCAGGCCATCGAGTGGGTGGTGGAGATGCAGCGCTTCGCGGCCGACGCGCTGCTGGCCACGCGCGCCGCCCAGGGCCGGCTCGGGCCCGAACACATCGACGCCCTGGCGCGCGCGCTGGCCGACTTCCAGGCCGGCGCCGCCGTGGCCGCGCCGGACAGCCCCTGGGGCCACGCCGCCGACCTGGCCCGGCTGGCGCGCGACAACTTCACGCCGCTGGTGCCCTTGCTGGCGGGCAGCGAACTGGCCGACCCCCTGCGGCAGCTGGCGCAGTGGACCGACGCCGAAGGCGCGCGCCTGGCCCCGCTGATGGCCGCGCGCCGCGCCGCCGGCCGGGTGCGCGAAGGCCATGGCGACCTGCACCTGGGCAATCTGCTGTGGCTCGACGGTCGCGCCCGCCTGTTCGACGCCATCGAATTCGACCCCGCGCTGCGCTGGATCGACACCGCCTGCGACCTGGCCTTCCTGTTCATGGACCTGCACGCACACGGGCTGGCGCCGCTGGCCTGGCGCCTGCTCAACGGCTGGCTGGAGCGCAGCGGCGACTTCGGTGCCGTGGCACGCCTGCCCTACGACGCGGTCTATCGCGCCCTGGTGCGCGCCAAGGTGGCGGCACTGCGCGCGGGGCAGGACCCGCACCAGCCTGCCCGCGCCGCCGCGCTGGCCGACGTGCGCCGCTACGTGCGGCTGGCCGCGCGGCTGGCCGCGCCGCGCCGCCCCTGGCTGGCGCTGACCATGGGCGTGAGCGGCTCGGGCAAGAGCAGCCAGTCGCAGGCGCTGATCGAGCGGCGCGGCCTGGTGCGCCTGCGCGCCGACGTCGAGCGCAAGCGCCTGTTCGGCCTGGCGCCCGAGGCCGCCAGCAGCGGCGTGCCCGGCGGCATCTATGACGAAGCCACCAGCGAGCGCGTGTTCGCCCACCTGCTGGACGAGGCGCGCGCCCTGCTGCAGGCCGGCCAGCCGGTGCTGGTGGACGCCACCTTCATCCGCCGCGCGCGGCGCGCGCCCTTCATCGCGCTGGCCGGGCAGCTGGGCCTGCCCTGGCGCCTGCTGGCCTTCGACGCCCCCGAGGCGGTGCTGCGTGAACGCGTGCGCCGCCGCGCCGCGCAGGGCGGCGACGCCTCCGAGGCCGACGAGGCGGTGCTGCACAGCCAGCTGGCCCACCGCGAACCGCTCACCCCGGACGAAGCGGCGCACGCGCTGGCCATCGACACCCGTCAGCCGGTGGACTGGTCGGCCTGGGACAGCGCCCTGCCCGGCAATTGATGAACTATTGTTTTGATAGCTGCTGGCGCAGTCTGATCGGGCGCTGGAGCCCGATTCGACCTAAAACCATTGCCGCACCGACTCACCCCGGGGTGGCTGCCCCCGCAGCGGCCGGAACACCTCGGCGTCGTCGTAGAACGCCGGCGCCTGGTTGGCCGGCCACCAGCCCGGCACGCCCAGCAGCGGCAGCGGCACGAAGGGCTTGCGCGCCAGCTTGTCGGGCGTCAGGTCGGCCGCCAGCCAGGCGTCCAGCGCCGCCAGATCGCCCGCGGCGTCGAACGGCAGCGCCACGCGCCACACATGGGCGGTGATCGACTTGTAGGGCGAAAGCAGCTTTTCCAGCGCGGCGTGGCCGAACACCAGCAGGCTGGCCTGGCCCCACAGCGGCCGCAGCGGCCCGAACAGCTCGGCCCAGCGGCGCTGCGCCAGTGCCTGCCACAGCGCATCGGGCGCGTGCAGCAGGGCGGCGTTCTCGTCGAACAGCGTGCAGGCATCGCGCACCGGTCCGCGCCGCGCGCCGACGCCGGCACGCTGGATCTCGCCGGCCTGCAGCGCGTTGAGCTGGCGCTTGGCGCGCGGCAGGCGCAGCCACACCAGGCCGTTGAACAAGTCGTGCGCGTTGTCGCGCGTGGGCACCTGGCCGTGGGCGCGGATGAAGGCCTCGTACGCCTGCCCGCCCGGCAGCGCCTGCTGGCCGACAAAGCGCACCGGCGCGCCGCCCTGCGCCGCCGCCAGCGCGTTCAGGCCCGCGGCCACCGGGGCATCCAGCGCCAGCCCCGGCGGCGGCCAGGCCGCCAGCAGCGCGCGGTACGGCTGCCACCACGGCGCCTGCAGGGCGGCGGCGGACGGCAGGCAGGGCGGCGAGGCGGCGGGCACGGACATGGCCGGATTGTCCGGCCTGCGGCGGCGCCGGCAGCGCGGCCGGCGCTTCGCTACCATCGCGCGACCGTCCACTTCAGCCCTGTCCGACGTGCCCTCCCCCACCGCACCGGCCACGCGCGGCCGCGACATCCATGAAGCGCACCGCAGCGCCACGCCGCTGGAGCTGCTGTTCGACCTGAGCTTCGTGGTCGCCGTGGCGCTGGCCGCCGCCCAGCTGCACCACGCCGAAGGCGCCGACCAGGCGCTGGCCACCCTGCCCGGCTACGCGCTGGCCTTCTTCGCCATCTGGTGGGGCTGGATGAACTACACCTGGTTCGGCTCCGCCTACGACAACGACGACGCCATCTACCGCGTGCTCACCCTGCTGCAAATGGGCGGCGCGCTGGTGTTCGCCGTCGGCGTGCCGGCGCTGTTCGAAGGCCGGGTGCAGCTGGCCGTGGCCGGCTACGCACTGATGCGGATGCCGCTGTGCGTGCAGTGGCTGCGCGCCGCGCGGGGCGATCCGCCGCGGCGCGTCACCTGCCTGCGCTACGCGCTGGGAGTGGCGCTGGTGCAATGCGGCTGGATCGGCTTTTACTTCGCCAGCGCCCATGGCGCGCTGCCCGCGTTCGGCCCCTGGCCGCTGCTGATCGCCCTGGTGCTGCTGGAGCTGGCCGTGCCGGCCTGGGCCGAGCGGCGCGGCCCGCCCACGCCGTGGCATGCGCACCATATCGCCGAGCGCTACAGCGGCTTCGTCATCATCATCCTGGGCGAAAGCATCCTGGGCGCGGCCAACGCCATCGCCGGCGTGGTGCAGGCGCACGGCCTGTCGGCGGACGTGGTGCTGGTGGGCCTGGGCGGCACGCTGCTGGCGTTCTGCCTGTGGTGGATGTACTTCCTGCTGCCCTCGGGCGACGCGCTGCACCGGCACCGCGAGCGCAGCTTCGGCTGGGGCTACGGCCACTACCTGGCGTTTGCCGCGCTGGCGGCGGTGGGCAGCGGCCTGCAGGTGGTGGCCGACCGCCTCAAGCCGCATGACGCCGCGGCCCAGGCCGACGCCGCGCTGGGCGCCATCAACGCCGTGGCCGTCCCGCTGGCCCTGTTCGTGCTGGCCATCTGGGCGCTGCACGGCTACGTGACGCGCGCGCAGGCGCGCCAGTGGCCGCTGACGCTGGTGGTGCTGGCCTGCATCGGCCTGGGACCGCTGGCCGTCGACCAGGGGCTGCCGCTGGCCTGGGGCCTGCTGCTGCTGTCGCTGGGGCCGATCGTCGCGATCGCCTACCAGGAGCACGGGCGGGCGCACTGCGCCACGCAGTTCGCGCCGCGCTGACGGCGGCGGCCACCGTCTGGCATGTCGCCGGCGGGCAGCACCAGGCCCTTGAGCCAGGTCAATTCGACGGGCCCGGCGCCCTACAATGGCGCGCGCCTGCCGAGCCCAGCGAACATGGCCTCATGCGGCCCGCCCACCCGCTGCCCCGGGTCTGGCGGCAGGCGCCCTATGCCCCACCTTTGCCCACGCCAGGAGTCCCCGCCATGAGCACCGATCCGCGCAAGCGCACCTTCCTCCGATTCGCCGCCGGCGCGCTGGGCGCCGCCACCCTGGCCGCCTGCGGCCGCAAGGACGAGCCGGCGCCCGCCGCCGCACCGGCGGCTGCCGCGCCCGCGGCCGAGCCGCTGAAGGCGGCCTGGATCTACGTCGGCCCGGTCGGCAACGCCGGCTGGAGCTACGCCCATGACCAGGGGCGCAAGGCCGTGGAGGCAGCGTTTGGCGACAAGGTGAAGACCACGTTTGTCGAGAGCGTGCCCGAGGGTGCCGACACCGAGCGCGTGCTGCGCGACCTGATCGCCCAGGGACACACGATGATCTTCGGCACCAGCTTCGGCTTCATGGAGGCCATGGTCAAGGTGGCGCAGGATTTCCCGAACGTGCGCTTCGAGCACGCCACCGGCTACAAGACCGCGCCCAACCTGAACGTGTACGACTCGCGCTTCTACCAGGACACCTATCTGGCCGGTCTCATTGCCGGCCACATGACGAAAAGCGGCACGCTGGGCTACGTCGGCTCGGTGCCGATCCCCGAGGTGCTGCGCAACATCAACGCCTACACCCTGGGCGCGCAAAGTGTGCGGCCGGACATCAGGACGCGCGTGGTCTGGACCCACAGCTGGTACGACCCGCCCAAGGAAACCGAGGCCGCCCAGGCGCTGCTCAACGCCGGTGCCGACGTGCTGCTGCAAAACACCGACTCGCCCGCCGTCATCCAGGCCGTGGACAAGGCCGGCAAGCTGGCCTTCGGCTGGGACTCGGACATGAGCGAGTTCGGCGGCAACGCCCACCTGGGCTCGTGCATCGCCGACTGGAGCCACTACTACAAGAAGGCCGTGCAGGCCGCGCTGGACGGCAGCTGGAAGGGCGGCCAGGTCACGCGCTGGGGCGTGCCCGAGGGACAAAACGACCTGATCAAGCTGTCCGAGAAAATTCCCGCCGAGGTACGCGCCCAGGTCGAGGCCATCAAGGCGAAAATGAAGGATGGCAGCTTCGACGTCTTCACCGGCCCGGTGGTGGACGTGGCGGGCACGGAACGCCTGGCCGCCGGCACCCGTGCCGACGACGCCTGGATGGGGGGCATCGACTTCTTTGTCAAGGGGGTCGAGGGCCAGATTCCCGCTTCCAAATAGATAGCTGCCGGCGCACGCCACGGCTGCGTGAAACCCCTGTTGGACATCAGGAGACACACATGAAACTGGAACGCAGCCTGTGGCACCCGGTGGCGCTGGGCCACGTCGTCGGCAGCCAGCCGCGCGCCGTCACCCTGCTGGGCGAGGACCTGGTGCTGTGGCGCGACGGCAGCGGCCAGGCCCACGCCTGGATGGATCAGTGCCCGCACCGCGGCGCGCGCCTGTCGCTGGGCCGCGTGCACGCCGGCCAGCTGGAATGCCCCTACCACGGCTGGCGCTTCGACGGCGGCGGCCAGTGTGCCCACGTGCCCGCCGTGCCCGACTTCCAGCCCGGCGCGCGCCACTGCGCGCGCACCTTCGAGGCGCGCGAGGCCTACGGCATGCTGTGGGTGCGCCTGGCCGCGCCCGAGGGCGAGCCGCTGCCCCTCCACGACTTGCCCGCCTTCGCCGCCGAGGCCGAGCCGCGCCTGCGCAAGACCACCAGCGGCCCCTACGTGGTGGCCGCCAGCGCGCCGCGCATCGTCGAGAACTTCCTGGACATGGCGCACTTCGGCTATGTGCACGAGGGCTGGCTGGGCAGCCGCGAGCACGTCACCATCCCGCCCTACGAGGTGCAGACCACGCCGCACGGCGTGCGCGCCACGGGCTGCCTGGCCTGGCAGCCGCGCTCGTCGATCCACGCCGAAAGCGGCGCCCAGGTGGAATACACCTACGAGGTGACCGCGCCCTACATGGCGGTGCTGACCAAGGTGCCCGAGGCCGGCAGCACGGCCATCGAGGGCATGAACGAATCCATCGCCATGTTCGTCTGCCCGGTGACCGAGGAAAGCAGCGTGGCCTGGACGCGCATGGCGATGAACGACTTCGACTCGCCCGACGCGCGGTTGATCGACTTCCAGAACACCATCTTCGGCCAGGACCAGCCGGTGCTCGAATCGCAGCGCCCCAAGCGCCTGCCGCTGGCGCCCGCCGCCGAGGCCCATTGCGCCGCCGACCGCATGTCGGCCGCCTACCGCCGCTACCTGAAGGACAGCGGCATCACCTTCGGCGTCATCCCGTGAGCCGCACGCCGCCACCGGTGCCCGCCGAGCACCTGCCGGCCCTGCTGGCCGCCCTGCCCAAGGCCGAGTTGCACATCCACATCGAAGGCTCGCTGGAGCCCGAGATGAGCTTCGCGCTGGCGCGCCGCAACGGCATCACCCTGCCCTATGCCGACGTCGAGAGCCTGCGCCGGGCCTACGCCTTCGGCAGCCTGCAGGCGTTCCTGGACCTGTACTACCAGGGCGCCGGCGTGCTGCTGAAGGAAGAGGATTTTTACGACCTGGCGCGCGCCTATCTTGCGCGGGCAGCTACGGAAAACGTAGTGCGCGCCGAGATTTTCTTCGACCCGCAGACGCACACGGCGCGCGGCGTGGCCCTGGACACGGTGATGCGCGGCCTCACCCGCGCCTGCGACGACGCGCGCCGCGATCTGGGCATCAGCAGCGCGCTGATCCTGTGCTTTCTGCGGCACCTGTCCGAGCGCGAGGCCTTCGAGACGCTGGAAGCCGCCCTGCCCTGGCGCGACGCCTTCATCGGCGTGGGGCTCGACTCCAGCGAGCTGGGCCACCCGCCCGAGAAGTTCGCCCGCGTGTTCGCGCGCTGCCGCGAGCTGGGCCTGCACATCGTCGCCCACGCCGGCGAGGAAGGCCCGCCGGCCTACATCTGGGGCGCGCTGGACGTCCTGCGCGCCGAGCGCATCGACCACGGCGTGCAGGCCGTGCACGACGCGGCGCTGATGCAGCGGCTGGCGCAAGAGCGCATCCCGCTCACCGTCTGCCCGCTGTCCAACCAGAAGCTCCAGGTGTTCCCCGACCTGGCGCGCCACAGCCTGCCGCGGCTGCTGGCCGGCGGCCTGTGCGCCACCGTCAACAGCGACGACCCGGCCTACTTTGGCGGCTACGTCAACGCCAATTTCCAGGCCGTGTTTGCCGCCACCGGGCTGGACAGCGCCGCCGCCTACCAGCTGGCGGCCAACAGCTTCGAAGCCAGCTTTGCCGACGCGGCGCTCAAGCAGCAGTGGCTGGACAAGCTGCAAGCCGCCTTCGAGCGCGCGCACGACGCCGGCTCGTAGAATCCGGCCCCGCAGCGCTGCCGCCCCGACGGCGCCGCGTCTTCATCCATCGGGGCCATGTAGAGGAACACCATGTACAAAAACCTCGTGGCCGCGCTCGCGGCCGCCTGTTTTTTCCCCCCCCTGCACGCGCAGACCCAGCCGCCCACGCGCGCCGCCTGGGTCTACGTCACGCCCGTGCTCGACACCGGCTGGACACGCCAGCACGAACAGGGCCGCCTGGCGGTGCAAAAGGCCCTGGGCGATCAGGTCAAGACCAGCTACGTCGACAACGTGGCCGAAGGCGCCGACGCCGAGCGCGTGATCCGCGACCTGGCGCGCCAGGGCAATGACATCATCTTCACCACCAGCTTCGGCTACATGGAGCCGGCGCTGAAGGTGGCCCAGGAGTTCCCCAGGGTGAAGTTCGAGGTCATCACCGGCGTCAAGCGCGCGCCCAACGTGGCCACCGCCAACGCGCGCTATTACGAGGGGCGCTACCTGTCGGGCGTGGCCGCGGGGCGCATGACCAAGTCCAACGTGGTCGGCTATGTGGCGGGCTTTCCGATCCCGGAGATCGTCTCCAGCATCAACGCCTTCACCCTGGGGCTGCGCAGCGTCAACCCCCAGGCCACGGTCAAGCTGGTGTGGCTGAACGAGTGGTTCAACCCGCCGCGCGAGCGCGAGGCCGCCATGACGCTGATGGACCAGGGCGCCGACGTGCTGGCCTTCAACACCGCGTCCACCGCCGTCATGGCCGCCGCCGAGGAGCGCGGCCAGCTGGCCATTGCCTACCACTCCGACATGCGCGGCGTGGCGCCGCATGCGCAACTGGCCGCCGTCACTCACCATTGGGAAGACTACGACATGGCCCGCGTGCGTGCGCTGCGCGCCGGCACCTGGATTGCCGGCGTGCGGGGGCTGCGCGCCGGCACCTGGAAGAGCCAGGACACCTGGGGTGGCGTAAAGGACGGCATGGTGCGCATCGAAGCCTTCGGCCCCAAGGTCCCGCCGGCCGTACAGAAGGAAGTGCTGGCACGCCAGCAGGACATCGCGGCAGGTCGCCTGCTGCCCTTTGCCGGCCCGGTCGTGGACAACACGGGCCATGTGCAGGTACCCAAGGGCCGCAGCGCCAGCGACGCCGAGATCCTGCGGATGAACTACCTGGTCGAGGGCGTGCAGGGCAGCTTGCCGAAGTAGACATCCAACAGCCGGACGCAGAGGACGCAGAAGAAACCGGAATTTCTCTTTTGCGCCCTCTGCGTGCTCTCTGCGTCCTCTGCTCCTCTGCGTACGGGAGCTCGGTTTTGAATTCGAGGCAAAATAAGCCCCGGCGCTTGTCCATCGGGCGCAAGCAGCTATCAATTCAAGAGTAACGCAGCATGAGCATCAAGAGCGACAAGTGGATCCGCCGCATGGCCGAGCAGCACGGCATGATCGAGCCCTTCGAGCCCGGCCAGGTGCGCGAGGTGGACGGCCGCAAGATCATCAGCTACGGCACCAGCAGCTACGGCTACGACATTCGCTGCGCGCCCGAGTTCAAGGTCTTCACCAACATCCACTCGACGGTGGTCGACCCGAAGAACTTCGACGAAAAAAGCTTCGTCGACTTTCACGGCGACAGCTGCATCATTCCGCCCAACAGCTTCGCGCTGGCGCGCACCATGGAGTATTTCCGCATCCCGCGCAGCGTGCTGACGATCTGCCTGGGCAAGAGCACCTACGCGCGCTGCGGCATCATCGTCAACGTCACACCCTTCGAGCCCGAGTGGGAGGGTTATGTGACACTCGAATTCAGCAACACCACGCCGCTGCCGGCCAAGATCTACGCCGGCGAGGGCTGCGCCCAGGTGCTGTTCTTCGAGAGCGACGAGGTGTGCGAAACCAGCTACAAGGACCGCGGCGGCAAGTACCAGGGGCAGGTGGGGGTGACCTTGCCCAAGGCCTGATGACGGGATGACCTCGCCGCTGAGGCGGCGTCGATGACAAAATGATGCAGGCGCGCTGGCGCGCATCGATTCGCCTGCCCACGCCCCCAGTCATGCGGCGCCCGCCGCGTCATCCCCGCCGCGCCAGCGGCCTGGGTCATTTCGTCATGATGCTCGCATCGCCAGCCGCGCCGCCGCCAAGTCCCAGCCGGCCCAGCCGCAGTTCTTGAACAGCACCGGCCCGTGGGCCGGTTTCTCGTCCGCGGCCACCACTTGCGCCAGCGTCGGCAGGCCAGCCACCGGCACGCCGGCCTGGATCAGATCGCCCGCCTCGTGCTCGGCGTCGGGGGTGTCGATGATGATGCGGCCGCAGGCGGCGATGGCGCGGCACAAGGCGCCGTCCAGCTCGATCATCCGCGGCGTGAAGGCGCCCACGGCCGTGATGAAGGCGTCGGGCCGTACCGGGCCGCGCAGCACCACGGCATTGGCCGGCGTGCAGGTGGCCACCAGCGGGCAGTCGGCCAGCGCGGCGTCGGCATCAATCACCACCTCGGCGCGCAAGCCCAACCCTCGCGCATGCCGGGCCAGTGCCTCGGCGCTGGCGTGGCGCCGCGAGGCGATGCGAAAGTCCTGCACGCCCAGCACGGCCGCAAAGGCCTCGACGTGCGCCTGCCCTTGCACGCCGGCACCCACCACCAACATCGGCCCCGCCCGGTTCGGTGCCAGCCGGCGCGCCGCCAGGGCCGAGACGGCAGCGGTGCGTCGGGCGGTGATGGTCGGCCCGTCCAGGATCAGCCGGCGCGTGCCGGTGGCGACATCGAACACCGTCACATCACCCTGAATGGTGGGAATGTCGGTGCCGGTATTGGCGGGCGTGAAGCTGATCAGCTTGGTCATCGCCACCCGCGCGTCGGCCGCCGGCATGACGAACAGCACGGCGCCCTGCGCGGTGGGCAGGATGATGCGCTCGGGCACGCGCACCGCCGGGTCGCGCAGCAGCGCCTCGATCTCGTCGGCCAGCGCCGCCCAGGGCAGGCGCTCGGCGGTCTGGGCGGGCGTCAGCAGGGTGTCCATCGACTCAGTCCACCTGCCCGCCGCCCAGGCGCAGGTCGGCCGACACGGTGAGCGCGGTGCGGATGCCGATGCGCAGCCCCTCCACCATTTGCTCCAGCGGCAGGCCGTGCGGCGCCTGTTCGGCCAGCGGCGGCACGTGGATGAAGCCGCCGCGCGTGCGCCTGAAGCCACGCGCCGTGGCCAGCCGGTGCATCAGGCCGTAGAAAACCTGATTGCAGACAAAGGTGCCGGCGGTTTGCGACACCTCGGCCGGCACGCCGGCCGTCAGCATGGCCTGGCGCATGGCCTTGATGGGCAGGGTGCTGAAATAGCCCACCGGCGCGCCGGCCACCACCGGTTCGTCCACCGGCTGGGCGCCGGCGTTGTCGGCGATGCGCGCATCCAGCACGTTGATGGCCACACGCTCGATCGACAGCGCGCCGCGGCTGGCCGCCAGCCCCAGGCACACCACCAGGGCCGGGCGCCACTCGGCCAGCAGCGCGTGCAGGCGCGGCAGCGCGGCGTCAAAGCGCGTGGGCAGCTGCGCCGCCTGCACCAGGTGACCGGCCACGCGCCGGCGGTGCAGGCGCTGGGCGATCAGCCAGCTGGGGTTGAGCGCATCGCCGCCGAACGGATCGAAGCCGGTGACGAGAACGATTCGACGGTGATCGGATTTTTCCGCTACACGGGGTGTCAGGGCTGCCGCTACCATGGCGGCAATTTAGCGCAAGTCGCGCCAACGGGAGCAGCACATGAAGTGGGAAGGTGAACGCCAGTCGGACAACGTCGAGGATCGCCGCGGCGGCGGCGGCGGCTTCGGTATCGGCGGGCGCGGCATCGGCATTGGCACCATCGCCATCGCGCTGCTGGCCTGGGGCGTGTTCGGCATCAACCCGCTGACCACCATCGGCGTGCTGTCGGGCGGCGGCGGCTCGCCGCAGATCGTGCAGCAAGGGCCGTCCAAGGCGCCGCCGGCGGATGACCGCAACGCCGCCTTCGTGTCCACCGTGCTGGCCTCGACCGAGGACGTGTGGGGCCAGATCTTCCAGCAGGGCGGCGCGCGCTACCAGCAGCCGCGGCTGGTGCTGTTTCGCGGTGCCACGCCCACGGCCTGCGGCACGGGCCAGTCGGCCATGGGGCCGTTTTACTGCCCGGGCGACCAGAAGGTGTACCTGGACATGAACTTCTTCGACACCATGACGCGCCAGCTGGGCGCGCCGGGCGAGTTCGCGCGCGCCTACGTGGTGGCGCACGAGGTCGGCCACCATGTGCAGAACCTGCTGGGCGTGACCGGCAAGGTCGATTCCATGCGTGGCCGCATCAGTGAAACGCAACAGAACCAGCTGTCGGTGCGGCTGGAGCTGCAGGCCGACTGCTACGCCGGCATCTGGGCCAACCGCTCACAGCAGGCCAAGCAGTGGCTCGACGCGGACGACATCGAGTCGGCGGTCAACGCCGCCCAGCAGATCGGCGACGACACGCTGCAAAAGCGCGGCCAGGGCTACGCCGTTCCCGACAGCTTCACCCACGGCTCCAGCGCCCAGCGCGTGCGCTGGTTCATGCAGGGCTACAAGAGCGGCAGCATGAAGGCCTGCGACACCTTCAACGCCCAGGGGCTTTGAGCGCCAATCCCCAACAGCCGGACGCGAAGGACGCGAAAGGGAATGTCAAGCAGGTTCTGCGTCGTCCGCGCTGGGGTCGGTTGCAGCTTTCTGCCAGCCCGTTGCACGCGCGCCATGCGTCGATGCGACAATACGGGGTTCACATGAGTACCCTCTATTCAGACCTCGCGCTGGCTGAGCCCCTCAAGCGCGCCGTG
>MKTG01000109.1:19743-20126 GCA_001897615.1 Burkholderiales bacterium 68-10
CGGGCCAGGACGTGATGGGCGCGGCCCAGACCGGCACCGGCAAGACGGCCGCCTTTTCGCTGCCGCTCTTGCAGCGCCTGATGAAGCACGAAACCGCCTCGGTCTCGCCGGCGCGCCACCCGGTGCGCGCCCTGGTGCTGCTGCCCACGCGCGAGCTGGCGGTGCAGGTGGCCGACCAGGTCAAGCAGTACGCCAAGTACACGCAACTGCGCAGCGCCGTGGTGTTCGGCGGCATGGACATGAAGCCGCAGATCGCCGAGCTGCGCAAGGGCGTCGAGGTGCTGGTGGCCACGCCCGGACGCCTGCTGGACCACATCGAGATGAAAACCGCGGTGCTGAACCAGGTCGAGTACGTGGTGCTGGACGAGGCCGACCGCATGCTG
>MKTG01000110.1:0-824 GCA_001897615.1 Burkholderiales bacterium 68-10
AAGGCCGACGGCATCTGCGGCGGCCGCGGCGGCACCATGCACCTCTATGACCGCTCGGTCGGGCTGTTCGGCACCAACGGCATCGTCGGGGCCGGCATCGGCCACGCCGTCGGCATCGGCATGAGCGCCCGGGCGCAGGGCCGCGACGATATCGGGGTGGCGTTTTTCGGCGACGGCGCGGCCAACCATGGCGCTTTCCACGAAGGGCTGAACTTCGCAGCGGTGAACCACGCTCCGGCGATCTTCGTGTGCGAGAACAACCTCTACGCCACGGCGACGCCGCTCAAGTCCATCACCCTCAACCCCGAGATCGCCACCAAGGCCGACAGCTACGGCATGCCGGGCGTCGCGGTGGACGGCAATGACGTGTTCGCGGTGTGGCTGGCGATGAAGGAAGCCACCGAGCGGGCCCGCTCCGGCAAGGGCCCGACGCTGATCGAAGCCAAGACCTATCGCACCGTCGGGCACCATGAAGGCGACCCGGTGATCGGCACCTACCGCACCCAGGAAGAGGTCGACGCCTGGATCAAGCGCGATCCGATCGACATGTTCCGCAAACGCCTGGTCGAGGATTACGGTATCGCCGATGCCGACGATCTGGCCGATATCGAAAGCCATATCGACAAGGTGGTGCAGGAGGCACTGGAGTTCGCGCGCAACTCGCCCGAGCCCGACCCGGCGACGGTGCGGCGGCATGTCTATGCCAACCCGATCAATCCGCCGGAAGCGCTCAAGGCGCGGCCGGCCGGCGAGACTCGGGTGCAGGGCTGGCTCGAGGCGGTGCGCGACGGCATTGCCGAGGAAATGCGGGCCAACTCGGCCAT
>MKTG01000110.1:850-2888 GCA_001897615.1 Burkholderiales bacterium 68-10
GCTGGTCGACACACCGATCTCCGAGCAGGGCTTTACTGCTGCGGCGGTCGGCGCTTCGGCGACCGGCACGCGCACGGTGTCGGACCTGATGTTCGCCGACTTCGCCTTCGAGACCACCGGGCAGATTTTCCTCCAGGCGGCCAAGCTCCGCTACATGAGCAACGGCGAAATGAGCGCCCCGATGGTGGTGCGCGCCGGCGCCGGCGCGCTGCGCAGTTCCGGCCCGCACCATTCGGGCATGTACCATCCGCTGTTCGCGCATATGCCGGGGCTGATCGTCTGCGTGCCGTCCAACCCCGCCGACGCCAAGGGGCTGATGAAGACCGCGCTGCGGGGTGGCGACCCGGTGGTGATGCTGGAGCCCAAGGCGCTGTTTGCCTCGAAGGGCCCGGTGCCGGTGGGCGAGGATCACTATGTACCGTTCGGCTCGGCGCGCATCGCTCGATCAGGCAAGGACATCACCATCGTCGCGGCCGGGCAGATGGTGGCGCGGGCGCTGGAAGCGGCGGATCTGCTCGCGGCGCAGGGCACCGATGTCGAAGTGGTCGACCTCCGCACCATCATGCCGCTCGACGTGAACACCATCGTCGAGAGCGTGAAGAAGACCCACCGCCTGCTGGTGGTGGACGAGGCCTGGGCGATGTGCGGCATGGGCGGCGAGATCGCCCAGACCATCAACGAGCTGGCCTATGACGAACTCGACGGCCCGGTCGGTCGGTTGCACACCGCGCCGGTCTCACATCCGTTCGCGCCGGTGCTGGAGCGCGCCATGCTGGTCGACGCGGCGCGGATCATGGACGGCGTGCGCAACATCATCGCCGGCAAGGCGCCGGTGCCTGACCATTGGCACACCACCGGCATCGTCGCCGAGGCGGCAGCCGCCGCGCCAGCCCCGACCCCGGTTGCAGCGCCCGCGCCCGCCGCGGCTCCTGTGACCAGGTCCGACGACGAGCCGATCAACATGCCGTTCGGCGACCTCACGGTGTCGGAGGGCACGCTGGTCAAATGGCTGAAGGCGGTCGGGGATGCGGTGAAGGAAGGCGACGTGGTCGCCGAGATCGAAACCGACAAGGCGGTGGTGGAGATCGAGGCGCCGGCGTCGGGTACACTGAGCGTCATCGACCAGCCGGTCGGTGCGGTGGTGCCGATGGGCGGCCGCATCGGCGGCATTCGGAAATAATCAGCGACTGCCGAGGGCAGCGGAGGAAACGATGAAGATTCTGTGCGTCAACTGGCAGGCTGCCGATGATGCCGAGCTGGAACGCCAGCACTACCCGGATGTCGAGTTCATCCTTGCCCGCTCGACGGCGGATGTCGCGGCGGTGCTCGACGCCGAGGTGGCCAAGACCGTCGATGCGGTGATCAACCACTCGCCGACGCTGAACGTGCCGCTGCCGCCGACGGCGTTTCCCAATGCCAAGATCGCGGTGCGCTCGGGTGTCGGCTTCGACAATATCGATACCGCCGGCTGGGGCGCCCGCAACATTCCGGCCTGCAACGTGCCGGATTACGGCACCACCGAAGTGGCGGACCACGCGATCGCGCTGATGCTGGCGCTGACCCGCGGCACCTACAGCTACCCGGCCGAAATCGCCGTCGACGGGCTCGAGGGCTGGCATTTCTCCAAGGCACCGCTGATCCGGCGGCACAAGAACGCCACGTTCGGTGTCATCGGACTCGGCCGTATCGGGCTCGCCGCGGCGCGCCGGGCCGCCGCCTTCGACATGAAGGTGGTGTTCTACGATCCGCACCTGCTCTCGGGCGTAGACCTCTCGACCGGTTACGAGCGGGTGCACTCGCTCAACGAACTGCTGGCGCGGGCCGACGTGGTGTCGGTGCATGCGCCGCTCAGCAGCGAGACACGCGGGCTGCTCGGAGCCGAGGCGTTCGCCGCGGCCAAGCCCGGGCTGATCGTCATCAACACGGCGCGCGGGCCCATCATCGATGTGTCGGCGCTGGAAGCGGCGATGCGCAAGGGCACGGTGGTGGGCGCCGGGCTCGACGTGCTGCCGAACGAGCCCGGCGATCTCGACCATCC
>MKTG01000110.1:2915-4091 GCA_001897615.1 Burkholderiales bacterium 68-10
ACAGCCCGGCCTCGATGATCGACCTCAGGCTCAAGTCGATCGAGGTGATCCATGCCTATCTGACGGAAGGCCGGCTCACCAACTGCGTCAACCGCGAATACCTGAAGCGCTGATGGCTGCCACCGCGCTCCAGCCCCGCCGCGCCGCCTCGCCCTATGCCCGCCGGCTGGCGCGCGAGCGCGGCCTGACGCTGGAGGTGCTTACCGGCAGCGGGCCGAACGGCCGCATCGTCGCGGCGGATGTTGCGGCTTATGCCGCCCGCCCCCCTGCCCCGGGGGGCAATGCCGGACCGCAGGCTTCGTCGCTCGGCACGACGATCCAGCTGGCGACGCTGTTGCAGCTGCTGGCCGGCTTCGCCGATGCCGACACGCCGTTCACTCTGGAAGACGTGGTGCTGCGCGCGGCCGGATGTGCACTGGACGACGTGCCGGAGAGCCATAGTCTCGCGGGCGCCCCGGTGGCGCTGGAGCAGCAGGCGGCGCAACTGGTGTTCGCCGACATCCGCAAGGGCTCGCTCGCACCACTGCGGGCGCGGCGGCTCCAGGCGATCGAAGCAGGCGGCGACGAATCGAGCGAGCCGGCGGCGCTGTCGCTGAAGCTGCTGGCGGCCTCCGACATCCGACCGGTGATGATGCCGCTGAAGCCGGGTCGCAACATGCGGGTGGTGCTGGCGGCGGGTCCGGCGACGGGGGAATGCCTGTTGTCGTTCGACGCGGCGGCAGTGAGCGAGGACGCGGCGACAGCGTTCCTGACGCGGTTCAAGGCGTATCTCGAGTTGCCGTTGCGGTTGTTGGCTTAGGGGTGATTGCGCCGATCCGTTCGAACCACCACCGGCCGTCATCCCGACGCAAGTCGGGACCCACTGCTCGGAGGGTGGGGCATATGCGGTCCGTGCCGGTCTATCACGGCAAGGTCGGCGCGGCTCGTGCGAGTGGAAACGCCGGTGCACTGGGTCCCGGCTTTCGCCGGGATGACGGCGGGTGGGTGCGGACGGAGCGAAGGCAAGACCGCCCCACTTACTCGGGGACGAGCTGAACACGTCCGTTCGCGAGTCATAGTTCGTGCTATTATCATAGCCACACCTGTGAGGCTTGGCTGAGTACATGGACGACCTGAACGCCACGATCGATCTGCTGCCGAAACGCGCGCTGGCGCGGGCGCAGGGGCCGCTGTACC
>MKTG01000110.1:4099-6914 GCA_001897615.1 Burkholderiales bacterium 68-10
GGGGCGTTTCCGGTCGGCGGCGAATTGCCCAAGGAGGCGATGATCGCCGAGCGCTTCGGGGTCAGCCTGATCACGGTGCGCCAGGCACTGCGGGATCTCGAGGCCGACGGGCTGATCAAGAAGCGGTCGGCTAAACCCGCCGTCGTCACCTCGGCGGCGCCGCCGGTGACCTTGAGCTGGACCTTCAAGAACTTCGCCGACATGGCGGCCTTCACCAAGGACGCGTCGCTGAAGATCAAGTCGTACAAGAAGGAAGTCTCGCCGCTGCTGCAGCGGCATTTCGGGCTCGGCAAGGATGAGCAGGGCTATTGCCTGCGCTCGATCCTGGGCGTCGGCAAACAGAAGAAGGCGCAGATCACCACCTACTTCCCGCCCGATATCGGCGCGCAGCTGAAGAAGGAGGATTTCAACGACGTGCTGATCTTCCGCGCCGTGCAGCGCCGGCTCAGCATCCGCATGGCGGTGGCGCACTGCACCATTCGCGCCGAGATCGCCGATGCGGTGGTCGCTGCGGACCTGGGGGTGGCCGAGGGCTCGGCGATCCTTGCGGTGGAGATGATGTACCAGTCGTCGGACCAGCGGAACGTCGAGTTCTCGATCGCGCGGCACCCGGCCGACATGTTCTCGATCACCTACGACGCGCCGAACGACCTCGCCTGACCATCCGCCGAAAAGTCGGCATCGGCATGGACAGCATTATAGAATTATAATAGCATCATAGCTGCCGGATGAGTTGTTTCCGCTTGTCCGGCCGGAGCGCGACAGTTGAGGAGCTGCCGCGTCACGAGGGGAAGCCAGAACAAAGTCGTCTCTGTCGCAGGCAGCCATCGCTGCCGGTGAACGGATAGTGACGTTTGGTACCGGTATCAACGTGGTCGGAACTGGCGCACAGGATGGCGAATGACCATCGCGCCGGGTTCCATGAGGGGGAACAAACATGAACAGACCAGGCAACGGCCTGTTGCTCCCGCGCTCGATGAGCATGGGGCGTCGTGACTTCCTGAAGCGGACCGCAGCGGCAGGTTTCGCCGCGGCCCTGGCGACACCAGCGCTCGCCCAGAATGCGAAGATCAAGATCCCGCTGGTATCGTGGATGTGGAACGAGCCCGGACGCGGCGACGCCTGGCGGGCGATGCTGGCAAAATTCCACGCCGAACAGAGCGATGTCTTCATCGAGGAAGCCGGCGCGCCGTTCAACGAATTCACCAACAACATGCTGATCCAGTCCCAGTCCGGGAAGATCAACGGCGCGCTGTTCCACACCACCCCCGACCTGGTGGTGCGCCTGCTGCGCGGCGGGCATCTGGAGCCCTTGCAGGACATCGTCGACAAGCTCGGCATCGGCGACAAGCTGAGCGCCGCCCATGACCACCTGCGGGTCGACGGCAAGGTGCACGGACTGGACATCGTCACCGTGAAGTTCGGCCTGCTCTACAACTCGGCCATGTTCGAGAAGGCCGGCGTCGGGGCGCCCGCCTCGGTCGAGGAATGGGTGGAGACGTCCACCGCGCT
Organism: Burkholderiales bacterium 68-10; assembly: GCA_001897615.1. Taxonomy (GTDB): domain Bacteria; phylum Pseudomonadota; class Gammaproteobacteria; order Burkholderiales; family Burkholderiaceae_C; genus Ottowia. The sequence continues at coordinate 5,612 of MKTG01000110.1, forward strand.
GACCAAGTCGCCGGACCAGTTCGGCATCTACTCGCCCCACCTGATGAGCGAACCAGGCGATTTCTGGTTCATCCTGCAGCAATGGGCAGTGATGTTCGACGGCGTCTGGGCCGAGGGACGCAAGCCCATGGTCAACACCGCCCCGGTGATCGAAGGGCTGAAGCTCTTCAAGACCATGTACGACAAGGCGATGCCGAAGGGCACCGACACCGCGACCGCCAACCAGATGTACGCCAATGGCCGGATCGGCCAGCAGCTGATCGTCTCCGCGGCAGTCAATATCTGGTCCAGTTCCGGCCCGGACATTTATCCGTCGCTGCGCAGCGTCGTGCCGCCCGGCCCCAGCGGCAAGGCCATCACCCGCATCCATCCGATCTGCGTGAACGCCCACGCCTCGGACGACGAAAAGGCCGCCGCCAAGAGCTTCGTCGAGTGGCTCTACAAGCCCGAGAACTATCAGGAACTGATGGAGCGGTGCCTCGACGTGGTGCCGCCCTATCCGGAGGCGATCCGCCAGGAGTACCTCGACAAGCAGTTCTGGGCCGACGGGTACCTCAAGGGAAAGGCGATCACGCCGCTCGAGATCATGGGCGACTACATCTTCTTCAACCAGGAGTTCGGCAACGTCGTCATGGACAAGTTCTCCGAGGTGCTGGTCGCCAACCGGCCGGTCGAGGATGCCATGGCCGACGCCCAGCAGGCGCTGGAGAAGGCCTCCGACCGGCTGTTCGACGGCTTCACCCTGTAGCCGGCCGCACTGAGTGCATCGGGGGCGTTCCTTGGGAGCGCCCCCGATGATGTCTCCACGTCCTGGGACGAGGCCCGCGTTCGTCCCTCACGTCGACCTTCGGGGAAGATCGAGCGAATGTTTCAGTCAGCGACTGCAGAGGCGTTGGAAGAACGCATGAGGCAACGCCGCGGGTGGAGCCGCCACAACTCCCTGCCCTATACGCTGGTCTTCCTGATCGTCGCCTATCTCGGCGTCTTCATCCTGTTCCCGATCGCCCAGCAGTTCCTGACCAGTTTTTCGAACAACGTGGTCGGCGTCGACAAGGTCACCTGGGTGGGTCTGCGCAACTACGAACGGCTGTTCGAGGACGACGACTTCTGGTTCGCCGTGCAGGTCACCTTCACCTACATGGCCTTCGTGGTCGTGGGAGCCGTGTCGCTCGGGCTGCTCGCCGCGCTGCTGCTCAACCGCAAGTTCCGCGGCCGCAACCTGGCGCGGAGCGTCATCGCGGTGCCCTGGGCGTTCCCGGAAATCTCGGCCGTGCTGGTTTTCCTCTGGATGTGCAATCCGACA
>MKTG01000111.1:0-28318 GCA_001897615.1 Burkholderiales bacterium 68-10
CCAGGCCCTGGCGCAGCAGGGCCAGCACCTCGCCGTCCTGGCGGCCGCGCTGGCAGGCATCCTGGTAGAGGATGACCTCGTCGAAGGCGGCGCCCAGCAGGCGCGTCTGCCCTCGGATGTCCTCGTCGCGCCGGTCACCGGCGCCGCTGATGACCACCGAACGCTTTTGCGCGGCCATGTTGCCGACCCCCGCCACCAGGGCCGCGATGGCATCCGGGTTGTGGCCGTAGTCGGCGATCACGGTGGCGCCGCGGTAGTCGAACACGTTGAAGCGGCCCGGCACGCCGTGCAAGTCGCTGATGAAGCTGGCCAGTCCTTTCTGGATCGCTTCCCAGGACACGCCCACGGCCCAGGCTGCCGCCACCGAGGCCATGCAGTTCTCGATCTGGAAGCCGATCTGCCCCTTGCGCGTGAGCGGCACGCGGGCCAGCGGCAGGCGCCGGACGGCGTGGCCTTCGGCGCAGACGATGTCTCCGCCGTCGACGAACACGACGCGCTTGCCCTGTGCCCGGTGCGTGGCGATGACCGGATTCTGGCCGTCCTGGGCAAAGAAGGTGATGTGGCCGGGGCAGTGCGGCGCCATGGCAACCACCGCCGGGTCGGCGGCGTTGAGCACCGCGGTGCCGGTGGGTGCCACGTTGAGCACGATCACGCGCTTGAGCACCTTCAGGTCTTCCAGCGTGGTGATGTAGTTCAGCCCCAGGTGGTCGCCGCCGCCCATGTTGGTGACCACGGCCACATCGCACTGGTCGAAGGCCAAGCCCTCGCGCAGCAGGCCGCCGCGCGCGGTTTCCAGCACGGCGGCGTCGACGTCCGGGTGCGCCAGCACGTTGCGCGCGCTGCGCGGGCCGGAGCAGTCGCCGGAATCGATCTGGCGGCCATTGACGTACACGCCGTCGGTATTGGTCATGCCCACGCGCAGGCCGCTGGTCTTGAGCAAGTGCGCCGCCAGGCGCACGGTGGTGGTCTTGCCATTGGTGCCGGTGACGGCGATGACCGGGATGCGACCGTTGCCGCCATCGGGGTACATGTGGTCGATCACCGCCTGGCCGACGTCGCGGCCCTTGCCGAAGGAGGGCGTCAGGTGCATGCGCAGGCCCGGCGCGGCGTTGACCTCGACGATGCCGCCGTTCTGCTCTTCCAACGGCTTGATCACGGTCTCGCACACCACGTCGACGCCGCAGATGTCCAGGCCCACAGTCTGGGCGGCCTCGATGGCGCGCGCGGCCACCTGCGGGTGCACGCTGTCGGTGACGTCGGTGGCGGTGCCACCGGTGGACAGGTTGGCGTTGTTGCGCATCACCACGCGCTGGCCCTTGGCGGGCACGCTGTCGGGCGTCAGGCCCTGCGCGGTCAGGCGGGCCTCGGCAATGGCGTCGATGCGGATCTTGGTCAGCGAGGTGCCGTGGCCCTCACCGCGGCGCGGGTCCTTGTTGACCTCGGCCACCAGCTGGCGCACCGTGTGCTCGCCGTCGCCGATGACCAGTGGCGGATCGCGCCGCGCCGCCGCCACCAGCTTGTTGCCGACCACCAGCAACCGGAAGTCGTGGCCCGGCAGGTAGCGCTCGACCATCACGGTGCCGTAGTCGGCGGCGGCGCGGTAGGCGATGTCGAAATGCTCGCGGTCCACGATGCCGACGGTGACGCCCTTGCCCTGGTTGCCGTCCTGCGGCTTGACCACCACGGGCAGGCCGATCTCCTGCGCGGCGGCCCAGGCGTCTTCCAGGTCGGTCACGGGGCGCCCCAGCGGCACCGGCACGCCGGCGGCGTGCAGCAGCTTCTTGGTCAGGTCCTTGTCCTGGGCAATGGATTCGGCGATGGCGCTGGTGCCGTCCACCTCGGCCGCCTGGATGCGGCGCTGGCGACTGCCCCAGCCCAGCTGCACCAGGCTGCCGCGTGTCAGGCGCCGGAAGGGAATGCCACGCCGCACGGCGGCGTCAACGATGGCGCCCGTCGACGGGCCCAGGCGCTCGTCCTCGTCCAGTTCGCGCAACTCGGCGAGCGTGGCGGCGAGATCGAACGAACCGCCTTCGGCGGCGGCGCGGCACAGCAGCTGGGCCTTCTCGAAGGCCAGCCGGCCCACGGCTTCCTCGGTGTATTGCACCGCGACCTGGAAGGTGCCCTCGATCTCGGTCGGGGTGGTGCGGCTGAAGGTGACTGGGCAGCCAGCCTGCGCCTGCAGGGCCAGGGTCACCAGCTCTAGGGCGTGGGCCATGGACATGGGCGTGCTGAGCTTGCCGGGTTGATTGGCTTGCAGTGTTCCCACGTCCGGGAACAGCTCGCGCAGCTGCCTTTCAAAGGCGGGGTTTCGGTGCAGATCGCGCTCGGCTTCGTCGCAGGTGACCACGGCCTCGATGGCCGTGTGGCGGCTCCATAGGTTGGGGCCGCGCAGCGCGCGAATGCGGGTGATTTCCATGATGGTCCTGGAAGAAGTAGGCTGAATGACGCAACGGCTGAGCCGGGCGCTCAGTGGACAGCGCCGGCCGGTGTCGCTTCACAAAAGTGCAACAAACCTGCACGGATCAGTTCGACCGGCACGCCCAGCGACCAGGCGGCCGCCACGGCGGCCAGTACGTAGGGGCGCACGTCCTCGGGGGGCTCCTGGGTGATGGCGGAAAATTCGGGCGCCGACAGGTTCACTAGCGGGATTTCTTCGGCGCCCTGCGCCAGCAGGATGTGGTCGCCGCGCGCGAAGGCGGCACGGCCCTTGCGCGCCCGGTGTGCCGTCAGCGCCGGACCGGCCGGGTCCAGGCTGTAGAGCAGCACTTCGCCGTCCGAGTAGTCGGCCAGCGCCAGCACCTCGGCGTCATCGGCGTTCAGCACCGCCGCGCCTTCGGGCAGCACCACGTCGACCTGCGTGCGCACGATGCCGGGCAGCTGATCGGCCTCGGTGACGTACAGGTCTTCCAGGCCCTCGGGGCCGGGCATGTGCATGACCACGCCGACCTGGCAGCGGTCGTAGGGCAGACCCTCGGACAGGATATCGCGCGGCGAGGTTTCGAACACGGCCGCCTGCACGGTGCGGTTGATCAGCATGCGCTCGCCGATGGCATAGCCCAGCGCACTGCCGGTGGCCAGCTGGCGCGGGCCCAGGAACAGACCGTCGCGGCAGGCCAACGCGGTATGCAGGCCGTGCCACTGCATCAGGGCGGCGATCAGCCGTGCGGCCAGCGCGCTTTCGCCGTCGCTGAGCACGCCGACGATCGGCACGCGACCCGTTGCGCCGGCCGGGAACAGGTGGTTGACGATGGCGTCGCCCACCGGCTGGGCGCGGCCGATCGCGGGCTTGAGGTGCATCAAGAGGCCGGGCCCGGCGTTGACCTCGACGATGGCGCCGCCCTGCGCGGCCAGCGGTTGGCCGATGTCCTCGGCCACCAGGTCGATGCCGGCGATGTCCAGCCCGACCACCCGTGTCGCCAGCGCGACCAGCTCGGCCACGTCGGGGTGCACTTGTCCGGTGACGTCGATCGACATGTTGCCGGTGCGCTGCACCACGGCCGATTCACCGCGAGGCAGCACACTGTCGATGGCCAGACCCTGGCGCTGCAGCAGCAGCAGCAGCACCGGGTCATCGTGGCGCAGGGTTTCCAGCGGCAGGTGTTCCTCGACGCCGCGGCGCGGGTCGGTGTTGACATGGGCGTCGATCAGCTGGCCGATGCTGGAGCGGCCGTCGCCACTGACGCGGATGATCTCGCCGCGCGTGGCGGCCACGACCTTGCCGCCGACCACCAGCAGCCGGTGTTCCTGGCCCGGGATGAAGCGCTCGACCAGCACCTCGGAGCCTTCCTGCTGGGCGGCGGTGAAGGCGCTCATGACTTCGTCGCGCGTCTTCAGGTTGAGCGACACGCCGCGCGCATGGTTGCCGTCCGACGGCTTGACCGCCACCGGCAGGCCGATGTCCTCGGCGGCGTCCCAGGCGTCTTCGGCGCTGGCCACGGCACGGCCCTCGGGCACCGGCACGCCGGCGGCCGCCAGCAGCTGCTTGGTCAGGTCCTTGTCGCTGGCGATGCCTTCGGCGATGGCGCTGGTGCGGTCGGTCTCGGCGGTCCAGATGCGGTGTTGCGCCGCGCTGTGGCCCAGCTGCACCAGGTTGCCGTCGTTCAGCCGGATGGTCGGGATGCCGCGTTCGACGGCCGCGTCGACGATGCAGGCGGTGCTGGGCCCCAGGCACAGGCGGTCGACCATTTCGGTCAGCCGGGCAATGGTGGCGGTCACGTCATGGGGGTGGTTGTTGATGGCCGCCATCACCAGGTCGCGCGCCGAAGTGATGGCGAGCTTGCCGATGGCTTCGTGACGGGTGCGGATGATGACCTTGTACACGCCGCGCTCGTGCGTCATGCGGGCCTTGCCGAAGCCGGTTTTCATGCCGGCCTGGGTTTGCAGCTCCAGCGCCACGTGTTCCAGGATGTGGCCCGGCCAGGTGCCGTCGCGCAGTCGCATCAGAAAGCCGCCGCGGCGGCCGACGCTGCAGCGGTGCTCAATCAGGCCGGGGAGCCAGGCCGTCAGCCGGTCATAGAAGCCGGGCAGGGCGTTGGAGGGATAGTCCTCCAGTTCGCCGATGTCGACGATGGCCTCGATCACCGCGCGGTAGGTCCAGATGTTGGGGCCGCGCAGATGGGTCATGCGGCGGATGACGATGTCGGCAAAGCGGCGTTCGGGCTGCGCCGCGCACGCCGGGGCGTCGTCGGCCACCACCTGGGAGGTGGGGGCATACAATCCGCCACCGCTTGCCGAGCCATGTTCGTGTTGATCGATTCGCCTCATAGAGCCGTGCGCTCGCTTTCCGTGATTCGTTGCTGTCAGAAGGGCTGCCTTGCCGGAACCCACCTTGTCTGATCCTCGGTTTCCCGCCGTCGCCGGTGAAACCGCGCCTGCCATGGGCGAGGGAGCGCCCCTGCGACCCACAGAAAACGTGCTGGGCGTGCTGGACGTTGACCTGACGCGCCAGCTGCGCTTTGGCAGTGGCGTGATTCTCATTACAGATCAACGGCTTGTCACGCGGTTTCCGGATGCAACCGGCTGGCAGGCCTGGGACTTGCGGCCGGGCTTGGCGCTGACGCATCACGACCATGCGGGGGTGGGCGCGCTGGAGCTGCGCGACGCGCAGGGCCGACTGGCCGTGTGGCGCTACACGCTGGGGCACAACCCGGCGGCGCTGCGCTTTCTGGGCCTGTTCGAGCGCGCCGCGCAGGCGCTGGCGGGCGGGCCGTCCCCGCCAGCCGAGGAGGCGGCCCCCATCGCCGGGGGCGTGACCGAGGAAGAGGACAGCGGGGAGCCCGACAAGCCGCCGTCCACCTGGACGCTGCTGCGCCTGTGGCGCTTCGCGCGGCCCTACCAGTGGCAGCTGCTGGCCGGCTTTTTGCTGATGTTGGCGGCCACCGCCGCCACCCTGGTGCCGCCCTACCTGACCATGCCCCTGATGGACAAGGTGCTGATCCCGTTCCAGAGCGGCCAGCAGATCGACACCGGCTACGTGGCGCTGCTGCTGTCGGGCCTGCTGGGCTCGGCCCTGCTGGCCTGGGGCCTGGGCTGGGCCAAGACCTACATCCTGGCGCTGGTGTCCGAGCGCATCGGCGCCGACCTGCGCACCATCACTTACGAACACCTGCTGAAACTTTCACTTGAATATTTCGGTGGCCGGCGCACGGGCGATCTGATGGCGCGCATCGGCTCCGAAACCGACCGCATCAACATCTTCCTGTCGCTGCACCTGCTGGATTTCGCCACCGACGTGCTGATGATCGCCATGACGGCGGCGATCCTGTTCTCCATTGACCCCACTTTGGCGCTGGTGACCCTGGTGCCGCTGCCCATCATCGCCTGGCTGATCCATGTGGTGCGCGACCGCCTGCGCACCGGCTTCGAGAAGATCGATCGCGTGTGGTCCGAGGTCACCAACGTGCTGGCCGACACCATTCCGGGCATCCGCGTGGTCAAGGCCTTCGCTCAGGAAGATCGCGAGGCGGGGCGTTTTCGCGACGCCAATCGCCACAACCTGGCGGTCAATGACCGGCTGAACAAGCTGTGGTCGCTGTTTTCGCCCACGGTGACGCTGTTGACCGAGATCGGCCTGCTGATCGTCTGGGCGGCCGGCATCTGGCTGGTCAGCCAGCAGCGCGTCACGGTGGGTGTGTTGACGGCGTTCCTGGCCTACATCGGGCGCTTCTACACCCGGCTCGACTCGATGAGCCGCATCGTCTCGGTGACGCAGAAGGCGGCGTCGGCCACCAAGCGCATCTTCGAGATCCTGGATCATGTCTCCAGCGTGCCCGAGCCGAAAAACCCGGTGCCGCTGCCGCGCGTGCAGGGCCGCATCGACATCCGCGACGCCGCGCTGCGCTATGGCAACCGGTCGGTCCTGCGCGGCCTGCACCTGCACATCGAGCCGGGCGAGATGATCGGCCTGGTCGGCCACAGCGGCTCGGGCAAGAGCACCCTGGTCAATCTGATCTGTCGCTTCTACGACGTCACCGAGGGCGCCATCGAGGTCGATGGTGTCGACCTGCGCCAGGTGCGGGTGGCCGACTGGCGGCGCCACATCGGTCTGGTGCTGCAGGAGCCCTACCTGTTCTTCGGCACCATCGCCGAGAACATCGCCTACGGCAAGCCCGACGCCACGCGCGAGGAGATCGTGGCCGCCGCGCGCGCCGCGCACGCGCACGAGTTCATCCTGCGCCTGCCGCAGGGCTACGACTCGCTGGTGGGCGAGCGCGGCCAGGGCCTGTCGGGCGGCGAACGCCAGCGCATCAGCATCGCGCGCGCGCTGCTGATCGACCCGCGCATCCTGATCCTCGACGAGGCCACGGCCTCGGTCGACACCGAGACCGAGCGCGAGATCCAGAAAGCGCTGGACAACCTGGTGCGCGGGCGCACCACGATCGCCATCGCCCACCGCCTGTCCACGCTGCGCAAGGCCGACCGGCTGGTGGTGATGGACAAGGGCGTGAAGGTCGAGGAGGGCACGCACGAAGTCCTGCTGGCCAGGCGGGGAGCCTACTGGCGTCTGTACGAGGCGCAGGCGCGCCAGGAAAAGGCCGAGCGCGACCGCATGCTGGAGGTCGACGAGGCGGTACTGGCCGCCGACCCTCCCACGTCGGCGATGGCCGGCGCGCCCCTGCACCGCGGCGATGACACCGACACCGCGGCCGCGCCGCGCCAGGAGCCCCGCCCATGACCGCGCCCGACTTTGACCTGCGCCGCGACGCCTTTGGCCATCTGGTGCTGACCGACGCGGCGGGGCGCGAACACGTCGGCGTCGTCGCCGTGCGGGCGTTTCCGATCGGTGCGCCGGACGAGGGCATCAGCCTGGTGGATGGCGATGGACACGAACTGGCCTGGGTGCCGCGCCTGGCCGCGCTGGACGACGCCCGTCGCGCTCTGCTGGCCGAGGCGCTGGAGCAGCGTGAATTCATGCCGCGCCTGCTGCGCGTCAAGGGCGTGAGCAGTTTCGTCACCCCCAGCACCTGGGACGTGGACACCGATCGCGGGCCGACCCGCTTCGTGCTCAAGGGCGAGGAAGACATCCGCCGCCTGGGCCCGGGCCTGCTGATCGTCAACGACGCCCATGGCGTGCAATACCTGATCCGCGACCTGATGGCCATGGACCGCTACAGTCGAAAGCTGCTTGACCGGTTTCTCTGATTGCTATCGTTTGAATAGCTGCTGGCGCTTACCAGCAGACCGCCAACGGCTGATTTGATCAGAAAATTGCCAGTGGCCGACGGGCCATGCGCGATGTCAGGCCGGCGTGCGGCAGTCGGCGTGGATGTCGCGGCCCGCGTCGTACACCCGGGTCTGCACATCCAGCAAACCCAGCACGCTGTGGAAGTAGTTGTCGTGCGACAGACGCTGCCCGGCCTTGGCCTTCAGGCAGGCGCTGGCCAAGCCGCTTTGGCGCTCGAATGGGCGCGAGAACCAACTGATCCAGGGCACGTGCTTTTGCGCGTCCGGCGCAAAGCGGTAGGGCAGGCCGTGCAGGTAGAGGTTGTTTTCGCCCAGCGATTCGCCGTGGTCCGACACATACAGCAGCGCCGGCGCCCATTGCCGCTCGTGGCCGCGCAGCCAGTCGATGGCCGAGGCCAGGAAGCGGTCCGTATAGGCAATGCTGTTGTCGTAGGCGTTGACGACCTCCTGGCGCGCGCACTGTTGCAGCGCGTTGGTGGTGCATTCGGGGGTGAACGGCTTGAACTGCGCCGGCGTGCGCTTGTAATAGGCCGGCCCGTGGCTGCCCATCTGGTGCATGAACACCACCACGCCACGCGCGCGCCGCTCGGCCGGCAGCCGGGCGATGCGCTCGTCCAGGTCTTGCAGCATGACTTCGTCGTAGCATTCATCGTTGCGGCACAGCGGGCCCGGCTTGCGCAGCTGGACGTGATCGACGCGCGGCACGCGGTCGCACACCCCTTTGCAGCCACCGGCCTGGTTGTCCAGCCACAGCACGGCATAGCCGGCGCGCTGCAGCACGTCGGCCAAGCCCTCGGTATTGGCCTGACGGTCCTCGAAGGCTTCGCGGCCCAGGTTGGAGAACATGCAGGGCACCGAGGCGGCGGTGTTGGTGCCGCAGGACCACACGTTGCGCAGGCTGACCACGTCCTCGCGCGCCAGGCGCGGCGTGGTGTCGCGTGCGTATCCGTTCAGGCCCAGGTGGTCGGCGCGCGCGGTCTCGCCCAGCACCAGCACCACCAGCGGCGGCCGGGCGCCGGTGGCCAGCGCGGGCAGCCGCGCGTCCTCGGCCAGCGGCAGCACGGCGGCGCCGTTGCGCTGGATGGGCTGACGGCCGACGATGGCCAGGGCGTAGAACGAATTCAGCGGATTGATCAGATAGCGCAGCTGCGTGTGGTTGCGCATGGTGGCCGCCAGATCCTGGAAGAACAAGCCTGCGCCGCCCGCCGCAACCGCGCTGGCAGCTACAAACACAATAGCGTTCTGGCGCAGCTGGCGGGCCGCGCTGGGCCAGGCGATGCGGGTGCGCCACAGCACGGCCGCGGGCAGCACGCCCAGCACCGTCAGCGCCGCCAGCAGGCGCAAGCTGAGCAGTTCGCGCGCTTCGGCGCCGTCGGTCAGCAGCACGTTGAGCATCATGCTGCGGTCGATCACCACGCCGTAGCTGAACATGAAATACGCGCCGCCCGCGGCGGCCAGCAGAAACAGGGTGAGCACCGGCTTGAGCGTGTGCCGCCACGCCAGCAGGCTCAGCAGCAGCACGTGCAGCGCCGCCAGCACGATGCAGAAGGTGACACGGAACGCCAGTCCCCGGCCATCGGCCAGCTCGGGCAGGGCGTACAAGGCCTGCCACAACGGCAGGTTGGCGATGCTGGCAGTCCACAGCGCCACCAGCAAAACGGCGGTGGAGGGCTGAATCTGGCGCCGCTGGCCCCAGGCCTTGCGCTGTGCCGCTGCCGCGGCAACAGGCCGGGCAACTACCTGCGCGATCGATGTCGACATGGCCGCCGAGTGTGGCGGCGGCAACTGAAGGCTGTCTTAAGTGCCGTCCCGGGTCGGCGGCGGCCTGATCGCAGCCTCAGGCGCCAAAGAAATTCTTCAGGCGGTCGGTCCAGCTTTCGGTGCCGGGCGAGTGCTTGGCGCCGCCTTTTTTCAGCGATTCGTCGAATTCCTTCAGCAGCTTGCGCTGGTGCTCGGTCAGCTTGACCGGCGTCTCGATGCTGATGTGGCAGTACAGATCGCCCGGGTAGGACGAACGCACGCCCTTGATGCCCTTGCCGCGCAGGCGAAACTGCTTGCCGGCCTGGGTGCCTTCGGGGATGTCGATGGCGGCCTTGCCGCTGAGGGTGGGCACTTCGATCTCGCCGCCCAGGGCGGCGGCGGCAAAGCCGATCGGCACCACGCAGTGCAGGTCGTCGCCGTCGCGCTCGAAAATGTCGTGCTTCTTCAGGCGGATCTCGATGAACAGGTCGCCCGGCGGGCCGCCATTGGTGCCCGGTTCGCCGTTGCCGGCCGAGCGGATGCGCATGCCGTCGTCGATGCCGGCGGGGATCTTCACCTCCAGCGTCTTCTGGTTCTTGACCTTGCCCTGGCCGTGGCAGCTGGTGCAGGGTTCCTTGATGATCTTGCCGCTGCCGCGGCAGTGCGGGCAGGTCTGCTGCACGCTGAAGAAGCCCTGGCGCATCTGCACCACGCCCTGGCCGTGGCAGGTGGCGCAGGTGCTGGCGCTGGTGCCGGCCTTGGCGCCCGAGCCGTGGCAGCTGGCGCAGTCGTCCCAGCTGGGGATGCGGATCTGCGCTTCCTTGCCGGTGGCGGCTTCTTCCAGCGTGACCTCCATGGCGTAGCTGAGGTCGGCGCCGCGATACACCTGCCGGCCGCCGCGCGCGCCGCCGCGTCCGCCAGCGCCGAAGATGTCGCCGAAGATGTCGCCGAAGGTCTCGGCAAAGCCACCAAAGCCCTCGGGGCCGGCGCCGCGCATGTTGGGGTCGACACCCGCATGGCCGTACTGGTCGTAGGCGGCCTTTTTCTGCGGGTCGGACAGCATCTCGTAGGCTTCCTTGACCTCCTTGAACTTGCCTTCGGCGGTGGCGGCGGCATCACCCTGGTTGCGGTCCGGGTGGTACTTCATCGCCAGCTTGCGATAAGCCTTCTTGATCTCATCGTCGCCGGCGTTCTTGGGGACGCCCAGGACTTCGTAGTAGTCGCGCTTGGCCATGGCAGGTTGAGCGTTCAGCGTTCGGCGTTGAGCGAGTTGCGCAGCCCGTTGAGCAGCGCATAGAGCCGATCGATGACCGTTTGCAAATGATTGACGTCCGCTGAAGACAGAAACCCAAGTTCCGCGGACAACAGAACCTGGGTTTGCAACTCGTTGAGCGAGCCGCGCGCTATGGTGACGAAGTTGAAGAAATCCTTGCGGGTCGACCTGCCGGCCCCTTCCGCCAAGTTGGACGGAATGGAAATGGCGGCTCGCCGCATCTGCGCCTTGAGCCCGAATTCCTCTGATCTGGGTAGCGCGTCCGTGTGTCGATAGATCAGCCTGGCAAGATCAAAAGCGATCTGCCAGGCCGTCAGTTCACGGAAATTGCGCACGCTCAACGCTCAACGACGAACGCTCAGCCCTCTTTCTTGACTTCCTTGACCTCGGCGTCGACCACGTTGTCATCGGCCGGGGCGGCGCCGGCCTGCTGCGCGCCCGGTGCGGCGCCAGCACCCGCTCCAGCGGCCTGGGCGGCGGCCGCCGCATCGGCGTACATCTTCTCGCCCAGTTTCTGGCTGGCGGTCATGAGCGCTTCGGTCTTGCCCTCGATGTCGGCCTTGTCGTCGCCCTTGATGGCTTCTTCCAGCGCCTTGATGGCGGCCTCGATCTTGTCTTTCTCGCCAGCGTCCAGCTTGTCGCCGTGCTCGCCCAGCGACTTGCGCACGCTGTGCACCATGGCATCGCCCTGGTTGCGCGCCTGCACCAGTTCGACTTTCTTGTGATCCTCGGCGGCGTTGAGCTCGGCGTCCTTCACCATCTGCTGGATCTCGGCCTCGGACAGGCCCGAGTTGGCCTTGATGGTGATCTTGTTTTCCTTGCCCGTGCCCTTGTCCTTGGCGCTCACGTGCAGGATGCCGTTGGCGTCGATGTCGAAGGTGACCTCGATCTGCGGCAGGCCGCGCGGCGCCGGCGGGATGCCCTCCAGGTTGAATTCGCCCAGCGCCTTGTTGCCACTGGCCAGTTCGCGCTCGCCCTGGTAGACCTTGATGGTCACGGCCGGCTGGGTGTCGTCAGCGGTGGAGGAGGTCTGGGCGAACTTGGTCGGGATGGTGGTGGTCTTGGTGGTCATCTTGGTCATGACACCGCCCAGGGTCTCGATGCCCAGCGACAGCGGCGTCACGTCCAGCAGCAGCACGTCCTTGCGGTCACCCGACAGCACCTGGCCCTGGATGGCCGCTCCAACAGCCACCGCCTCGTCGGGGTTGACGTCCTTGCGCGGCTCCTTGCCGAAGAATTCCTTCACCTTGTCCTGCACCTTGGGCATGCGCGTCATGCCGCCCACCAGGATCACGTCGTGGATGTCGCCGACGGCGATGCCGGCGTCCTTGATGGCGGTGCGGCAGGGCGCGATGGAGCGCTCGATCAGGTCCTCGACCAGGGCTTCGAGCTTGGCGCGCGTGAGCTTGATGTTCAGGTGCTTGGGGCCCGAGGCGTCGGCCGTGATATAGGGCAGGTTGATGTCGGTCGAGGCGGTGGAGGACAGCTCGATCTTGGCCTTCTCGGCCGCTTCCTTCAGGCGCTGCAGGGCCAGCACGTCGGCCTTGAGGTCGACGCCTTGTTCCTTCTTGAACTCGCCGATGACGTAGTCGATGATGCGCTGGTCGAAGTCCTCGCCGCCCAGGAAGGTGTCGCCGTTGGTGGCCAGCACTTCGAACTGCTTCTCGCCGTCGACGTCGGCGATCTCGATGATGGAGACGTCGAAGGTGCCGCCGCCCAGGTCATACACGGCGATCTTGCGGTCGCCCTTTTCCTGCTTGTCCAGGCCAAAGGCCAGGGCGGCAGCGGTGGGCTCGTTGATGATGCGCTTGACTTCCAGGCCGGCGATGCGGCCAGCGTCCTTGGTGGCCTGGCGCTGGGCGTCGTTGAAGTAGGCCGGCACGGTGATGACGGCCTCGGTCACGGGCTCGCCCAGGTAGTCCTCGGCGGTCTTCTTCATCTTGCGCAGCACCTCGGCGCTGATCTGCGGCGGCGCCAGCTTCTGGTCGCGCACCTCGACCCAGGCGTCGCCGTTGTCGGCCTTGACGATCTTGAAGGGCATCAGGTCGATGTCCTTCTGCACTTCTTTTTCGTCGAACTTGCGCCCGATCAGGCGCTTGGCGGCGTAGATGGTGTTGCGCGGGTTGGTGACGGCCTGGCGCTTGGCCGAGGCGCCGACCAGCACTTCGCCGTCTTCCTGGTAGGCCACGATGGACGGCGTGGTGCGCGCGCCCTCGGCGTTCTCGATCACCCGGGTCGAGTTGCCTTCCATGATGGACACGCAGCTATTGGTGGTGCCCAGGTCGATGCCGATGATTTTTGCCATGATTGTTCTCCGCGAATGGATGTGAATTCAGTTGCTGTCAAGGTGCGGGGCAGGCGCCGGAAATTCAAGCGTGACCACCCAGGCCCGGCGGCTCAGGGGAGGGCGCCGGGTGATGTTTTCATTGCGCCACGGTCACCAGCGCCGGCCGCAGCACGCGCTCGGCGATGGTGTAGCCCTTTTGCAGCACCATGACCACGGTGCCCGCGTCCTGCTGGGCCGGCACCATGCTGATGGCCTGCTGCTGGGCGGGGTCGAAGCGGGCGCCGGGCGCCGGGTTGACCTCGACCACCTTGTTGCGCTCCAGCACGCTGAGCAGCTGGCGCAGCGTGGCTTCGGTGCCTTCGCGCAGCTGCTCGGCGCTGGCGTTGTCGATCTTCAGGCCCGCTTCCAGGCTGTCGAGCACGGGCAGCAGGCTTTCGGCGAAGGATTCGACGGCGAACTTGCGGATCTTGGCGATTTCCTCGTCGGCGCGGCGGCGCGCGTTTTGCGCCTCGGCATGGGCGCGCAGGGTCTGTTCGGTGAGCGCCGCGACCTGCGTCTTCAGGCTGTCCAGCTCGGCCAGCGCTTGCTCACGCGTGGCGGCGGCATCGGCTTCGTTGGCGGCGGCGGCCGCCTCCAGCTCTTCGGGGGACAGGGGAGGGTCGAACGGCGGGGGGGTGTGCGAGTGGTCGGACATGCGAAAAGCGTGGTCGAAAAAGACGATCAGGCGGAACAAACAGCTTTCATGTGGATCCCGCCGCCGGCTTTTCAAGGACGGAAATGCGCTGAAAGCCGGATTATTGGTGCCCCGGACCCCCGATTTCGGGGGCAAAAAGCAAAAGGCCGCCCGCAGGCGGCGTTGCAGGGGGGCGACGCGGTGCCGTCAGCCGGCGACGGCGAGCAGCTCGACGTCGAACTTCAGCGTGGCGTTGGGGGGGATCACGCCGCCGGCGCCACGGGCGCCGTAGCCCAGCTCGGGCGGGATGATCAGGGTGCGCTGGCCGCCCACCTTCATGCCGGCCACGCCTTCGTCCCAGCCGCGGATCACCATGCCGGCGCCAAGCGCGAAACGGAAGGGGTCGTTGCGGTCACGGCTGGAGTCGAACTTGGCCCCCTGCTGGCCGTTCTGATACAGCCAGCCGGTGTAGTGCACGGTCACGGTCTGGCCCTTGCGGGCTTCGGCGCCGGTGCCCGGCTGGGTGTCGATGGTTTGTAGTCCGGTGCTCATGATTGACTATGATTTGTATAGCTGCTGGCGCAGGCCAGGCCAGCGAAATCAGGGGTTCTGGCTTGCCGTTGGCAGGCTGGGGCCAGCGCCGCCGCCGCGCCGCGGAGGGTCACTTTTTCTTGGTCTGCGCGGCCACCCACTTGGTGGCGAAGGCCTGCAGATCGGACAGGCGCTTGACCAGGTCGGCGCCGCTGGGGGTCAGGCTGTAGCCGTCCGAGCCGTGCGTCACCAGGCCGGCGGCGCGCAGTTCCTTCAGGCGGGTGTTGAGGGTGTTGGGGGTGATGCCGCCCACGCTGTCTTGCAGCAGGCGGAAGGTCTGGGGATGGCCGTCGCGCAAGGCCCACAGCACACGGATGGCGTAGCGCGCCTCGAGCAGCGCCAGCAACTGGCTGGTGGCGGCGTTTTCCTTGGAACTCATGTCAGGCTTCTCCTCTGGTTCGCGGGTGGGCGTGGGCCTGACTATATCGCAAATTTGTAGCACGCTAGCAGTTTCATAGCTCCCGGCGCTGCCGGGTCGTGGGTTTGCAGCTACAGTTTCCTGACTTGCGGCAGGAATCAGGGTAAACCCCTGGCGCCCAAAGTGGCGCTGCGGGCGGCGGATGCGCGCCCAGGCGCCGGCGGGCGACAACCGGTAGACTGGCCTGCGGTTTTCCCATTCATCCCCTGTTCGGGGGTCACATGCCGATGCGGCGCCGTCTGATTCTGTCTTCCATCCTGGCCGCGGCCGCGCCCCTGGCGCCGGCATGGGCGCAAGGCTTTCCGGCCAAGCCGGTTCGCATCGTCGTGCCCAACGCGCCCGGCGGCGCGGCCGACATCACGGCTCGCGCCGTGGGCGAGCACATGGCGCGCACGCTGGGCCAGCCGGTGCTGGTCGACAACAAGCCCGGCGCCGGCGGCGTGGTGGCCGGGCAGGCGGTGGCGGGCGCGGCGGCCGATGGCCACACGCTGCTGCTGATCTCCAGCGGCACCGCCGTCAGTCAGGCGCTGTTCAAGTCGCTGCCTTACGACACGCTCAAGACTTTCGCTCCGGTGGCGCCGCTCGCCACATTCGATCTGGTGATCGTCGGCAAGGAGGGCGGGGCGTTCGGCTCGCTGGCCGACCTGCTGGCCTACGCCCGCCAGAACCCCGGCAAGCTGAACATCGGCACGCCCAACATCGGCACCACGCAGCATCTGGCGGCCGAGCTGTTCAAGAGCGCGGCCGGGCTGGACTTGCAGGTGGTGCCGTTCAAGGCCACGCCGGATGTCGTCAACGCCATCCGCGGCGATCAGATCCAGGCCGGGCTGGACATCCTCAGCCCGCTACTGTCGCAGATCCGCGGCAAGGCGCTGCGCCCGCTGGCGGTCACCGGCAGCAAGCGATCGCGCGTGCTGCCCGACGTGCCGACGGCGCAGGAAGCCGGGGTCAAGGGGCTGAACGCCGCCTCGTGGAACGGCCTGGCGGTGCCTGTGGGCACGCCGGCGGCGGTGATCGAGCGGCTGAACCAGGCCGTCAACGCCGCGCTGGCCGACGTCGGCGTGCGCCAGAAGCTGGAGGCGCTCAACCTCGACCCGCACCCGGGCACGCCCAGGGACGCCGCCGACATGCTGGCGGGCGACATCGAACGCTGGGGCAAGGTGATCGCGGCGGCCAGGATCGAGCGCCAGTAGTCAGTGGTCAAATCGGGCTCTACTCGCGAATGATGGTGATGGCCTGCAAGACAAGGCTTTGAATGGTGGCTTATTGGAAACCGCCAACCTCCGAACGCAGAGGACGCAGAGGTTTCGCAGAGGACGCAGAAAGCCAGAAGATCCATCGGTTTTCTTAGCGTCCTCTGCCAATCCTTGGCGTCCCCGGCGGTGCGGCACTGATCGAGTGCCCCACCATCATTCGCGAGTAGAGCCCGATTTCGGCCTCCAGGCCAATTGCGGTCAGCGTCAGCAGCTATGATTTGAGGAGCGAATCAGGATGGAATCACGCATTCGCCTGGGTCTCATCGGCTACGGTGAGGTCGGCAAGATCTTCAGCGCCAGCCTGAAGGCCCAGCCCGGCGTGGCCGCCGTTGGCGCCTGGGACCTGAAGTTCGCCCGCGCCGACACCCGCGCGGCCGAGCGCGCCCACGCGGCCGCGGCCGGCGTGCAGGCGCACGATTCGGCCGCGGCGCTGTGCGCGGCCAGCGCGCTGGTGATTTCGGCCGTCACCGCCTCCAGCACGCTGGCCGTGGCCGAGGAGGCGGCGCGCCACATCCGGCCCGGCACGCTGTTTCTGGACCTCAATTCCGCCTCGCCCGGCACCAAGCGGCAGTGCGCCGCGCTCATCGACGGCGCCGGCGCGCTCTATGTCGAGGCCGGGGTGATAACCTCGGTGCCGCCCTGCGGCATCCGCGTGCCGATGTTGCTGGGCGGCGCGCAGGCGGCGGCGCTGGCCGCCCGCCTGAACGGCTGGGGCATGGACGCCCGGGCGGTGAGCGAGCAACTGGGCGTGGCCAGCGCCATCAAGATGTGCCGCAGCGTGATGATCAAGGGCCTGGAGGCGCTGGTGGTCGAAAGCTATGCCGCCGCCCGCGCCTACGGGGTCGAAGAGCATGTGCTGCCCACGCTGCAGGAAACCTTTCCGTCCATCGACTGGGCGGCGCAGGGCGCCTATTTCTTCCAGCGCGTGGCGCAGCACGGTCAGCGCCGCGCTGAGGAAATGCGCGAATCGGCGCGCACCGTGCGGGAGGCCGGCTTTGAGCCGCTGATGACCACCGCCATCGCCGACAAGCAGCAGTGGGTGGCCGAGCAGGCGCGCGCCGGCGTGTTCCACGGGGTCGACCAGGGCGCCCGCTGGCAGGACTGGGCCGATGCGCTGCTGCGCGCGCGAGCGGCCTGAGGGAGAGTTACCGCTTGCTCGACATCCTGGCCATCACCGGCCCCATCTACCTGTGCATCGCCCTGGGCTGGCTGGCCACGCGCGCCGGCCTGTTCGCGCGCGCCGACATGCGGGTGTTGGGCCAATTCGTGCTGTACATCGCGCTGCCGGCGCTGCTGTTCAGCGCCGTGGGCCAGCGGCCGCTGGCCGACATCCTGGACTGGCACTACATGGCCGTGTTCGCCCTCGGCGGCGTGGCGACGATCGGTTTCGGCCTGTTGTGGACGCGCCGCGTGGCGCGCCAGGCGCCGCTGGCCGGCGTGGTGCAGGCCATGGGCATGACCTGCCCCAATTCGGGCTTCGTCGGCTATCCGATCAATCTGCTGGTGCTGGGCGCTCCGGCGGCCGGGGTGATCCTGGGCATGAACATGCTGGTGGAGAACCTGCTGCTGATTCCGCTGCTGCTGGCGCTGGCCGACAGCGCCGGTGGTGGCGGTCACTGGCGCGGCGTGCTGCGCGGCGTGGCGGTGGGGCTGTGGCGCAACCCGCTGGTGCTGGGGTTGGCCGTTGGCCTGGCGGCGTCCTTGCTGGGGCTGCGGCTGCCGCAGCCGGTGGAGCGCACCGTGGGCCTGCTGGCGCAGTCCAGCGCGGCGCTGTCGCTGTTCGTCATTGGCGGCTCGCTGGCCGGGCTGCGGCTGGCCGGCATGGGCCGCACCGTGGCGCGCATCGCTGCCGGCAAGCTGCTGGTGCACCCGCTGCTGACCGTGGGCGCGCTGGCGCTGCTGGCGGCGCTGGGCGCGCCGCTGGCCGATCCGGCGCTGAAAAAGGGCGTGGTGCTGGCCACCGCCTGTCCGATGTTCGGCATCTACCCGATCCTGGCCGGCCGCTTTGGCGAGGAAGGCCTGGCCGCCGCCGCGCTGCTGGGCACCACGGTGGCGTCGTTTTTCAGCATCAGCGCGCTGCTGTGGTGGCTGGGCTGATGTGTCAGCCGCCGGCGTTGCGCTGCGCATGCGCCGCCATGGCGTCGATGGCCAGCGCCGAGTGGGCGTAGGCGCCGCCGGCACGCATCTCGGCGGCCACCCAGATGGTTTCCATGATCTCGGCCTCGCTGGCGCCGGCCTTGAGCGCGGTCTCGGTGTGGTTGCGGATGCAGTAGGGGCACTGCGTGGTGTGCGCCACCGCCACCGCGATGAGCTGCTTGATCCTGCCGGGCAGGGCGCCGTCGGCAAAGCAGGCGGCGCTGAAGGCGCGGAAGGCCTCCAGCTGGGCGGGGGCCAGCTCGCGCCGCTTGCGGGCGATGTCGGCGCTGGAGGCGGGGTAGAGCGCGTGGTCCATGGGGTGTTCCTCCTTCGGGTCGGGATGGGGCGTCAGGGCCGGGCCTTGGGTGGCTGGTAGCTGCCGGCTTCGACCTGGAAGGCGATGGACAGGCGGTTCCAGCCATTGATGGCGATCACCGCCAGCGTCAGATCGACCAGGGCTTTTTCATCGAAGTGGCGGCGCGCCTCGTCGTACACGGCGTCCGGCACGTGCTGGTCGGTCAGCCGCGTCACGGCCTCGGCCCAGGCCAGGGCCGCGCGCTCGCGCGGGGTGTAGAGGCCGGTCTCGCGCCAGGCCGGCAGCAGGTACAGGCGCTGCTCGGTTTCGCCGGCGGCACGCGCGTCCTTGGTGTGCATGTCCAGGCAATAGGCGCAGCCGTTGATCTGCGACACGCGGGTCTTGACCAGCTCCAGCAGCGAATGCTCCAGTCCGCTGCGGCGGGCGTGCTGCTCCAGCCCCAGCATGGCGGCCAGGCCATCCGGGGAGGCTTTCTGATAGTTCAGTCGTTGGCTCATCGCGGGGGTTCCAGGCAAAACGGACAGGGACGTCAGGCGCCGGCCGCCAGGCGCGCCGGGTCGAGCAGGAACTCGCGCAGCGCCACGGCGTTGTTCAGCGTCTCGGTGTGGGATGAATAGATCAGCGTGACCACGCCGTCGCGGGCGCGCTGGCGCAGGGCCTCGAAGGCTTCGGGCTGCTGGCGCAGCTCGGCCGCATAGCGCTGGCGGAACTCGTCCCAGCGCGAAGCTTCGTGGCCGTACCACTGGCGCAGCGCGGTGCTGGGCGCCAGCGCCTTGTCCCAGGCGGTCAGGGCCAGGGCTTGCTTGCGCACGCCGCGCGGCCACAGGCGCTCGACCAGGATGCGCGCGCCGTCGTCGGGCGAGGGCGGCTGGTAGGCGCGCTGGACGCGGATGCGGGTGGCGGGAATCTTCTGGCTCATGAGCGGCTCTCCCAAGGGGCAGGATACGCCGCAGCGGCATGGCAGCCGGCAGCAGGGTCATTGCCGGCCGGGATGAAAGACTATCAAAAAAATAGCTGCTGGCGCTTGTCTGTAAAGCGCTGGCAGCTGTTTTAAGGCTCTACTCGCGAATGGTGGTGAGGTACTCGATCAGTGCCGCGTCGCGACACGCCCCATGAGAAAAATGAACAACCATACGCAGAGGACGCCAAGGATTCGCAGAGGACGCGAAGAAAGCCGATGGATCTTCTTGTTCTTTGCGTCCTCTGCGAAATCTCTGCGTCCTCTGCGTTCGGAGGTTGGCGGTTTCCAATAAGCGACCATTCGAAGCCTTGTCTCGCAGGCCATCACCATCATTCGCGAGAAGAGCCTGTTTTAAACGGTCAAACCGGCAGGCGGGCCGGCCGGATCGGGGCTCAGTCGTTGACCAGCACCAGCTTGCCCTGAACCTGGCGCGAGCCCATGCGGGCATAGGCGGCCTTCAGCTCGCTCATCGGCATCTGGCGGTCGATCATGGGCTTGATCCTGCCCTGTGCGTACCAGCCGGCCAGCTCTTGCATCATGGCGGCGTTGGCAGCCGGCTCGCGGCGCGCGAAGTCGCCCCAGAACACGCCCACGATGCTGGCGCCCTTGACCAGCGCCAGGTTGATCTTGATCGCCGGGATGTCGCCCGCCGCAAAGCCGACCACCAGGTGGCGCCCGCGCCAGGCAATCGAGCGGAAGGCCAGCTCGGTGAAGTCGCCGCCGACCGGGTCGTAGATCACGTCCGGGCCCTGGCCCGCGGTCAGCTCCTTCAGGCGCTCGCGCAGGTCCTGGGTGCTGTAGTTGATGGTTTCGTCGGCGCCCAGCTGCTTGCAGAACGCGCACTTGTCGTCGGTGGAGGCGGCGGCGATCACCCGCGCGCCGGCGATCTTGGCGATCTGGATGGCCGACATGCCCACGCCGCCGGCGGCGCCCAGCACCAGCACGGTCTCGCCGGCTTTTAGTTGCCCGCGGTCCAGCAGCGCGTGGTGGCTGGTGGCGTAGATCATGATGAAGGCCGCCGCGTCGGCCGGCGGAAAGCCCGGCGGCAGCGGCATGCACAGCTTGGCCGGCGCCAGCGTGTGGGTGGCAAAGCCGCCCGTGCCCGACAGGCAGGCCACGGCCTGGCCGACCTTCAGCTCGGTCACGCCTTCGCCCACGGCCTCGATCACGCCGGCGTATTCGGAGCCGGGCACGAAGGGCAGTTCGGGCTTCATCTGGTACTTGTTCTGCACGATCAGCAGGTCGGGGAAGTTCAGGCTGGCGGCCTGGATGCGGATCAGCACCTGGCCCTTGGCCGGCTGCGGCGTGGGCAGTTCCTGCCAGGTCAGGGCGTCGACGCCGACGGGGTTCTCGCAAAGCCATGCGTGCATTGGAAAGCGCTCCTTGGGGATTCAGGGGGGCACGCAAGGTGCCGGGAAAGCGTTCGATCATAGGAGCGGAGGGGCCGCCGGTCATGTCCCTGCGGTGACGGTGGGCGGTGACGGCAGACGGCGGAGGGCGCGCCTACAATCGGTTGCATTCACCCAGCCCCCCCATGAGAATCCTGCTCAGCAACGACGATGGCTACCAGGCCGCCGGCATCGTGGCCCTGCACCAGGCCCTGCGCGCGCTGCCCGGCGCGTGGGTGGAGGTGGTGGCGCCGGAGCACAACAACAGCGCCCAGTCCAACGCGCTGACACTGCGCTCGCCGCTGTCCGTGCACCAGGCGGCCGAGGGCGTGCGCTACGTCAACGGCACGCCGGCCGACTGCGTGCACATCGCGCTCACCGGCCTGCTGGACTATCGGCCCGATCTGGTGGTCTCGGGCATCAACAACGGCGCCAACATGGGCGACGACACCATCTACTCCGGCACCGTCGGCGCCGCCATGGAGGGCTACCTGTTCGGCATCCCGGCCATCGCGTTCTCGCTGGTCGACAAGGGCTGGGCGCACATCGACGCCGCCGCCACGCGCGCGGCCGAGCTGGTGGCGCGGCTCGGCGCCCATCCGCCCGGCGGCGGCAAGCCCTGGCTGCTGAATGTCAACATCCCCAACCTGCCGCTGGCGCAAATCCGGCCGCCCAAGGTGTGCCGCCTGGGCCGGCGCCACGCGGCGCAGGCGGCCATCACCATGACCAGCCCGCACGGCGAAACCCTGTACTGGATCGGCGCCGCCGGCCCGGCGGCCGACGCGGCCGAAGGCACGGACTTCCACGCCACGACGGCCGGCCACGTGGCCATCACGCCGCTGAAGGTCGACCTGACCGACCACGACGCGCTGGGCTACTGGGCGCAGGGTCTGGGTCAGCTGCTGGGCGGTGCATCGGGCGGAGGGCAGGGCTGATGGCGACGCCGCCGCGCCCGGGCTTTCCGGCCCGCATCGACCTGGGCAGCAGCGCCCGCCCGCCCGCGCGCCCGCCCGCCCGACCACCGGCGGCGGTCGCCGTCACCCCGCCGGTCACCAGCGCCACCGCGCCGCAGGCCGCCAGCATGGCGCGCGATTCGATTCCGGCACGCGCGCGCATGGTGCAGCTGCTGGCCGCCGAGGGCATTCGCGATCCCCAGGTGCTGCGCGCCATGGGCACGGTCGACCGCCACCATTTCGTCGACAGCGCGCTGGTGCCGCAGGCCTACGAGGACACGGCGCTGCCGATCGGCCTGGGCCAGACCATCAGCAAGCCCAGCGTGGTGGCGCGCATGGTCGAGCTGCTGGTGCAGGGCGGCCTGCGCGGCGAGGACGGCCGCCTGGGCCGCGTGCTGGACGTCGGCACCGGCTGCGGCTACCAGGCGGTGGTGCTGGCGCAGCTGGCCAGCGAGGTCTACAGCATCGAGCGCCTGCGCGATCTGCACGAGAAGGCGCGCGCCAACCTGCGGCCGCTGCGCCTGGCCACCGTGCACCTGATCCTGGGCGATGGCATGGCCGGCTTTGCCAAGGGCGCGCCCTACGCCGGCATCATCGCCGCGGCCGGCGGCGAGGCCGTGCCCGAGGCCTGGATCGACCAGCTGGCCTGGGGTGGGCGCATCGTGGCGCCGGTGGTCACGGCGGCCGGGCAACAGGCGCTGGTGGTGATCGACAAGTCGCGCCAGGGCGTGCAGCAGATGGTTCTGGAAGCGGTCAACTTCGTGCCTCTAAAATCCGGTATCGCTTAGCGGATTCACAGAGCGCTTCAAGAAGGGTTTGTATGTATTTGACGGGACGCCGGATTTTGCTGGCCGCCGCGCTGCTGGGGGCAGCCGTGCTGGCGGGCTGCTCCACCGCATCCATTTCCCCCGCGCCGGTGGAAGACCGCGACACCCGCTCCGTCGCGCGGGTGGATCCGGCCAGCCTGCCGGGCTTCGAAAACGCCGGCAAACCCGGCTACTACACGGTGCGCCCCGGCGACACCATCATGCGCATCGCCACCGAGGTCAACCATCCCTGGCGCGACATCGCGCGCTGGAACAACCTGGACAACCCGAACGTGATCGAGGTCGGCCAGGTGCTGCGCGTGACGCCGCCGACAGGCGCGGCGCCGGGCGCCACCACGCCGATCACCGCCACGCCGCTGCCGGCGCCAGCGCCGGCAGCCAGCAACAGCGCCAAGCCGCCCGCGGCCCAGGCCCCGGTGCCGGTGGCCACGCAGACCACGCCGCCGGCGTCGGCCCCGGCCCCCGTGGCCGCGCCCGCCCCGGCCGTGCCCCCGGCGCCGCCACCGGCACCGCCGTCGGCCGGTGCCGACCAGGTCGACTTCATCTGGCCGGCCAGCGGCGCGGTGGTGGCCGGCTTCGACGAGGCCAAGAACAAGGGCCTGGGCATCGGCGGCAAGGCCGGCGATCCGGTGCTGGCCGCGGCCGACGGGCGCGTGGTCTATGCCGGCGCCGGTCTGCGCGGCTACGGCAACCTGGTCATCCTCAAGCACAACAACACCTTTCTGACCGCCTACGCGCACAACCAGAAGCTGCTGGTCAAGGAAGACCAGGACGTCAAGAAGGGCCAGAAGATCGCCGAGATGGGCTCCACCGACGCCGACCGCGTGAAGCTGCATTTCGAAATCCGCCGCTCCGGCAAGCCGGTCGACCCGGCGCGCTACCTGCCGGCTAGATAAGCTCCCCCCTGAGCCGCTGGCGCGGCTTCCCCCCAGAGGGGGGACAACGCTGGTGGCCGGCGCAGGTCCGGCCACGGCGTTCTGGTGTGGCATGCTCCGCGGCCTTTTGACCGGCTTGCTGCGCAGCCTTTGCTTCCTCTCCCGCAAGCGGGAGAGGGTGGGGGTGAGGGTCGCGCGGCGCTCGAAAACTATTCATTTCATAGCTGCTTGCGCTTATCCAGCAAGCGCTGGAGGCAATTTTGATCATGAATCCGGAATCTTCGTCCGCGCCTGAATTGCCGCCCGACTGGTTGCAGATCGACTCGATGGATCTGGATGCGCAGGGCATCGCGCGCCGGCCCGACGGCAAGGTAGTGTTCATCGACGGCGCGCTGGCGGGCGAATGGGTGTCGGCCAGCGTGCACCGGCGCAAGAACCAGTGGGAAGCCGCCACCCTGACCGAGCTGCACCGCGCCAGCAGCCTGCGCGTGCGCCCGCGCTGCCCGCACTTCGGCCTGCATCAGGGCGCCTGCGGTGGCTGCAAGATGCAGCACCTGGACGCCGGCGCCCAGGTGGCCGTCAAGCAGCGCGCGCTGGAAGACCAACTGTGGCACCTGGGCAAGGTGCGGCCCGCGCTGATCCTGCGGCCCATCGAAGGTCCGGCCTGGGGCTACCGCTGGCGCGCGCGCCTGTCGGTGCGCTACGTGCACAAGCGCGGCGAGGTGCTGATCGGCTTTCACGAGCGCAAGAGCCGCTACGTCGCCGACATGCGCGAATGCCCGGTGCTGCCACCGCACGTCAGTGCGCTGCTGCTGCCGCTGCGCGCGCTGATCCACGGCATGGATGCGCGCGAGAGCTGCCCGCAGATCGAGCTGGCCGGCGGCGACGAGGTCACGGCGCTGGTGCTGCGCCACCTGGAGCCACTCGGCGACGCCGACCGCCAGCGGCTGGGCGAGTTCGGCCGCCAGCACGGCGTGCAGTGGTGGCTGCAACCCAAGGGCCCCGATACCGTGCACCGGCTGGATCAGGGCGGCCCCGAGCTGGCCTACGCGTTGCCCGAATTCGACCTGCGCATGCCGTTTCGGCCCACCGACTTCACCCAGGTCAACCCGCACATCAACCGCGTGCTGGTCGGCCGCGCGCTGCGCCTGCTGGGCGCCCAGCGGCACGAGCGCGTGATCGACTGGTTCTGCGGCCTGGGCAACTTCACGCTGCCCATCGCCACCTGCGCCGGCCAGGTGCTGGGCATCGAGGGCAGCGCCGCACTGGTGGCGCGCGCGCGCCAGAACTACCAGGCCAATGCGACTTCAGCGCGCATCGGCCCTGCGCTGGCAGCTACCGAATTCGCAGCACACAACCTGTTCGACATGACGGCAGAGCAGCTGGTGCGGGACGGCAGCGCCGACCGCTGGCTGGTCGATCCGCCGCGCGAGGGCGCGTTCGCGCTGGTCAAGGCGCTGGCGGCCATCCACCAGGCGCGCATCGGCGCGCCGGATGCCGAGCCGCTGCCCCCGGGCGCCGACGGCTGGTGCCCGCCGCGACGCATCGTCTACGTCAGCTGCAACCCCGCCACGCTGGCGCGCGACGCCGGCTTGCTGGTGCACCAGGCGGGTTACCGCTGCACGGCGGCCGGCGCGGTCAACATGTTCCCGCACACCGCGCACGTGGAGAGCATGGCGGTGTTCGACCTGGACGCCTGATCCGCTCGAGCGGACGCGCAAGAAAGGCAAGCAAAAACCCCGCACACCTTGCGATGTGCGGGGTTTGCTGTTTTTGGCTCCCCGACCTGGGCTCGAACCAGGGACCTACGGATTAACAGTCCGGCGCTCTACCGACTGAGCTATCGGGGAACAAGCCTCAAATTATATATCGGATTTTGGCGTCATCGAAGACCGGCGTGTTCTTTTCCAGCACGCGCTCAGGGCCGGCCGCGCTCGCAGCGGAAAGTCAGGCGCACGCGCTCGAACTGGGTCATGCCGCCGGTGGCGTCGCGCCCGGGCCAGCGTTGGCGCTGCACGTCGAGCACGTTCGCTTCCAGGCTGGCGCGGCCACACTGCTGGCCGGCCTCGTCGCGGGCCAGTTCCTCGGGCGAGCGAGCGCCGTCGATGTTGGGCAGCGGGCCTTCGCGCACGATCACGCGCACCGGCGACTGGCCGCGCTGGGCCGCTTCGTATTCGTGCTGCGTGTTGCCGGGCGCCGACCCCCAGCCACCGGGGCCGGCCGCGCAGCCGGCCAGCCACAGGACGGCCGGCGCCATGAAGGTCAGAAGGGTGCGGGTGCTGGTCATGATTGGGCTTCCTTTCGCGCTATTATCGAGCGCAACTCCGGGGTGCCCGCGCCAGCGAGCTGAGACGGCTTGGCAACAAGTCGAACCCGTCAACTTGATCCGGTTAACACCGGCGTAAGGAAGAGCAGCAGCGCGCGTGGCAGCCGGCACCCGGATGCAGCGCGGGCGGCCCTGGAGCCCGACATGTTGTGGCCCGCGCAGGAGATCGCCCCATGAATCCATCCGCTTTCAGCGCCCCCGCGTGCGGCGCCGCCTGGGCGCCATCGGCGCCGCGTGGCGCGCGCCAGGGCGTCCAGGTCAAACCGGCTGTATCGCACATGCGGCCAACGCCAACAGCTATTCAAACATGAGCAAACAAGATGCTTCGCTGGCCATCGGCATTGCCGGCGCCGGCCTGCTGGGGCGCCTGCTGGCCTGGCACCTGTCGCGCCGCGGCCACCGGGTGTCGGTGTTCGACCCGGCCAGCGGCCCGCAGCCGGTGGCGCGCAGCCAGGCGGGCGAGCCCTACGTGCCGACGGCGGCCGGCTTCACCGCGGCGGGCATGCTCAGCCCGCTGTCCGAGCTGGACAACGCCGAGCCGGCGGTGGCGCGCATGGGCTTTCGCTCGCTCGCCCTGTGGCCGGGCATCGTGGCGGCGCTGCCGGGCGGCCCCGAACTGGTGACGCGCGGCAGCCTGCTGCTGGCGCACCGGGCCGATCTGGGCGCGGCGCGGCGCGTGCTGGACCGCCTGCACGCCGCCACCGACACGCCCGAGTGGCGTCACCTGCGGCTGCCCGCAGGCGAGCAGCCGCTGTCGCTAGCCGAGCTGCGCGCGCTGGAGCCGACCATCCAGGGCCCGGCCCACGCCTGGCTGCTGCCGGGCGAGGGCCACATCGACACCGTGGCCACCATGAACGCGCTGCACGCTGGCGCGCCCGGCGTGGCCTGGCACTGGAGCGCGCCGGTGCGCACGCTGCACGGCGGCGCGGCGGGCGGCACGCTGGGCCTGGCCGACGGCCGCACGCTGGCCTTCGACGTGGTGATCGACGTGCGTGGCGCCGGCGCGCGGCCCGAGCTGCCGGTGCGCGGCGTGCGCGGCGAAGTGGTGTGGCTGGACTGCCCCGACCACGGCCTGACGCGCCCGGCGCGCCTGCTGCATCCGCGCCACTTCGTCTATCTGGTGCCGCGCTCGGCACGCGACGTGGTGGTGGGCGCCAGCGAGATCGAGAGCGAGGACCGCTCGCCCGTCAGCCTGCGCACCGCGGTCGAGCTGATGGCCGCCGCCCACAGCGTGCTGCCCGGTCTGGCCGAGGCGCGCATCCTCAAGCTCGACGTCAACCTGCGCCCGGCGCTGCCCGACAACAACCCGCGCATCGAGCACGCGGGGCGCCTGATGCGCATCAACGGGCTGTTTCGCCACGGCTGGCTGCTGGCGCCGGCGCTGGTCGAGCAGGCACTGGCCGATGCCCGTTGGCACGATGGCGAATTTGCTATCGACATGATAGCTGGTGGCGCAAACTTGGAAAGCGCTGGAGCCTGAATATGTCTGAAACACTTGCCGACGCCAGCAGCCCGGGCCCGGTGCGCATCCGTCTGGGTGAAGCCGAACGCGAGCTGCCCGCCGGCAGCAGCGTGGCCGACGTGGTGCAGCTGCTGGGCCACGCGCCCGAGGCGGTGAGCACGGCCGTCAACGGCGAATTCGTCGCCCGCGCCGCGCGCGCCGCGCGGCGGCTGGCCGATGGCGACCAGGTGCTGCTGTTCCAGCCCATCGTGGGTGGCTGACGCATGAGCCCGCCACGTGTCCACGGCCCTGCCGCCTGAGCGGCCGGCGGCTTCATACTCACTGCCCATGAACTCCCGCACGAGCACCAAACTGCGCGTCGGCGCGCTCACGGCGCTGGTCGTCGGCTCCATGGTGGGCGGCGGCATCTTCTCGATTCCGCAGAACACGGCGGCCAGCGCCGGCGTCGGCGCCACGGCGATCGCCTGGCTGATCACCGGCGTCGGCATGCTGGCGCTGGCCTTCGTGTTCCTGAACCTGGCGCTGCGCGAGCCCGCGCTGGATTCGGGCATCTACGCCTACGCGCGCGCCAGCTTCGGGCCGTTCACGGGCTTCAGCTCGGCCTGGGGCTACTGGTTCATGGCGGTGTTGGGCAACGTCGGCTACTACGTGCTGCTGTTTTCCACGATCGGGCACTACTGGCCGGCCTTTGGCGACGGCAACACGCCGCTGGCGGTGGGCTGTGCGTCGGTCATGCTGTGGGGCACGCACGCGCTGGTGCTGCGCGGCATCCGCGAGGCGGCGCTGATCAACCAGGTGACCACGGTGGCCAAGCTGGTGCCACTGCTGCTGTTCGTGCTGCTGGTGGCGCTGGCGTTCCAGCGGCCGGTGTTCAGCGCCGACATCTGGGGCCGCGCCAACCCGCAACTGGGCAGCGTGCTGGAGCAGGTGCGCGGCATGATGCTGGTGACGGTGTGGGTGTTCATCGGCGTCGAGGGCGCCAGCGTCTATTCGGCCCACGCCCAGCGGCGCGTGGACGTGGGGCGCGCCACGCTGGCGGGCTTCCTGTTCGTGCTGGCGCTGCTGGTGGCCGTCAGCCTGCTGTCGATGGGCGTGATGGCGCAACCCGAGCTGGCGCAGCTCAAGAACCCGTCGATGGCCTATGTGCTGGAGC
>MKTG01000111.1:28430-48034 GCA_001897615.1 Burkholderiales bacterium 68-10
GCTGTGGCTGACCAGCGCCAGCGTGCAGGCCTTCCTGCTGCTGACGCTGTGGAGCGAATCGACCTACCTGTCGCTGGTCAACCTGGGCACGGCCATGATCCTGCTGCCCTACACCTGGGCCGCCGGGCATGCGCTGAAGATCGCGCTCAGCGGCGCGCGCTACGGCGCGGGCGAGGGCGGCGGGCGGCGCCGGCGCGACGCGGCGCTGTCGGCATTGGCGCTGCTCTACGCCTTCTGGCTGGTGTATGCGGGCGGCATCAAGTACCTGCTGCTGGGTTCGCTGCTGTATGCGCCGGGCGCCCTGCTGTATGCGTGGGCGCGGCGGGGGCATGGGCGGCGCGTGTTTTCGCGCCGCGAGTGGGTCGGCTTTGCCGGGCTGCTGGCGGCCGCCGGGGTGGCGGCGCTGGGCCTGCAGCGCGGCTGGTTGAGTTTGTGAGCGACAACGATGATGAAAACCAATGATGTGGACAGCTGGTCGGTCGGCGATGTGCGGCTCACCAGCCGCTTTCTGCTGGGCACGGCCAAGTACCCGTCGCCGCGGGTGCTGGCCGACGCCATCGCGGCCTCGGGCACGCAGATCGTCACCGTCGGCCTGAAGCGCCAGCTGGCCGCCGGCGGCGACAACAGCTTCGTCGAGATCATCCGCGCCGCCATGCGCACGCAGGGCGCGCACCTGCTGCCCAACACCGCCGGCTGCACCACGGCGCGCGAGGCGGTGCAGCTGGCCCACATGGCGCGCGAGCTGTACGGCACGTCCTGGGTCAAGCTGGAGGTGATCGGCGACGACTACACCCTGCAGCCCGACCCGCAGGAGCTGGTCGAGGCGGCGCGGCAACTGGCGCGCGACGGCTTCACGGTGTTCCCGTACTGCACCGAAGACCTGGTGACCGCCAAGCGCCTGCTGGACGCCGGCTGCCCGCTGCTGATGCCCTGGGGCGCGCCCATCGGCTCGGGCCAGGGGCTGATGAACCCGTTCGCGCTGCGCCTGCTGCGCGAGCGCCTGCCGGGCGTGGTGCTGATCATCGACGCCGGCCTGGGTGCGCCCAGCCACGCCGCGCAGGCGCTGGAGATGGGCTTCGACGCCGTGCTGCTGAACAGCGCCGTCAGCCAGTCGCCCGACCCGGTGCGCATGGCCGGCGCCTTTCGCGGGGCCATCGAGGCCGGGCGCGCGGCCCATCGCGCCGGGGTGATGGCGCGGCAGGACTTCGCGGTCGCCACCACGCCGGTCACCGGCAACCCGTTTTTGATCGGAAACGCGCCGTGACGCCCGCGTGGACTGCGTCAGCAGCTACTGAAAACGCAGCGCCCAGGATCGTCTGGAGCATCGCCGGCAACGACAGCGGCGGCGGCGCCGGGTTGAGTGCCGATGCGCGCGCGGCGGCGGCGTTTGGTGTGCACCTGTGCCCGGTGGTGGCGGCGATCACGGCGCAGAACTCGCTGACCGTGACGCACGTCGAACCCCTCGCGCCCGAACTGCTCGATGCGCAACTGGCCGCGCTGGTCGATGACCTGCCGCCGGCGGCGATCAAGACCGGGCTGCTGGGCAGCGCCGCCAACATCGCCGTGGTGGCGCGCTGGATCGACCGCCTGCGCCAGCGCGCCCCGGTAGCGCTGGTGGTGGACCCGGTGCTGGGCGCCAGCAGCGGCGCGGCCTTTGCCGACGACGCCGTGCTCACCGCCTACCGCGACCAGCTGCTGCCACGCGCCACGCTCGTCACGCCCAACGAGCGCGAGGCGCGGCGCCTGGTGGGCGAGGGTGCAGACACCCAGAACGCGCCGCAACTGGCCGAAGCCCTGCGCGCGCTGGGCGCCGCGGCCGTCGCCATCACCGGCGGCGACAGCGCGCACGCGCCGAGCTGCTCGCTCGACTGGATCGCCACTGAACACGCGAGCGGCTGGCTGGCGCTGCCGCGCGTGGGCACGCCCCACACCCACGGCACCGGCTGCACCTACGCCAGCAGCGCCGCCAGCGCGCTGGCCCTGGGCTTCGTCGCCGCCGACGCGCTGGTGCTGGCCAAGATGGCCACCACCCACGCCATCGCCCACGGTCACGCGGCCGGGCAGGGCGCGGGGCCGGTGGCGGCGCGCGCCGGCTTTGGCACGCAGCCCGAACACCTGCCCGTCCTGTCGTGGGACGATCACTTTGATATCGATAGCTGCTCGCGCTTGCTGGGCGGGCGCCAGAGCCCGATTTCTTCTGAAACCCCTGACATCGGCCTGTACGCCATCGTCGACCGCGCCGAGCGCGTGGCCCAGGTGCTGGCTGCCGGCGTGCGCACCGTGCAGCTGCGCATCAAGACACCCGCGCAACCCGACGCCGCCTGGCACGCCGTGCTGCGCGCGCAGCTGGCGCAGGCGCTCGCCGCCTGCCGGCAGGCCGGCGCCACGCTGGTCGTCAACGACCACTGGCGCGCCGCGGCCGAACTGGCGGCGGGCGATGCACGCCACATCGCGATCCACCTGGGCCAGGAGGATTTGCTGGCCCTGGGCGCCGCCGGCCGCGCCGAGCTGGCCTCCACCGGCCTGCGACTGGGCATCAGCAGCCACAGCCTGTGGGAGCTTTGCCGCGCGCGCAGTCTGGCGCCGGGGTATGTGGCCTGCGGCCCGGTCTGGCCCACGCTGACCAAGGCCATGCCCTGGGTGCCGCAGGGCCTGGACAACCTGGCCTGGTGGGTGCGCATGGCGGGCGTGCCGGTGGTGGCCATCGGCGGCATCCTCGATCACACCCAGGCCGAGCAGGCCACCCGCAGCGGCGCCGCTGGCGTGTGCATCGTGCGCGGGCTGGCCGACGAACCGGCGCGCACCGTGCCCGCCTGGCAGGCCGCCATCGACCAGGGCCGCGCGGCGCCGCGCCTGCCGCTGCCGGCGCTGCCGCATCCGTCGCTGGCCGGCCGGGCATGAGTCGCGTACTTTGCGCAGCCGAACAACCGAACGCAGAGGACGCAAAGCTTGCGCAGAAGGCGCAGAAAAATCCCATGAATTTCTTTTTTGCGTTCTCTGCGTCCTCTGCGTTCGGATGTTTGATTGAATTCCCGTTGCAACGCAGATTCGAACTTCGAGCCGAGCCATGACCTCCATTGAACCCGCCCAGCAATACGTGCGCGTGCTCACCATCGCCGGCAGTGACTCGGGCGGCGGCGCGGGCATCCAGGCCGACCTGAAAACCTTTGCCGCGCTGGGCTGCTACGGCATGAGCGCCATCACCGCGCTGACGGCCCAGAACACCCTGGGCGTCACCGCCATCCACGCCGCGCCGCCCGAGTTCCTGGCGGCGCAGATCGACGCCGTGCTGGGCGACATCGGCGCGCACGCGGTCAAGATCGGCATGCTGCACGCGCCCGAGATCGTGCGCACCGTGGCCACCGCCATCGACCGCCATGCCATCACGCAGGTGGTGCTTGACCCGGTCATGGTCTCGGCCACCGGCGCCGCGCTGATCGAGCCGCCCGCCGTGCGGGCCATTGTGGCCGAGCTGTTTCCACGCGCCAGCCTGATCACCCCCAACCTCGACGAAGCCGTGCTGCTGCTGGGCCGCCCCATCGCCAGCGTGGCCGATCTGGCGCCCGCCGCACAGGCGCTGCTGGGCCTGGGCGCGCCCGCCGTGCTGCTCAAGGGCGGCCACCTGCCGGGGGAGCAGGTGCTGGACGTGCTGGCCATCGCCGGCCAGCCGCCGCGGCTGCTGCAAGACGCGCGCATCGCCACGCCCAACCTGCACGGCGCCGGCTGCACCCTGTCGTCGGCCATCGCGGCGCAGCTGGCGTTGGGGCTGGACTTGCCCGCCGCCGTGCAGGCCGCACGCAGCTATGTGCGCCAGGCCCTGGCCGCAGGAGCCAAGGTGCGCACCGGCCAGGGCGTGGGGCCGCTCAACCACGGCTTTGCGCCGCTGCCGACGCGGCTGGGCGCACTCTGAAGGGCTTTCATGCGCTGCTTCATCACCCCCGAACAGGCGCTGCACGCCCCCGCCGACGAATTTTTTCGCGGCCAGCGCGTGCCCTGCTTCGAAAACCCCAGCCGTGCCCGCTTTGTCGAACAGGCCCTGCGCGCCGCCGGCCACACGCTGCACGCGCCAGACAGCGACAGCGCGTCGCTGCTGGACCAGGTGCATGCGCCGCGCTACCTCGATTTCTTGCGCACCGCCTGGCAGCAGTGGCTGGCGCTGGACGCCGGCAACGCCCAGCTGCAACCCTTTCCCAGCGTGTGGCCGGTGCGCACGCTGCGCAGCGATGTGGAGCCGGACAACTTCATCGCCCGCCTGGGCCTGTATTCGATGGACAACGGCAGCCCCATGGTTGCCGGCACCTGGGCAGCGGCCAAGGCGGCCGCCGACGCCGCCGCCAGCGCTGCCGCGGCCCTGCGGGCGGGCGAGCGCGCCGTCTTCTGCGCCACGCGCCCGCCCGGCCACCACGCGGGGCCCGACTTCATGGGCGGCTACTGCTTCATCAACAACGCCGCCGTCTGCGCGCAGGCGCTGCGTGTCGGCGGCGCGGCGCGCGTGGCGGTGCTGGACGTGGACTATCACCACGGCAACGGCACGCAGGCGATTTTTTACGACCGCGCCGACGTGCTGTTCGTCAGCATCCACGGCGACCCGCGCACCGAATACCCGTTCTACCTGGGCCATGCCGACGAAACCGGCACCGGCGCGGGGCAGGGCTGCAACCTCAACCTGCCGCTGGCCGCGGGCAGCAACGTGGCGGCGTGGTTCGACGCGCTGGAGGTGGCCTGCGCCCGCGTGCAGCGCCACCGGCCCGACGCGCTGGTGGTGTCGCTGGGGCTGGACACCTTTGCCGGCGACCCGATCAGCCAGTTTGCCCTGCAGCGCGCCGACTTCACCCACCTGGGCCAGCGCCTGGCGCGCCTGGGTCTGCCCACGGCCCTGCTGCTGGAGGGCGGCTACGCCGCGGCCGAGCTGGGCGACAACGCCGTGGCCGTGCTGGCCGGCATCGAAGGCGGGTGATGGCCGAGCACGTCGATTGCGTGGTCATCGGCGCCGGCGTGGTCGGCCTGGCGGTGGCGCGCGCGCTGGCCCTGGCCGGGCGCGAGGTGCTGGTGCTGGAGGCCGAGGACAGCTTCGGCACCCAGACCAGCGCGCGCAACAGCGAAGTCATCCACGCCGGCATCTACTACCCACCCGGGTCCCTGAAGGCGCGCCTGTGCGTGGCGGGCCGGCAGATGCTGTACGACTACTGCGCCGAGCGCGGCGTCAACCACCAGCGCTGCGGCAAGCTGATCGTCGCGGGCAATGCCGCGCAAGTGGATGAGCTGCGCGCCATCCAGGCGCGCGCCGTGGCCAACGGCGTGGCCGACCTGCAATGGCTCTCGCGCGAGCAGGCGCTGGCGCTGGAGCCGCAGCTGGACTGCCAGGCCGCGCTGCTGTCGCCGTCCACCGGCATCATCGACAGCCACGGCCTCATGCTGTCGCTGCTGGGCGATGTCGAGAACGCCGGCGGCCTGCTGGCCACGCATTCCAAGGTAAAAAGCATTGCAGCGCTGGATGGGCAAGCGCAAGCAGCTATCAAAATTGAAGTATCGAGTGGCGACGGCGACACCACGCTGATCGCCCGCAGCGTGGTCAACGCCGCCGGCCTGGGCGCCATCGCGCTCGCCCACGCCACCTTCGGCCTGCCGCCCGCGCACCGGCCGCCGTTGCCCACGCGCTGGGCCAAGGGCAGCTACTTCAGCCTCGCGGGCCGCGCCCCTTTCAGCCGCCTGATCTACCCGGTGGTGGAACGCGACTCGCCCAGCCTGGGCGTGCACCTGACACTCGACCTGGGTGGTCAGGCCAAGTTCGGGCCTGACGTGCAGTGGGTCGATGCGCCTGACGAGTACACGGTCGATCCGGCGCGCGCCGATGCCTTCTACGCCGAAGTGCGCCACTACTGGCCGGCGCTGCCCGATGGGGCGCTGCAACCGGGCTACGTCGGCTACCGCCCCAAGCTCACCGGCCCGGGCGAGCCGGCGGTCGACTTTCGCATCGAAGGCCCGCGCGAGCACGGCGTGGCGGGCCTGGTCAACCTGCTGGGCATCGAATCGCCCGGGCTGACCAGCTGTCTGGCGATTGCCGCGCTCGCGCTGACGCGTCTGGCCTGACGGAGCGCCGGCGCGCTTCAGCGTCGCTGGCGCAGCGCCTGCGCCACTTCCTGCACCAGCGCCGGCCCGCGGTAGATCAGCCCGGTGTAGATCTGCACCGCGTCGGCCCCGGCCTCGATCTTGGCCACGGCGTCGGCTCCACTCAGGATGCCGCCCACGCCAATGATGGGAAAGCCTGCGCCCAGCGCCGCGCGCAGCTGGCCGATCACGCGGTTGCTGGCCTCGCGCACCGGCGCGCCGGACAGGCCGCCGGCCTCCTGGGCGTGGGCCATGCCCTGCACGGCCTCGCGCGACAGGGTGGTGTTGGTGGCGATCACGCCGTCGATGCCGTGGCGCTGCAGCGCCTCGGCGATGGCCTGCACCTGCGACTGATCCAAATCCGGCGCGATCTTCAGGAACAGCGGCACCTGCCGGCCGTGCTCGGCCGCCAGTTCGCCCTGGCGCGCCTTGAGTGCCGACAGCAGAGCGTGCAGCGCGGCATCGCTTTGCAGCTCGCGCAGATTCTTGGTGTTGGGGCTGGAGATGTTGACCGTCACGTAGTCGGCGTAGGGGTACACGCCCGACAGGCCGATCAGCTAGTCGTCGGTGGCGCGCTCGATCGGGGTGGCGGCGTTCTTGCCGTTGTTCAGACCAAGAATCATGCGCTGGCGCCCGCCAGTCGTGCGCAAACCGCTATGAAAACGAGAGTTTTGGACGTTGCGCACAAAGGCGTCCAGCCCGTCGTTGTTGAAGCCCATGCGGTTGATCAGCGCCTGCGCGGCCGGCAGGCGGAACATGCGCGGCTTGGGGTTGCCCGGTTGGGCCAGCGGGGTGACGGTGCCGACTTCGACAAAGCCGAAGCCCATCGCCGCCAGGCCGTCGATGGCGCGCGCGTTCTTGTCCAGCCCGGCGGCCAGGCCGACGCGGTTGGGCAGGGTCAGGCCGGCCAGCGTGACCGGGTCGTCGACACGGCCATTGCACCAGGCCCATTGCAGCGGGGTGCCGGCGCCGCGCGCCAGCATGTCGATGGTGAGTTCGTGCGCGGCCTCGGGGTCCATGTTGAACAGGACGGCGCGCGACAGGCCATAGGGCAGCAGGGCCATTGGATAATTCTTTGCTGTGATGGGTTTAAACGGAAATTGTCGCAAATGACACAGGACGAACTGAAAGCCATGGTCGGGCGCGCCGCGCTCGAGCACGTCGAGGCCGGCCAGGTGGTGGGCGTGGGCACCGGATCGACGGTGAACCACTTCATCGACGCGCTGGCCGGCATGAAGGGGCGCATCCCCGGCGCGGTGTCCTCGTCCGAGGCGTCGACGGCGCGCCTGAAGGCCCTGGGCATCCCGGTGTTCGACTGCAACGCAGTGGGCGAGATCGCCGTCTACATCGACGGCGCCGACGAGATCGACCCGCGCGGCCACATGATCAAGGGCGGCGGCGCGGCGCTGACGCGCGAGAAGATCGTGGCCGCGCAGTCGCGCCGCTTCGTCTGCATCGCCGATGACAGCAAGCGGGTGGACGTGCTGGGGCGCTTTCCGCTGCCGGTGGAGGTCATTCCGATGGCGGCCCAGCGCATCGTGCGCCAGTTCGCCGCCTTGGGCGGCAAGGCCGAGTTGCGGCTGTCGGGTGGTGCCCCGCTGGTCACCGACAACGGCCAGCACATCCTGGACGTGCGCGGCCTGCGCATCGGCGATCCGCTGGCGTTCGAGAGCACCGTCAACCAGTGGCCCGGCGTGGTCACCGTGGGCGTGTTCGCGCACCAGAAGGCGCAGGTCTGCCTGCTGGGCACGGCCCAGGGCGTGCAGACCCTGCGCTTTGACTGAGACTGAGCGTCTTTTGCCGACCCCTGAACGCCTCGGCTTCGTCACGCCATGCCCGTGCTGACCGAGCGCCGTCTGCTGACGCTGGCGTTCAACGCCATGCTGGCCGTGGCGCTGCTGGCCGCCCTGGTGCTGGGCTGGCGCTTTGTCGGCGGCCCGCCCGCCGTCGACGGCCCGCCCGCCGTGCGCGTGGCGCGCCTGCCGCCAGGCGGCTTCGCGTGGGTGGGTGCGCCGACCGATGCGCGTTACCTGCCCGAGGGCCTGCGCGTGCAGGACGCAGGCCGCATCGCGCTGCTGCTGCTGCGCGAGCCGGACGGCCGCCTGCGCGCCTTCTACCTGCCGCGCCAGGACGGGCGCGCCAGTGTGCCGGTGGCCGCATCGCCAGCAGTGGCCGGCATTCCGTGCGAGGATGTGGCGCCGGACTTCCGCCAGGGCGACATCGCCTGCCGGCAGACCGCCGCGGGCTTTGACTTCGCGGCGCGCCACCGCTGGTCGCTGCAGGGCCGGGCGCTCAGCCCGGGCACGCCCGAGCTGTTCGCGGTGCCGGGGCAGGAGCGCGATGGCGACTGGGTGCCACAGCCCCTGCGCCACTGAATGTTGTTGGATCAAATGTGCCTCTGGCGCTTGCTGGGCGAGCGCGATCAGCTATTGAATTGATAGTTCATGGAACGTCTCGACTTCGGCCCCGTGCGGGTCTATCTGGGTGATAAATCCGGCAAGTACCCCGACGGCAATCAGGTCATCGTGCAGGGCAGCGACACCCGCGTGGCCTTCGACACGCCGCGCGTGGCGCTGCACATCGGGCCTGACCTGGACGAGGCCGACATGGTGCTGCTGGGCCATGTGCACGAAGACCACACGGTGGCGCTGGGCCGCCTGCGCCACGCCGCCGTGCAGGTGCACCAGGCCGACCTGGCGGCGGTGCAGTCCTGGGACGGCATGGCGCGCCATTACGGCTACACCTCGGCCGCGCTGGAGGCGCTGCGCCCGATGATCGAGCGCGATTTCAGCTACCAACCGCGCCCCGACGCCAGCGGCTACACGCACGGCAGCCAGTGGGACCTGGGCGGCGGCGTGCGCGTGCGGGCGCACCACCTGCCGGGCCACACCGCGGGCCATTCGGCGCTGGTCGTCGACAGCGAGGGCATCGCCTTCATCGGCGACATCGACCTGACCGGCTTCGGTCCCTACTACGGCGACGCCTCGTCCGACCTGCGGCAGTTCCAGCGCAGCCTGGCGGCGGTGCGCGAGTTGGACGCCCGCGTGTGGGTCACCTCGCACCACCGCGGTGTCATCACCGAGCGGGCCGCGTTCGAGCAGGCGCTGGCGCGCTTTGCCGCCAAGATCGACGAGCGCCACGAGCGCCTGCTGGGCTACCTGCGCGAAGGCCCGCACACCCTGGCGCAACTGGTGGCACGCCGCCTGCTGTATCCGGTCGGCTTCGAGCTGCCCTACATCGACAGCGCCGAGCGCCGCAGCATCCAGATGCATCTGGAACTGCTCATCGAGCAGCGGCTGGTGCAGGCGGTGGGTGACGAGGTCTACGCGCTGGCGGTCTGAGGGCGCACGAAAACCGGCCGTGTAAGGGCTTGCCTTGAAGGTCGAGCTTCCTCTGCTTGAAAACCTCCGATAGAAGCTACCTTCAAGCCCTGAAGACCCCTACCGACCGACCCTCAAAAACTGGCTCCAAGAGCAGGCCAATCGGCCAGGTGGGCCACCCCGGCCAGGGCCAGCCAAGGTACCGCGTAACGAAGCAGCCCAGGGCATTCGGACGCGATGGTGTCCTGGTCTTCGAGACCCTGTGGTTCATCACTTCGTCGCGCCAGGCCACCTCGAAGCAGATCGGTACCCAGCGCCGTGAGAACAGCGCCCAGAAGAATCGCGTGCATGCCAGGAATCGTGAACCACTTGGGCAGGATCGACATGAGCGGACCGGGTGCGGCAGCGATGGGGAGCCAAAGGAACATCACCAAACCTGCGATGAGCCGGATGCCGCCGATCACGAGGTACACCCGCACCAAGGGGTCTCCGGTGTCGCGTGGCTCGGAGGCTGGCGCGCGGGGTCTCCTCTTGCCGAATACGGTAATACGAGTCGAGTCTTTCAACTGAACGAATGGCACGAGCGTGATTGGAACAAGCAGCACGAGGTCAAACCGCAGCAGCACCAACAGGGCCAGCAGGATGAAGCAGGTGTAAAGCGCGAGCCGAGTGAGCGGCATGCGGTCTTCGTACGGCAATTTCTTGGCGTTCGCTTACGCCGCCCTCGGCCTGA
Organism: Burkholderiales bacterium 68-10; assembly: GCA_001897615.1. Classification (GTDB taxonomy): domain Bacteria; phylum Pseudomonadota; class Gammaproteobacteria; order Burkholderiales; family Burkholderiaceae_C; genus Ottowia. The sequence goes on from MKTG01000111.1 coordinate 38,592, forward strand.
CGCTGCGCCGCCATCCGCTGGCGCCTGCTGACGGCCGATGAACTGTCCCAAACGCCCCATGGCCGCACCGTCCGCGCCCGCGGCCTGGTGGTCGGGCGCCAGCGCCCGGTGACGGCGGGCGGCATCATCTTCGTCACGCTGGAAGACGAAACCGGCCCGGTCAACGTCATCGTCCGGCCCGGCCTGCGCGAGGTCGAGGAGCAGCGCAACGCCCTGCTTCGCGGGCGCCTGCTGGCCGTCGAAGGCCAGTGGCAGCGCGACGCCGGCAGCGGCGGTGCCGTGCGCCACCTCGTCGCACGCCGCCTGCGCGACCTCACGCCGCTGCTGGGCCGGCTGGCCGGCCTCACCACGAGCCGTGACTTTCATTGACCGTCCACTGCGTATGGCTGAGGGTCTGCCCTGAGCCCACGTGCTCCCTGCGCCTGCTATGGTCTTTGATCATCCAGAACGTCTCGATCATCCCAAGGAGGACCCATGAAATCCCGCTGGCTCTTCGCGCTCTTGCCCCTGCTCACCCTGAACCTGCCGGCCGCACACGCTCAAACCATCGAGCCCGGTCTGTGGGAGATCAAGCAAGACATCCGCACACCCGACCGTCCGGAGATCGCGGCGCAGATGGCGCAGATGCGCGAGCAGATGAAGAACCTGCCGCCCCAGGCGCGCAAGCAGATGGAGCAGCAGATGGTCAGCATGGGTGTCGGTCTGAACCCGGACGGCGCAATCCGAAACTGCGTCAGCCCCGAAGAGGCCAGGCAAGACGTGATCCGCGAAGGTGACAAGAAGGACGACTGCACCTACACCAAGGTCAGCCGCACCGGCAACGTGTGGCGCGGCCGCATGGTCTGCACCAACCCGCCCAGCCAGGGCGACTTCACCACCACACTGCACGACCGCAAGCACTACACCACCGAGGCCGTCATAACCGGTCAGGACAAGGGCCGCCCGACGCGCATGGAAATGAAGATGGACGCGCGCTTTGTTTCCGCCGACTGCGGCGCGCTGGCAAAGCGGCCTGCAAGGAAATGAAGCTCCAAGACCGAGCGTTTGCGCCTGGCGGGGCAGGATAAGCCGCAACAGACGCCGCGGATGTCTTGCGCGCCAACCGTGATGGGAAGTCAGCCCTCAGTGGCCACGACCGCAGAAGGTGCTGGACCTCGGCGCCTGTTCACGGCCCTGTTTCCTCCGCCCGTCGCCTGCGCCGCCATCGATGCCGAGCGCCAGCGCTGGGCCGGCCTGCCGCGCCGCCTGCGGCCGGCGCCCGATCGCCTGCACGTGACGCTGCAATTTCACGACGCGGTCACGCCGTCGCAGGCGCAGGCGTGGCAGGCGGCCCTGGCCACGCTGGCCTTCGAGCCGTTCGACATCGCCCTGGTGCGCGCCGAACTGTGGCACGCCCCGCGCGGCACCCTGGCCGTGCTGCGCGCCGCGCCCAGCCCGGCGCTCACCGCCCTGCGGCAGCACACGACCGAGCTGGCGGCGCAAGCCGGCCTGCCGCCCGAGCGCCGCCCCTGGAAGCCGCACCTGACCGCCCTGCGCCAGGCCGAGCAGGTGCAGACCCGCCCGCTGGCGGCGCCGATCCGCTGGCAGGTCGATCAGGTGGCGCTCATCTGGTCCGACCTGCAGGCCCAGCCGCCGCGCTACCACCGGCTGGGGGCGTTTCCAGGCGGTTGATCGGGCGCCGCGGCTCGACTTGCAGCCCGCAGCGGCAGGCGCCCCTGGCTTCGAACACAATATGAAGGTTTGACCTGCGCCTGGCCTCGCGGTGGCGGTAGTCCAATACACTATCAAATTGTGAGCTGCTTGCGCTTTCCAGGCAAACGACAGAGCCCGAAATCATCATGAACAACGCCACGCCCCCCCAATCCGTCGCCGACATCCGCCAGAGCTTCCTGGACTTCTTTGCCGCCAAGGGCCACGCCGTGGTCGCCTCCAGCCCGCTGGTGCCGGGCAACGACCCGACGCTGATGTTCACCAACAGCGGCATGGTGCAGTTCAAGGACGTGTTTCTGGGCACCGACAAGCGGCCCTACGTGCGCGCCGCCTCGGTGCAGGCCTGCCTGCGCGCCGGCGGCAAGCACAACGACCTGGAGAACGTGGGTTACACCGCGCGCCACCACACCTTCTTCGAGATGCTGGGCAACTGGTCGTTCGGCGACTACTTCAAGCGCGAGTCGATCGAATGGGGCTGGGAGCTGCTGACGCAGGTCTACGGCCTGCCGCCCGAGCGCCTGCTGGCCACCGTCTACCACGAGGACGACGAGGCCTATGACATCTGGACCCAGGTGATCGGCCTGCCGCCCGAGCGGGTGATCCGCATCGGCGACAACAAGGGCGGCAAGTACAAGAGCGACAACTTCTGGATGATGGCCGACACCGGCCCCTGCGGCCCGTGCAGCGAGATCTTCTATGACCACGGCGCCCACATCCCCGGCGGGCCGCCCGGATCGCCCGACGAAGACGGCGATCGCTTCATCGAGATCTGGAACCACGTGTTCATGCAGTTCGAGATGCACGAGGACGGCAGCGTCACCCCGCTGCCCGCGCCCTGCGTGGACACCGGCATGGGCCTGGAGCGCCTGGCCGCCATCCTGCAGCACGTGCACAGCAACTACGAGATCGACCTGTTCCAGCGCCTGATCGCCGAGGCGGCGCGCGTCACCGGCTGCGCCGACCTGGCCAACCCCTCGCTCAAGGTCATCGCCGACCACATCCGCGCCACGGCGTTTTTGGTCAGCGACGGCGTGATCCCCAGCAACGAGGGCCGCGGCTACGTGCAGCGGCGCATCATCCGCCGCGCCATCCGCCACGGCTACAAGCTGGGGCAGAAGGCGCCGTTCTTCCACCGGTTGGTGCCGCTGCTGGTCGAGCTGATGGGCGCCGCCTACCCACGCCTGCAGGCCGAGGGCCAGCGGGTGGAGGCGGTGCTCAAGGCCGAGGAGGAGCGCTTCTTCGAGACCCTGGCCAACGGCATGGAAATTCTGGACGACGCGCTGATCGCCGGCCGCAAGGAACTGCCCGGCCACATCGCCTTCAAGCTGCACGACACCTACGGCTTCCCGCTCGACCTGACGCAGGACGTGTGCCGCGAGCGCGGCGTCACGGTCGACCTGGCCGGCTTCGACGAAGCCATGGCGGCGCAGAAGGCCGCCGGCCGTGCGGCCGGCAAGTTCCGCATGGACAAGGCGGTCGACTACGACGGCCCGGGCAACGCCTTCACCGGCTACGAACACCTGCGCGGCGAGGCCCGGGTGCTGGCGCTCTACCACGAGGGCGCCGCCACCAACGCCCTGCAGGAAGGCCAGCACGGCATCGTGGTGCTCGACCGCACGCCGTTCTATGCCGAAAGCGGCGGCCAGGTGGGCGACCGCGGCACGCTGTGGGTGGCGCATCACGGCGATCCTGCGTTCGAGGTGCAGGACACGCAGAAGATCAAGGCCGACGTCTACGGCCACCACGGCACGGCGCTCAAGGGCGGGTTGAAGCTGGGCGATGCGGTGATCGCCCACGTCGACGCCGACGCGCGCGCCGCCACCATGCGCAACCACAGCGTCACGCACCTGATGCACAAGGCGCTGCGCGAGGTGCTGGGCGCGCACGTGCAGCAAAAGGGCAGCCTGGTCGATGCCGACAAGACGCGCTTCGACTTTGCGCACCACGCGCCGGTGACACCCGAGCAGATCGCCGAGATCGAGCGCCGCGTCAACGCCGAGGTGCTGGCCAACGACGCCACGCAGGCCCGCGTGATGGACATCGAGAGCGCCCAGAAGACCGGCGCCATGATGCTGTTCGGCGAAAAGTACGGCGAGACCGTGCGCGTGCTGGACATCGGCAGCAGCCGCGAGCTGTGCGGCGGCACCCACGTGGCGCGCACCGGCGACATCGGCCTGTTCAAGATCGTCAGCGAAGGCGGCGTGGCCGCCGGCGTGCGCCGCATCGAAGCCATCACGGGCGAGCACGCGCTGGGCTACCTGCAGGGCCTGGAGGCCAGCCTGCACGGCGTGGCCGCCACGCTGCGCGCGCCGGCCACCGAGGTGCAGGCGCGCCTGGGTCAGGTGCTCGATCAGGTCAAGACGCTGGAGAAGGAGATCGCCCAGCTCAAGGGCAAGCTGGCCTCCAGCCAGGGCGACGAACTGCTCAGCCAGGCGGTCGAGGTCAAGGGCCTGAAGGTGCTGGCCGCGCGCCTGGACGGCGCCGACGCCAAGACCCTGCGCGAGACCCTGGACAAGCTCAAGGACAAGCTGGGCAGCGCCGCCATCGTGCTGGCCGCGGTGGACGGCGACAAGGTGCAACTGGCCGCCGGCGTCACCCGGGACGCCGTGGGCCGCGTCAAGGCCGGCGATCTGGTCAGCCACGTGGCCCGGCAGGTGGGCGGCAAGGGCGGCGGCAAGCCCGACATGGCCATGGCCGGCGGCAGCGACGCCAGGGCGCTGCCCGCGGCGCTGGCCAGCGTTCAGGGCTGGGTGGCTGAGCGCGTGTGAGGCACTGGCGCGCCGCGGCCTGCATCGCCCTGACTGCGGCCACGGGGGCCATGCCCGGGCAGGCGGCTGCGCCCGAGCCGGTGGCGGTGCAGGTGCCCAGCCTGGCTGCCGGGCAAGGGGCCACCGGCCTGGCGCTGAGCGGCTGGTGGTACACGGCCGGTGCGGCCGATCCGGCCCCTGCGGTGCTGCTGCTGCACGGCTGTGGCGGCATGCTGAACAAGCACGGGCAGCCTTCCGCCAAGATGCGCGAATACGTGGCCCTGCTGCACCAGCGCGGCTGGCACGTGCTGGCGCTCGATTCGCTGAGCGCACGCGGTGGAACCGAGCTGTGCACCCAACGCATCGGCACGCGCAAGGTCACGCAAGCCGAGCGACGGCGCGACGCCCTGGGTGCCCTGCAATGGCTGGCCGCGCAGCCCCAGGTGGACGCACGGCGCCTGGCGCTGCTCGGCTGGTCGAACGGCGGCAGCACGGTGCTGGCGACGACCAACCTGGCGCATGCGCTGGTGCGCGGCGCCGATGTTCAGCCGCGCTTCGCGGCGGCCTTCTATCCCGGCTGCGAGGCCGAAAGCCAACGCGGCTACCGCCCCGTGTCCGACACCTTGCTGCTGGTGGGGCAACTGGACGACTGGACGGCCGCCGAGCCGTGTCAGCGCCTGGCCCGGGACGGCCCGCCCCGCGTGACGGTGCTGACCTACGAAGGCGCCTACCACGGCTTTGACGGTTCGGCACCGCTGCGCCTGCGCAGCGATGTGCCCAACGGCGTGCATCCCGGCCAGGGCGTGCACGTGGGCGGCCAGCCTGCCGCGCGCGCCGCCTCGCAGGCGGCGCTGGTGCAGGCGCTGCAGGCTGCGTTTGCCAAGCCCTGAACTCTGATCCTGGCAACGGCCGCTGACCGCTGGCGATCCTGGCACCAGCCGCGCCGACGTTGGCGCTGTGGGCGTCCATGGCGTTCAACCATGAGGTGAGCGCCCCGCGCGCCCGCCGGCGCCGCTGCTGCCCACGCCGTGCGCGCCGGTGGGGCGAGCGGCGGGCATAGGCAATAGACTCTCCGCCTCTCAGCGCCGGGCGGTGGCGACCTCGCCGGCGGCGGTGCGCAGGCGCAAGGCGCCGGTGTCGTCGATGCGGTAGTGGGTGACGCGCGGCAGCAGCTTCAGCAGCCGGCCTTCCTGGTGCATCAGGGCTGGCGCGCACTGCTTGCGGCTGGTGGCGGTCAGTGTCAGGCGCAGGGTCCGGGCGACGCTTTCGTGCCGGCCCCGCAGGTTGTTGCAGGTGGCGCTGCCCACCAGCCGCCCGTCGGGCATGAAGCGCAGAAAGGCGTGCGTGCGGTCGATCACGCCGGCGCCGGCGATGTCCTCGATGACCCACTCGCCGCCCAGCAGCGGCGTCCGGTCGCGGGTCATCAGGTGATCGGCCACGGCGCGCCAGGCCGGCAGCGAGGTCGGGTCGTTGGCGGCGTTGGCGGCCACCGGGTGCGAGGCAAAGCGCGCGATCACGACATCGGCCACCGGGTCGATCCACAGCGTCTGGCCGTGCACGCCGCGGGCGCTGAAGGCGCCGTGCGCGTCGCCGCTGTGCCACCACATGCCGCGGTAGCTCCAGCCGGGCAGCAGGGCGTAGCCGGCCTGGGCGAACTGGCCGCGGTCGCCGCCGCGCCGGATGCGCTCGATCGCGGCCGGTGGCAGCACCTGTTCGCCGTTCCATTCGCCGTCCTGCAGCACGAGCTGGCCCAGGCGCGCCAGGTCGCGCAGCGTGGCGTTGAAGCCGCCGCCGGCAAAGGGGGTGCCGATGGTGTCGACGGTGTAGAAGGCCTCGCGCTCGGCGCCGATGCGGCGCCAGATGCGCTCGGCCAGCAGTTCGCCCAGCGGCTTTCCGGTGGCGCGCGCCAGCAGCCAGCCCAGGGCGTCGGAGTTGGGCGTCTTGTAGCCGAAGGCCTGTCCGTGCGCGCCGCTCTTGTTGATCTGCTGCAGCGACTCGTGGTAGCTGCGCGGCCCGGTGTAGCCCGCAGGCGGCGGCAGCGGGCTGCCGGCCTGGGCGTGCGCCCAGACTTCGGCCTTCGGGTCGGCGTAGTCCTCGGAGAACTTGAGCGCGGTGGTTATGTCGAGCACCTGCCGCACCGTGGCGTCACCAAAGGCGCTGGACTTCAGCTCGGGGATCAGCGCGCGGACCAGGGCGTGTTCGTCCAGCGCGCCCTCGGCCACCAGCACCTCGCCCAGCAGGCCTGTGACGACTTGGTGAGCGACATGGCGCCGTGCAAGGTGTCTCGGTCCAGGCAGCCGGCATAGCGCTCGTAGACGATGCGGCCGTGATGCAGCACGAGCAGCCCGTCGCTGTAGTTGACGTCGAAGGCCTCGGCCCAGGTGATCGGCTGGCCGCTCCCCAGCGGCGTGAAGCGCACGGCGTCGATGCCGGCATCCAGCGCCAGCGGTAATCCGCTGGCGGCGCCGGGGCCGCGCTCGACATCGGCCGTCGGCATCAGGTTGCGGAAGTGGCACACGGTCCAGCGCAACTTTGGGAAGCTGAAGTAGTCCGGGTCGGTGAAGCGGATCGTCTTGTCCGCCGGCGGCGGAAAGCCCTGCATCCAGCCCAGCGCGCGGGGGTCGGAGGCGCTGGCGGACAGGGGAGGCTGGCTGTGGGCGATCCACGGCAAGCCCAGCATGCAGGCCACCAGGACAAGGATCCGAATGCGCCGCATTCAACCCGCCATCAGCTGGTTGAGCGCGTGGTGGTCGGCCGCGTCCTTGAAGCCATCGAAGCGCCCCTGCTCGGCCAGCAGCCGGGCGGCGCGCTGCAGGCCGCCCCAGGCCGCGCGCGCCAGCGCGCCGCCGACGCTGACGCGACGCACGCCAAGCTGCGCCAGGTCGGCCAGCGTCAGTTCGCTGGGGCGTCCCATCAGCACGTTGACGGGCTTGGGGGCCACCGCCTGCACCACGGCGCGAATCTGCTCGTGCGTGCTGATGCCGGGGGCGTACAGGCAGTCGGCGCCAGCCTCGGCGTAGGCTTGCAGGCGGGCGATGGTGTCGTCCAGGTCCGGGCGGCCGGCGAAGAAGTTCTCGGCGCGCCCGATCAGCAGCACGTCCTGGCCGCTGGCGTCGATGGCGGCGCGGGCGGCGCGCATGCGCTCGACTGCCAGGGCGAACTCGAACTGCGGCGTGGCGGCGTTGCCGGTCGAGTCCTCGATCGACACGCCGGCGATGCCCGTGTCCACGGCCTCGCGCACGTGGCGCGCCACGCCTTCGGGATCGTCGGCAAAGCCCTTTTCGAAGTCGGCGTTGATCGGCAGCCCGGTGGCCGCGACCATGTGGCGCAGATGCTCCAGCACCTGCGCGAGCGGCATGCCGCCGTCCGGCAAGCCGCCGGCCCAGGCGGCGCCCGAGCTGGTGGTCGCCAGCGCCTTGAAGCCCAGGTTCGCCAGGTAGCGGGCCGAACCCACATCCCACGGGTTGGGGATGAGGAAGCACCCCGACGTGTGCAGCGCACGGAAGGCGGCGCGGCGGGACTGGATGGCGGCGGGCGTGGGCATGGCGTGCATGAGCGGGACCTCCAGGCCCCATCGTAGTACGGTCTGGCAGTGCGGTCTGCCGCGACAGCAGGCCGGGCAGGGATACGCAGGGCGTTTCGGCGTGCGTCCCGCCGCCGCTCGATAATCGATCACTGCCCCCGTCTGGATATCGCTCATGCCGCACGATGCTGCCGCCTACTCCGCACCCGAGCTGGACGTGAGCCAGTGGTTCAACACCGGGGACACGCCGACGCTGGCGGCGTTGCGCGGCCAGGTGGTGCTGCTACATGCGTTCCAGATGCTGTGCCCGGCCTGCGTGCGCCTGGCCACGCCGCAGGCGCAGCAGGCGCACGAGCAGTTCGGCCGGCAAGGCCTCGCGGTGCTGGGCCTGCACACGGTGTTCGAGCACCACGAGGCGATGCAGCCGGTGTCGCTCGTGGCCTACATCCACGAGAACCACCTGAGCTTTCCGATCGGGGTGGATCGGCCGGATGGCCAGCACGGCCTGCCGCTGACCATGCGTGCCTACGGCATGCAGGGCACGCCCACGCTGCTGCTGATCGATCGCCAGGGTCGGCTGCGCCAGCATGTCTTCGGCCATGTGCCGGACCTGGCGCTGGGCGCGGCCATCGGCAGCCTGCTGGCCGAGGCCCTGCCAAGCACTTAGAGCCGCTAACAAAACTGGGTGAGATGGCGAACGCAGATGATGCAGCAAGCCAGGGAAAGCAGCGCGACATGAATGTCGACGCGCCGCTCAAAGCGAGTGCGCAGCTTGCCAAAGGCAGCCAGCCATGCGTGCGTGCGCTCGACCACCCAGCGATGACGCCCGAGTCGGTCATTGCGCTCGATGCCGCGCCGGGCAATACGCGCCGTGATGCCCAGCTTGCTCAGGTGGGTGCGGCAACGCGCAAAGTCATAGCCCTTGTCGGCATGCAACTTGTCCGGCCACCGGCGCGGCCTGCCGCGCTTTCCTCGCACCAGTGGCAAGGCATCGACCAACTGCTCGAAGATCACCGAATCGTGCCGATTGGCACCGGTGACGCAGAACATCAGCGGGATGCCTTGGCGGTCCGTGATGATGTGGCGCTTGCTGCCAAGCTTGCCCCTGTCCGTTGGGTTGGGGCCGGTGTATTGGCCCCCCGGGGGCTGGCTACGCTGGCGCCATCCATGCAGGCGCGGCTGAAGTCCAGTTTGCCGGCGCCGCGCAATTCGTCGAGCAGCAGCAGATGCAGACGATGCCACACACCTGCGGCTTGCCAGTCACGCAGACGCCGCCAGCACGTCATGCCACTGCCAAAACCCAGTTCCTGGGGGAGTTCTTCCCAAGGGATGCCCGTGCGCAAGACGAACAAGATGCCGTTCAGAGCCATCTCGTCGCTCACCCGTGGACGACCCGCCCTTGGCCGATGGCACGAACACTGGCAGCACAGGCTCGATCTTCTTGAACAACGCTGCACTGATTT
>MKTG01000112.1:0-2817 GCA_001897615.1 Burkholderiales bacterium 68-10
TGGCGCTGACGGTGGCGCCGGAGGTGAATGGCGCCAAGCGGTTCTCGGGCGGCGTGGTGGACCTGCCGCCGGGCCAGGGGCACAGCCGGCATAACCATCCGGGTGCCGAGGAGATCATCTTCGTGATCTCGGGCGAAGGCGAGCAGATGGTGGAAACGCCTGACGGCGTGCCGGTGGTGCAGAAGGTCGGGCCCGGTTGCACGGTGTTCGTGCCGGAAGATCGATTCCACTCGACGCTCAATACCGGGACCAAGCCGATGCAGCTTTTCGTGGTCTATTCGCCGGCCGGACCGGAGCTGGCCTTACGAGACCTCCCGGATTTTCGGCTCATCCCGCACGGAGAGTGAAGTTACGTTTCCACTTCCAAGTAACAACGCCACGCTTTACCCTGTGACAGGGCGCGGTGACTCCGCCTAGGAAGCGGAAATGGAACAAGTTTTGTCGCGCCGCCTGGCGGCGGTCCTGTGTGCGGACATTGCGGGATACAGCGCCCTGATCGGTGCTGACGAGTCCGGCACCGTGGCTGCGCTGAAGGGACACCAGACGGCAGTGCTGCAATTGCTGCAGCGCCATGGTGGGCGCGTGGTGGATCTGGCCGGCGACGGCATCGTGGCGGAGTTCTCCAGCACGGTGTCGGCGGTCGAGGCCGCCGTCGCCATGCAGGCGCTGATGGCCGAACGCAACGCCGAGGTGCCGGTCAATAAGCGCATGATCTTCCGCATCGGCGTCAACCAGGGCGACGTGGTGCACGACGACGCCCACATCTATGGCGACGGCATCAATATCGCGGCGCGGCTGCAGCAGATCGCCGAACCCGGCGGCGTCTATGTCTCGAGCAAGGTGTTCGAAGAGGTGCGCGACCGGATGAAGGACGGTTTCCGGGACCTGGGCGAGCGGGTGCTGAAAAACATCGCGCGCCCGGTGCGGGTGTTCGAGGTGGTCACCGGCACGGCGCGCAGCACGCGTCCGCCCGAATTCGGGCCGGTGACGCCGCGCAAGCCATCGGTGGCGGTGCTGCCGTTCGACAATATGGGTGGCGACAGCGAACAGGAATATTTCGCCGACGGCGTGGTCGAGGACATCATCACGGCGCTCAGCCGATTCCGCGATTTCGCCGTGGTCGCCCGCAATTCGAGCTTCGTCTACAAGGGCCGCGCCGTCGATGTGCGCCAGGTCGGGCGTGAGCTTGGCGTCCGCTATGTGCTCGAAGGCAGCGTGCGCCGGTCGCGCGACCGGCTGCGGATCACCGCCCAGCTGGTGGACGCCATGACCGGCGCGCACCTGTGGGCCGACAAGTTCGACGGCAAGCTGGACGACGTGTTCGAGTTCCAGGACCAGATCACCCTCAAGGTCGCCTCGGTGGCCGAACCGACCATACGTTGGGCCGAAATCGAGCGCTCGCGCCGGGAGCGCCCGGACAGCGTCGAGGCCTATGACCTCTATCTGCGCGCCCTGCCGATGCACCTGTCGCAGACCCGCGACGCCAATGCCGAGGCGATCGCGCTGCTGCTGAGGGCTATCGAACTGGAGCCGAACAACCCCACCTTCCTCGTCTATGCGGGCAACGCCATGTTGCACCGCTCGACCATGGGCTGGGCGGCGACCGGTACCGACGATACGGCGCTCGGCATCGAACTGGTGGAGCGGGCGCTGGCGAACGCCCGCGACGACGCCGTGGTGCTGTCGCTCAGCTCGATGATGCTGATCCACAACCTGCACGACTACGATCGCGGACTGGTGCTGACGCAACGAGCGGTGGAGAGCAACCCGAACAACCTGACGGTGATGATCTTTGCCGGCATCACCCATCTGCATCTGGGCAGCATCGATGGCGCCATCGCCTTCAGCGAACACGCGATCCGGCTCAGCCCGAGCCTCGACGGGGCTCACTGGCCGCTGACGGCGATCTCGCATGCGCAGATGATCAAGGGCAGCTACGAAGAGGCGCTGGTCTGGGCCAAGCGTTCGATCTCGGCCAACCCGAGCTTCGTGTGCAGCTACTGGATGCTGGTTGCCGCCAACGCGCATCTGGGACGGATGGACGAGGCCAGGCGGCACCTGGCAACGCTGCGGCGGCTCTCCCCCGGCGTGACCATTGCACAGGTCTGGGCGGCACAGCCGCAGAAGGATCCGTCGCGCGTCGCGGCGATCCTCGACGGGCTGCGCCTCGCCGGCGTGGCCGAGGCGTGATCGCGTCGGCGCGAGGGCGCCGACACGGCATACGGTCACAATAGGTTCATATGGAACGGGCACCCCTCCCGCCAGCTATCCATGGGTGCACCGATGAACGACGAACATGCCAAGGCTTTGGAAGCCAAGATTTCGGAAGCCAACACTTCGCAGGCCCGGACCCCGGCCGAACTCGAGCGGATCAAGCAGGCGATCGCCGACGATTTCGACGAAGAGCTGGAAATGCAGATGGAAGACGACCGGCTCGACGAGCTGGTCGCCGAGGGCATGTCGGGGCCGGCGGAAGAGACGCTCGACCGCAAGGTGTATTTCCGCGAGCTGTTCCGGCTGCAGCATGAGCTGGTGAAGCTGCAGGACTGGGTGGCCTACAAGAAGCTGAAGATGCTGGTGATCTTCGAAGGTCGCGATTCCGCCGGCAAGGGCGGCGCGATCAAGCGGGTGACGCAGCGCCTCAACCCGCGCACCTGCCGGGTGGTGGCGTTGCCGGCCCCCACCAACAAGGAACAGGGCCAGTGGTACTTCCAGCGCTATGTGCCGCATTTGCCATCGGCCGGTGAAATGGTGCTGTTCGACCGCTCCTGGTACAACCGCGCCGGCGTCGAGCGGGTGATGGGCTTTTGCAACCCC
>MKTG01000112.1:2873-5013 GCA_001897615.1 Burkholderiales bacterium 68-10
CGAGGAGCAGGAATTCCGCTTCAAGATGCGTATCCACGACCCGCTGAAGCAGTGGAAGCTCAGCCCGATGGACCTCGAGAGCCGGGTGCACTGGGAAGACTATACCCGCGCCAAGGAAGAGATGTTCGACCGCACCCATACGGACGAAGCCCCATGGTGGGTGGTGCAGGCGGTCGACAAGAAGCGGGCGCGACTGAACATGATCTCGCACCTGCTGAGCCAGGTGGCCTACGAGGATGTGCCCAAGCAGGAGGTGGAACTGCCGGCTCGCGTGCGCCACGCCGACTATGTGCGGCACGCGGTGAAGCCGGAGCTCTATGTGCCGGAGGTTTACTGAGGCGCTGAGATGGCCCCAACGCCCTCCTTCGGGGCCTGGGGCGCACTGGCCCGGGCAAAGCCTCGCCGCAGTCGCTCCATCGAAGCGACGGGCCAGAGGTCATCCTCGTAGTAGATCTCGAAGGCGGGAATCTCGGGCGAGAGGGTGATCCAGGGCTGCCTGGAGCGGACGAAGACGTGGGCCTGCGGTCTCAGCGCGGTGGGATCGTCCAGTGTGCCGACGCGGACGAACCGACGCCAACCTTTGTTGCCGTAGTCCCTCCAGACTGCCACCTGGCAGATCGGACAGCGAAAGATGATGTGCGGCTCGCCGCTCGGCGTCGGCACGGGCACCGGCACGGGGTCGGCCCCGGTGGTCCTCATGCGGTCTGCTTCGATGATCGCGTTGATGACGAACGCCCCGCCGGTCTGCCGCTGGCAGTCAAGGCAGTGGCAGCACTGGACGAACATCGGCGCATCCAGCAGTTCGTAGCGGACGTGCCCACAGGCACATCCACCGCTCAGCGGATAGGTCATCGCTTTCTCCCTCACCGGGCGATCATAGCCTCCGGTCGGCGCTTCTCAAACACGGCGCGAGGCCCCACGCCATTGCATTCGGGCCCTGCGCTTTGCTGCCATTGGAGCGTCATGTGAAGCGTGCAACGCTGCGCCGGGCATTGGGGTGGGTTGCAATGGACACATTCGATTTGATCGTCATCGGTTCGGGGCCGGCCGGGCGGCGGGCGGCCATTCAGGCGGCCAAGCTCGGCAAGGCCGTTCTGGTGGTGGAGAACCGGCTGCGCGTCGGCGGGGTGTCGGTGCATACCGGCACCATTCCCTCCAAGACGCTGCGCGAGACGGTGCTCAACCTTTCCGGCTGGCGCGAGCGCGGCTTTTACGGGCTCGCCTATCGGGTGAAAAAGGAGATCGAAGGCAAGGATCTCGGCGCCAGGCTGCGGATGACGCTCGACCACGAGATCGACGTCCTGGAGCACCAGTTCGCCCGCAACGGGGTGCGGACAGTGGCAGGCCGGGCGCGCTTCGTCGGCCCGCACCGGATCGCCATCAGGAATGGCCACGACGGCGAAACCGAGTACGAGGCGGCGCGCTTCGTCATTGCGGTCGGCACGGCGCCGTACCGGCCCAAGCACATCCCGTTCAACCAGACCAACGTGTTCGACAGCGACGATGTGGCCTCGGACCCCAGGGTGCCCAGGAGCCTCACGGTGGTCGGCGCCGGGGTGATCGGCATCGAGTATGCGACGATCTTTTCGGCGCTCGATGTGCCGGTGACGCTGGTCGAGCCGCGCGAGAACTTCCTCGAGTTCATCGACCGCGAGATCATCGACGAATTCGTGCATGAGCTGAGGAAGCGCGGCATGCAGCTGCGGCTGGGTGTGAAGGTGGAAAAGGTCGAGGTGGACGATGCCGGCTTCGCCGTGAGTTCGCTGAGCGACGGGCGGCAGATCCGCACCGAAGCGCTGCTCTACTGCGCCGGACGGGTCGGCGCGACGGCGGCGCTGGAACTCGAAGCCTGCGGGCTCACTTCGGACGATCGTGGACGGCTGACCGTCGACCCCAAAACCTTCCAGACAGCGGTGCCGCACATTTATGCGGCCGGCGACGTGATCGGTTTCCCCTCGCTCGCCTCGACCTCGATGGAACAGGGACGGATCGCCGCCTGCCATGCCTTCGGTGCGCCGATGCCCCCTGCCCCGGAATACTTTCCCTACGGCATCTACGCGGTGCCGGAAATCTCGACGGTCGGGCTGACCGAACAGCAGATCAAGGCCAAGGGGGTGGCCTATGAATGCGGCGTGGCCCG
>MKTG01000112.1:5147-5552 GCA_001897615.1 Burkholderiales bacterium 68-10
TATCCGACGCTTGCCGAGGCCTACAAGATCGCCGCCCTCGATGCGTTCAACCGGATGCCCGTGCGCACAAGCTGAGCGGCGGCGCACCTGGCGCCAGGCATGATCCGCGAAATGTCGAATCCCCCCGACCCGGCTCGACCATCCCTGTGAGAGACACAGGAGACGGACATGGACTGGACGCGGATGGGGGTGCAATGGCCCGATGATCAGGCGATCGAGCGGCTGGCGGCGAAGCGCGCCTGGCTGCTTGGAGTGGGGACCGAGGTCGAATGCGGTGATGACGAGTTGCGGTATCTGACTGCCTTGAAGCGGGCCGAGGTGAGGCGTATGCCTCTCGCTCCTGTTTTTGCGAAGGTTTTCCAATGGCTGAGGGCAATAACCCGATCGATCCCGTCAAACTCGACA
>MKTG01000113.1:0-5433 GCA_001897615.1 Burkholderiales bacterium 68-10
TCGAAGGCCCCCTGAATGCTTTGGTGGCCTGCGATGGAACGTAGTTTGGGGCAGATCGACGGTTGGAAAAAGACCTTTGATGTGATTACATTGTTTCTTATTTGGAACCAATCAACGCCAAACATCGGTATCACCCGTCAGTGCCGAACCTCTGGGGTATCGGCCCATCAATTCAAATTTGATAGCTGCTTGCGCAGGATGTGATGGGCTTTCCGAGTGATTTCACACCCTGAATCAGGCCACTGAGCACGGCCGATCGTCAGAAGTCGCCGGGGCGCCCTGGACGGATGGACGGCGGCATGCGCTGTAGGTCATGGCGCAGCCGCGGCTTGAGCGCCAGCCGGCGCCGATCCTTGCTCAGGCTTCTTCCCAGAACGCGTTGATCAACTCGCCCTGTGCGTCCAGCAGCCACCACTCGATCATCACCGTGCGTTCGCCCAGGCCCAGCAGGCCGCGTCGCGGGCCTCGGCGCGGACAGCACCACAGGTGGTCGCCGGGCTGCATTTGTTGCAGTACCCGGTCGCGTATCCCCGCCGGCACCTCGGGACTGTGAACGTCGACCAGGCGGTCTTCGCCAGAGCCGATTTGCGCTGTCGTGGCGGGGATGGGGCGGGTCATGGCGCCGACTCCGTGCGCTGCAGGTTGAGCGCCAGCAGGCGGCGCAGGATCTCGTCGTCCGCCATGGCGGGCGTGTAGTCGGCCCAGCCGTAGGCGGCGGCGACCAAGGCGTCCAGGGCCTCGTGTGCCTGCGCCAGCCAGGCCGGGCGCTGGTTGTAGAGGTTGGTCAGGGTGCGTTTTTGCAGCGTCTTGGCATCGGGCTCGCTCAGGCCCGGGCGCGGCTCGATGCGGTCGGGGTAGGGCGACGCGTCCATGCCCAGCGGCACCACCTCGGGCACGCGCCGCGTCCACTCGGGCGGGTTGAGCCAGTTGCGGCGCAGGCCGTCCAGCCGGTGCGCCGCCTCGGCGATCGCGCAGGCGCGCTGGCGCAAGGGGGTGGATGCTTCTGGTTTGATAGCTGCTTGGGCTGGTCCATCAAGCGCTGGAGCCTGATTTGTCTTGCAACCCGGCGACGCGGACTGGGCCAGCCCCGCAGGGATGAGCGCGCCGCTCGCCAGCCGCTCGGTGCGCTGGTGGGCGGTGTCCTGCGGGGTCAGGCCGGCGGGGAAGGGGAAGGTTTCGAAGCAGGTGGTGGGGGTGTAGCGCGGGTCGTTGCACGCACAAAGCCCGTGGACTCGGCCAGCCCCCGGATCAAGATGCCGGCACATGGGGGCCCAGAAAGCGTTCGCCATTGAAGTGAATCAAATGCGATGGCGCATCGGCCACCCAGACCTCGGTCTCCCATGCGATCTGATCAAGGTAACGCCCCATGACGGCGCGATTCGGGAACGCCGTCACGTAAACAAGCCCGGCACGTGAACCCGCAAACAGCCTGGCAAGCTCGGCGTGGCGCTTGCCATCGACAGGCCCGTGACTGGTGACGGACTCCACCAGCAGCAGCCAGTTTTTCTCAGTGAAGTGCAGCACCACATCGGGCATCTTGCCGTGGGCTTCCACGGTCACGCCCAGCTTGGCCAACAGCGGGGCATCGAAGTATCCCCACTTGTCGCCCGTGTCACCCGCATAAACCAACACGCTGCCCGGCGCGAATCGAGGCGCGAAGTCCTTGATGATGGCCCGGATCAATTCGCTGTGCTCGCCCGGGCTGAGCGTGATCTCCTGGCCGGGAGCAAGCTCGACCGGGATGCGGCGCTGCTCACGCTCGCTGGCGTACCGTGCAACAAGTGTCTGGCGCTTGGCCAGATAGGCGGCGAGATTGTCGCGCCACTGGGGAGTACCGAACGTGCGAAGCAATTCAAGCGCAGCCGGCTCGATCTGATAGACCGTCTTCGGGCTATTGACCGGGCGATCGAGCTTGTCCGGGTTGCAAAGCGCCAGACCCGCCTCGCAAAACTGGTGCATGGTCTGTCGCCGAAACGTCTCGCGCGTATTCGGGGCGTAGTCCTTGCCGTAGTGCTCCAGCGCCCACTTCATGATCGGCGTGATACCAATCAGCGGAGCCTGCGCAGCCGGCCAACGCTTGTCCGATGTGAGGTTCAACAGTGCCAGCAACGACAGGGCGGATCGCTCGTTGCGCTGCGCTTCCGGCAGGCCCAGTTCGCCAATGATCTGCTGAGCGCCTGTGATGTGATCGGTCGTTTTGCGGCTCATTCAATCAGCTTCGCCAGTTGTTCGTCGAGCATTTCCTGCGTGAATTCAGTCTGCTGCTTCGCCCACTCGCCCATCTTGATCAACGCCTCGCGGCTTGGGTACTTCATCAACCGCAGATCCGTTGCATTGACCTGCGTGTGTCCGCTGAAACGCCGCAGACAGTCATCGACTGCCGTGGTGTTCAAAAACACGGCCAGACCCCTCGCCAGAAATTCATCCAGGCCGCGCCTGTTCTCATGGAACAAATTGATGTGGTTCTCGAAGCCCAGCACAACGTGGTCACCAAAGGCGGTCGGTTCGACCACGCCGGCAATCACGCGACGTCTTTCCTCTTTGGACGAAAACCGCCGCACCGCGCAGTAAAAGCCGTTCGGATACAACCACTTCTCGGTGGCTTCGTTGCGCTTGATCGCGTTCGGTTTCTTCAGGCCGGGTAATGGCCACACCGTTCCCTGGACACCCAGATGGCCCGGATAAACCAGCGGCACTGCGCCCTCCTCGGGCATGTCGCGCAGGTGCTCCTTCAGCCGGAAGTCGACCACCGGGCCGGTCGACACCTTGATCCCCAGATCAGCCAGCGTGGACCGCACGGCGGGCGACAACTCGATCGAAGATCGCTCCAGCGACGTTGGCACGTGAATGAAGCGCTCCGGGTCGTCCGGGAACACGATCTGATCGAACGGATGCACGTGCATGGCGAGGTCGGTGAAGCCATCGTCGGTCGACGTGCTGATCGTCACCGGCCCCTGTCGTGCCCCGCACTCCAGACGAATGATGATGTTCTCCTGCAGCACCTCATCGTCCTTGAACGCCTTGCTGCGCGACTCAAAAAGATGCATGTGATGGATCGCCGTTCGGGCAAGAATGAAGTCGCGGAACGGGCGGTAGTAGGGTCCATTGCAGAAGCTGCGCGGAATGATCGCAACGATCTGGGCACCCGGGTCCGCCTGCGCCACGGCCAATGCGACAAAGCCGGCGTAGAGGTTGACGGCCTCGATGCCAAGCGAGCGCAGTGCCAGCCTGTGCGCTGAGTTGCTGTTGATCTTCTTGTAGGGCGGATTGAGGATGGCGTGGGTGTATCCAGCACGCCCCGGGCGATCGGCCAGCAGACCGCTGGATGCGGCCGCCAGTTCGATGAAATCGCCAGCAATCACCTCGGCATGGACGTTCTCGTAACCCGCAAGATGTTGTTCGAGGTGGCCGCGCAACGTTGCATCGATTTCGTAGGCCGTCACCGACACGCGCTGAAACCCAAACCCCCCATGGACCCAACGGTCAAGAAACGCGCATGACAGCGCGCCCACGCCCGCGCCCGCGTCAAGCAGGCGACAAGTCTTCTGTGTGCTTGGCGGAAACATGTCGGCCATGAAGCGCGCCACGCTGGAAGGCGTCATGAACTGTCCCAGCGCTGCCTTGTGCTGCGGTGCGGTTCGAGGCCCCACCTCACGGCGAACGCGGTCTGCCACCTCAAGTTGTTGCATTGCACCACCCATGAATCGAAGCTTGCATTGTCCTCTCACGGCATGCCACGGACCTTGCTCCTCGTGGAAATGCAGACGCTGCCGCCGGGGCCCCATTTGGCGATGAATTCGGCGGCGGTGATCACGTGCAGTTTACTATTGAATCAGGAGCTGTTGGCGCTTGCTGGACGGGCGCTGGAGGCCGATTTCTCTTGAAAAACTAGGCGTCAGGCGGCGGTGTCAGTGGTGCTTGCCGGCAGCCACGCGGATTTGGCCCTTCATGCCGGCCTCGTAGTGGCCGGGGATCAGGCAGGCGAAGTGCACCGTGCCGGCGCGGGTGAAGCGCCAGACGATTTCGCCCTGCTGGCCGGGCGCCAGGGTGATCTGATTGGGCTCGGCGTGCGTCATGCCGGGCTGGCGCGCCATCTGCTCGCGATGGGCCAGCAGGTCTTGCAGGGTGCCCAGGCTGAGTTCGTGCGGCACCTGGCCGGTGTTGCGCACGACGAAGCGCACCGTCTCGCCCTGCCGCGCGTCGATCCTTGCGGGTGAAAAGCGCATGGCGTCGCTCATGTCGATGCGCACGCTGCGGCCGGCCTGCGCCGCCACGCCGGGCTGGCCGATGGCGCTGTCGCCCGCCGGGTGCGCGCCATGGTGGCCGTCGTGGCTGCCGGCGGCCAGGGCAGCGCCGCCGCACAGGGCCAGCGCGGCCAGCAGGGCGCGGCGGGGGGTCGTCAGGCAGGTCATGGGGCGCCTCGGTGATGGGTGAAAGGGTTGCGTTTCCGGGCCAGTATGCGCCGACCTACCCAGACGGTGACTCAGCCTTCGTGCGCCGGCTGCGCGGCGGGCGGGGCGTCGACCGGCGTGGTGTTGGCCCCCGGCACGGCCTTGCGCGCCAGCAGGGCGTAGACGGTGGGCACGACGAAGATGGTCAGCAAGGTGCCCAGGCTCATGCCGCCGACGATGACCCAGCCGATCTGGCGCCGGCTTTCGGAGCCGGCGCCGGTGGCCAGCGCCAGCGGCACGGCGCCCAGCACCATGGCGCCGGTGGTCATCAGGATGGGGCGCAGGCGCTGGCTGCTAGCGTGCACCAGCGCGTCCAGCATGTCCCAGCCGCGCTGGCGCAGCTGGTTGGTGAACTCGACGATCAGGATGCCGTGCTTGGTGACCAGCCCGACCAGGGTGATCAGGCCGATCTGCGAATAGACGTTGAGCGAGCCGCCGCTCCACTTGAGCGCCAGCAGCGCGCCGATCATGGACAGCGGCACCGAGAACATGATGATCAGCGGGTCGACGAAGCTTTCGAACTGCGCCGCCAGCACCAGGAAGATGAACAGCAGCGCCAGCACGAAGACGACCACCAGCGCGCCCTGGCTGGAGCGGAATTCGCGCGAGATGCCGTTCAGGTCGGTGGTGTAGCCGCTGCCCAGCACGCGGGTGGAGGCTTCGTCGAGGAACGCCAGCGCCTGGCCCAGCGAGTAGTCGGGCGCCAGGTTGGCCGTCAGCGTGGCCGAGCGGCGCTGGCCGAAGTGGTTGAGCTCGCGCGGCGACACGCCTTCGTGCACCTTGACCAGGCTGGACAGGGGGATCATGGTGTCCACCCCGCCCTTGGTGCTGCGCAGCTGGATGCGGTCGATGTCGGCCGGGGTGCCGCGGCCGCTGGCGGTGGTCTGCACGATGACGTCGTACTGCTCGGCGTCGCGCTTGTAGCGGGTGACCTGGCGGCCACCCAGCATGGTTTCGATGGCGCGCGCCACGGCGTCGACGC
>MKTG01000113.1:5442-6938 GCA_001897615.1 Burkholderiales bacterium 68-10
CAGGCGCAGGTCGACGTCGGGGGCGATGAAGCCGGGGTTCTTGGCCACTTCGTCCATCAGCGCGCGCATGGCGCGGTTGAGCTTGTCGTAGCTGTCGGAGGTCTGCACCACGAAGTTGACCGGCCGCTCGCGAAAGCCCTGCCCCAGCGAGGGCGGCGTGATGGGAAAGGCGTTGATGCCGGCCAGCTGGTTGAACTGCGGCTGCATCTGGCGCGCGATGTCGAGGGTGGAGCGCTGGCGCTCGCTCCAGTCGACGGCGCGGTAGACCACGCTGCCCTGCGACACGCTGGGGTTGCCGATGTTGGCGAAGATGCGGTCGAACTCGGGATATTGCTGGCCGATGGCTTCCAGCCGGCGCGCGTAGCGGTCGGTGTAGTCCAGCGTGGCGCCGTCGGGGGCGTTGATGTTGGCCAGGATGACGCCGCGGTCTTCCAGCGGCGACAGCTCCTGCCGCATGCTGGGGTAGACCCAGGCGATGGCGGCGGCGCAGCCGGCCATGACCAGCAGCACGGCCCAGCGCCCGTGCGTGAGCACGCGGCGCAGCAGCCGGCCGTAGCCGCGCGCCAGGGCGGTGAGGGCGCGCTCCATGCCGCGGTCGAACACGCCGGGCCTGGGGTTGTGGCGCAGCAGCATGGAGCACATCATGGGCGACAGTGTCAGCGCCACGAAGCCCGACACCACCACGGCGCCGGCCAGTGCCAGCGCGAATTCGACGAACAGCCGCCCGGTGCGCCCGGGCGTGAAGGCCAGCGGCGCGTACACCGCCGCCAGGGTGAGCGTCATGGCGACGATGGCAAAGCCGATCTCGCGCGCGCCGTGGATGGCGGCGGCAAAGGGCTGCATGCCCTCTTCGATGTGGCGGTGGATGTTCTCCAGCATGACGATGGCGTCGTCCACCACCAGGCCGATGGCCAGCACCAGCGCCAGCAGCGTGAGCGTGTTGATGGAAAAGCCCGCCAGCGACATCAGGGCGAAGGCGCCGACCAGGCTGACCGGGATGGTGACGATGGGGATGATGGAGGCGCGCACCGTGCGCAGAAAGACGAAGATCACCAGCGCCACCAGCACGATGGCCTCGGTGATGGTGGTGTAGACGCTGCTGACGGCGCGGTCGATGAACACCGAGTTGTCGTTGGCGATGTCGATCTTCACATCGGACGGCAGGTCTTCCTGCAGGCGCGGCAGCATGTCGCGCACGCCGCGCGACAGCAGCAGCGGGTTGGCGGTGGTCTGGCGGATGACGCCGGCCGAGATGGCCGAGCGGCCGTTCAGGCGCACGGCGCTGCGCTCGTCGGCGGCGCCCTCCTCGACCCGGGCGACGTCGCGCAGGCGCACCGGAAAGCCGCTGACGGTGCGCAGCACGATGTCGGCGAACTGCGCCGGCCGCGCCAGGTCGGTCTGCGAGGTGACGGAAAATTCGCGCTGGCTGGATTCGATGCGGCCGGCGGGCAGCTCCAGGTTGTTGCGGCGGATGGCGTCTTCCACGTCCTGCGTGG
>MKTG01000113.1:6950-10523 GCA_001897615.1 Burkholderiales bacterium 68-10
CGCCGAAGATGCGCACGTCGGCCACGCCGGTCACCGTCTGCAGGCGCGCCTTGACGATGCGGTTGACCAGGTCGTTGATCTCCAGGCGCGAGCGCGTGTCGCTGGAAAAGGCCAGCCAGATGACGGGGAAGGCGTCGGCCTCGACCTTGGCGATGACCGGCTCGTCGATGGTCTGCGGCAGGCGGTTGCGCACGCGCGAGACGCGGTCGCGCACCTCGGCGGCGGCCGTGTCGGCGTCCTTCTCCAGCCGGAAGCGCACGCTGATCTGCGCCTGCTCGGGCCGGCTGATGGAGGTCAGCACGTCCACCGCGTCGATGCCGGCGATGGAGTCTTCCAGCGGCTTGGTGACCTGGGTCTCGATCACCTCGGCCGAGGCGCCGACGTAGCGCACGCTGACGGTGACCACCGGCTCGTCGATCTTGGGATATTCGCGCACCGCCAGCCGCGAGTAGCTGACCAGGCCGACCAGCACGATCAGCAGCGACAGCACGGTGGCCAGCACCGGGCGGCGGATCGAGATTTCAGCGATCTGCATGGGCCGCGTCCACGGTGGGGAATTCAGGAAGAAAACAGCCGCTGGCGCTTGCGCAGTCGGCGCCAGCAGCTATGATTTTTGAAGTGAATCGCGGCAGCGCGGACATCGCCTGGCCCCCTACCCGCGCGAGGCCACGGCGCAGGCGTTGCCGCCCGTGCTGGCGCGGTGCCAGCGCAGGGCCGCGGCGGGCGCGCCGGCGCTGGCGGCACCGGCCGGCGCACTGGCCGTGGCGGCTGGCGCACTGGCCGTGGCGGCTGGCTCGCTGGCAGCGGCGGCGGGGGCGGCGGCCAGGCGCACGCGCCCCGGCCGCCCAGGCGCGCGCCCAGGGTGACTTCGACGCGGCTGACCTCGGCCGTGCCCTCGGGGCCCGGGCCGCCCTGGGCCGGCGCAGCGGCCAGCCGGTACACGTACAGGTTGCCGCCCTGCGACAGCACGGCTTCCTCGGGCAGCATGACGGCGCCGGGACGCTCGCCAAACGCCGTGTCCACGCGGGCGAACATACCGGGGCGCAGCAAGCCCTCGCGGTTGTCGATGCAGGCGCGCACGGCCACGCTGCGGCCCTGGGCGTCGATCTGCGGGTCGATGGCCTGGATCACGGCCTCGAAGGCGTGGCCGGGCAGCGCGTCCAGCGTCACGTGGCTGACCTGGCCGCGCCGCACGCGGGTCTGCCAGCGCTCGGGCAGGCGAAAGTCCAGCAGCATGGCGTCCAGATCGTCCAGGTGCACGATCTCGGCGCCAGCCTGCAGCACGTCGCCCACGTGCACGTTGCCGATGCCGGCCAGGCCGCCGAAGGGCGCCAGGATCTTCAGCCGCGCGGCGGTCGCCTGGGCCAGCTCCAGCTTGGCGCGCGCCACGGCCACGGCGGCCTGGCTTTCGTCCACCGCGCGGGCGCTGATGAAGCCCTGCCCCGCCAGGTCGGCGTTGCGCCGGTGGTTGGATTCGGCAATGCCCAGCTCGGCGCGCGCCTGCTGCACCTGCGCCAGCGCCAGCCGGTCGTCCAGCTGCACCAGCAGTTGGCCGCGGCGCACGCGCTCGCCATCGCGGAAGTTCAGTAGCGTCACGCGCCCGGCCACTTCGGGCCGCAGCACCACGCTCTGGCGCGAACGCAGGCTGCCGACGGCGCTGGCCGCGTCGCGCAGCGTCATGGCGCGCGCCGGCGCCAGCTCGACCACCGGCGGCGGCGCGCCGCCGCCGGCGCCAGGGCCTTTGCCTGCGCCCGGCCCGCCGGCGCCACGTGGCGCGCTGGCCGCCGGTTGCGGGCCCGCGCCGGTGGCGCCGCCGCCGCGCTGCCACCACCAGGCGCCGGCAGACAGCGCCAGCAGGGCGCCGATGGCGATGATCGACACCAGGGGGCGCCTAGCCACGGGAGACTCCGGCAGCGCAGGAGATGAAACGGTGGAAACGCGCAGGCATGGAATCTGTAAGCCGGTGTGAACGAAGGGCGTAATTTACCGGTTGCGCGGGCTCTGCGCCGACCAGGGGAGTCGCGCGAGCGGCAACTTCACCCGGCGTTGACAAAGCGTGGCCGCCCGGCCACAGCGGCCGGACCGACGCCTGGGGCGCGGCGCGCCTCATGCGCGCGGCACGCCACGGTTGGCCAGCGCGTCGGCGCGCTCGTTGCCTTCGTGGCCGGTGTGGCCGCGCACCCAGTGCCACTGGATGCGGTGGCCGGCGCCGCTGACCAGCGCATCGAGCTGCTGCCACAGGTCGACGTTCTTGACCGGCTGCTTGCTGGCGGTGCGCCAGCCCTTGGCCTTCCAGCCGTGGATCCATTCGGTGATGCCCTGGCGCACGTACTGGCTGTCCAGGTACAGCTCGACCTCGCAGGGGCGCTTGAGCGCCCGCAGGCCCTCGATCACGGCGGTCAGCTCCATGCGGTTGTTGGTGGTCAGCGGCTCGCCGCCGAACAGTTCTTTTTCGTGGCCGGGCGAGCGCAGCAGCACGCCCCAGCCGCCGGGGCCGGGGTTGCCCTTGCAGGCGCCGTCGGTGTAGATCTCAACGCGGTTCAAGTTCGGATTCCGTCAGGGTGTGGGGGGCGGCGGCGCGGTTGGCCACCGACGCGGGGGCCGCGGCCGTCACCGGCGCCGCCTTCCAGCTGGCGCCGATCAGCCGCGCGCCGTGTGTGCGCTTGACCGCCAGCATCACGTAGCCGGCGCCGAAGATCGGCCACCAGCGCGCGCCCAGGCGGTCCATCCAGGCAAAGCGCGCCAGCCGGCGGCTGCTGCGCACCGCCGGGCGCCAGCAACCGAAGCTGACCGATTCCAGCTCGAATTGCAGCAGCCGCAGCCAGTCGCGCAGCCGCCAGTGGGCAATGAACTCGCCCGCCTCGGGCAGGAACGGCTGCCCGCCGCCCAGGCCGCGGTACAGGTGGCTGCGCCACTGGCGCAGGCCCCACAGGCTGAGGGGGTTGAGCCCGGCGATGGCCACCTTGCCCTCGTGGACCAGCACGCGCTGCACCTCGCGCAGGGTGGCGTGCGGGTCGGCGCTGAGCTCCAGCGTGTGGGGCAGCACCACCAGGTCCAGGCTGGCGTCGGCAAAGGGCAGCGCCGTGCTGTCGGTGACCAGGGCCCAGCGGGCGGCGGCGGGCGCGTCGGCCGCCGGCGGCTCGACGGCGGGCGGCGCCGCGCTCAGCGCCAGCCAGCGGTGCGGCATGCGGTTGGCGGCCAGGGCGTCGATGTCGGCCAAGCCGAGTTGCAAGGCGTGGTAGCCGAACACGTCGGCCAGCGCGGCGTCGAACTGCGCGCGCTCCCAGTCCAGCAGGTACTGGCCGGGCGGGGTCTGGAACCAGTCGTGCAGGACGGTCATCGGGTGCTCCGCCGAAAACCGTCCGGTTCGCACTGGCGAACCCAGGCCGTGACATCGCTTTTTATAATGCGCCCCCACATGAATCTGATCGCCCTACCCGCCTTCGACGACAACTACCTCTGGTTGTTGCACGACGGCCAGCAAGCCCTGGTGGTGGACCCCGGCGACGCGGCGCCGGTGCGCGCGGCGCTGGAGCGGCTCGGCCTGCGGCTGGCCAGCATTCTAGTCACGCA
>MKTG01000113.1:10537-19038 GCA_001897615.1 Burkholderiales bacterium 68-10
ACACCGGCGGCGTGGCGGCGCTGCGCGACGCCACCGGCGCCGCGGTGCACGGCCCGGCGCGCGAGCGCATTCCCGAGCCCTTCACCCCGCTGGCCGGTGGCGACACGCTGCGCGTGCTGGGCGTGGATTTCCGCGTCATCGACGTGCCCGGCCACACGGCGGGGCACATCGCCTTCTTCGCCGCCGACGTGGACGGCGCGCCGCTGCTTTTTTGCGGCGACACGCTGTTTTCGGGCGGCTGCGGCCGGCTCTTCGAAGGCACGCCTGCGCAGATGCTGGCCTCGCTCGACGCGCTGGCAGCGCTGCCGCCGGCCACCCGGGTGTGCGCGGCCCACGAGTACACCCTGGGCAACCTGCGCTTTGCCCGCGCCGTGGAGCCCGACAACGCCGCCCTGGCCGACTACCAGCGCCAGTGCCTGCAGCGGCGCGCCGACGGCCGCCCGACCCTGCCCTCCACCATCGGGCTGGAGCGCGCGATCAATCCGTTTCTGCGCAGCCGCGAACCCGCGGTGAGCCGGGCGGTGCGGGCGCACATGCCCTCAGCAACCGACGAGGTCGCGGTGTTTGCCGCCCTGCGTCAATGGAAGAACGAATTCAAATGAAGTGGACCCTCTCCCTGGCGCTGCTCGCCAGCCTGTGGCTGGCCGGTTGCGCCGCCCCCGGCCCCGCCAGCCCGGACTCCAGCCCCACCCTGCCCAGCGCAACCCGCGCCACCACACCCGGCACCGCGCGTCTGCCGGACGCGCTGCCCCCGGTGCGCGTGACCGAGCTGCGCGGCAACCAGGTGGCGGCGCTGGAGACGCCGGCCGACCTGTGGGAGCGCATCCGGCGCGGCTACGCCATGCCCGAGCTGCAAGACGAGCTGGTGCAGCGCCACGAGCAGTGGTATGGCACGCGCCCCGACTACATCGAGCGCATGGTCGAGCGCTCGCGCCTGTACCTGTTCCACGTGGTCGAGGAGCTGGAACTGCGCGGCATGCCGACCGAGCTGGCGCTGCTGCCCTACATTGAATCGGCGTTCAACCCGCAGGCGGTCTCCAGCGCCAAGGCGGCCGGCATGTGGCAGTTCATGCCCGGCACCGGGCGCGACTTCCGGCTGACGCAGAACATCCTGCGCGACGACCGGCGCGACGTGCTGGACTCCACCCGCGCGGCGCTGGACTACTTGCAGAAACTGCACGACATGTTCGGCGACTGGCACCTGGCGCTGGCGGCCTACAACTGGGGCCAGGGCAACGTCAAGCGCGCCATCGAGCGCAACCAGGCCGCCGGCTTGGGCACGCGCTACCTCGACTTGAAGATGCCGGCCGAGACGCGCAACTACGTGCCCAAGCTGCAGGCGGTCAAGAACATCATCGCCCAGCCGCAGCACCACGGCGCGGTGCTGCCGCTGATCGAGAACCACCCCTTCTTCGACACGGTGGAGATCAAGCACGACATCGACGTCGACATGGCCGCGCGCCTGGCCCAGGTGCGGCTGGAGGACTTCAAGGCGCTCAACCCCTCGCAGCGCAAGCCGGTGATCTTTGCCGCCGGCACGCCGCAGGTGCTGCTGCCCTGGAACAACGCCGCCGTCTTCCAGAAAGCACTGGCCAAGGCGGAGCCGACCTCGCTGTCGTCCTGGACGGCCTGGGTGGCGCCGCAGAACCTGCCCTCGCGCGAGGTGGCCAGCCGCTTCGGCATGGACGAGCAGGACCTGCGCGAGATGAACAACATCCCGCGCGGCATGGTGATCAAGAGCGGCTCCACCGTGCTGGTGCGGCGCGGCAACGGCGCCACCACCGCGGTGGCCAGCCACGTGGTGAACAACGCGCAGCTGGCGTATGCGCCCGAAATCGTGCTGCGTCGCACGTCGGTGCGCGCGCGCAAGGGCGACTCCATCGCCAGCGTGGCCGCGCGCTACGACCTGCCAGCGGCCACCGTGGCCGGCTGGAACCACGCCAGCGCCGGCGCGCGGCTCAAGCCCGGCCAGGCGGTGGTGCTGTTCCTGCCGGTGCGCGCCAGCGCGGCGGCCATGCGCGAAGGCGCCGAGCACGCCCGCCCCGCCGCGCCGCACGGCCGCGCCGGGCGCGCTGCCGCTGAGCGCAAGGGACCGGCGGGCCCGGGCAAGGCAGCGGCGCCGGCGCGCGCCGAGCGGCCCAGCAAGGGCGGCGCCGGCAGAAGCAAACCGGCGGTGGCACCCGCGCGCCAGCCGGCGGCCACGACCAAGGGCGCAAGCAAGAAGCCGCGGCGGTAAGCGGCCGCGCGCGGCGGGCGCGCCGCGCCACGTCAGGGCGCCAGGTACTTCTGCCGCGCGCGCCGCGCGAAGTCGTTGGTGTAACTGGCCCCGCTGGCCGTGGCGCGCGGGTTGGCGCCGGCCTGCAGGTGCTGCGTCACGATGCGGTGCGCAATCGCCACGCCCTCGTCGCTGGCCACGCCGTCGGGAGACATCGCCTCGCGCGCCTTGTCGAACGCCGACAGGTAGACCGAGCGGTCACCGTGCATGTGGCTTTCGGGCACCACGCGCACGATGTCGCTGGGGCCGGCGGTCTGTAGCCACTTGAGCGCCCGCACCACGGCGTTGGCCAGCGCCTGCACCGTCTGCGGATGGCGCAGCACGAAGGCGTCGGGCGCGTACAGGCAGGCACCGGGCATGGGCCCGCCGTACACCTCCTGGGTGCCGCGCAGCGAGCGGGTGTCGGCCACCACGCGGATGTCACCCCGGTATTCCAGCAGGCTGATGGCGGGGTCGATGTCGGCCAGGGCGTCGATGCGGCCCTCGCGCAGGGCCGCCACCGGCGTGCTGGCGGTGCCGACGGCGACGAATTCGACCTCGGTCGGCGTCAGCCCGGCGCGCGCCAGCAGCCGCTGGGCGAACCAGTGCGAGGACGAGTCGGTCGAGGTGATGCCCACGCGCCGCCCCCGCAGCTGCGCGAGCGCGCGAAACTCGGGCAGGGCCCGCGTGCTGACCCCGAACACCAGCTGCGGCGCGCGCCCCAGCTGCACGAAGGCGCGACAGTTGCTGCCGCGCTGGCGCAGCATGATGGGGTGCTCCAGCCCGCCGACCGCCACGTCGGCGCGGCCCTGCAGCAGCGCCTGCTGCGCCAGGCCGCCACCGGGGTGGTCCTGCAGCTCGACCTGCACGCCCTCGTCGCGGAAGTAGCCCAGTTGCTCGGCAATGGTCAGCGGCAGACAGGGCAGCGAGGTCTTGCCGCCGACCGCCAGCGTCAGGCCGCGCCGCTCCACCGCCGCCGGCTGGGCCGACGCCCGGCCAGCGGCCACCAGCAGGCCGGCCGCGCCCAGGTGCAGGATGCGGCGGCGCGAGAGCGCGGCGGGAGCCGACGGGGCCGAAGAATCGCTGGAACGCATGACCGCGTGAAGGTAGCCGAGCGCCTGCACTGCGCGCATCGGCAGCTTCCCGCATCGGGTTTGTGCGGGGTTGATCCCGACCCGACACGCACTGCGTCGCGGCCGGCTCAGCCGCGCTGGCGGCGCGCCTCGTACAGGCAGACGGCGCTGGCCACCGAGACGTTCAGACTCTCCACCGCGCCGCGCATGGGGATGCGCACCAGCAGGTCGCAGGTCTTGCGCGTGAGCTGGCGCATGCCGGGGCCCTCGGCGCCCAGCACCAGGGCGCAGGGGCCCTTCAGGTCGGCCTGGTACAGCGTCCGCGGCGCGTCGTCCGAGGTGCCTATGACCCAGATGCCGCGCTCCTTCAACTCGCCCAGCGTGCGCGCCAGGTTGGTGACCATGAAGTAGGGCACGGTCTCGGCCGCGCCGCTGGCCACCTTGGCCACGGTGGCGTTGATGCCGACGGCATGGTCCTTGGGGGCGATCACCGCGTGCGCGCCGGCGCCGTCGGCCACGCGCAGGCAGGCGCCCAGGTTGTGCGGGTCGGTCACGCCGTCGAGCACCAGCAGCAGCGGCGGCTCGCCCAGGCCGTCCAGCAGGTCGTCGAGCGAATGGGTCTGCTCGATGGCCTGCACGCGCGCCACCACGCCCTGGTGGCCGGCGCCGCCGCACAGCCGCAGCAGGCGCGGGCCGTCGGCCTCGATCACGCGCACGCCGGGCTCGGCGGCGCGGGCCAGGAACTGCTTCATGCGCGCGTCGCGCCGCGTGGGATCGACGTACAGCTCGATGACGGACGCGGGCGCGGTCTTCAGGCGCACGCCGACGGCGTGAAAGCCGAACAACACTTTGGGGCTGGACATGCGGGGATTATCAGGGCGACGCTCACACAAAAGTGGTTTGCGACTCCAGCGCCTGCCAGAATTGCGCCAACAGCTACTACTTTGAGAGCAAACAGCCGGCGCCATGGGAGACAACCCGCGCTCCGCGCATGCCCCTACCCAACGCATAATCAGGCTCTTTCATGACCGCCGGCCGCACCTGCCGTGCGCCAGAAGCTATCTTTTACAGAGCACACCCACACCCTGCCCGGTACGCATGATCCGCCTGCCCGCCCTCAGCCCGCTGGAGCACGCCGCCTTCGTGGCGGCCGGCCTGCTGGTGTACGTGATCACCACGCGGGCGCGCCAGCAGCGGCGCCATCCCTACGCGGCGCTGGCCTGGGTGCTGGGCATCGCGGCCTTCCCCTACCTGGGGGTGCCGATCTTCCTGCTGTTCGGCACGCGCAAGACGGTGCGCCCCAGCACGCCGCGCCAGCCGGTGCCGGCCGGGCCGTGGGCGGCGCTGGCGCCGGCCTGGGCCACGCGCCTGCTGGCGGCGCTGGGCGTGCCCGAGGCGCGGCCGCAGGCGGCGCTGCGCTTTCACGCCGATGGCGCGCAGGCGCTGGCCGAGCTGCGCGCGCTGATCGCCTCGGCCCAGCGCACGCTGGACGTGTGCACCTATGTGCTGGGCGACGACGAGGTGGGCGCGGCCGTCGCGGGCGAGCTGGCCGCGCGCGCCCGCGCCGGCGTGCGCGTGCGCCTGCTGGTGGACAGCATCGGCAGCCTAAGGAGCCGGCGCAGCCACGACGCGCTGCTGCGCGCCGCCGGGGTGCGGGTGCGCCGCTTCATGCCGGCGCTGCGCAACCCGCGGCGCGGTCGCACCAACCTACGCAACCACCGCAAGCTGGTGGTGGCCGACGGCCTGCGCCTGTGGGGCGGCGGGCGCAACCTGGCCAACGAATATTTCATCGGCCGCGTGGGCGAGGCGCCCTGGATCGACCTGAGCTTCAGCGCCGAAGGCGCGCTGGCCACGCAGGCCATGGCCCTGTTCGAGGGCGACTGGCGCATCGCGCTGGGCCTGCGGCATGCCTCGCGCATCCCCTACGCCGAGCGCGCCATGCGCCACGAGCAGGTGCTGCACGCCTATCAGCCAGCCCACGCCAGCGCCGCCGCGCTGGCCGCCACGCCCCCCGCGCCCGCCAACGGCGCGGCGCCGCCCGCCGACGCCGCGCTGGCGCAGTGGGTGCCCAGCGGGCCGGACTTTCACGAGGACGTGCTGCACGCGCTGCTGATCTCGGCCGCCTTCCATGCGCAGCGGCGCCTGCTGCTGGCCACGCCCTACTTCGTGCCCGACGAGGGCCTGATCGAGTCGCTGCTGCTGGCGGCCAAGCGCGGCGTGCAAGTGACGCTGCTGCTGCCGCGCCACTCCAACCACCGGCTGGCCGACTGGGCGCGCGGACGCGCGGTGCGCGAGCTGGTGGACAACGGCGTCGACGTGCGCCTGCTGCCGGCCATGCTGCACGCCAAGGCGGTGGTGGTCGACGATGTGCTGGCGCTGTGCGGCTCGGCCAACCTGGACAGCCGCAGCCTGTTCATCAACTACGAGGCCATGGCCGCCTTCTACAGCCGCGCCGAGATCGACTGGCTGGCCGGCTGGATCACCCGCACCGCCGCCGACGGCGAGCCGGCCTCGGCCCGGCCACCCGGCCTGGCGCGCGACGTGCTGGAGGGCGTGGTCGGCGCCATCGCCTTCCAGCTCTAAGACAATTCAGGCGCCAGCGCCCGTCTGGTGAGCGCCAGCAGCTACTTTATCGATAGCGATTCAGCTCGCTCGTCGGTGGCGATGCAACCGGCGTCGATGGTCAACCGGCGCTGGCAGCGCGCCGCGATGGCGCGGTCGTGCGTGACCAGCACCAGGGTCGTGCCCTGCTCGCGGTTGAGCGCGAACATCAGCTCCATCACCTTCTCGCCGGTGGCGTGGTCCAGGCTGCCGGTGGGTTCGTCGGCCAGCAGCACCGCCGGGTGCACCACGAAGGCGCGCGCCAGCGCCACGCGCTGCTGCTCGCCGCCCGACAGCACCTTGGGGTAGTGGCGCAGGCGTTCGGCCAGGCCCACGCGGGCCAGCATCTCGCTGGCGACGGCGCGGGCGTCGCGCCGGCCGGCCAGCTCCAGCGGCAGCATCACGTTCTCCAGCGCGGTCAGGTTGCCCAGCAGCTGGAAGCTCTGGAACACGAAGCCGATGCGGCGCGCGCGCAGCGCGGCGCGCTCGTCCTCGGACACCGCGAACAAGTCGTCGCCGGCGATGCGCACCGTGCCGCGCGTGGGCGTGTCCAGCCCGGCGATGATCGACAGCAGGGTGCTCTTGCCCGAGCCCGACGCGCCGACGATGGCCACCGTCTCGCGCTCGGCCAGGCTGAAGTGGATATCGCGCAGAATATCCAGCGTGCCGGTGGAGTCGGTGACCGACTTGAACACGTGCTCCACCGCGATGATGGGAGCGCCGCGGGCGCCCGCTGGCGCCCCGTGCGAAACATCCGTCATGAAAAGGCATCCGATTTGAATCGTCGAGACTGTATCCGCTTCCTGCTGGCCGCCGCGCCGGCGGGCCTGGCCGCGCAGACGGCCGCGCCGCCCCTGATCCTGGTGCTGGGCGACTCCATGAGCGCCGAATACGGCATCGCCCGCGGCAGCGGCTGGGTGGCGCTGCTGGAAAAGCGCCTGGCGCGCGAGCACATCGCCGCCCGCGTGCTGAACGCCAGCGTTTCGGGCGACACCACCGCCGGCGGGCGCGCGCGCCTGCCGGCCCTGCTGAAAACCCACCACCCCGCCATCGTGGTGATCGAGCTCGGCGGCAACGACGCGCTGCGCGGCCTGTCCCTCGACATGACCGAGGCCAACCTGAGCGCCATGACCCAGGCCGCCCAGGCCGCCGGCGCCCGCGTGCTGCTGGCCGGCATGCAGATGCCGCCCAACTATGGCGCCGACTTCGGGCGGCGCTTTTTTGCGCTCTACCCCAAGGTGGCCAAGGCGCAGCAGGCGGCGCTGGTGCCGTTTTTGCTCAAGGGCGTGGCCGATAGCGACAAGGCCCGGGCACTGTTCCAGCCCGACCGCATCCACCCCGCGGCCGAGGCGCACCCCATCATCCTCGACAACGTCTGGCCCGAACTGCGCCGGCTGCTGAAACCGTGAGCGTCCAGACCATCGCCGCCGCCGACGCCCTGGCTCGCCTGGCCGAGTTCAGCGCCATCATCGACGCGCGCAGCGAAAGCGAATTCGCGCACGACCACCTGCCCGGCGCCGTCAACTGGCCGAGCCTGAGCGACGCGCAGCGCGCCCGCGTGGGCACGCTGTACAAGCAGGCCAGCCCGTTCGAGGCGCGCAAGCTGGGCGCCGCCCTGGTGGCGCGCAACATCGCCGACCACATCGAGCGCGAACTGGGCGATGCGCCCCGCGGCTGGCGCCCGCTGCTGTACTGCTGGCGCGGCGGCCAGCGCAGCGGCGCGCTGGCGCTGGTGCTGGGGCAGATCGGCTTTCGGGTGACGCTGATCGAAGGCGGCTACAAGGCTTTCCGGGTCGCCCTGCTGGCCGACATTCCGGCGCAGGTGCAGCGCCTGCGCTTTCGCGTGGTGTGCGGCCCCACCGGCTCGGGCAAGACGCGGCTGCTGCACGCCCTGGCCGACGCCGGCGCGCAGGTGCTGGACCTGGAAGGCCTGGCCCACCACCGCGCCTCGGTGCTGGGGCTGATCCCGGGCGTGCCGCAGCCGTCGCAAAAGCACTTCGAGATGCGGGTGTGGGACGCGCTGCGCGCCCTGGACCCGGCGCGCCCGGTGTACGTGGAAGCCGAGAGCAAGAAAGTCGGCAACGTCACGGTGCCCGAGACGCTGATTGCCGCCATGCGCGCCAGCGACTGCCTGCGCATCGACCTGCCCGACGACGAGCGCGTGGCGCTGCTGCTGGAGGACTATCCGTTCTTCGTCAGCGACCCGGACTTCTTCTGCCAGCGCCTGGACACCCTGGTGGCGTTGCGCGGACGCGCCGTCATCGACGACTGGAAGGCGCGCGTGGCCGCCGGCCGCACCGAACACGTGGTACGCGAGCTGCTGGCCCTGCACTACGACCCGGGCTACGCCAGCTCCACCCGGCGCAACTTCGCCCGCTTTGACCAGGCCCGGGCAGTGCCGCTGGCCGACCGCTCGCCCGCCAGCCTGCGCGCCGCCAGCGCGGCCATCCTGGCCGAGGATGTCGGCCCGCAGGCGCGCGGCTGACGTCGCCAGCGCTCAACCGGGCAACGGCGCCGGCGCGGGCACGGGGGCCGGCGCGGCCACCACGGGTGCCGGCGCGGCGGCGCCGGCG
>MKTG01000113.1:19047-39865 GCA_001897615.1 Burkholderiales bacterium 68-10
CAGCAGCGGCCCCACCAACAGCAGGCCCACGCCCAGGCTGGCCAGCGATAGCGCGATCAGCACGGTGATCAGCACGCCCCACCACAGCAGCGCAAGCGGGTTGGCGAACACCACGCGGATGCTGGTGATGGCGGCGCTGATGGCGTCGGTGTCGCGGTCGAGGATCATGGGGATCGACACCACCGTGGTGGAAAACACCAGCAGCGCGAAGAAGCCGCCCACGGTCAGGTAGACCAGCACGAATTCGAGGTTGTCGGGGTTGAAGATGGCCTGCAGCACGCCAGTGGTCGACGGCATGCCGGTGTTGAAGAACACCGCGAACACCACCAGCGAGGCGCGACCCCACAGCAGCTCCAGCACGATCAGCACCAGCACCAGCATGCCCATGCTGCGCACGTGCCGGTCCCAGCAGGTGAGCGAGGCGGCCAGCTCGGGCGGCACGCCCTGCTCGCGCCGGCGGCTGACCTCGTACAGCCCCATGGCCAGGAACGGCCCCACCAGCAGGCAGCCGGAGGCGATCGACATCACGTATTCGGGCTTGCTGCGAAACACCAGCGCCAGCAGCGCCGCCATCAGCCAGAAGCAGACGCCGTAGAACAGGCCGATGCCCGGCGCGGCCATGAAGTCGCGCCAGCCGTGGCCCAGCCAGCGCAGCGGGTCGGCCAGGCCCAGTGGCACCATGATGGCCTGCGGCGTGGTCACCGGCGGCGGCACGTAGGGTTGATAGGCCGGCGGCGCCGCGGGCGCGGCGGCGGAAGGATCGGGGTCGGTCTGGCTCATGGCGAACAGTGTCACCGCCGAAGGGCGGGGCTGGAGCGGCAAGATAGCCAAAAAGCCCTGACCGGACAATGGGTACTGACCCGACACCCGCCGCGCGCCGTCTTTCAAGCGGCAAATCGGGCTCTTCTCGCGAATGAGGGTGATGGCCTGCGAGACAAGGCTTCGAATGGCCGCTTATTGGAAACCGCCAACATCCGAACGCAGAGGACGCAGAGGTTTCGCAGAGGACGCAAAAAACAAGAAGACCCATCGGCTTTCTTCGCGTCCTCCGCGAATCCTTGACGTCCTCTGCGTATGGTTGTTCATTTTTCTCATGGGGCGTATCGCGATGCGGCACTGATCGAGCACCTCACCATCATTCGCGAGTACAGCCGCAAATCGATCTCCAGCGCTTGTCCAGTCAGCGCCAGCAGCTACTCTTTAAGTAGCGTCAGAGCGGCAACGCCCGGGCCAGCGCCTGCGCCAGGTCGGCCTGCAGGTCGGCGACGGCCTCCAGCCCGGTCGAAAAGCGCACCAGCGTGCCGCGCGCGATGTGGGCCGGCCAGCCGTTGGCGCGCAGGCTGGCCAGCTCGTAGGGCACGACCAGGCTGATCGGCCCGCCCCAGCTGTAGCCCAGCCTGAACAGCGCCAGCGCATCGCAGAAGGCGTCGACCTGCGCCTGGCTGTAGCGAGGATCGACGATGACGCTGAACAGCCCCGCCGCCGCGCCCTGCCCGCGCGCGTCGGCGGCGCCGCACAGCTGCTGCCAGTGGGCGTGGCCCGGCGCGCCGGGCTGCGCCGGGTGCAATACCTGGGCGAACTGCGGCTGCTGGCTGCACCACTGGGCCAGCGCGCGCGCCGCCTGGTCCTGCGCGCGGTAGCGCAGGGCCACGCTGGGCAGGGCGCGCAGCACGGCTTCGGCGTCGTTGGCGCCCACGCCCAGGCCCAGGCGCATGTGGCTGAGCTTGAGCTTCAGGTGCAGCGCCTCGTCGCGCGTGGTCACACTGCCCATCAGCACGTCACCGCCGCCGCTGGGGTACTTGGTGAGCGCGTGCGCCGACACGTCGACCGCCAGGCCCTGGCCGTCGAGGTCGAACGGGTTGAAGGCCAGGCCGGCGCCCCAGGTGTTGTCCAGCGCGCAGACCACGCCGCGCGCCCGGCACAGACGCACCTGCTCGATCAGGTCGGGAAACTCCAGCGTCAGCGAGCCGGCGGCCTCCAGCCAGACCAAACGGGTGCGGTCGTTGATGCGCGCCGCCAGGTCGGCCACGCTCATCGGGTCGTAGTACTGGTGGGTGATGCCCCAGGCGGCCAGCTCGCCCTCGGCCAGCGCCTTGTTGGGACCGTAGCTGTTGTCGGGCAGCAGGACTTCGTCGCCCGTCTTCAGCAGCGCCAGCGCCACGTTGGCCAGCGCCGCCAGGCCGCTGGGCACCAGCACGCATTGCAGGCCGCCTTCCAGCGTGGCGATGCGCTCTTCGAGCAGGAAGGTGGTGGGCGTGCCGTGCAGGCCGTAGGTGTAGCCGCTCTTGTGCTTCCAGTCGCGCTCGCGCATGGCGGCGACGTTGGGAAAGAACACCGTTGAGGCCTTGTGCACCGCGGGCTGCGGCGCCGCGAAGCCCTCGGGTGGCTGGTAGGGATGATGGATCAGTTGGGTGATGGCGTCGGTCATGGCGCGATGGTAGGCAACGGCCAGCCGCCCCTCACAGCTTCCACTTGGCCAGCAGCTTGTCGGGCGTCAGGCCATCGTAGCTCTCGAAGGGCTGGTGGATCCAGGGGTTGGTGGGCAGATGCTCGACCGAGTAGTCGGCCGCGAAGCTGGAACTGCCCTTGGTCCACAGCACGGCGGTGCGCAGCTCGGTGATGGGCGGGTAGTCGTTGCGCAGGCGATCGACCACCGCCTGCAGCGTCACGCCGGTGTCGGCCAGGTCGTCGACCAGCAACACCTTGCCGGCGATCTGGCCCTGCGGCGTGGTGATGTAGTGCGCGATGTCCAGGTGGCCCTGCACCTTGCCGGCCTCGGCGCGGTAGCTGCTGGTGGACATGATGGCCAGCGGCACGTCGAAGATGCGGCTGAGGATGTCGCCCGGCCGCATGCCGCCGCGCGCCAGACACAGGATGGTGTCGAACTCCCAGCCCGACTGGTGCACCTTCAGCGCCAGCTTCTCGATCAGGCCGTGGTACTCGTCGTAGCTCACGTACAGGTGCTTGCCGTCTTCGGTCAACATGCGGGATCTCCTGGTTTGATAGCTGGTGACGCAGGTCTGGCGGGCGTCAGGCGGTAATTGATCCTGCTCAGTCGGGCAGGAAGGGGTGCCGCAGCATGATCGTGTGGTCGCGGTCGGGGCTGGTGGAGACGACGTGGATCGGCACGCCGGTGACATGCTCGATGCGCTGCAGGTACAGCCGCGCGTTGATCGGCAGCTGCTCGTAGCGCGTGGCGCCGACGGTGCTGTCGCTCCAGCCGGGCATGGTTTCGTAGACCGGCTTGCAGCGCGCGATGTCGTCGGCGCCCAGCGGCAGGATGTCGATCAGCTCGCCGTCCAGCTCGTAGCCGGTGCACAGTTGCAGCTCGGGCAGGCCGTCCAGCACGTCCAGCTTGGTGATGCACAGGCCCGACAGGCCGTTGACCTGCGCCGAGCGCTTGAGCAGCGCGGCGTCGAACCAGCCGCAGCGCCGGCTGCGGCCGGTGGTGACGCCTTTTTCGGCGCCGACGGTGCTCATGTGCCAGCCGGGGGTGCCGGGGGTTTCCCAGTCCAGCTCAGTCGGGAACGGCCCACCGCCCACGCGCGTGCAGTAGGCCTTGGTGATGCCCAGCACGTAATGCAGCAGGCCCGGGCCGACGCCGGCGCCGGCCGCGGCGTTGCCGGCCACGGTGTTGCTGCTGGTGACGAAGGGGTAGGTGCCGTGGTCGACGTCCAGCAGCGTGCCCTGCGCGCCCTCGAACAGCAGGTTGGCGCCCTGCTGGTGTGCCTCGTTCAGCTCGCGCGAGACGTCGGCCAGCATGGGGCGCACCTGCTCGGCCTGGCGCATGGCCTCATCGTAGATGGGGTCGAACTGCAACGCGCCGTCCTTCAGGTAGGGCGTCAGCGCCTCGCTGAAGGCGATCTGGCCGGAGGCCAGAAAGCCCAGCAGTTCGTGGTTGTACAGCGCCAGCAGCTCTCGCAGCTTGGCGGCGAAGCGGTCGGGGTGCTTGAGGTCCTGCGCGCGCAGGGCGCGGCGGGCGATCTTGTCCTCGTAGGCCGGGCCGATGCCGCGGCCGGTGGTGCCAATCCTCTCGCTGCCGCCCTGCTCGCGCGCGGCCTCGCGCGCCACGTCCATGGCGGCGTGCAGCGGCAGGATCAGCGGGCAGCCTTCGCTGATGCGCAGGCGCTCGCGCACCTGCACGCCGGCGCGCTCCAGGCCGGCGATCTCCTCCAGCAGCTTGGCGATGGACAGCACCACGCCGTTGCCGATGTAGCAGGTGACGCCCGGGCGCATGATGCCGCTGGGGATCAGGTGCAGCGCCGTCTT
Source organism: Burkholderiales bacterium 68-10 (assembly GCA_001897615.1). GTDB lineage: Bacteria > Pseudomonadota > Gammaproteobacteria > Burkholderiales > Burkholderiaceae_C > Ottowia. Next base: position 23,317 of record MKTG01000113.1, read on the forward strand.
GACGCCATTGATGACCAGCGTGTGGCCGGCGTTGTGGCCGCCCTGGAAGCGCACCACGCCCTGCGCGCTCTCGGTCAGCCAGTCGACCAGCTTGCCCTTGCCTTCGTCACCCCACTGGGTGCCGACGACGACGACGTTGCGTCCGGTGGTGGGTTTCATGCCTTGCCTTGTTTGCTGTGGATTCGTTGGTCGGGACGGCTGGTGGCCGACACCCGCGTGGACTGTCGCGCGCCAGGCCGGCGCGCGGCGGATCGGACGAGCGCGCTCATCCGATCGCTTGAATCGCCCACTGCCCGCCGGCTTCGATCAGCTCGCGGTCGCAGTGGAATTCGTCGATCTGGTCGGCGTGGCCCGGCAGGACGCACACCACGGTTTCGCCGCGCTGGCGCAGCGTGGCCACCGCCGCGCGCAGGCCGGGCGCGTCGCCCCAGGGCGCGCGGATGGCGGCACGCAGCGGGCGCGGCGCGGCCACGCGCACCAGCTGCTTGAGGTCGAGGCTGAAGCCCACCGCCGGCCGCTCGCGGTCCAGCTTGTGGCCGAACACAGCGCCCACGCCGTCGTAGCGGCCGCCGCGCAGCAGCGCGTCGCCGGCGCCGTCGGCATAGACGGCAAAGCGCGCCCCGGTGTAGTAGCCCCAGCCGCGCGCGTCGGCCAGGTCGAAGCTGACGCGCACACCGTCCAGGCGCTCCGCCAGCCACTTCAAATTCAAGAGCACTTCGCGCACGCCAGTCGTGCGCGACAGGGCTTTTTCAGCCTGATCCAGCACGCCGGCATCGCCATACAGGCCGACCAGGGCGCACAGGCCCTCGCGCGCGGCGACCGGAAAATCGGCGGTCAGCCGGGCCAGCTCGCTGGCGTCCTTGGCGGCCAGCGCCAGGTGCACCTCGGTCAGGCGATCGGGGTCGACCAGCACGCCGGCCAGCAGGGCGCGCACGATGCGCGCGTCGGCCAGGTCGACCGACAGGCCATGCACCGGCGCGGCGCGCAGGCAGTCCAGCGCCAGCGAAAGGATTTCCAGGTCGGCCTCGCGGCCGGCATGGCCGTAGATTTCGGCGCCCAGCTGCAGCGGCTCGCGCGTGGCGTGCGGCCGCTCGGGCTGGGTGTGCAGCACCGGGCCGCAGTAGCACAGGCGGGTGATGGCCTGGCGGCCGAGCAGGTGGGCGTCGATGCGCGCCACCTGCGGCGTGGTGTCGGCGCGCACGCCCAGCGAGCGGCCCGACAGCTGGTCGACCAGCTTGAAGGTTTGCAGGCCCAGCGCCTCGCCGGTGCCGGTGAGCAGGGATTCCAGGTGCTCGATCAGCGGGGGCATCACCAGCTCGTAGCCGTAGCCACGGGCGGTGTCGAGCAGTTCACGGCGGAGTTCCTCGATATGCCGGGCCTCGGAGGGCAGAACATCGGCAATGTGATCCGGCAGAAGCCAGGCGGACATGGCTGGGGCAGCTTTCGCGTCGGCTGTTGAAAAGGGGATTCTAGCGGCGCAGGCGTGGTGTCCGGCCGTTCAGCCAGCAGACCACAGCAGCGCCAGCCCGCCCAGCAGCGCAAGCAGGCCGAAGAAGCGCACCTGACCGTCGCGCATCTGCATGAGCTGGCTGAACGCCTGGCGCCACGCGCGCGGCGCGACGAAGGGCAGCAGCCCTTCCAGGATCAGGGCCAGACCGAGCGCGGCCAGCCAGGTGGCGCCGTCCACGCCCGTGCCTCGGCCGCGGTCAGCGCCGCACCGGCGCGCCGCGCAGGTTGCGGAAGAAGTCCGACGAGGCCGGGTCGATCACCAGCACGTCGCCTTTCTTGCCGATGCTGGCCTTGTAGGCGTCCAGGCTGCGGTAGAACTCGGCGAACTGTGGGTCGCGCCCGAAGGCCTCGCCGTAGATGCGGTTGGCCTGGGCGTCGCCCTCGCCGCGCACTTTCTCGGCGTCGCGGTAGGCGTCGGCCACGGTCACCTCGCGCTGGCGGTCGGCGTCGGCCCGGATGCGTTCGCCCTCGGCGGCGCCGGTGGAGCGCAGTTCGTTGGCCACGCGCTGACGCTCGGCCTGCATGCGGCGATAGACCGACTCGGTGATCGACTCCACGTAGTCGGCGCGCGTGATGCGCACGTCGATGATGTCGATGCCCCAGGGCTTGGCGCCCTTGACGGCCTCCGAGACTTCGCGCTTGACGTCGGCCATAAGCGTCTCGCGCTTGGTGGAGATCAGCTCGCGCACGGTGCGGCGGTTGATTTCTTCCTGGAAGGCGTTGCGCACCACGCGGTTGAGCTGCGTGGCGCCGGCGCTTTCGTCGAGGCCGACGTTGCGGATGTAGGCCTGCGGGTCGGTGATGCGCCAGCGCACGTACCAGTCGATCACCACGCGCTGCTTCTCGGCCGTCAGCACCGGCTCGGTGTCCATGCTGTCGAGCGTGAGCAGGCGCTTGTCGATGTAGGTGACGTTCTGCATCGGCGGCGGCAGCTTGAAGTTCAAGCCCGGCTCGGTGATGACGCGCTGGATCTGGCCCAGCTGGTAGACGACGCCGAACTGCCGCTGGTCGACCACGAACAGGGTCGAGGCCAGAAGGGCCAGCACGATGAGGACGGTGGTTCCGATGAATCCGACTCTGTTCATGGCGCGGCCTGGCTTATCGGGTGTCACGCTCGCGCGTGCGGGCGTTGTCGCGCGAACGCGCGTCGGTGGCGGGGATCTGCGCGGCCGGCGGCTGCGCGGGGGTGGACGCCTGCCCGGTGGCCGGGGACACGGCGGCGCCGCTGGCCGCGCTGCCGCTGGCCTGCACCAGCTTGTCCAGCGGCAGGTACATCAGGTTGCCTCCAGCGCGGCTGTCGATGATGACCTTGTTGACGCCACCATAGATTTGCTGCATGGCGTCCAGGTACATGCGCTCGCGCGTCACCTGCGGCGCCTTCTGGTATTCGGCCAGCACCGAGCTGAAGCGCTGCGTGTCGCCCTGCGCCTGCGCCACGATGCGCGCCTTGTAGCCTTCGGCTTCCTGCTTCAGGCGGGCGGCGGTACCGACCGCGCGCGGCACCACGTCGTTGGCGTAGGCCTGGGCCTCGTTCTTGACGCGCTCGCGCTCCTGACCGGCCTTGAGCACGTCGTCGAACGCCGCCTGCACCTGCTCGGGCGGGCGCACGCCGCCCTGCTGCATGTTGACGGCCACCACCTCGACGCCGACCTTGTAGCGGTCGAGGATGATCTGCATCAGGTCGCGCACGCGCGGGGCGATCTGGTCGCGCTCGTCGGCCATGGCGTTGTCCATGCTCATCTTGCCGACCACCTCGCGCACCGCGCTCTCGGCGGCCTGCACCACGGCGTCGTCGGGACTCTTGCTCTCGAACAGGTAGGCGCGCGCGTCGTTCAGGCGGTACTGCACGGCAAACTTGATCTCGACGATGTTCTCGTCCTGCGTCAGCATGGCCGATTCGCGCAGGCCGGTGCTGCGGATGATGCTGTCGCGCCCGACGTCGACCGAGCGGATCTGCGTCACCCGCACCGTCTCGTGGCGCTGGATGGGGTAGGGCATGCGCCAGTTCAGGCCGGCCTTGCGGATGCCGTCGAAGCTGCCGAAGGTGGTGACCACGGCCTGCTCGCCCTCGCGCACGATGAAGATGCCCGAGGCCAGCCAGATGGCGACGGCCGCCGCCAGCACCACGCCGATGCCGATGCCGGCGCCGCGGCCCCGCATCTCCGGCGGCACGCCGCCCCCGCCGGGGTACGGACCGCGCGGGCCACGCCCGCGCCCGCCGCCGAACAGCCCGCCCAGCTTGCGGTTGAAGTCGCGCCACAGCTCGTCGAGATCGGGCGGCCCCTGGTTGGGCCCCTGGCCACGCGGCGGCGGCCGCTGCGGCTCGTCCGGGCGCTGGCCCGGGTCTTGCCCCGACGGCTCGTCGCCGCGCCCCCAGCGCGGATCATTGAGGTTGAACATGCCCCGGATCCGGCCCGGCCAGAAGGCCGGTCGCGGGGCGCTGATACGGTCTTTCATTCGTTGACTTCCCGGCTGTGCAACCCGCCATTGTGCCCAATCGGCAACGCCTGCCCGTCGTCGCCGCCCAATGGCACCGCAACCTGTGCAGCGTCCCGCGCGCGCAGCGCCAGTTCGGCGCGCAGCAGCGGCAGGCCCTCGCCGGTGCGGGCGCTGACGAAAATGCGCGTCAGCTCGCGGCCGTCTTGTGCCATGCGGTCGCTCAGGTTGAGCGGACGGCGCGCCGCGTCGAGCCCGTCGAGCTTGTTGAACACCAGCACCTGCGGCACCTCGGCGGCACCGATTTCGTGCAGCACGCGCTGCACTTCGTCGATCTGCTCCAGATGGCCAGGGTTGGCGGCGTCGACCACGTGCAGCAGCAGATCGGCGTCGGCCGCCTCCTGCAGCGTGGCCTCGAAGGCCTCGATCAGGCCGTGCGGCAGGTCGCGGATGAAGCCCACCGTGTCGGACAGCGACACCGAGCGGCCGGCCTCGCCCAGGTAGAGCTGGCGCGTGGTGGTGTCGAGCGTGGCGAACAGCTGATCGGCCGCGTAGGCACGCGCCTTGACCAGGGCATTGAACAGTGTCGACTTGCCAGCGTTGGTGTAGCCGACCAGCGAAATGTTGAAGGTCTCGCGCCGCTCGCGCTGGCGCCGCTGTGTCTGGCGCTGGCGCTTGACCTTGAGCAGCCGGTCCTTGGTGCGTTTGATGGCCTCGCCGATCATGCGACGGTCCAGCTCGATCTGGGTTTCGCCCGAGCCGCCGCGCCCGCCGATGCCGCCCTGCTGGCGCTCCAGGTGCGACCAGCGGCGCACCAGGCGGGTGCTGAGGTATTGCAGCCGCGCCAGCTCGACCTGCAGCTTGCCCTCGTGGCTGCGCGCGCGCTGGGCGAAGATTTCGAGGATCACCAGGGTGCGATCGTTGACCGGCAGGCCGATGGCGCGCTCCAGGTTGCGCTGCTGCACCGGCGACAGCGCCTGGTCGAACAGCACCTCGCGGGCGCCCTCGGCCTCGGCCAGCAGGCGGATTTCCTCGACCTTGCCGCAGCCGACGAACAGCGCCGCGTCGGGCGCCGGGCGCTTGCAGGTCAGGCGTGCCACCGGCCGCAGGCCGGCGGTTTCGGCCAGCAGGCCCAGCTCCAGCAGTTCGCCGTCGAAATGGGGCGCCCCCAGATCCACCCCGACCAGGATGGCGGCGGTGCGTTCAGGGGCGGCGGCGCGGGGCAATGGCGGAACGGTGCGTCAGAAGCGGTGCGCGGCAACTACCGAAACAATAGCTGCTTGCGCACGTCAGGCGGGAGCTGCGGGCGAAAATCAATCCGAATCCGGGGTTTCCGCGCCGGTGGCGAAGTTGACCGGACGACCCGGCACGATGGTGGAGATCGCGTGCTTGTACACCATCTGCGTCACGTTGTTGCGCAACAGCACGACGTACTGGTCGAAGGATTCGATCTGACCCTGGAGCTTGATGCCGTTCACCAGATAGATGGAGACCGGGATGTGCTCACGACGCAGGGTGTTCAGAAACGGGTCTTGCAGGAGTTGCCCTTTGTTGCTCACGATATCCTCCGTGTTCAGGAAAATGTAAAAAGAAGGCAGAACTTACCACATGGGGGTGGCGCGCCGGCGCACAAGGGCCATGCGGAACAGAATTTCTATCGCCGGCGGCCGGCGCGTCAGGCCTTGTCGGCGTACGGGTTGTGCGTGGTCTTCAGCTCGATGCGCAGCGGCGTGCCGATGAGGTCGAACACCTGGCGAAAGCGCCCTTCCAGAAAGCGCTTGTAGGCGTCGGTGACGCCTTCCAGCGAATTGCCGTGCACCACGAGGACCGGCGGGTTCATGCCGCCCGGGTGGGCGTAACGCAGCTTGGGACGGAACATGCCGGCACGCTTGGGTGCCTGGAACTGCACCGCCTCCAGCAGCGCGCGGGTGAGTTGCGGCGTCGGCAGCTTGCGCATGGCCGCCTGGTGCGCCTTGGCGATCGAGCCCCACAGTGGCCCCAGGCCCTGGCGCTTGCGCGCCGAGATGAAATGCAGCTCGGCGAACTTCAGGAACGCCAGGCGCGATTCGATCGAGCGCTGCACCAGCTCGCGCTGGTAGGCGTCCACCGCATCCCACTTGTTGACCGCCAGCACCACCGCGCGCCCGGCCTCCAGGATGAAGCCGGCGATGTGAGCGTCCTGATCGGTCACGCCCTGGGTGGCGTCCAGCAGCAGCAACACGACGTTGGCCGACTCGATCGCCTGCAAGGTCTTAACGACGGAGAACTTCTCGATCGCCTCGAACACCTTGCCCTTGCGCCGCAGGCCGGCGGTGTCGATGAGCGAGAACTTCTGGCCATGGCGCTCGAATGGCACCGAGATGGCGTCCCGCGTGGTGCCGGGCAGGTCGAACGCCACCAGGCGCTCCTCGCCCAGCCAGGTGTTGATGAGGGTGGACTTGCCCACGTTGGGACGGCCGGCCACGGCCAGGCGGATCACGCCGTCGTCGGTGTCTTGCGGCGCCTCGTCGATGTCGGGCAGATCCAGCGCGTCCAGCGCCCCCTCCAGCAGGCTGCGCACGCCCTGGCCGTGCGCGGCCGACACGGGGATGACCTCGCCCAGGCCCAGCTCGTAGAACTCGGACAGCTGCGCGCCCTCGCGCATGCCCTCGGCCTTGTTGGCCACCAGCAGGCAGGGCTTGCCCAGGCGCCGCAGGTAGTCGGCGATGTCGTGGTCCTGCGCCGACAGGCCGGCGCGCGCGTCGACCAGGAACACCACCACGTCGGCCTCGGCCACCGCCTGCCGGGTTTGCTTGGCCATCTCCTTGTAGATGCCGCTCTCGGCCCGCGGCTCGAAGCCGCCAGTGTCGATGACGATGTATTCGCGCTGGCCCAGATGCCCCTGACCGTAATGCCGGTCGCGCGTCAGCCCCGCGAAGTCGGCCACGATGGCGTCGCGGCTGCGGGTCAGCCGGTTGAACAGCGTCGATTTGCCCACGTTGGGCCGGCCCACCAGGGCGATAACGGGTTTCATCTGAACGATTCCAGGTCCGAGCGCCGCGAAACGGGCCCGGATCAAAAGGCCGCGGAGCAGGCCACGCAGGTGAACACCGCGGAAGGGCTTGGCCCGCCCGCTGGCGTTGTCCCCCCTCGCGCAGCAGAGGGGGGAAGGCGCGTCAGCGGCTCAGGGGGGTGTGCCATGTCACTCGGGCACAAAGCCATACACCCCGCCGCCGCGCGTGACCACCACCAGCGTGTTGCCCGCCGCCACCGGCGTGGCGGCAATGCCGGTGCCGTCGGTGCTCATGCGGTCCATCGGCGTGCCGTCCTCGCGCGACAGGAAATGCAGCAGCCCACTGCTGTCGCCCACCACCACCGAGCGGCCCAGCACCAGCGGGCCGGTCAGCTGGCGCCATTGCAGGGATTCGTTGGCCCAGGCACGGTCGCCGGTGTCGGCGCGCCAGGCCAGCACCCGGCCATCGGATTCGGCACCGAACAGGCGCTGGCCATCCCCCGCGACGCCGGTGGCGCCACTGGCGGGCTTGGTCCACCGCACCCGGCCGCTGGCGGTGTCGACGCAGCCGACCGCCGCCTGGAAGGCACGCGCGCAGACCACGCCCTCGTGGCGGCTGACGCCACCCACCAGGTCGACCAGGCGCTCGACGTCGTTGGTGCCGCGCGCCGAGGCGATCGGCGCCTCCCAGCGCACGCTGCCGTTGTCCGGATCGACACCCACCAGCCGCCCCGCCAGTCCCGCCACCAGCAGGTTGCCGACGGCCTGCAGCACGCCGGCCTGACGCAGCACCAGCGGCTCGGCCGGGCGCTCCAGGTGCCACAGGCGGGCGCCGTTGCGGCCGTCGAAGGCGCTGAGCGAGCGGTCGGCGCCAAGCACGAACACCCGCCCGCCAGCCACCAGCGGCGCGGTGTAGCTTTGCGTGGTGAGCTTCTGGCGCCACAGTTCGCGACCGCCCTCCAGGGCGATCACGCGGTTGTCGCGCGTGACGACGGCGCTGACGCGGCCATCGCCGCCCACGCCCGCCGTCAGCGGGGCGCCGGCGCTGGCACGGCCCAGTTCACGGCCGCTGGCGGCGTCCAGCGTGACGACCGTGCCGTCCGAGCCCGCCACCATCACCTGCTGGCCCTGCACGCCGACCTGCAACGGGAAGTCGATGGCCGGCAACCGGGCAGTCCAGGCCTGACGCACGCCGATCAACCCGATGTGGGGCGGCAGTTCGGCCGGCTGCGGCCGGGCGGAGCCACCCGCGCAGCCGGCCAGCAGGGCCGCCGCCAGCAGGCCGACGCCCCAGGCGACCGGTCGGTGCACCGCACGCCGCGCCATCATGACGTGGCCCCCACCTTCGCGCCGGCAGCGTCGGGGTCGATGCCCAGCGCGTTGAGCTTGATCCCCACCAGGCGCCGGTAGTCGCCCGCGGTATCGGCCGACATGCCCTGGTAGGCCTTGCCGAATTCGGCTGCCGCCAGCTCACGCTTGCCCTGCTGCAACAACACGTCGCCGCGGCGGTCGGCCGCCAGCGCGACGAACTGCGGCGGAAAGCTCGCGTTCAGCGTCTTCAGCGCCTCGTCGTAGGCCTTTTCACCCAGCTGGACCGACGCCAGGCGCAGGCGCGCCACGGCGCGCAAGCCGTCGTTGGGCGCCTTGTCGGCGACCCAGGCCAGGGCGGCCTTGGCCTCGGCGAGCTTGCCCTGTTCGTTCAGGTACTTGGCGCCGCGCAGGCCGGCGTGGGCGGCGTAGGTGGTGCTGCCGTACTTGTCCTTGATGTCGGCCAGCGCGCGCTCGACGCGCGCGGCATCGCCCGCCTGCGCCGCGCGGTCCACCTCGTCGTACAGGGCTGCGGCCAGGCCCGCCTGGCGGCGCTCCCAGTACTGCCAGCCGTTCCAGGCGGCATAGGCGCCGAGCACGGCGATCAGCACCCAGGTGATGAGATTGCCCCAGCGGCTCCAGAAATGCTTGAGGGCGTCGAGCTGTTCCTGCTCTTCGAGGTCGAGATGCGTGGCCATGCGTGTGGGTTCTAGGTTTAAGCGGTCGATTTTAGGATGTCGGCCCAGGCGTCGGGCGCGGACAGCGGCTGGCGCAGCTGCGCCCCGCCACCGTCGCGCAGCGCCTTGACGGTCACTTCGCCGGCGGCCAGTTCGTCGGCGCCGAAGATCAGCGCGTGGCGCGCGCCCGAGGCGTCGGCGCGCTTGAACTGGCTCTTCATGCTGCCCATGCCCTCGCCCGTGCCGGCATGCATCTGCACCGTCACACCCAGCGCGCGCAGCTGCTGCAGGCAGCGCATGGCCTGCGGCAGCGCGGCGGCGTCGGGGATGACGGCATAGGCGTCGGGCGCGGGCTCCAGCGTGTGCACGCCCTCTTCCTTGAGCAGCTCCAGCACGCGCTCGACGCCCAGCGCCCAGCCCACGGCCGGCGCGGGCTTGCCGCCGATCTGCTCGATCAGGTAGTCGTAGCGCCCGCCGCCGCAGATCGTGCCTTGGGCGCCCAGGCTGTCGGTGACGAACTCGAACACCGTCAGGTTGTAGTAGTCCAGCCCGCGCACCAGCCGCGGGTTGAGGCGCCATTCGACCCCCGCCGCCGCCAGGATGGCCTGCACCGCGGCAAAGTGCCGGCGTGAGGCCTCGCCCAGGTAGTCGAGCATCTTCGGCGCGCCCTCGACCAGCGCCTGCATGGCCGGGTTCTTGGTGTCCAGGATGCGCAGCGGATTGCTGTGCAGGCGCCGGCGCGCGTCCTCGTCCAGCTGCTCGTGGTGCGCCTCGAAATACGCCACCAGCGCGGCGCGGTGCTCGCGCCGCTCGTCGGGCTGGCCCAGGCTGTTGAGTTCCAGCCGCCAGCGGGTGATGCCCAGCTCGCGCCACAGGGCCACGGCCAGCAGGATCAGTTCGGCGTCGACCTCGGGCCCGCCAAAGCCCAGCGCCTCGGCCCCGATCTGGTGGAACTGCCGGTAGCGCCCGCGCTGCGGCCGCTCGCGGCGGAACATCGGGCCCAGGTAGAACAGGCGCTTGCCACCGTCGTACAGCAGGTTGTGCTCGGCCACGGCGCGCACCAGGCCGGCCGTGCCTTCGGGGCGCAGCGCCAGGTGGTCGGCGCGGCCGTGCTGGTCGGCGCGGTCCTCGAAGGCGTACATCTCCTTCTCGACGATGTCGGTCACCTCGCCCAGGCCGCGCGTGTACAGCTGCGTCAGCTCCATGATCGGGGTGCGCACGTTGCGGTAGGCGTGCTGCGCCATCACGCGGCGCACCACGTCCTCCAGCCACTCCCAGCGCGCCGACTCGGGCGGCAGGATGTCGTTCATGCCTTTGATGGCGGTGATTTGCTTGCTGCCGGACATTGATCGATTGCTATATTTTTGGTAGCTGCTTGCGCAATGTCAACGGGCGCCAGCAACTCTTTTGACTTGAAGTATCAGGCGTCCCGACGCCCGAAACGCTGCTCGATGTAACGCTCGACGATCTGGTGGAACTCGGCCGCGATATGCTCGCCGCGCAGCGTCATGGCCTTCTGGCCGTCGATGTACACCGGCGCCGCCGGCGCCTCGCCGGTGCCTGGCAGGCTGATGCCGATGTCGGCGTGCTTGCTCTCGCCCGGCCCGTTGACGATGCAGCCCATGACCGCCACCTTCAGCTTCTCGACGCCGGGGTACTGGCTGCGCCACACCGGCATCTGGGCGCGCAGGTGGTCGTCGATCTGCTTGGCCAGTTCCTGGAACACGGTGCTGGTGGTGCGCCCGCAGCCCGGGCAGGCGGTGACGCTGGGCACGAAGGCGCGCAGCCCCAGGGCCTGCAGGATTTCGCTGGCCACCACCACTTCCTGCGTGCGCGCCTCGCCCGGCTGCGGCGTCAGGCTGACGCGGATGGTGTCGCCGATGCCCTCCTGCAACAGGATGGCCAGCGCCACGCTGGAAGCCACCGTGCCCTTGGTGCCCATGCCGGCCTCGGTCAGGCCCAGGTGCAGCGGGTAGTCGCCGCGCCGTGCCAGCTCGCGATAGACCGCGATCAGGTCCTGCACCCCGCTGACCTTGCACGACAGGATGACCTGCGCCGGGTCCATGCCGAGCTCCACCGCCTGGCTGGCCGATCCCAGGGCCGAGCTGATCAGCGCCTCGTACATCACCTGGCGCGCGTCCCAGGGCTGGGCACGGCGGCTGTTTTCGTCCATCAGGCCGGCCAGCAGGTCCTGGTCCAGGCTGCCCCAGTTGACGCCGATGCGCACCGGCTTGTCCCACTTCAGCGCGGCCTCGATCATCTGGCCGAACTGGGTGTCGCGCTTGGCACCCTTGCCGACGTTGCCGGGATTGATGCGGTACTTGGACAGCGCCTGCGCGCAATCCGGGAAGTCGGTCAGCAGGCGGTGGCCGTTGTAGTGGAAGTCGCCGATCAGCGGCACGTCGATGCCCATGCGGTCGAGCTGCTCGCGGATGTAGGGCACCTGCGCCGCCGCCTCGGGCGTGTTGACGGTGATGCGCACCAGCTCGCTGCCGGCCAGCGCGAGTTCCTTCACCTGGATGGCGGTGCCGATGGCGTCCACCGTGTCGGTGTTGGTCATCGACTGCACGCGCACCGGCGCGTCGCCGCCCACGGTGACCACGCGCTGGCCCCAGGCCACGCGCGCCTGGCGGGTGCGACGCGGCGCGGGTTGCGCCACCTCGATCGGCGTGAGAACTCGGTCGTCCATGCTCATCGGACCTCGAAGCGCGACACCGGGGTCTTGCTGATGGAACGGTGGTCGAACGGCTCGCCGCGCACGCGCACCTCCACCGCGTCCTTGCGGCCGATGGTGACCGACAGCGGCGGTTCGCCGCTCACGCCCACGCTGTCGCCCGCATGCAGCGCGCGGTTGATCAAGCCCTTGCCGGTGGCGTCGCGCACCGTGACCCAGGTTTCGGCGTTGGCGTTGAAGTGCAGCAGGTCGGTGCCGGCCGCCATCGCCGGGGCGGACGCGGCGGGCGCCGCCGCCGGAGCCTGTTCGGCCACGGCCGCGCTGGCGGACAGCTCGACCGGCGCGGCCTGCTCCACATTGGCCTGCGCGGCGGGCGACACGCTCTCGCGCACCACGGCGCCGGGCGCGGACTCTTCGCTGGCGGGCGCGGGCGCGCCCAGCTGGATCGGCAACGTCGGCAACAACCACAGCGCCACGGCCCCCAGCAGCAGGGCGACGACGCCGATCACCAGCGGTCGGGACAGGCTGCCGGTCAGCACGGCCACCGGCCGGTCGCTGCTGCGGCGAAACGGTTCATTGATGGGCGGCGCGGGCTGGCGCCACCCCGGCGCCGACACCGGCATGCGCTCCAGCACCGGCGCCGGATCGGTGCCGAAGGCGCGGCAGATGGCCGAGGCCAGCGCACGCGCGAAGGTCACGTCCGGCAGCTGGTCGAGGCGGTCGTTTTCCAGCGCCTCCAGTTTCTGCGGCGACACCTTCATGGCGCTGGCCAGCAGCGCCGGGTCGACGCCAGCCGATTCGCGCAGCGCGCGCAGCATCTGCCCGGCCGAGCGCGGCCCGGCGTCGGTGACCGGGGTCTCGTGCAGGCTGGCGGGCGCGGTCAGGGGATCAGTCATCAAACGCTCCGCGTTCGTGGGCCAGCAGCTCGCGCGACTGCGGGAAGCGCCGGCGCAGCTGAGCGGCCAGCTGTTCCATGGCCTGGCGATTGTTCAGGCGGCGCTCCACCCGGATACCCAGCCACAGTGACTCGGCATTGGCCAGCTCGCTGTTGTTCAGGCGGCGGATGTAGAACTGCGCGCGGGTGTAGTCACCGCGCTGGTACAGCAGCTGCGACAGGTTGAAGGCGGTCACCGGGTTGCCGGCGTCCAGCTCGTAGGAGCGCATCAGCGCCGCCTCGGCCCGCGCCAGGTTGCCGGCGCGCGCCTCGCACACGCCCTGCGCCATCAGCGTGCGGGCGCGGCCCGGATAAGTCGGCACGGCCAGCGCGCGCTCGAACGACTGGTTGGCCGCGGCCAGCTGGCCCTGCTGGCATTGCAGCCAGCCGAGGTTGTGCAGCGCGTCGCCATCGCGCGGGTTGAGCGCGATGGCGCGCTGGAAGTGCGACTGCGCCAGTGCCATGTCGCCCAGCGCCATGTAGATCAAGCCGCCCAGGTTGTAGGCCTCGCCGAAGCCCGGGTCGATCTGCAGGGACTTCTTCTGCTCGTCCAGCGCCACGGTGTGCTGGCCGTTCTCGTAGTAGCCGGTGGCCAGCGCCAACCGGGTGCGGGCGCGCCGGCGGGCATCGGTCTCGTCGGAGGCCGTCTGCAACTCCTGCGGGCTGTCGCCCAGCCCGGGCTGGGTGGTGCAACCGGCCAGTGCCCAGGCCGCCAGGCCGACACCACCGATGGCCAGCAGACGCCGGCGCGAGGTCGCGACCAGGGAGGAAGGATGGAGGATCATGAAACCACCTTTCTCGGCGCCTTGGCCGTGTCCGCAGCCGCCACCTGGTGCAGCACCACCGTGCGCTGGCGCGCGATGCGCGTACCCACCCGGGTGCGGTCCCGCACGTCGCCGGCCAGCTGGCCGCAGGCGGCGTCGATGTCGTCGCCGCGCGTCTTGCGGATCGTGGTGACGATGCCGGCATCGTTCAGCAACTTGCCAAAGACCTGCACGCGCGCCATCGGCGAGCGCGTCAGCCCCGATTGCGGAAACGGATTGAAGGGAATCAGGTTGAACTTGGCGCGCAGGCCGTCGGCGCCGTGCCGGCGCATCAGTTCGATCAGGGCCTGGGCGTGCTCGGCGGAGTCGTTGACGCCGTCGAGCATGCAGTATTCGAAGGTGATGAAGTCGCGCGGCGCGTGCGCCAGGTAGGCGGTGCAGGTGCGCAGCAGCTCATCGATCGGGTACTTTCGGTTGAGCGGCACCAGGTGCTCGCGCAGCGCGTCGGTGGGCGCGTGCAGCGACACCGCCAGCGCCACCGGGCAGTCGCGCGCCAACCGCTCGATCATGGGCACCACGCCCGAGGTGGACACCGTCACGCGGCGGCGCGACAGGCCGTAGCCGTGGTCATCCAGCATGGTGCGCAGCGCGGGCAGCAGGCGGTCGTAGTTCTGCAGCGGCTCGCCCATGCCCATCATCACCACGTTGGAGATGACGCGCTGGTCGGTCTTCAGGTGGCGACGCAGGAAATGCTCGGCAAACCACAGCTGGCCGACGATCTCGGCCGTGCTCAGATTGCGCGAAAAACCCTGATGGCCGGTGGAGCAGAAGCGGCAGGCCACGGCGCAGCCGGCCTGCGACGACACGCACAGCGTGCCGCGATCGTCCTCGGGGATGTAGACCGCCTCGACCGCATTGCCGCCGCCGACGTCGAACAGCCACTTGATGGTGCCGTCCTTCGACTCGTGCTGGATGATGACGGCTGGTGCCGCCACCAGGGCTCGGCCCCGCAGCTTGCCCTGCAGCGACTTGGCCAGATCGCTCATCTGGCCGAAGTCGGCCACGCCGCGCTGATGGATCCAGCGAAACAGCTGGGTGGCGCGAAAACGCTTTTCGCCCAGCGTGTCGCACCAGGCGGCCAGGCCTTCGAGATCGAAGTCGAGCAGGTTGACGGGCGTGGTCATGCGCTGCGCGGGCCGCCTTGCGCCGGCTCAGCGGCTGTAGATCGCCAGTCCGGGGAAGAAGAACGCCACTTCGACGGCGGCCGTCTCGGGGGCGTCGGAGCCGTGCACGGCGTTGGCGTCGATCGAGTCGGCGAAGTCGGCGCGGATGGTGCCCTTGTCGGCCTTCTTCGGGTCGGTGGCGCCCATCAGGTCGCGGTTCTTGGCGATGGCGCCCTCGCCCTCCAGCGCCTGGATCATCACCGGGCCGGAGATCATGAAGTCCACCAGGTCCTTGAAGAAGGGGCGCTCCTTGTGCACGGCGTAGAACTGCTCGGCCTCGCGGCGCGACAGGTGCTGCATGCGGGCGGCAACGACTTTCAGGCCGGCGGCCTCGAAACGGGCGTAGATCTGGCCGATAACGTTCTTGGCGACGGCGTCGGGCTTGATGATGGACAGGGTGCGTTCGATAGCCATGAGTGTTGATCCTGAGATTTATTTAAAACGACTGCTGCCTCAGCGGGCAAAGCTCTTGATTTTAACCTTCGCGCCCTGGTCGCGCGCGCCAGCGTGGATTGGTGTGTCAGCCGCGCCGACCGCCGCCGCCGGGGCCACGCCGCTTGCCTGCGCCGCCCTGCCCGCCCGCAGCGCCACCCGCACCCTGGCGACGGGCGCGCTGGCGCTGGAAGCTGTCGGCGCCGATGTAGCCGAACGAAGTTTTCATCGGGTCCGGCTGCTGCCCACCGCCGCCGTCCTGCCCGCCGGCGCCGCCACGGCGACGCGGAGCGCCGGCGAAGGGGCGTGGTGGCGCATCGCCCTGCGGGCGCGCGCCGCCGGCCATGTTGGGGCGCGGGCCGCGGCCCTTGCCGCGGTCGCTGCGGGCGCGGCGCGGCTGATCCTGCGGCTGCGTGCGCGGCGCGGGCGCGCCGCGGATCGCGCGTTCGGGCGTGCCGGAGGCTTCGCCCAGCGCGCGGATGTCGCGCTCGCCCAGCTCCATCCACATGCCGCGCCGCAGGCCGCGCGGCAGCATCATGGCGCCGTAGCGGATGCGGATCAGCCGGCTGACGGCGTGGCCGACCGATTCGATCATGCGCCGCACCTCGCGGTTGCGGCCCTCGGAGATGGTGACGCGGTACCACTGGTTGGCGCCCTCGCCCTGCCCTTCGGCCTTGACCGAGCTGAACTGCGCCATGCCGTCGTCCAACGGCACGCCGTCCAGCAGCTGCTGTTTCTCGTCCTCGCTCAGCGCGCCCAGCACGCGGACGGCGTATTCGCGTTCCAGCCCGAAGCGCGGGTGCATCAGGCGGTTGGCCAGTTCACCCGAATTGGTGAACAGCAGCAGGCCTTCGGTGTTCAGGTCCAGCCGGCCCACCGACTGCCATTTGCCCTGCGGCAGTCGCGGCAGCTTGCGGAACACCGTGGGACGGTTCTGTGGATCGTCGTGCGTCACCACCTCGCCCACCGGCTTGTGGTAGGCCAGCACGCGCGCCGGCGGCGGCGCGATGCGCAGCTTGATGGGCTTGCCGTTGATCTTGACCGAATCGCCGAACTGGATGCGCTGGCCGATGTGCGCCGGCTGGTTGTTGACCGAGATTCGCCCCTGCAGGATCAGCTGCTCCATCTCCAGGCGCGAGCCCAGCCCGGCTTGGGCCAGCACCTTGTGCAGCTTGGGCTGCTCGGGTTGCGGCAGCAGCACGCGCTTGGGCGAGGTGTCGGCGTCGGCGCCATCGGCTTCGGCGTCGAAGCGCCCGGACAGCACGTCGTCGATGGCCACCGCCTCGCCCTCGGCGGGCGGCAGCGGAGACGGTTCGACCTGCTGCTCCGCCGCCGGAGGCAACGAAGTTGCTTCTGTTTCGATAGCTGATGGCGCGCTCTGGTCGGGCGCTGTGACTGGTTTTTTTCTGGAACGCCGGGCGGGCGTCGGCGTGGCGGAAGCGTCGGCGGCGTCCGGCGGGGGGATCGGCTCGTCAGGGTGCATGGGGTGCCTCGTCCTCGGGCATGTCGGGTGGGGTGGGCGCGGCGGCGCTGCCGGCGGGCTCGGGTGGCACGGCGGATTCCTCGGCTGCGGCGGATTCGCCGGTCGTCACGGGGGCGT
>MKTG01000113.1:39946-49034 GCA_001897615.1 Burkholderiales bacterium 68-10
TGGTCATCTGCTCGGAAGGCGACTCCAGCACCGGCAGCTGGTCCAGCGACTCCAGCCCCAGGTCGTCGAGAAACTGGCGCGTGGTGGCGTACAGGCCGGGGCGTCCGACGGTTTCGCGGTGACCGATGACCTCGACCCAGCCGCGGTCTTCGAGCTGCTTGATGAGCTGGGAGTTGACGGTGACGCCGCGAATGTCCTCGATGTCGCCGCGCGTGACCGGCTGCCGGTAGGCGATGATGGCCAGGGTTTCCAGCGTGGCACGGGTGTACCTGGGCGGCTTTTCGGGGTGCAGGCGGTCGAGGTACTCGCGCAATTCGGGCCGGCTTTGAAAGCGCCAGCCGCTGGCCACCTGCACCAGCTCGACGCCGCGCTGGGCCCAGTCGTCGCGCAGCTCCAGCAGCAGGTTCTTCAAGGTGTCGGCGCCCAGCTCGTCGTTGAACAGCACGCGCAGCTCGCGCAGCGGCATGGGTTGCTGCGCGCAGATCAGGGCGGTTTCGAGGATGCGCTTGGCGTCCGTGGCATTCACAGCGGGGGCGTTCCGTGTCAGTCTGGAGGCCGGTGCGAGGAAACCCGGACAAGCGGGCCGGCCGCACGGGCGAGGTGGCCAATGGCCGCGGGCTGCGGCCTCTCATGGACTCAACGCGCGGCGTCGGCCGCCAGGTCCATGTCGTCAGGGGGCATTGTAAGACCCCAGGCGGCCAGCGCGGCCGCCAGATCGGCTGGCAGCGGCGCCAGCACATCCACCGCCTGGCCGGTAATCGGGTGCGTGAAGGCCAGCCGGCGCGCATGCAGCGCCTGGCGCGTCAACCCCGCGGCCGGCGCGCCGCCGTACAGGGCATCGGCGACCAGGGGATGACCCAGGTGCGCCAGGTGCACGCGGATCTGGTGCGTGCGGCCGGTGCGCAGCAGGCAGCGCAGCAGGCAGCCCTGCGCCGCGTTCCGCAGCAACTCGCAGCGGGTCTGCGCCGGCTTGCCGGGGTGGCGCGCCGCGTCGACCACCGCCATGCGCAGGCGCTGGCGCGGGTCGCGGCCGATGGGGGCGTCGATCTCGCGCGCTGGCGCGCCGGTCCACGGCCGGTGCGCCAGCGCCAGGTATTCGCGCCGCACCTGGCGCGCGGCGATCAGTGCCACCAGCGCGTCCATGGCGGCGCGCGTGCGCGCCACCACCAGCAGGCCGCTGGTGTCCTTGTCCAGCCGGTGCACGATGCCGGCGCGCGGCAGATTGGCGGCGGCCGCGTCGCGCGCCAGCAGGCCGTTGAGCAGGGTGCCGCTCCAGTTGCCGGGCGCCGGGTGCACCACCAGGCCGGCCGGCTTGTCGATGACGGCCAGGTGCTCGTCTTCGTACACCACGGCCAGCGCCATCGGCTGCGGCACGAAGGCCTGGCTCATGGGGGTGGGACGCAGCTCGATGGCCAGGCGGTCGCCGGCGCGCACCTTCCGCGCCGGCTTGGCGGCTGGCGCGCCCTGGATGCGGGCGGCGCCCGCCTCGATCAGCTGGCGCAGGTAGTTGCGCGAGAACTCGGGCACCAGGGCGGCCAGCGCGCGGTCCAGCCGCTGGCCGTGCAGCTCGGCCGGCAGCACCAGCTGCCGCAGCTCGGCCTCGGCGCCAGCGTCGTCGTGCGGCTCGCCGTCGACGTCCCAGTCCCCGTCCGGTGACACCGGCGACGGGGGGGTGGCCGATATAATTGCCGCTGCTTGATTCAAGAAGGTTGCCACTGATGCAAGGTGCTCGATTATCGGCCGCTGCCGCCGTCGTGGTCGCGCTCGCGGCGCTGCTGACGGCCTGTTCGTCCAAGCCGGTCGACAAGACCGCCGGCTGGAGCCCCAATCGCATCCATGCGGAAGCCAAGGACGAGCTCAACTCCGGCGCCTACGACAAGGCGATCCCGCTCTACGAAACCCTGGAAGGCCGCGCCGCCGGCACCACGCTGGCGCAGCAGGCGCAGCTGGACAAGGCCTACGCCCTGTTCAAGGACGGTCAGAAGGCCGAGGCGATCGCCACGCTGGACCGCTTCATGCGCCTGCACCCGGCCAGCCCGGCCATCGATTACGCGCTGTTCCTCAAGGGCGTGATCAACTTCAACGACGAGCTGGGCATGTTCTCCTTCCTGTCGCGGCAGGACCTGTCCGAGCGCGACCAGAAGGCGGCCAAGGAAGCCTACGAGTCGTTCAACGAGCTGGTGACGCGCTTTCCCGATTCACGCTATGCGCCCGACGCCCGCGCGCGCATGCGCTTCACGGTCAATGCGCTGGCGCAGTACGAAGTGCACGTGGCGCGCTACTACTTCACGCGCGGCGCCTACGTGGCGGCCATCAACCGGGCGCAGCAGGCGCTGGCCGATTACCGCGACGCGCCATCGCTGGAAGAAGCGCTGTACCTGCTTACCCAGTCCTACGACCGGCTGGGCATGACCGAGCTGCGCGACGACGCGCGGCGCGTGCTGGACAAGAACTACCCCAACAGCGCCTACCTGACGCATGGCCTGCGCGGCGCCGACAAGCCCTGGTGGCAGCTGTGGTGAGCCGGCGCCGCCGCCCAGCCCCCAATATTCCTGCTCTGATCGGCCGGTAGCGCTTGCCTGTCAAGTGCTGGCAGCTTCTGTTTTTGAAGCACTGTCGGTGAGCAGCTGGTCCAGCGCGGCGTCGAATTCCGCGGCTGTGACGAGCCGCCGCATCGGCGGCAGCGCCGCCAGCAGGCGGCGGCCGTAGCCCATCTGCGCCAGGCGCGTGTCGCAGATCACCAGCACGCCGCGGTCGCTCTCGCGCCGGATCAGTCGCCCCGCCCCCTGCTTGAGCGCCACCGCCGCCTCGGGTACCGAATAGCCGGCAAAGGCGCTGCGCCCCTGCGCTTCCAAGCGGCGGCAGCGCGCCTCCACCAGCGGGTCGCCGGGCGGCGGGAACGGCAGCTTGTCGATCACCACCAGCTGCAGCGCCTCGCCCGGCATGTCCACGCCTTCCCAGAACGAGGCCGAGGCCACCAGCACGCAGCCCGGCCGGCCGTCGGCGTCGCCGGCGCGAAAGCGCTCCATCAGCACGCGCTTGGGCAGGCTGCCCTGCACCAGCACCTCGATGCCCGTGCCGGGACCAAAACGCTCGCCTAACGCCTCGCCGATGTGGCGCAGCGCGCGCAGCGTGGTGGTCAGCACCATGGTGCGCCCCCCCAGGCGCGCCGCCGCGTCGCCGGCCAGGCGCGCCACGTCGGCGCTGTGCGCCGCATCGGCCGGGCGGGCGATGTGCGCTGGCACGTACAGCGCGGCCTGGCGCGCGTAGTCGAACGGGCTGCCGACGCGCAGCACCTCGGCGTCCCGCAGGCCGCAGGGCTCGGTGAACCAGGACAGGCGCTCGTCGTCGCCCAGCGTGGCCGAGACGAAGGCCCAGGCGCGCGCGCGGCCGTCGGCGTCGGGCTCGGCCAGCAGGCGGGTGCGCACGGTGTCGGCGATGTCCAGCGGCGACTCGATCAGCCGCAGCAGCGAGATGCCGACGTCGACCCAGCGCACCAGGCCGGGTTCGACCGGCGCGCCGAAGCGCTCGGCGCGGCCGGCCAGCAGGCTGGCGCGCTGGTGCAGGCGCGTGAAGTCGGGCGCCAGCTCGCTGACGGTGGCCAGCGCGGCGGCCGCGTCCGCCAGGGCCTGGCGCAGCCGCTGCAGCGCCGGCAGCCAGTCGGCGCCATCCACCCCTTCGGGCACGGCCTCCAGCCAGCGCAGGCGGCTGGCGCCGCGCTGCACGCCGACCGCCAGACGCAGTTGGCGCGTCGCCGCTTCGACGCTGCCGGCCAGCGCCTGCCAGTCGCACAGGCCGCGCGCCTGCCGCAGGCCGGCAGCCAGCAGATCGCGAGCGAAGTCCAGCAATTGCCCGCTGGCCAGTTGCTGGCCCAGGAACTGGATGCCGGTCTCGTTGAGCTGGTGCGCCTCGTCGAACACGACCACGCGCACGCTGGGCAGCAGCTCGGCCATGCCCGATTCGCGGATCGCCAGGTCGGCAAAGAACAGGTGGTGATTGATCACCACCACGTCGGCCGCCATGGCCTGGCGCCGCGCCAGCTGCACGTGGCAGGCGCGAAACTGAGGGCAGTCGGCGCCCAGGCAGTTCTCGCGCGTGCTGGTGACCAGCGGGATGACCGGCGAGCGCTCGTCCAGGCCGGGCAGCTCGGCCAGGTCGCCGCTGCGTGTGGTTTTCGCCCATCGCTCTATTTTTGATAGCTGTTGGCGCACGCCAGGAGCCGACGAAACCCCGGTCTGATTGGCCATTTCAAGGCGGTGCAGGCACAGGTAGCTGGCGCGCCCCTTGAGCAGCGCCATGCTCAGCGGCAGGCCCAGCGCGCGCGCCAGCCGCGGCAGATCACGGCCGAACAGCTGGTCCTGCAGCGTCTTGGTGGCGGTGGACAGCAGCACCCGCTCGCCTGACAGCAGCGCCGGCACCAGGTAGGCAAAGGTCTTGCCGACGCCGGTGGCGGCCTCGGCCACCAGCACGCCGCCCTGCTCGATCACCCGCGCCAGCGCCAGCGCCAGCCGGGTCTGGCCGTCGCGCAGGCGAAAACCCTCGGCCGCCTGCGTCAGCGGGCCTTGATCGTCGAACGCGGCCGCGACCGCCTGGGCCAGCGCACCGCCCACCGCCGCGTCGCGCGCGGGGCCGGCGCCGGGCGGCGCCGCGGGCTCAGGCCGGCTCATCGGGCGACAGCCGCGCTTGCAGCCGCGCCATGGCGTCGCGCAGCGCCAGGCGGCGCTTCTTGAGCCGTTGCAGCATCAGCTCGTCCAGTGGCGCCTGGCTGGCCAGCTGGTCGATCGTGGCGTCGAGGTCGGCGTGCTCCATGCGCAGCTCGATCAGCCGCCGATCCGGGGAATGCAGGTTGGCCGTCATGTGTAAGATTGCATGAAAACGCGCAAGGAGGCCGGCGGCGGCGCCCGCCATGGGCAGCGATCCGAGCGGCGAACACCAATAATACGGCGTGCCGCGCGCCGGCCGACACTGCAAGGGTCCCTCATGGAAAAAGGCTATCGACTCAGCGCCGCCACCGGCTTGCACAAGGGTGACCGGGACTACCAGCAGGACCAGGTGGCCCTGTTCGCGCATCCGCGCGTGACCGGCTGCGTCATGGGCGTGGTGGCCGACGGCATGGGCGGGCGCACCGGCGGGCGCAAGGCCGCCGACCAGGTGATGCTGACGGCGCGCCAGCTCTACGAGCGCTACGCCCCCGACAGCGAGGACGCCACCGCCGTGCTGCGCCAGATCGGCGAGGAGGCGCACCTGATCATCAAGCTCACCGCCATCGCCGCCGAGCAGGAGCCGCACAGCACCATGGCGGCCTTCATCATCAACGTGGGCGGCGAATGCCACTGGGTACACACCGGCGACTCGCGTCTGTACCACTTTCGCGGCGCCCGGATGGTGCGGCGCACCAAGGACCAGTCCTTGGTGCAGGCGCTGGTCGACCAGGGCGAGCTGACCGAGGACGAGGCGGCCGTGCACCCCAAGTCCAACGTGCTGCTGGGCTGCCTGGGCACCGAGGAGGCGCCCAAGCTCGAGTCGCACTACATCCCGCGCTTGCAGATCGGCGATTCGCTGCTGGCCTGCACCGACGGTCTGTGGCATTACTTCACCCCGGAGGAGCTGGGCTCGGTGCTGCACTCGCTGCCGCCGCGCGAAGCCAGCGAGTTCCTGGTCGACAAGGCGCGCACGCGCGCCATGGGCGGGGGCGACAACCTGGCCCTGGCCATCGTCAAGATGGAGCCGCTGCAGACCGATCAGCCGGTGGTGGGCTCGGCCTTCTCGCCGCTGCGCTGACGCACCGCCCGGCGGCAGCGCGCGGTCAGCCGTCGCTGCCGGACGGCTTGCGCTCGAGCTGGCGCAGGCGCTCGTCGGCGCGGCGCCGGCGATCGAGATCGTTGACGGCCAGCTCCTGCTGCCGCAGGCGATCGAGCACGGCGCGGCGCTCGGTGCGCGCCTGGCGCAGGCAATCGTTGACGGCAAAGCGCTGCCAGCAGGCCTTTTCGGTGGCTTCGTAGCGCTGCGTGGCCTCGCCCCGCGCGGCGGCGATGCGGGCGCGCTGGGCGTCCAGCCAGGGCGCCAGCGGCTGGCCCTCGGGCGGTGCTGTGGCGATCAGGGCCTGCGCCTGGGCCGCGTCGGCGGCGCGCGCGGCGGCGGAGTCGTCGTGCAGCGAGCCGGACGCGCAAGCGCTCAGCAGGGCACACAGCAGCAGACTGGCGGGCAGGCGGTTCATGTCAGGTGGGTGTCCACGGTGCGGTGCTCCAGCGCCAGGTATTCGGCCGACTGCATCTCGTTCAGGCGGCTGACGGTGCGCGGAAACTCGTGCGCCAGCGGGCCTTCGGTGTAGAGCTGTTCGGGTGGCACCTCGGCCGACAGGATGAACTTCACGCGGCGGTCGTACAGCACGTCGACCAGCCAGGTGAAGCGCCGCGCCTCGGAGGCCATGCGCACCGGCATGTGTGGCACGTCGGACAGCAGCACGGTGTGGAACTGGCTGGCGATCTCCAGGTAGTCGTTCTGCGAGCGCGGGCCACCGCACAGCGTGCGGAAGTCGAACCACACCACGCCGCCGGCCCGCCGGCGGGCCTTGATTTCGCGCGCCTCGATATGCAGCACCGGGTCTTCGTCCGCCCGGCTGGCCAACTGGTCGAACGTGGCCTGCATGGCGCTGTCGGCCGCCGCCCCCAGCGGTGTGTGGTAGAGCCGCACCTGCTGCAGCGTGCGGTGACGGTAATCGGTGCCGTTGTCGACGTTGACCACCTCCATGCGCTGGTTGAGCAGCTCGATCGCCGGCAGGATGCGGTCACGGTGCAGGCCGCCGGGGTACAGGTCGTCGGGCTTGAAATTGCTGGTGGTGACAAAGCCCACGCCGTTGTCGAACAGCGCCGCCAGCAGCCGGTGCAGGATCATGGCGTCGGTGATGTCGGCGACGTGGAATTCGTCGAAACAAATCAGCTTGAAGCGCAGCGCCATGCGCCGACCCAGCTCGTCCAGCGGGTTCACCGTGCCCTGCAGGCCCGCGAGTTCGCGGTGCACTTCGCGCATGAACTCGTGAAAGTGCAGGCGCGTCTTGCGCCGGATCGGCACGGCGTTGAAGAAGCAGTCCATCAGGAAGCTCTTGCCGCGCCCCACGCCGCCGTACATGTAGACGCCACGGGGAATGTCGGGGCGGTTGAACAGCTTTTTCAGGCGACTGGAACGCCTGGCCTTGTAGGCCGCCCAGTCGTCGGCGCAGCGCTGCAGCGCTTCGACCGCGCGCAGCTGCGCCGGGTCGCTCTGAAAGCCGCGCGCCTTCAGCTCGGCCTCGTAAGCCTGGCGCACGCTGCTCATTCGATCAGCCACCGATAGCTACACAAATGATAGCTGTTTGCGCATGCTACGCCAGCGCGAGCGGCCGATTTCATCAGAAATTCAGGGTGCGCTTGTCGACCGCCAGCGCGGCTTCCTTCATGCTCTCGCCCAGGCTGGGGTGAGCGTGGCAGATGCGCGCGATGTCCTCGCTGCTGGCGCGGAAGGCCATGGCCACGCAGGCCTCGGCCACCAGCTCGCTGGCCAGGGGGCCCACGATGTGCACGCCCAGAATCTCGTCGGTGGCAGCGTCGGCCAGGAACTTGACCAAGCCGGTGGTGTCGCCCAGCGCCCGCGCGCGGCCGTTGGCCATGAAGGGGAAGGTGCCGGCCTTGTACTTGACGCCCTGCTCTTTCAGCTGCTGCTCGGTGCGGCCCACCCAGGCGATTTCGGGGCTGGTGTAGATCACCCAGGGGATCAGGTTGAAGTCGACGTGCCCGTGCTGGCCGGCGATGCGCTCGGCCACCGCCACGCCCTCTTCCTCGGCCTTGTGCGCCAGCATCGGGCCACGCACCACGTCGCCCACCGCCCACACGCCGGGCAGGTTGGTGCGGCAGTCGCCGTCGACGATGACGTCGCCGCGCTCGCCCAGCTTCAGGCCCACGGCCTCGGCGTTCAGGCCCGCGGTGTTGGGCACGCGGCCGATGGAGACGATCAGCTTGTCGACCTCCAGCGTCTGCGCCGCGCCCCTGGCGTCGGTCCAGGACACGCTGACGCCCTTCTTGCCGACCTTGACCTCGCCCACCTTGACGCCCAGCTCGACCTTCAGGCCCTGCTTGTCGAAGGCCTTCTTGGCTTCCTTGGCGATCTGCTCGTCCACCGCGCCCAGGAAGGTGGGCAGGGCTTCGAGCACGGTGACCTCGGCGCCGACGCGGCGCCACACGCTGCCCATCTCCAGGCCGATCACGCCCGAGCCGATCAGGCCCAGCTTTTTCGGCACGGCCTGGATGGCCAGCGCGCCGTCGTTGCTCAGCACCTTGTCCTCGTCAAAGGGCACGCCGGGCAGCGCGCGCGCGCTGGAGCCGGTGGCGACGATGACCTGCTTGCCGACCAGGGTCTCGTTGGCCGCGCCGGTGACGGCGATTTCATAGCCGCCATCGACCGCCTTGACGAAGGACCCGCGGCCGTGAAAGAAGCTGACCTTGTTCTTCTTGAACAGGTACAGGATGCCGTCGTTGGTCTGCTTCACGATGGTGTCCTTGCGGACGACCATCTGGCCCACATCCATTTTCAGGCCGCTGGCGGAGATGCCGTGCTCGCCGAAGTGCTTGCTGGCGTGCTCGAAGTGCTCGGAGCTTTGCAGCAGCGCCTTGGACGGGATGCAGCCGACGTTGGTGCAGGTGCCGCCGGGCGCCGGGCCGCCCTTGCCGTTCTTCCACTCGTCGATGCAGGCCACGTTGAAGCCCAACTGGGCCGCGCGAATGGCGGCGATGTAGCCACCCGGGCCGGCGCCGATGACGATGACGTCGAATTGTTTGCTTGTCATGAGAATGCTTTCGTTCCGGGCGCAGCCCGCCACAAGGACACGGCCCGCGAAGGGGCCGTGCTTTCATCCGGTCAGATGTCGAACAGCAGGCGCGCCGGATCCTCCAGCGCCTCCTTCATGGCCACCAGGCCCAGCACGGCTTCGCGGCCGTCGATGATGCGGTGGTCATACGACATGGCCAGGTAGTTCATGGGGCGCACCACGACCTGGCCGTTTTCGACCACGGCGCGGTCCTTGGTGGCGTGCACGCCCAGGATGGCCGACTGCGGC
>MKTG01000113.1:49127-49640 GCA_001897615.1 Burkholderiales bacterium 68-10
GATGTCGGCAAAGCTCATCTGGTCGGCGTTGCGCAGGATCGGCACCACCAGGCCGCGCGGGCTGCCGACGGCGATGCCGACGTCGAAGTAGCCGTGGTAGACGATGTCGTTGCCGTCCACGCTGGCGTTGAGCACCGGGTACTTCTTGAGCGCGTGCACCGCCGCCTTGACGAAGAAGCTCATGAAGCCGATCTTGACGCCGTGCTCCTTCTCGAACTTGTCCTGGAAGCGCTTGCGCATGTCCATCACCGGCTGCATGTTCACTTCGTTGAACGTGGTGAGGATGGCGTTGCTGGCCTGCGATTGCAGCAGGCGCTCGGCCACGCGGGCGCGCAGGCGCGTCATGGGCACGCGCTGCTCGGGCCGGTCGCCCAGGCTGGGGGGCGCCACCGGCGCGGCCACTTGCGGCAACGAACTGGCGGGCACGCCGGTCGGAATTTGAGCGGCTTTCTGGGCTCCAGCGCTTGCCCCACCTGCGCCAGAAGCTCCTGATTGAATAGCACCCAGGACATC
>MKTG01000113.1:49661-64801 GCA_001897615.1 Burkholderiales bacterium 68-10
AGCTTGGCGGCGGCCGGCATGGCCACGCCCGATTTGTCGGCCACGGAAGCGGCCACTGCGGGGGCGGCGGCCGCGGGGGCGGCTGCCGGCGCGGGCGCCGCGGCGCCGGCCACGGCGGCGGTGTCGATGCGCGCCAGCAGCTGGTCGGCCAACACGGTGGCGCCGTCGGCCTGGACGATCTCGGTCAGCACGCCGCTGGCCGGCGCGGGCACTTCCAGCACCACCTTGTCGGTCTCGACCTCGATCAGGATTTCATCGGCCTTGACGGCCTCGCCGGGCTGCTTCTTCCATTGCAGCAGCGTGGCCTCGGCCACGGACTCGGACAGTTGGGGAACTTTGACTTCGACGATAGCCATTTCGAATTCTTCCAGTGTTCTTGAATGCGTTTGCGTCTGGCGCCGGGTGTGCCGCGGGAGCGATGCTGCCATCCCGTGGCCCAGGCCCTGGCGGCCACCATCCTTACTTTTGCAGCACGAAGCCCTTGAGGCGGCCAAAGGCGGCATCGATCAAGGCCTTCTGCTGCTCCTGATGCAGGTGGGCATAGCCCACCGCCGGCGATGCCGAGGCAGCGCGGCCGGCGTAGCCGAGCTTCTGGCCCTCATGCATGTTCTCGTGGATGTTGTGCTGGATGAAGAACCAGGCACCCTGGTTCTGCGGCTCGTCCTGGCACCACACGATGTCGGTCGCGTTGGGGTACTTCTTGAGCTCGGCGGCGAAGACCTTGTGCGGGAACGGGTAGAGCTGTTCAACGCGGATGATGGCCACGTCGCTGCGCTCGGCCTCGGTGCGCTTCTTCACCAGGTCGTAGTACACCTTGCCCGAGCAGGCGATGACGCGCTTGACCTTGGCCGCGTTCTTGGCAATCGCGGCATCCTGCTCGCCCAGCACGGTCTGGAAACCGCCCTTGGTGAACTCGGACAGCGGCGAGGTCGCGTCCTTGTTGCGCAGCAGGCTCTTGGGCGTCATGATGACCAGGGGCTTCCTCAGGTTGCGCACCATCTGGCGGCGCAGCACGTGGAAGATCTGGCTGGCCGTGGTGGGCTGCACGATCTGCATGTTGGTGTCGGCCGCCAGCTGCATGAAGCGCTCAAGGCGCGCCGAGCTGTGCTCGGGGCCCTGGCCCTCGTAGCCATGCGGCAGCATCAGGGTGATGCCGTTGATGCGGCCCCACTTGACCTCGCCCGAGGCGATGAACTGGTCGATCACCACCTGCGCGCCGTTGGCGAAATCGCCAAACTGCGCTTCCCAGATCACCAGGGTGTTGGGGTCGTTGGAAGCGTAGCCGTATTCATAGGCCAGCACCGCCTCTTCGGACAGGATGGAGTCGATGACGACGAACGGCGCCTGGTTCTCGGCCACGTTCTGCAGCGGGATATAGGTGCCCTCGTCCCACTTCTCGCGCTTCTGGTCGTGGATCACGGCATGGCGGTGCGTGAAGGTGCCGCGGCCGCTGTCCTCGCCCGACAGGCGCACGGGGTAGCCGCTGGCCACGAGCGAGGCGAAGGCCATGTGCTCGCCCATGCCCCAGTCCACGTTGATCTCGCCGCGGCCCATGGCGGCGCGGTCGTCGTAGACCTTCTTCACCAGCATGTGCGGCGTGACGCTCTCGGGGATGGTGGTGATGCGCTCGGCCAGGCGCTTCCACTCGGTCAGCGGGATGGCGGTGTCGGCGGCGTCCGTCCAGGTCTTGCCCAGGAACGGGCTCCAGTCCACGGCGTACTTGCTCTTGAAGTTGGTCAGCACCGGGTCGATGGTGTGCTTGCCTTCGTCCATGGCGGCGCGGTAGGCCTTGACCATGTCGTCGCCCAGCGTCTCGCCCAGGCCCTGCGCGGCCAGCTTGTCGGCGTAGAGCTTGCGCGTGCCGGGGTGCTGGGCGATCTTCTTGTACATCAGCGGCTGGGTGAGCATGGGGGTGTCCTGCTCGTTGTGGCCCAGCTTGCGGTAGCAGATGATGTCCACCACCACGTCCCTGGAGAACTCCATGCGGAACTCCAGCGCCAGCTGCATGGCCAGGCACACGGACTCGGGGTCGTCGCCGTTCACGTGCAGCACGGGCGACTCGATCATCTTCACGATGTCGGTGCAGTACAGCGTGGAGCGCAGGTCGCGCGGGTCGGACGTGGTGAAGCCGATCTGGTTGTTGATGATGATGTGCACCGTGCCACCCGTGGTGTAGCCGCGGGTCTCGGACAGCGCCAGCGTCTCCTGGTTCACGCCCTGGCCCGCGAAGGCGGCGTCGCCGTGCACCAGCACGGGCAGCACCTGCTTGCCCTTGGGGTCGGCGCGGCGGTCCATGCGCGAGCGCACCGAGCCCTCGACCACGGGGTTGACGATCTCCAGGTGCGAGGGGTTGAACGCCAGGCTCAGGTGCACCGGGCCGCCGGGGGTGGACACGTCGGAGGAGAAGCCCTGGTGGTACTTCACGTCGCCCGCGGGCAGGTCCTCGGGCGCGGTGTGGTCGAACTCGGCGAACAGGTCCTTGGGCATCTTGCCCAGGGTGTTGACCAGCACGTTCAGGCGGCCGCGGTGGGCCATGCCGATCACCACTTCCTGCACGCCCTTGGCGCCGGCGGACTGGATCAGCTCGTCCATGGCGGCGATGAAGCTCTCGCCGCCTTCGAGCGAGAAGCGCTTCTGGCCGACGTACTTGGTGTGCAGGTAGCGCTCCAGGCCTTCGGCGGCCGTGAGGCGGTCGAGGATGCGCTTTTTCTTCGCAGCGTCGAACTGTGGCTTGGTGCGGGTGCTTTCCAGCTTCTGCTGCCACCAGCGCTTTTGCACCTGGTCGGTGGCGTACATGTATTCGGCGCCCACGGTGCCGCTATAGGTTTCGCGCAGCGCATTGAGCAACTCGCGCAGCGGCATCTTGTCCTTGCCGAAGAAGGTGTTGCTGGTGTCGAACACCGTTTCCTGATCGGCATCGCTGAAGCCGTAGAACGAGGGCTCGAGCTCGGGGATCTGGGGGCGCTCGGCGCGCTTCAGGGGGTCGAGGTCGGCCCAGCGGGCACCGACGTTGCGATAGGCGGCGATGAGCTGCTGCACGGCCGTGCGCTTGCGGCCCATTTCAGCATCGGAGCTGGCCACCACCACACGGGTGCCGCCGGCCTTGGCACGCTCGGCAAAGGCGTTGATGACGGGCAGGTGCGGCACGTCCCGGTCCTCGCTGCCGTCCGCCGCCGGCACATGCTGCAGGGCATCGAAATACTCTCGCCATGAATCGGGCACGCTGCCCGGGTTGGCCAGGTAGTTTTCGTACATCTCCTCGACATACGGCGCATTGCCGCCGAAGAGGTAGGTATTGCCCTGGTACGTTTGATAGACGGATTTCGTCTCGCTCATTGCTTCGCTGACCTTTCGCTCCCCTTCAGGGAGCTGGAGTTGGTTGAGAAACCTTCCGCGTCACGGCTGAACCGGTTGGCGGACGCGACAGGCTGGGAAGGGCCGGGGACTTCGCAAGGCGCGAATTGTGCCATCGAACGCTGACGCGCGCGTGACGCCGGGCGCCGGGGCGCGCCGCGCCACGACTCACACAGGCGTCACCAGATCGCGGATTTGCTGCAGCGCGGCGGGGTCTTCCATGGTGGTCAGATCGCCCGGATCGCGCCCCTCGCACACCGCCTGCACGGCACGGCGCAACACCTTGCCGGAGCGGGTCTTGGGCAGTACGTGGACGAAGCGCACGCGCGCCGGCCGCGCCACGGCGCCCAGGTTGCCGTCGACGAGCTTCATCACCTCGCCTTCCAGCTTGAGCAGCGCGGGCTCGTCGCCCAGGATGCTGGCGTCCTTGAGCACCGCGAAAGCCATGGCCACCTGGCCCTTGAGCTGGTCGGCCACGCCGACCACGGCCACTTCGGCGACGTTCGGATGGCTGGCGATGGCCTCCTCGATCTCGCGCGTGCCCAGGCGGTGGCCGGCGACGTTGATGACGTCGTCGGTGCGGCCCAGGATGAAGAAGTAGCCGTCCGCGTCGCGGATGCCCCAGTCGAAGGTGGAATACACCATGCGGTTGGGCACGCTGGACCAGTAGGTGCTGACAAAGCGCGCGTCGTCGCGCCAGACGGTCTGCATGCAGCCGGGGGGCAGCGGTCCGTCGATGGCGATCACGCCCTTCTGGTTGGCGCCGGTCAACTCTTCGCCGGTCTGGTCGTCCAGCAGCTTGATGTTGTAGCCGTACACCGCCTTGCCGGGCGAGCCGAACTTGCTGGGCGCCTGCTCGACGCCGTTGCAGAGGGTGAGGATGGGCCAGCCGGTCTCGGTCTGCCAGTAGTTGTCGATGATCGGCTTGTCCTTGAGCGCATCGCTGATCCACTGCGCCGTGGGCTCATCCAGCGGCTCGCCGGCCAGGAACAGCGTGCGCAGGCTGGACAGGTCGTGGCGCGTGAGGTGGGCCGGGTCCTGCTTCTTGAGCACCCGGATGGCGGTGGGCGCGCTGAACATCACCGTGACCTTGTACTTCTCGACCAGCTGCCACCAAATGCCGCCATCGGGCCGCGTGGGCAGGCCCTCGTACATCAGGGTGGCCATGCCGTGGATCAGCGGGCCATAGATGATGTAGCTGTGGCCCACCACCCAGCCGATGTCGCTGGTGGAGAAATAGGTTTCGCCGGGCTTGCCGCAGAAGATGTGCTTCATCGACGCGGCCAGCGCCACGGCGTAGCCACCAGTGTCGCGCTGCACGCCCTTGGGTTTGCCGGTGGTGCCGCTGGTGTAGAGCGTGTAGCTGGGGTGGGTGGATTCGACCCACTCGCAGGGCACCTGGGCGTCCATGTGCCGCTCGCGCAGCTGGGCCCACAGGTGGTCGCGCCCAGCCACCAGGTGCATCGGCACCAGGCCGCGGTCGACCAGCAGCACCGACGCCGGTTTGTGGCGCGACAGCTGGATGGCCTCGTCCAGCAGCGGCTTGTAGGCCACGGCCTTGCCGCCGCGCGAGCCGGCGTCGGCACTGACGATGACGGTGGGTTCGGCGTCCTCGATGCGGCTGGCCAGCGAGCCCGAGGCGAAGCCGCCGAACACCACCGAATGCAGCGCGCCAATGCGCGTGCAGGCCAGCATGGCAAAGGCGGCCTCGGCGATCATGGGCATGTAGATCAGCACGCGGTCGCCCTTTTTCACGCCCAGCTCGCGCAGGCAGGCGGCCATGCGCTGCACCTCGGCGTGCAGTTCGCGGAAGCTGTAGACGCGCTCCTGGTCGGTCTCGGTCGAGACCCAGATCAGCGCCGGCTGGTCGGCGCGCTGCTTCAGGTGGCGGTCGACGGCGTTGTGGCACAGGTTGGTGGTGCCACCGACGAACCAGCGGGCAAACGGCGGGTTGCTGTAGTCGCAGACGGTCTGCGGCGGCGTCTGCCAGTCGATCAGGCGGGCCTGCTCGGCCCAGAAGGCATCGCGGTCCTCGATGGAACGGCGATGAAAGTCGGCATAGCTGGTCATGGCGCTGGTCTCCTCGGCCCTTGTCGCAAAAGCGCTGGCGACCCTTGCCGCGCGCCCAGCGCGCCATGCCGCCGCCAACCCGTCACCGAGGCGTCTCGGCGATCGGCGATTATGGTGAAAGCGGACTTGCTGCAGGCTGACGGACGCGCGTCACCGGCCCGCGCCGTTCAGGCGCCGTGCATTGGCCACGGCGCGCCGGTGCATCGGCGCCACGCCGCACAGGGTGACGTCCAGCCAGCCGTTCATCAGGTTGCGACCCGCGCCGTTGGACAGGCTGCTCAGCGTCGGCGGGTTGGTCCAGCCGCCCAGGGCGACCTTCCACCAGGTCTGCATCCACCACAGCGCGAACTGCTGCTGCACCTGCGAGCCTTGCAGCACCATGGCCCACCAGGCCTCGCCAAAGGCCTCCATTTTCTCGATGCCCATGCGGTAGAACTCCTGCTGGTCCTCGACGCTGGGCAGGGGGCCGGCCTGCATCATGCGGCCGACACGCCGGGCCACGACCTGGGGCACGGCCTGCGCCAGCTCGCTGGAGCGGCGCGAAAGACGCAGTTGCTTGGATGAGGAGGACATGGTGCTTACTATTTAAATGATAGCTGACGGCGCCCGCCAGTCAAGCGCTGGGCACTCAACTTACTTCAAACCGGGCCGGCGCGCAATCCGGCCTTGCCCGATCACTTGATCAGGCCCTGCCAGGGCTTGAACCGCGGGTGCTGGCAGTCGCGCAGCCACTCGAAGCCGACCATCTCGGTGGTCACCAGCTCGCAGCCGGCGCCGGCCAGGCGGTCGTAGGCGGCGTCGCGGTTGCGCTCGGTGCGCGAGCCGCACGCGTCCTGCACCACCCAGACGTCCCATTCGGCCTCCAGCAGCAGCAGCGCGGTCTGCAAGAGGCAGACATGGGTTTCGCAACCGGCGATGACGACGGTGCCGCGCTCGGGCTGCGGCGCGGCCGGCTTCTGCAGGTGGCGCGGCAGGCTGCGCGCATTGCCGCGCGGCGCGGCGGCCGGCGGCGCCAGCAGGGGCAGCAGCTCGTCGGCGCCGCTGAAGGCCATCTTGGGCACGATGCGGTCGCACAGCGGCGCCAGTGCCGCGTCGGTGCCGCCCAGCTTGTCCGGGTTCTGTTCGGTGGCCCACACGGGCACGCCCATCCAGCGCGCCATCTGCGCCAGCCGGCGCGCGTTGGCCAGCACGGCCGCGGCGTCGTGGATGGCGGGCATCAGGCGGGTCTGGTAGTCGATCAGCACCAGCTGGCTGTCGTCGGCGTCGAGCAGCATGGACAGGCTCCTTGTCAGGCTGCGGCGCCCACAGTGGCGCCCGAAAACAAAACGCTCCGAAGCCGTGGACTGCGGAGCGTTGAAAAACTGGTGGGTGATGCAGGGTTTGAACCTGCGACCCCTGCCGTGTGAAGGCAGTGCTCTACCGCTGAGCTAATCACCCGTATCGCGCTTTTGGCGAAGCGCGCATTATAGCCCGATTTCGACCCGCCGCCACACGGTCTTGCCGCCGCTGGCCTTGTCGATCTGCGCCAGCACGTCGTCGTGACCGGCCAGCTCCTGCGCGTTGGCCGTCAGCACCGGCAGCTCGAAGGCGCTGAGGTCGATGCGCTGCGCCGCGCCGTCGGCGGCGCCCACCTCGCCCAGGTCGATCAGCAGCGCCTCCTGGCCGCGCGTGAGGCTGATGTAGACATCGGCCAGCAGCTCGGCGTCCAGCAGCGCGCCGTGCAGCGTGCGGCCCGAGTTGTCCACGCCCAGGCGCTCGCACAGCGCGTCCAGGCTGTTGCGCTTGCCCGGGTACAGCTGCTTGGCCATGCCCAGGGTGTCGGTGACCTCGGCGACGAAGTGGCGCAGCGGCGGGCGGCCCAGGCGCTCCAGCTCCTTGTCGAGAAAACCCAGGTCGAACGCGGCGTTGTGGATGATGAGCTCGGCGCCCTCGACGTAGCGCAGGATCTCGTCGGCCACGTCGGCGAACTTGGGCTTGTCGCGCAGGAATTCGTTGCTGATGCCGTGCACCTTGAGCGCGTCCTCGTGGCTGTCGCGCTCGGGGTTGAGGTAGAAGTGCAGGTTGTTGCCCGTCAGCTTGCGGCTGAGCAGCTCGACGCAGCCGATCTCGATGATGCGGTCGCCGTTTTCGGCCGACAGGCCGGTGGTTTCGGTGTCAAGAACAATCTGGCGGGTCATCGGGCGGGCAGCGGGGGCGGGTGCGGCGCGGGTCAGCGCTTTTCCCTGGCGTGGTTGATCGAGTAGCGGGGAATTTCCACCGTCAGGTCGGCGCGGCCGACGATGGCCTGGCACGACAGGCGCGACTGTGGCTCCAGGCCCCAGGCGCGGTCCAGCAGGTCTTCCTCTTCTTCCTCGGGCTCATCGAGCGAATCGTAACCCTGGCGCACGATGACGTGGCAGGTGGTGCAGGCGCGCGCCATCTCGCAGGCGTGTTCGATCTCGATACCGTGCTCCAGCAGCGACTCACAGATCGAGTCGCCGACCTGGGCCGTGATGACGGCGCCGCCGGGGCAGTAATCGGGGTGGGGAAGAACCTGGATGGTGGGCATGGTCTAGAGGGATTGGACGTTCTTGCCGGCCAGCGCCTTGCGGATGCCGGCGTTCATGCGCAGGGCGGCGAAGGCCTCGGTGCCCTCGGCCAGGGCCTGGGTGGCGGCCTCGATGGCGGCGGCGTCCGTGCTGTTCGCGGCGATGCCGCGCAGCGACAGCATCAGCGCGTCGATGGCGGCGCGCTCGGGCGCGCTCAGCAGCGCGCCGTCGGCGTCGAGCGCGCCTTGCGTGGCCAGCCGCATGCGCTCGGCCTCGACCCGTGCCTCGACCAGGGCGCGCGCCCGCATGTCCGCTTCGGCGGTGCCGAAGCTGTCTTGCAGCATCTGGGCGATCCGCGCGTCCGACAGGCCGTGGCTGGGCTTGACGTCGATCCGCGCCTGCACGCCGCTGGTCTGCTCGCGGGCGCTGACCGACAGCAGGCCGTCGGCGTCGACGGTGAAGGTGACGCGGATGCGCGCCGCGCCCGCCGCCATCGGCGGGATGCCGCGCAGCTCGAAGCGCGCCAGGCTGCGGCAGTCCTGCACCAGGTCGCGCTCGCCCTGCACCACGTGCAGCGCCAGCGCGGTCTGGCCGTCCTGGTAGGTGGTGAAGTCCTGCGCCATGGCGGTGGGGATGCTCTGGTTGCGCGGCACGATGCGCTCGACCAGCCCGCCCATGGTCTCCAGGCCCAGCGACAGCGGAATCACGTCCAGCAGCAGCAGATCGCCCGGCGGGCGGTTGCCGGCCAGCTGCTGGGCCTGAATGGCGGCGCCCAGCGCCACCACCTGGTCCGGGTCCAGGTCGGTCAGCGGCGCGCGCCCGAAGAAGTCGGCCACCGCGTTGCGGATCACGGGCATGCGGGTCGAGCCGCCGACCAGCACCACGCCCTGAACCTGCGGCGGCGACAGCCGTGCGTCGCGCAGCACCCGGCGCACGGTGTCGATGCAGCGGCGCGTGAGCCCGTCGGTGGCCTGGACGAAGTCGCTGGCGCTCAGGTCAAGAACGACCTCGCCGCCCGACAGTCCTGCGCGAAAAGCTATCGAATCGGTAGCGCTCAGGGCCTCCTTGGCGGCGCGCGCGGCGCGCGCCAGGGCGGCCTTGTCGGCCGCGCCCCGGGCCTGCGCGCCGCGGCGCGCCAGCACCCAGTCGATCAGCGCCTGGTCGTAGTCGTCGCCACCCAGGGCCGTGTCGCCACCGGTGGCGACGACCTCGAACACGCCTTGCGTCAGGCGCAGGATGGACACGTCGAAGGTGCCGCCGCCCAGATCGAACACGGCATACACGCCCTCGGCCGCCCGGTCCAGGCCGTAGGCAATGGCCGCGGCCGTGGGCTCGTTGATCAGCCGCAGCACATGGAGGCCGGCCAGCCGCGCCGCGTCCTTGGTGGCCTGGCGCTGCGCGTCGTCGAAGTAGGCGGGCACGGTGATGACGGCGCCGTACAGCTCGTCGCCCAGGCTGTCTTCGGCGCGCTGGCGCAGCGTGGCGAGGATGTCGGCGCTGAGCGCCACCGGCGAGGTCTCGCCCCGCGGCGTGGCCACGGCCACCATGCCGGGGCGGTCCAGCAGGCGATAGGGCAGGCGCTGGTGGCCGGCGATGTCGGCCAGGCCGCGTCCCATCAGGCGCTTGAACGAGGTGATGGTGTGCTCGGCATCGGCCGGCGCCCCGGCCAGCGCGGCGTGGCCGAGCTGGCGCTGGCCGTCGGCCGCGTAGCGCACCGCCGAGGGCAGCAGCACCCGGCCCTGGGCGTCGGGCAGGCACTCGGCCACGCCATGGCGCACGGCGGCCACCAGCGAATGGGTGGTGCCCAGGTCGATGCCGACGGCGAGGCGCCGCTGATGCGGGTCGGGGGACTGGCCGGGTTCGGAGATTTGAAGCAGCGCCATGCAGCGGGTGTCGGAAGGCGCCCGGTCGGGCGGCGGAAATCAGGCGAGTGTGTCACGCCGGCGCTCGATGTCGGCGGCCAGCTTGTCGAGGAACATCAGCGCCCGCACCGACTGGGCGGCGGCGGCCCAGGCGCGGTCGGCATCCAGCTGCTGCTCTATTTCTTGCAGCAGCTCGCGCTGCATGCGCGCGGCCAGCGCCTCGATGGCATCCAGTTCGGCGGCATCGCGCGCGGCGTCGAGCTGCTCGCGCAGCGCCATCTGCTGCATCAGGAACGCCGGCGGCATGGCGGTGTTGCGCTCGGCCTCGATGGGTGCGCCGCGCAGCTCGCACAGGTAGGCGGCGCGGCGCAGCGGGTCTTTCAGCCGGCGATGGGCCTCGTTGATGCGCGCCGACCACTGCGCCGCCACGCGCTGGGCGGCGGCGCCCTGCGCGGCAAAGCGGTCCGGGTGCACCTCGCGCTGCAGCGCCTTCCAGCGCGCGTCCAGCACCGCGCCGTCCTGCGCGAAGCGCGGCGGCACGTCGAACAGCTCGAAATCGGTGGACTGCAGCTGGATCATCGGGCGGCAACGGCGGGGCCGGCACGCAGCGCGCGCCACCCCGGCGCCCTGAGGCTGAGAGTTTTTTGCTCATGCCGGAAAGGCGCAGCAAAACGCCACTGGTCTAGGCGCAAAGCGCTGCCATGGGTCGAGCCGTGGCGAGCATTTGCAACGACGAGCAGTGGTGTTTTGGCGTGCGAGGCGGGCATGGGCAAAAGGCTTTCAGCCTCTCAGATGCGGAAGGACTCCCCGCAGCCGCAGCGGTCGCGCTCTTTCGGGTTGTTGAAGCGAAAGCCCTCGTTCAACCCCTCGCGCACGTAGTCCAGCTCGGTGCCGTCGATGTAGGCCAGGCTCTTGGGGTCGACCATCAGCTTGACGCCGTGCTGCTCGAACAGGGCGTCCTCGGGCGCGACGTCGTCGACGTATTCGAGCTGGTAGGCCAGGCCCGAGCAGCCGGTGGTCTTGACGCCCAGGCGCACGCCCACGCCCTTGCCGCGCTTGGCGAGGTATTTGCTGACATGCCGGGCGGCGGCTTCGGTCAGGGTGACGGCCATGATGAACCTTCAGTCTCCACGTGGGGTAAGGATGAGGATGAGGACGACGGGATGAGGCTGGCGCTGGGCGACACGGCGCCACGCGCCTGCTCCTGGCCTCTCAAGCCGCCACGCTGTGCTTCTTGCGGTAGTCCTCGACCGCCGCCTTGATGGCGTCCTCGGCCAGGATGGAGCAGTGGATCTTCACCGGCGGCAGCGCCAGCTCGTCGGCGATCTGGCTGTTCTTCAGCTCGGTGGCCTGCGTCAGCGTCTTGCCCTTGACCCATTCGGTCACCAGCGAGCTGGAGGCGATGGCGGAGCCGCAGCCGTAGGTCTTGAAGCGGGCGTCCTCGATCACCCCGGTGCCCGGATTGACCTTGATCTGCAGCCGCATCACGTCGCCGCAGGCCGGTGCGCCCACCATGCCGGTGCCCACGCTGTCGTCGCCCTTGTCGAAGCTGCCAACGTTGCGCGGGTGCTCGTAGTGGTCGATGACCTTGTCAGAATATGCCATGTGATTACTCCTGATTCGATAGCTGCTGGCGCTTGCCCGAAAAGCGCCAGCGCGGTTTCAATCTCGAAAAACCCGGCCCCGGGGCACGGCCCGGCCGCGCCCTGGCGTGCCCGCTCAATGCGTCGCCCACTGGATGGTGTTCAGGTCGATGCCTTCCTGGTGCATCTCCCACAGCGGCGACAGCTCGCGCAGCCGCGCCACGTTCTCGCGGATGGTGCGCACGGCGTAGTCGATGTCTTCCTCGGTGGTGAAGCGGCCAATGGTGATGCGCAGCGAGGAATGCGCCAGCTCGTCGCTGCGCCCCAGGGCGCGCAGCACGTAGCTGGGCTCCAGGCTGGCCGAGGTGCAGGCCGAGCCGCTGGAGACCGCCAGGCCCTTGATGCCCATCATGAGCGACTCGCCCTCGACGTAGTTGAAGCTCATGTTGATGTTGTGCGGCACGCGCTGCGTCGGGTGGCCGTTGAGGTAGGCCTCCTCGATGTCCCGCAGGCCGGTCACCAGCCGCTGGTGCAGCGCATGCGCCTTCTCGAGGTCGCGCGCGAGCTCCTGCCGCGCGATGCGAAACGCCTCGCCCATGCCGACGATCTGGTGCGTCGGCAGGGTGCCCGAGCGCATGCCGCGCTCGTGGCCGCCGCCGTGCATCTGCGCCTCCAGCCGCACGCGCGGCTTGCGGCGGACGTAGAGCGCGCCAATGCCCTTGGGGCCGTAGGTTTTGTGGCTGGCCAGGCTCATCAGGTCGACCGGCAGCGCGCCGACGTCGATCGCCACCTTGCCGGTGGCCTGGGCGGCGTCGACGTGGAAGATCACGCCCTTTTCGCGGCACAGGCGACCGATGGCCTGCACGTCCTGGATGACGCCGATCTCGTTGTTCACCAGCATCACGCTGGCCAGGATGGTGTCGGGACGCAGGGCGGCGCCAAACGCCTCCAGGTCCAGCAGGCCGTCGGGCTGCACGTCGAGGTAGGTGACTTCGAAGCCCTGACGCTCCAGCTCGCGCATCACGTCCAGCACGGCCTTGTGCTCGGTCCGGACGGTGACGAGGTGCCGGCCCTTGCCCTTGTAGAAGTGCGCCGCGCCCTTGATGGCCAGGTTGTCGGATTCGGTGGCGCCGCTGGTCCAGACGATCTCGCGCGGGTCGGCGCCGATCAGCGCGGCCACATGGCCGCGCGCGGTCTCGACCGCTTCCTCGGCTTCCCAGCCCCAGGCGTGGCTGCGGCTGGCGGGGTTGCCGAAGTGCTCGCGCAGCCAGGGGATCATGGCGTCGACCACGCGCGGATCGACCGGCGTGGTGGCGCCATAGTCCATGTAGATCGGGAAATGCGGGGTCTGACTCATCGTCGTCGGTAGCGTGAACAAATTCAAGATTCAGATCAAAACGCCCTGCAGCGCTTGCCTGGCGTGCGCCGGCAGCTATCTATTTGTTAGTCAATCCGCCCAGCGCGAACACCGAGTTGGGGGCGTTGACGCGAATCGGCTTGACCACCGGCGCACTGGAGATGGCACGCTTGGTGGCCGGCTTGCCTTCGATCTCGATGCCCTTGGCGTGCTGCTCGTCCACCAGCTTCTGCAGGGTGACCGACTGCAGGAAGTCCAGCATGCGGTCATTCAGCGCGGTCCACAGGTCGTGCGTCATGCACGGGCCATCGCCGCCCTGGCAGTTCTGCTTGCCGCCGCAGTGGGTGGCGTCCAGCGGCTCGTCGACCGAGACGATGATGTCGGCCACGGTGATGTCGCCGGCCTTGCGCCCCAGCGAATAACCGCCGCCGGGCCCGCGCGTCGATTCGACCAGTTCGTGGCGGCGCAGCTTGCCGAACAGCTGCTCAAGGTACGACAGCGAGATCCGCTGGCGCTGGCTGATGGCCGCCAGCGTGACCGGACCGGTGTCCTGACGCAGCGCCAAGTCGATCATGGCGGTGACGGCGAACCGTCCTTTGGTGGTGAGGCGCATCGCGGGCTCCTTCGCGGTGGATGGGTGTCTGGTGCTCGGGGCCCGGCGGCTGGCTGGGATGCCTGCCTGGGGGCAATCAATTCCGAGTGATTTAATCAAGTATACACCATATCCCGATGCCGCGTGTGGATTTAAGAAACCTCTGCACAGCTTCCGGCGCAGGAGGTTGTGCAGAGGTTCCTTGGGCGCGGGCGCTCGGCTGGGCGCCGCACACGCATCAAGGGCTCAGCCGGTCCGTTCCCGGTGCGCCGAAGGCCCCCTGCTTGAGCGTGTGCAACTGGTCGCGCACGCGCGCGGCCTGCTCGAATTCCAGGTTGCGGGCGTGTTCCAGCATCTGCTTTTCCAGCCGTTTGATCTCGCGCGCCAGGTCCTTTTCAGACAGGGCGATTTCTTCCACCGCCGGCCGGCCCGCCAGCACCGCGGAGCGCTCGGCCCCCTGCCCGCTGCGCTCGCTGTACACGCCGTCGATCAGGTCACGCACCTGCTTGACGATGCCGCGCGGGGTGATGCCGTGCTCGGCGTTGAACGCCTGCTGCCTGGCGCGCCGGCGCTCGGTCTCGCCCATGGCGC
The DNA here is from genome assembly GCA_001897615.1 of Burkholderiales bacterium 68-10. Lineage (GTDB taxonomy): Bacteria > Pseudomonadota > Gammaproteobacteria > Burkholderiales > Burkholderiaceae_C > Ottowia. The sequence goes on from MKTG01000113.1 coordinate 63,599, forward strand.
GCTGCATCGAGTCGGTGATGCGGTCGGCGTACAGGATGGCCTTGCCGTTGACGTTGCGCGCGGCGCGGCCAATGGTCTGGATCAGGCTGCGCTCGGCGCGCAGAAAGCCTTCCTTGTCGGCGTCCAGGATGGCGACCAGCGACACCTCGGGGATGTCCAGGCCCTCGCGCAGCAGGTTGATGCCCACCAGCACGTCGAACGCGCCCAGGCGCAGGTCGCGGATGATCTCCACCCGCTCCACCGTGTCCACGTCGCTGTGCAGGTAGCGCACCTTGACGCCGTTGTCGGCCAGGTACTCGGTCAGCTGCTCGGCCATGCGCTTGGTGAGCGTCGTGATCAGCACGCGCTCATTCTTCTGCGCCCGCTCGCGGATTTCCTGCAGCACGTCGTCCACCTGGTGCGTGGCCGGGCGCACCTCGACCTCGGGATCAACCAGGCCCGTGGGGCGCACCACCTGCTCGACCACCTGGCCGGCGTGCTGCTTCTCGTAGTCGGCGGGCGTAGCGCTGACGAAGATCGCCTGGCGCATGCGCCGCTCGAATTCGGCGAATTTCAGCGGGCGGTTGTCCAGCGCGCTGGGCAGACGAAAGCCGTATTCCACCAGCGTGGTCTTGCGCGAACGGTCGCCGTTGTACATGGCGTTGAGCTGGCCGATCATCTGGTGGCTCTCGTCCAGGAACATCAGCGCGTCGCGCGGCAGGTAGTCGGTCAGCGTGGCCGGCGGCTCACCCGGTGCCGCGCCCGACAGGTGGCGCGTGTAGTTCTCGATGCCCTTGCAGTGGCCCAGCTCGGCCAGCATCTCCAGGTCAAACCGCGTGCGCTGCTCCAGCCGCTGGGCCTCGACCAGCTTGCCCTCGCCGACGAAGTACTTCAGCCGCTCGGCCAGCTCCAGCTTGATGGTCTCGACGGCGGCCAGCGTCTTCTCGCGCGGCGTGACGTAGTGGCTGGACGGATAGACCACGAAGCGCGGCACCTTCTGCTGCACGCGGCCAGTGAGCGGGTCGAACAGGCTGATGGCCTCCACCTCGTCGTCGAACAGCTCGATGCGCACCGCCAGCTCGCTGTGCTCGGCCGGAAAGACGTCGATGGTGTCGCCGCGCACGCGGAAGGTGCCGCGGGCGAAGTCCATGTCGTTGCGCTGGTACTGCATGCGCACCAGCTGCTGGATCGCTTCGCGCTGGCCCTGCTTGCCGCCCACCTTCA
>MKTG01000113.1:64916-67981 GCA_001897615.1 Burkholderiales bacterium 68-10
CTCGATGTGCTCGTTGATGGCGCTGTCCTTCTCGATGAACAGGTCGCGCTGCGGCACGTAGGCCTCGGGCTGGTAGTAGTCGTAGTAGCTGACGAAGTACTCGACCGCGTTCTTGGGGAAGAACTCGCGGAATTCGCTGTACAGCTGCGCCGCCAGCGTCTTGTTGGGCGCGAACACGATGGCCGGGCGGCCCAGCCGGGCAATCACGTTGGCCATGGTGAAGGTCTTGCCCGAGCCGGTGACGCCCAGCAACGTCTGGAACGCCTCGCCGTCCTGCACGCCCTCCACCAGTTGCGCGATGGCGCTGGGCTGGTCGCCCGCCGGCGGGTAGGGCTGGTACAGCTGGAACGGCGAGTCAGGAAAGCTGACGAACCGCCCCTCCTGGCTGGGCGCCTGCACGGCTTGGATACTGGCACTCATCGAAAACCCTGTGGCCCTTAAAATTTCGGGCGAACCGGCAAGCCTAACCCAGCCGGCGCGTCTTTGCCACCCGGTGGCACTTCTACCCAAGGACTGTTTCCATGTCGCTGTTTTCCTCCGTCGAACTGGCCCCGCGCGACCCCATCCTGGGGCTGAACGAACAATTTGCCGCCGACCCCAACCCGAACAAGGTCAACCTGGGCGTGGGCGTGTACTTCGACGAAAACGGCAAGCTGCCGCTGCTGGACTGCGTGCAGGCGGCCGAGCGGGCGCTGATGGAAACGCCCAAGCCACGCGGCTACCTGCCGATCGACGGCATCGCCGCCTATGACGATGGCGTCAAGAAGCTGGTGTTCGGCGCCGATTCCGAACCCTACCAGTCGGGCCGCATCGCCACCGTGCAGGGCCTGGGCGGCACCGGCGCGCTGAAGATCGGCGCCGACTTCCTCAAGCACCTGAGCCCCAACGCCCAGGTGCTGATCAGCGACCCCAGCTGGGAAAACCACCGCGCCCTGTTCACCCAGGCCGGCTTTGCGGTGGGCACCTACCGCTACTACGACAGCGCCACGCGCGCGCTGAACTTCGAGGGCATGCTGGCCGACCTGCAGGCCGCCGCGCCCGGCACCATCGTGGTGCTGCACGCCTGCTGCCACAACCCCACGGGCTACGACATCACGCCGGCGCAGTGGGACCAGGTGATCGCGGCCGTCAAGGCGCGCGGCCTGACGCCGTTCCTGGACATGGCCTACCAGGGCTTCGCCAACGGCATCGCCGAGGACGGCGCGGTGATCGGCAAGTTTGTCGCCGCCGGCCTGACGTTCTTCGTCTCGACCTCGTTTTCCAAGAGCTTTTCCCTTTATGGCGAGCGCGTCGGCGCGCTGTCCGTGCTGTGCGCCAGCAAGGATGAAGCCGATCGCGTGCTGAGCCAGCTCAAGATCATGATCCGTACCAACTACAGCAACCCGCCCACGCACGGTGGCGCCGTGGTGGCGATGGTGCTGAATGACCCCAAGCTGCGCGCCCAGTGGGAGCAGGAGCTGGCCAGCATGCGCACCCGCATCAAGGCCATGCGCCACAAGCTGGTCGAGGGCCTGAAGGCCGCCGGCGTGCAAAAGGACATGGACTTCATCACCACCCAGGTCGGCATGTTCAGCTACTCGGGCCTGAGCAAGGAACAGATGGTGCGCCTGAGGAGCGAGTTCGGCGTCTACGGCACCGACACCGGCCGCATGTGCGTGGCGGCGCTGAACGAGAAGAACATCGACTACGTGTGCGCGTCCATCGCCAAGGTGATGTAACCCCCTGCGCCGCTGACGCGGCTTCCCCCCGCTCTCGCCTCGCTGCGCCACGCCGGCGGGGGGACAACGCCGTGGCCGGCGCGGGTCCGGCCACGGCGTTCGCTGGCATGGCCTGCTCCGCGGCCGCCTGATGGTGTCAACGCATGGGGTTGCTTACGCCGACGTTGCGTCAAACACTATCAATATAATAGCTGTTCGCGCTTGATGGATGGGCGCTAGATGGATATTTGACGCTCAATAATCGTCGCTGCCACCCATTGCCAGGCTCTCGAAGCGCGTGAGCGGCTTGAGGAAGGCCAGCTTGACCGTGCCGGTGGGGCCGTTGCGCTGCTTGCCGATGATGATCTCGGCCACGCCGGGCTCGCGCGAGTCCTTGTTGTAGTAGTCGTCGCGGTAGATGAACATGATGATGTCGGCGTCTTGCTCGATGGCGCCGGACTCGCGCAAATCGCTCATCATGGGGCGCTTGTCGGTGCGCTGCTCCACCGAGCGGTTGAGCTGCGACAGCGCGATCACCGGGCACTGCAGCTCCTTGGCCAGGGCCTTCAGGCCGCGCGAGATCTCGCCCAGTTCGGTGGCGCGGTTCTCGTCGCCGCTGCTGCTGCCGCTCATCAGCTGCAGGTAGTCGACCACGATCAGGCCCAGCTTGCCGCACTGGCGCGCCAGGCGGCGCGCGTTGGCGCGCAGTTCGGCCGGCGTCAGGCCGGGCGTTTCATCGATGTGCAGGCTGACGTTGCGCAGCCGTTCGATGGCTTCGGTCAGCCGTGGCCATTCCTCATCCATTAGTTTGCCGGTGCGCAGATGGCCCTGGTCGATGCGGCCGATGGAGCCGACGATACGCACCGCCAACTGCGCCGCGCCCATCTCCATCGAAAACACCGCCACCGGCAGGCCCTCGTTCAGCGCCACATGCTCGGCGATGTTGATGGCAAAGGCGGTCTTGCCCATCGACGGGCGCGCCGCCAGCACCACCAGGTCGCCCGCCTGCAGGCCGGCGGTCATGCGGTCCAGATCGACGAAGCCGGTGGGCACGCCGGTGACGTCGTTCGGGTTGTCGGCCATCTCCTGCACGCGGTCGAGCAGCTGCACGACCAGGCTGTCCATGCCCTGGAAGCCCTGCTTCATGCGCGAGCTCTGCTCGCCGATCTTGAAGATCTTGCCCTCGGCGTCGTCCAGGATCTTGGCCACCGGCTTGCCCTGGGGGTTGAAGGCGCTGGTGGCGATCTCGTCGCTGGCGCTGACCAGTTGGCGCAGGATCGAGCGCTCGCGCACGATCTCGGCATAGCGGCGGATGTTGCTGGCGCTGGGGACGTACTGGGCCAGCGCGTTCAGGTGGGCCAGCCCACC
>MKTG01000113.1:67994-73916 GCA_001897615.1 Burkholderiales bacterium 68-10
CACCAGCTTGCCGATGGCGGCATACACCAGCCGGTGCTCGTAGCGGTAGAAATCGGCGTCAATCAGCACGTCGCCGACGCGGTCCCAGGCACCGTTGTCCAGCAACAGGCCGCCCAGCACGCTGGATTCGGCCTCGTGGGAATGCGGCGGCACGCGCAACTGCGCGATCTGGCGATCGGTGGGGGCGTCGGCACCCAGATCGGCGTAACTCGGAGGAAACAGGGAAGACATGCGAAGCCGCTGACGAAAGACCTGGTGATGCTAGCGCCTGCAGCCCGCGCCGTCACGGGACAAGGCTGTGGACAAGCGGTGCACTGGCTCTGCACCAAGCGCCAAAAGCTGTGAATAACGCAGGATCCCCGCAAAGCGGGCGGCGTCGATTCGAGCGGCTTCCGGTCAGCTCTGCCGATCCGTCCCGCCCGCGAGGCAGGCGACGAGCCCGCCAGGAGAAAGGGCGTCTGACCTTTGGAATCAGACGCCCTGCAAGAGTGGTGGCGGGCAGTTGTCGGGCGCAAAACGCACCCGGTGAGCTTACGAGCAATGCCGCGGGCAACTGCAGGCAACTGCGGGCTCGCGGGTAGAACACCCTCGACTGCCACCCCGATCAGGACCGTGTGGGTGGCCCCAGGCGTGCGGTGTGTACCAGGGCCAAGATCCAGACGGTGTCGGCCTGCACCTCGTAGACCAGCCGGTAGCTCTCGTGCGGGATCAACTCCCGAGTACCCGGGACTTGTCCGGGTCGTCCCATCAAGGGGTGCTCGGCCAGTCGGCCGACCGCTGCCTCGAAGAGCTCATCCATGCGGATGGCAGCGAGCGGGTTGTCCTGGGCGATGTAGTCGACGATGTCGGCGCGGTCCTGCTCGGCGGCAAGGGTCCACATGACCCTCATGCGTCGGCGCCGCCTGCCTTAGCCCGCAGCTCGGCGCGACGGGCAGCAAAGCGGGCCTCGACGTCGGCGCTGCTTGCAACCTGGCCGGACGCGATCTGCCCGCGCGCCAAATCGACCTTGGCGCGCAGGAACGCGTCGTACTCGCGTGCCTGCCGCTGACGCTCAACGAACTCGCGCATCAATTCCCGCACCACCTGCGACGCCGGGCGGTGGCTGGCCTCGGCCTCGGCCATGAACGCATCGCGTAGCTCGGGCTCCAGCTTCATGGTGAACACGGCTTCTTTGGACATGACTGGCCTCGCAGAGAGTGGTATGAACGAAGTATATACGACGTCAGTATTTGGTGCTGTGTTGTTCTGGGCGATGAGGACCTGATCGCTTGCTCCAATTCAAGCCCGCTTGAATCTGCCTCGACACATCAAAGCAGGCTTTCATACGACGCAGTGTCTGTCGTGAACGTCCACACCGCAGCCCGGCAGATCCAGTTGCACCGAATGGCATCGGCGCGATCTCTCTGGCGTTCAACGCTCAGACAGTCCTCGCAGCCGCTCCTTCACCCGTCCAAAGCCCACGCGTTCCTGCTCCAACCGCAGCCTGGGCTGGTGGCGATCAAATCTGAGGTCGTCATAAACAGCCGCCTCCTCGGTCGTCAGGCGCGACAAGTCGTGGCGCGCAGGGTCGGGCTCCTCACCCCAGTGCAGGCGGTGGGCAAGGAGCGTCTCCCGGTCCATGAGGAAGGACGCCGCGCCGGGAAAGTAGCCGCGCAGCTGGTCGAGGATGGCGAATCCGTGAGTGTCGATGTCACCCCAGTAGTGCAGCTGGCATCGATGCAGCCACGAGGCGCGCGCCAGCGCCTCCCAACCGTAGCCCGCGCCGAAGACGGCGATGGCGTCCGCCGCTGGCGGGAAGGCAAGGAAGTTGGTCTCGTTCTCGGTGATGAAGACGCGCTGGACGGGTAGCACCAGCGCCGCGAAGCTCGCAGAGTCCAGGGTGATGTCGGGCAAGCCTTCGCAGCCCGGCAGGCTGGGCAAGGCCGGGTCGAGCAGGCGAAACCGAATCCGGACGGGCTTGTCCAGGAAGCCGAATCGGCGCGTGAACTGCGCGACGCCGGTCGCATGGGTCTCGACGACTTCTGGTGGCAGAGCCAGATCCAGCAGCTCGGCCAACACGCCTCGGTGGGCCTCGATGAACTTGCTGTCCACGCCGGGCACGTCGACCTGACGCAAATACACGCCCGGTCGAGGATGGGCCTGCAGCCATGCGACCACGTCCAGCAGACGCTCCCAGCGGTCGGCCAGGTCGAGCGTCTGGATCGGCCGCCGGGCAAGCCACGCCAGCAATGGCGGCTGCATGGCTGCCGTCTGCTGCCACACGGCCTCGAACCGCTGCGCTTGACGGCCCTTGCCGATGAAGGCCAAGGCGTCTTGCAGGGTGTCGAGCAAGACGGCCGCAGGGAGCTGCTGCGTCCCCTGGACGCGGTGGTTCCACTCCCGCCATTCGATCCGAACCTGCGGGGTATCGGCGACGGCGCGCACCCAGTCACGAACGGCCTCGAAGCGGTCGGACAAGTCGGAAGCACCGGGAGTCTTCAAGCTCAGGCGCAGAGGCCAGGAAACGGCGTCCGTTACAGCCGCCCGCAGCAGGTCGCCTCGGTCCCACAAGCGTTGTACCTGGGCGCGCAATTCGGCGGGCGTGGTCCAGCTCATGGTGCCGCGCCGTCTACGGCCGCCCCGGGGCTTCGGCCGTCCCGTCCGCCATCCCTGCCGCTGTCCCCTCGGCTTTGTGCGCCCGGTATTCCTCAATCGACAGGCAACGCAGCCGCGAGTCGCGCCCGCCCTCGTTGTGCACGAAGCCCACGCTCGCCACGAAGGGCTCGATGATGTGGATCTTCTGCAGCGGCGTGACGATCAACAACTGGAGGTTGAGCTGCTGAAAAAGGCGCAGCCCGTACTGCGCCGACTCGTCAGACCCGCGCCCGAACGCCTCGTCGATGACGACGAAGCGGAACGACCGCGAACGCACGGCGCCCCACTCCAGGCCGAACTGGTAAGCCAGGCTCGCAGCCAGTACGGTGTAGGCGAGCTTCTCCTTCTGGCCGCCCGACTTGCCGCCCGAGTCCGAGTAGTGCTCGTGCTCTGCACCGTCGGCGCGCCAACGCTCGCTGGCCGAGAACAGGAACCAGTTGCGCACGTCGGTGACCTTGGCGGTCCAGCGCCGGTCGGCGTCCGACAGACCTTCACGGCCTCGGAAGCGGTCGATGATCGCCTTGACCTGCAAGAACTTGGCTTCCGAATACTGTTCGTCGGCCGAGCCCGTCATCGCCCCCTCGGTGCACGCCCGCAGATCCTGCTGGAAGTCGCGGATCTCCGCATCCGGGCTGGGTAGCGCCACCAGCTTGATGTACCGGCCGGGGTTGTAGTCGATGGCTTGGAGCGACTGGTTGATGAAGTCGACGCGCTCCTTGATCGTCTCCCGCTCACGGGCAAGCTGGGCGTTGAAGTTGGCGATCTCGTTGATCGTGTTGACGTTGAGCAGCTCCTTGAAGCGCGCCTCGAATCGAGGCAGGTCATCGCCCTTCAAGCCGGTGAGCATCCGCTCGTACTCCGGCAAAGCCGCCAGGCTCACGTCCATCTCGACGGTCTCGGCCTTGAACTCCTCCTTGAAGCCGCGCATGGCATTGACGATGCGCTCGGTCAGACGAGCCAGGCGCTTGTCTTCCGCGTCGATGCGCTCCTGCAGCCACTTGCGCACGTCCTGCTCTCGGTTGTCGCAAGACTCGACCGACAGCTGATGTTCGCCCAGCGCCTGCGAGCGCCAGTCATCCAGGCGCTCGATCTGCGCTTCGGTCAGCGGCAAATCGTTCCACACGCTGCCGGCCTGATCGCGCATCGCCTGCGCCGTCTCACGTTTGCTCTTGACCTCGCCCCGCTTGCCCAACGCGTCGGACCGCTTGACCTCCAGCTCGCCAAGCCGAACCTGCGCGGCCTTGAGCTGGCGCCCCAACTCTTGCAGGGTGTCGGATGCGGCTTCCAGCCGCGCGCGCTCCTCGGTGAGTGCAGCAATCTGGCGGGCCAGGCTCATCCAGTCGATGTCCGCAAAGCGAGTGAACTCTTCCAGCTTGCTCAGTGCGTCCAGCCGCCCCCGCAGTTCATTGCGCGCTTGGCTGATCTCGCCGAGGCGCTGCCCGAGCAGGGCCAGCTTTGCCTCCAGACGCTCCCGCTGATCGCGCAACGCCCGCAGCTTGTCGGCGTTGCTCCAGCCGAGCACGTAGCGGCTGCGGTCGTCGATTCGGCTGCGGTCGTCCTTCTCGTGGCGTCCGCTCGGGTCCTTGATCTGGCCGGAGCGCGTGATGGCGCGCGCCTCGCGGCGGAACTGCTCCCCGGTGTCGCAGCAGGCGACGTCGAAGCGCTGGCGAAGCTCTTGCTCCAACCACTCGTAGTGTGGCGAGTCCGGCATGATGACGAGCTTGCGCACCAGCGACTGCGGATGCAGAGCGGCGCCTTGCGGTGGCTTCCTCTGCCGCACATGGAAGTACACCAGCCGGGCGCCCAGATGCTGGCGGTCCACCCATTCCGCCACGGCCTTGTAGTGCGCGTCCGGAACCAGCAGCGCGAGGCCGAAGCCACGCAGCAGCCGCTCGGCGGCGCCCTCCCAATCGCGCTCGTCGTCACGCACCTGAATGAGCTCGCCCGCGAAAGGCAGTTCGTCCTCACCGATCGCCAGCGCCGAACACAGCGCATCGCGGATGCGGATCTGGGCGGCGTCGATGTTGCTCTTGCGCCGCTGGAGACTGTCGATCTCGTCGGACAGGGCGGCATGCTCTTCACGTCCCTTGCGGAAAGTGAAGTCCTCTTCGCGCTCCCGGTTGTCCAAGTCGGCAATGCGCTCGCGCAAACCTTCGGCACGCTGGGTGATGCTCTGCTGCTGAGCGAGGAAACCTGCTTCATCCCCTGGCGACGACTCATCGATGCGGGCCAGCAGCTCTTGGAAGCGGTCAGACTTTCTCTGGCGTTGAACCTTCTCCCCCTCCAAACGGCGAATCTCTGCCGCCAGCTCCTCCAGGCGGTCGCCGCCGTTGTCTCGCAGGGCACGCTCCAGGCGTCCGACTTCGATGCGCTCGGCTTCACGCTCCGCGTCCAGGCGTTCGATCTGCGCATCCAGCCTGGCCGCATCGTCCGCCAGCAAGCCGAGTCGGCGGTCCAGCAGTTCGCCCTTGAGCCGGGCGAAATACGGTCGAAGCTGATCGCGCGCATCCCGCCAGCCCTGGATCTCGGCCACCAGCGCCTGGTGGCGCGCGCCGTCGTCGACCAAGGGCGTCAGCAAGTCCACCTGCCGCTTGGCCTTGAGCACCGCCTGATGCGCCCGATCCAGGTCGTCGAAGTGGCGGATCAGCGCCTCGATGCGGCTGGCCACGTCGAAGGGCTCCAGCATGTGGCTGCGCACAAAGTCAGTGAGATTGCCCACCGACTTCATCGAGACGGTTTGGTGGAACAGTTCCAGAGCCTGTTCATGCTCGATGCCGAAGCGCCGTCGGAACCAGGCCCCATACGGAGGGAAGCTGTCGAACAGCTCGCAGCCGGTGCCGCGCAGCTTCTTGCGCAGGGCGGTGATGTCGCTACCGAAGCCGCTGAAGTCGTCGGCAATGGTGAGGGCTCGCTCGGTGGCCACGAACAGGCGAGCAGGCTGGCCCTGGGGGTCCTTCAGCCAGAAGACCTGGGCCAGCGTCACGGCCTGGTCATAGCCCTCGTTGCGGAAGACGCCGAGGATGACCGAGTAGCTCGACGCATCGCGCAGCGCCACGGGCCTGGCGCTGCCCGTGACCTCGTTGCGCTCACTCTTGTAGTGGCCCAGCACGTAGGAGCGCAAGGACCGCTCGCGGGAGTCCGCCCCGGCCGCCTTGTTGTAGGCCACGCGATGCGCTGGCACGAGCAAGGTCGTGATGGCATCGACCAGCGTGGACTTGCCCGAACCGATGTCGCCCGTGAGCAGGCCATTGCGCCCGTCGAGTTCGTAGCGCCACACGCGCTTGTCGA
>MKTG01000114.1:0-1101 GCA_001897615.1 Burkholderiales bacterium 68-10
TGGCAGGACGTGCCCCTCGGCCTGATGATCGAGACCCGCACCGGCATCCCCACCATGGTGGAGAACGACCTCGTCGCCTTCACTGAATACGAGCACTGGTTCGGCGCCGGCCGCGGCCTCGATCGCTTCGCCGTGGTGACGCTGGGCGCCGGCGTCGGCTATGGCCTGGTGATCCACGACGAGATCGTCCGCAACGACGAGTTCGGCATCGGCCTGGTCGGGCACTGGCCGCTCGACCCGTTCGGCCCGGTCTGCTCGGAAGGCCATCGCGGCTGCGCCAAGGCCGTGCTCACCGACACCGCCATCACCCATGCCGTGTCGCAGGCCATCGGCCGCCCGGTCAGCTACCCCGAAGCGCTCGACCTCGCCGCTTCGGGCGAGCCCGCCGCCCGCCGCGTCGTCGACGATGCCGGGCGCGGCCTCGGCCGGCTGCTCGCCGCCATCGCCAACCTCACCATGCCCGAAACCGTGGTGCTGGGCGGCGAAGGCGTGCGCCTCGCCGAAGTCGCCGCCGCCGCCATCGATACCGGCCTCCGCGCCGACCGCGACCCCCGCACCCGCCCGATCCCGCTCACCATCCGCTCCGGCGAGAACATCGAATGGTGCCGGGGCGCCGCCGTCGTCGCCATCCAGACCTTCGTCCTCGGCCGCCGCACGGCGGAGACATGAGGGGCGCGCCACCGCCCAACACCCCCCGAACTGCATAGCCCGAGGATCACCGCCATGACCGAACCCAGCACCCGCTGGTGGCAGACCGCCACCGTCTACCAGATCTATCCGCGCAGCTTTGCCGACAGCAATGGCGACGGCATCGGCGACATCCCCGGCATCATTTCGAAGCTCGATTACCTGGCGCGGCTCGGCATCGGCGTCATCTGGCTGTCGCCGGTCTTCGCCTCGCCGATGGACGACAACGGCTACGACATCTCCGACTACGAGGCTATCGCCCCGGAATTCGGCACGCTCGCCGATTTCGACCGGCTGATCGCCGAGGCAAAAGCGCGCGGCATCGGCATCCTGCTCGACCTCGTGGTCAACCACACCTCGGACGAGCATCGCTGGTTCGTCGACGCCCGCGTCTCGCGCACCAGCCGCTATCGC
>MKTG01000114.1:1399-4904 GCA_001897615.1 Burkholderiales bacterium 68-10
GACCGCGACGCCCGAGGGCGCCCTGCTCTATTCCGGCCGCGACCGACACGAGCTTTCCATGGTGTTCCAGTTCGAGCACGTCATGGCGCAGTGGCACGAGACCTGGGGCAAGTGGCAGCCGAAACCCTTCGACCTGGTCAGGCTCAAATCGGTGCTGAGCCGCTGGCAATATGCCCTCACCGACGATGGCTGGAACTCGCTGTTCTGGGGCAATCACGACCTGCCGCGCGCCGTCTCCAAATATGGCGATGACGGCCGCTATCGAGTGCAGTCGGCCAAGATGCTGGCCATCGCGCTGCATTTCCTCAAGGGCACGCCCTATGTCTATCAGGGCGAGGAACTGGGGATGACCAATGTGCCGTTCACCAGGATGAACCAGTTCCGCGATATCGAAACCCTCAACATGCACCGGCTGCACCGCGATGCCGGCCTGCCGGAAGCCGATTTCATCGCCGGGGCCAATGCCAATGGCCGCGACAATGCCCGCACCCCGATGCAGTGGACCGCCGGCCCCGAGGCCGGCTTCACCACCGGCACGCCATGGATCGAGGTCAACCCCAACCATGTCGCGATCAACGCCGAAGCCGCCCTCGCCGACGAGAACTCGGTGTTCGCCACCTATCGGAAGCTGATCGCGCTGCGCCGGCAGCTACCGGTCATGGTCCACGGCCGCTACGAGGCCCATCTCGAGGACCACCCGCAGGTCATGGCCTATTCGCGCGTCCTGCCCGATGCCCGCATCAACGTCATCGCCAACTTCTCCGCCGATACCGTCACGGTGACGATCCCGCCCGCCATGCGCGGCACCGGCACCGCGCTGGTCGGCAACGGCGCGCCGGTGACGACGCTGGGCGAAGAGCTGCAACTGGCGCCGTACCAGGCATTTGCCGTGCTGGTGGAGATGGGAGCGGGCTGACGCCGACGGCATCGGCCAGCCGGCCGGCACTCGTTCGTTTGTTTCGGATGTTTCGAATATTGCGCTTGATCGTTGGGGTGCTATGTTAGGAGCATTATAGGAGATCAGAATGAGTGGGCTGCTGGAACGACCGACTATGCCCTCGGCCGATGATGCCGAACTGGCAGCCGAGGCCAGCCGTCAGCTCTCCCGCGTAAGGCGGGAGGGAGCAGAACTTCGCGTCCAGATCGATGGCGGAGAGACGCTACGGTTGCCCAAGTCAGTCAGCAATTTGCTGTACCTTCTCTTGACCGAGATGGCCCAGGGCAACGCGGTAACTCTGATCCCAATTCATGCCGAGCTGACGACGCAGGAAGCAGCGGACTATCTGAACGTCTCCCGCCCTTACCTCATTCGGCTGCTTAAGGAAGGCAAGGTGAAGTTCAGCATGGTCGGAACGCACCGCCGCGTGAAGTTCAGCGACCTTGAGGCTTATCGCAAGGCCTCGGAGGAAGAGCGCCAGCGAGTGATGGAGGAACTGGCAGCTCAGGCTCAGGACTTGGGGATGGGCTATTAGGAGGTCGAGCTACACCGTCATCCTTGACGCCTGTGTTCTCTACCCAGCCCCGCTGCGCGATTTCCTCATTGAACTCGCGGCAGGCAACCTGTTTCGGGCCAAATGGACCGACCGCATCCATGACGAGTGGACCAGCAACCTCCTCGCCGCCCGCCCGGATCTGCCTGCTGAGCAGATCAGCCGCACGCGCGAGCTGATGAACAGAGCCGTGCCGGATTGCCTGGTCGAAGGGTACGAGGACCTTATTGCCGGGCTGCGGCTCCCGGACGAGGACGACAGGCACGTCCTGGCGGCAGCCATAAAGTCGGGAAGCGATGCCATCGTGACCTTCAATCTGAGGGATTTCCCCAAGCGAACGCTGGAAAAGCTCGACATCGAGCCGATGCATCCCGACGACTTCCTGTTTCATCAGCGCGGGTTGAACACTGCCAGCGTGCTGGTCGCGGCCCAGCGGTGCCGCGCTCGCCTCAACCATCCCCCGAGAACGGCAACTGAATATCTCGACACGCTGGAGCGGCAGGGACTGACGAAAACCGTCGCCGAACTTCGCGAGTACGCCACGGTCATCTAGGACACATCAGGCCGGTGAGCGAAGCGAGCTAGCATAGCTCGGAGGGGTGCGCGGAGCTGCCAAGCGCGCCGTCACGCCCCACCAGCTCCGTCGGCACTCACGTCGCCCGCACGCCCTTGCCCAGGTCGGACAGCGTCAGTTCGCGGCGGACTGCCTCCACCCCGAACAGCTCGGCGTGCAGCCGGTGCAGCGCTTCGCCCAGCGCGCCGATCAGCGTGGCGCGGTCGGCCAGCGCGCTGGCTTCCACCACCGGCGGCTCGCGCATCAGGCGGGGCAGCAGGCCGCGCACCCGCTCGACGATCTCAGGCCTGAGCCCGATGCTGCCGCCGAAGACGATCAGGTCGGCATCGATCACCGCATGCACAGCGCCGATCGCCAGCGCCAGCAGCCGGGCGGTTTCGTCGATGGCGGCGACCGCTGCCGCCTCGCCGCGCTCATAGGCGGCGAGGATTTCGGCCACCGCGAAGCCGGCGCCGCCGCCATAGGCCTCGTAGCGCCGCTGCAGCGCATCGACATTGGCCGCCGTTTCGAAGGTGCCCGAGGCGAAGCCGGAAGGGTCGAACGGATTGCCGCCGAGCGGCAGGTAGGCGATTTCGCCGGCCGCGCCGCGTCCGCCCCGCAACAGCTTGCCGTCGGCGACGATCCCCATGCCGACGCCGCGCCCGACGCCGAAATAGGCGAAGTTACGGGCCCCGCGGGCCACCCCCTGCCACAGTTCGCCCAGCGCCGAGAGCTTGACGCCGTTCTCGATGCTCAAGGGCACGCCGATCTCCGAGCGCAACTCCTCGACCACGTTGATATCGCCCAGATGCGGAATGGAGGGTGCGATGTCGATATGCCCGGAAACCGGGTCAACCACACCGGGGCTGCCCACCACCGCCACCTTCACCCGGTCGCGCGTCACCCCGATCCGGTCGGTCAGTTCGCGGTAGAGCACGCCGATCTGGCGCACCACGCTGGTGCCGCCGCGCGGGTCGGTGGCCGCGGCGATCTCGCCCACCACGTCGCCGCGGATATTGGCGATGGCGATCTGCGCGATCTCGCCCTCGAGCCGGATGCCCAGCACATAGGCCGACCCGGCCTTCAGTTCATAGGTCGGGGCGCTGCGGCCGATCTTGCCCTGCATCTTGCCCGAGACTTCGAGCCAGCCCTCGCGCTCGAGCTCCAGCACCACCTGCGTGGTGGTCTGGCGCGACAGCCCGGTGAACTTGGCCAGCATGGCCCGCGAAGTCGGGCCATTGAGCAGGATCGTTTCCATGATGGCGCGGACCGACAGCTGCCGCGCCACCGGCGGCAGCTGGCTGGGACGAACAGGGGCCTGGTCGCTGTCCGCGCTCACGATGCCGGTCAGCGCTCCAGCCGGGCGAGCAGGCTCGAAGTATCCCAGCGCTTGCCGCCCATCGCCTGCACTTCGGCATAGAACTGATCGACCAGCGCAGTGAGCGGGAGCTTGGCGCCATTG
>MKTG01000114.1:5294-5590 GCA_001897615.1 Burkholderiales bacterium 68-10
GGGGCGTCGAGGAAGGAAAATCCGCGCTGGGTGGCCTCCCGGTCGAGTTCGCGCGCGACCTCCGCCGAAGCGGTGGTGTTGTCGATGAAGACCGAGCCCTTCTTCATCGACTGGAACGCACCGTCATCGCCGATCGTCACCGTGCGCAGATCGTCGTCATTGCCGACGCAGGAGAAGACGAAATCTTTGCCTTCCGCCGCCTCGGCGGGTGTCTTCGCCAGCTTGCCGCCATGCTCGGCGACCCATTTCCCGGCCCTCGCGGCGGTGCGGTTATAGACGGTGACGTCGTGGCCGCC
>MKTG01000115.1:0-19574 GCA_001897615.1 Burkholderiales bacterium 68-10
GTTGGGCGTTGGGCGTTGGGCGTTGGGCGTTGGGCGATCAGGATACCGGACGCGAAGGGTTCGCGAAGGGCGCGAACAATCAAATCAGCCATCAGCGCGCTCCCAATCAGCGCCAGCAGCTATCAATATGATTGCAATTCACGCCGCCGGCACAAAACCACCCAAAGGCCTTCTTCTGCGCCCTCTGCGAATCCTTTGCGTCCTCTGCGTTCGGCTGTTCCCCGCAGCGCATCCACACGCTCAGGCGGCGCAGCAGCGATCGATCACCTGGCGCACCAGCGCATCCGGCGCGGCGCGCACGGCGGCCCGGCCGGGGCCGTCGATGAGGACGAAGCGGATCTCGCCGCGCTCGGCCTTCTTGTCCACCCGCATCAGCTGCAGGTAGCGGCCGGCGTTGTCTTGCGCGTCCAGCACGGCGCCGCGCGTGGGCAGGCCGGCGCGCTCGATCAGGCTGGTGAGGCGCTGCACAAACGCGGCATCCACCAGCCCCAGCTCGCGCGACAGTTCGGCCGCCATCACCATGCCGGCGCCCACGGCTTCGCCATGCAGCCAGGCGCCGTAGCCCAGGCCGGCCTCGATGGCGTGGCCGAAGGTGTGGCCGAAGTTGAGGATGGCGCGCAGGCCGGACTCGCGCTCGTCCTGCCCCACCACCTCGGCCTTGATCTGGCAGCTGCGCTCCACCGCGTGCGCCAGCGCCGCCGGCTCGCAGGCGCGCAGGGTGTCGATGTTCGATTCGATCCAGTCGAAGAACGCCATGTCGTGGATCGGGCCGTACTTGATCACCTCGGCCAGGCCGGCCGACAGCTCGCGCGCCGGCAGCGTGGCCAGCACCTGCAGGTCGCACACCACCGCCAGCGGCTGGTAGAAGGCACCGATCATGTTCTTGCCCAGCGGGTGGTTGATGGCGGTCTTGCCGCCCACCGACGAATCCACCTGCGCCAGCAGCGTGGTCGGCACCTGCACGAAGGGCACGCCGCGCATGTAGCAGGCGGCGGCAAAGCCGGTCATGTCGCCCACCACGCCGCCGCCCAGGGCGTACAGCGTGGTCTTGCGGTCGGCGCCGTGGCCCAGCAGGGCGTCGAAGATGGCGTTCAGCGACGTCCAGCCCTTGTGCTGCTCGCCATCGGCCAGCACGATCTGCCGCACCTGGCGATGGCGGCCGGCCAGCGCGCGCGCCAGGCGCTCAGCGTACAGCGGCCCCACGGTGGCATTGGTGACGATGAAGGCGTCGCTGCCGGTCGGTACGGCCTGGAACGCGTCAGCGTCGTCCAGCAGGCCGGCGCCGATCAGGATGGGGTAGCTGCGCTCGCCCAGATCGATGCGGACCTGGAGCGCGGTGGATGAAGCGTGCATGGCGCGCAAGTGTAGTGCGCGGCTCAGCCACCGGGCGGAGCGCTGGCCGGCGGCGCTGCCGTCACTCCGGCCCCAGGCATCAGCTCCAGCTGCATCACGATGCGCCCGACCAGCATGGACAGCGACGAGCCGTGCGCGTCGAGCACGAAATGCGCGCATTCGCGGTACAACGGGTCGCGCTCGGCATGGAGCGCGCGCAGGCGCGCCAACGGGTCGTCGACCTGCAGCAGCGGGCGCTTGGTGTCGTGGCGCAGGCGGCGGTGCAGCTGCTCGGGCGAGGCGCGCAGGTAAATCACCGTGCCGCGCTGGCGCAGGTGCCGCCGGTTGGCCGGCCGCAGCACCGCGCCACCGCCAGTGGCCAGCACGCCCGGCGGGCCCTGCGTCAGCTCGTCGATCACAGTCTGCTCGATGTCGCGAAAGGCCGCCTCGCCCTGGTGGTCAAAGTAGTCGCGGATCGAGCAGCCCAGGCGCTGCTCGATCACCGCGTCCGAATCCGCGAACGGCAGCTGCAGCCGCCGCGCGAGCGAGCGGCCGACGGTGGTTTTGCCGCTGCCGGGCAGGCCGACAAGAACGATCAGTGGCATGAAAAAAAATCCCCGGACAGGCCGGGGAGGATAGCGCGATAGCGTGTGATTCGCGGCAACCGGAACCCACCGCGTTGGCGCGGCGGTCCCGGCGGATGGGCTACAGACAGGCCGCCGGTCAGGGCGCCTCGACGGTGAACGCCAGGTTCTGCGTCACCGAAGTACCCGCGTTGTCGGTGACCCGCACCGCGATCGAATAGGCGCCGACGGCCGTCGGCGTGCCGGTGATCACACCGGCGCCGCTGAACGTCAGGCCGGCAGGCATCGGACCCAGCGCCGTCCAGGTGTAGGGCGACACGCCGCCCGACGCCGTCAGGGCGTAGGAGAACGGCAGGTTAAGTTCGGCCGTGATCGCCGAGGCGGTGAACACCAGGGGCGGCGCCATGGGGCCTGTGATCTTCAGTGTCACCGTCGCGTCGGCCACGTTGTCCAGGGCGTCGGAGACGCGCACGCGCACCACATAGGTGCCCGGCGGCACGCGCGGCGTGCCCTGCAGCACACCGGCATCGCTGAGCGACAGGCCGGTGGGCAGCGCGTCGAGCGCGGTCCACGAATAGGGTGCCCGCCCGCCCGTGGCGCTCAGCACCACGCCGAACGGCGTGGCATTGGGCACGTCGAACGAGACCGCCGCCAGGCTGAGCGGCGTGGACGCCACGCCCTCGACCGCCCACACCACCAACAGGTGGCGCACTTCGTCCTGGATGCCATTGCTGACGTCGTTGTCGCGGCGGTCGGTCTTCAGTTCGAGCAGGATCGGTCCGCGGTTGGGTCCGCTGGACAGCGAGAACAAGCCCACGCCGCCAGTGGTCGATACCTGGACCGTGCTGCCCTGCTGCGCGCCGGCCAGCAGGCGCGCGCCCAGGGCGGGCGCGCCGGCCGCGCGACTGCCCACGATGGTGACCTGCACGTTGGGCTTGCCGTTGGCCGGAATGGGCTGGTTGGCGTCGTCCCAGACATAGGCGCTGATCGCCGTGCTGGTGCGCAGATCGCTCGTATTGCCCTGGGTGCCCAGGGTGTCGTGCTGCGCCACGCCGCGGATGCTGGCCGCCATGCCGGTGCCGGCGCCGCCGCCCACCGTGATGTCCACGCTGGCGCTGACTTCGCGGTTCGCGCGCGGATCGTGCACCGAGCAGGTGATGGTCGCCACGCCCGCCTGGTTGCCGGCGTGGAAATGGAAGGAGTTGCCCCCGGCGTTGGCGCCGAGGGTGATGTTGCGATAGGCGTTCGGCACCTTGACCTTGCCGCCCTGGCCGTCATCCACCTCGGTCTCATGCTCGGACTTGCCGTCCAGGTAGTAGAGCGGGCCGGAGTCGAGGCCATAGGCCGTGTTGCAGGCGAACACGTCTTCGCCGCCCGGGATCGGCGCATCGCCTTTCTTGGCACTCACGTAGAGCGTGGTGGTGAAGGGCGCATCGACGCCGATGCCGGGCGGATAGTGGGCCACGTTCAGCGGCAGGCTGGTCTTGGCCGCGCGCAGGGTGATGGTGTAGGACTCCGGGGTGTCGCCCGGACTGCCACCGCCGCCGCCACACGCCGCCAGCAACGCGGCCGCGGCCAATCCCACCATCGATCCAATCAACTTTCGCATAAATTCAACCTGCTAAAAAAACGTCTGTGAAGGCTGTGGCGCTCAACGCACCGCGCCGCGGTCCGAAATCATCTTGGGGGTGATGAACACCAGCATTTCCTGCTTTTCGGCCTGGCGCGTGCGCTGCTTGAACAGATTGCCCAGCACGGGCACGTCGCCCAGCACCGGCACCTTGTTCTCGCTTTCGCGCTCGGTCAGCTCGAAGATGCCGCCGATCACCACCGTGCCGCCATTTTCCACCAGCACCTGGGTCTTGACGCGCTTGGTGTTGATGGACATGCCGCCACGCACCTCGGTGCCGGGGCTGTCCTTGTTGACGTCGAGGTCGAGGATGATGTTGCCCTCGGGCGTGATCTGCGGCGTGACTTCCAGCTTGAGCACCGCCTTGCGAAAGGCGATGGAGGTGGCGCCGCTGGCCGTGGCCTGCTCGTAGGGGAACTCGGTGCCCTGCTCGATCAGCGCCTTGGTCTGGTCGGCCGTCACGACGCGCGGGCTGGACACCACGCGGCCCTTGCCGTCGGCCTCCAGGGCCGAAATTTCGAGGTTCAGGAAGCGGTTGGCCGCCGAGCTGAACAGCGAGATGGCAAAGCTCGCCGGCGTGGCGCCCGCCAGACCCGAGGCCGGCAGGTTGACGAACTGCGAGGTCAGCGAAGTCAGGCCAGCGGCATCGGTCTGGCCGGTGGTCGAGGTGATGGCGTTGTAGTTGCCGCCCAGCGCCACCCGGTTGCCACTGCTGCCCAGCCCGTAGCCAGCGTCGCCGCCGCGGATGCCGCGCAGGTCGGCACCACCCAGCTTGACGCCCAGCGACTTGCCGAAGGTGTCGGAGGCTTCGACGATGCGCGCCTCGATCAGCACCTGGCGCACGGGCACGTCGAGCTTGGCGATCATGTCCTGGATCTGCTCCAGCCGCGACGGGATGTCGGAGACGAACAGCTGGTTGGTGCGCGGCTCGGCGATCACGCTGCCGCGCGAGCTGAGCAGGCGCCCCTCGCTGCCACCGCTGGTGCCGCCGCCTCCACCACCGGAGGTCGAGGTGAGCTGCTGCTTGATGTCCTCGGCCTTGGTGTAGTTGAGCTGGAACGACTGCGTGCGCAGGGGTTCGAGGTCGCGAATCGCCTTCTGCGCCTCGAGCTCGGCCTTTTCCTTGGCCGCCAGCTCGTCCTTGGGCGCGATCTGCAGCACGTTGCCATGGCGCTTCATGCCCAGGCTCTTGGACTGCAGGATGATGTCGAGTGCCTGGTCCCAGGGCACGTCCTTCAGGCGCAGCGTCAGGTTGCCCTGCACGGTGTCGGAGGTGACGATGTTGAAGTTGGTGAAGTCGGCGATCACCTGCAGCAACGAACGCACGTCGATGTTCTGGAAGTTCAGCGACAGCTTCTCGCCGCGGTAGCCCGGGCCCTGCGTCAGCTTGTCGGCGCTGACCTTCTGCTGCCGCACCTCGACCACCAACTGGTGGTCGCTCTGGTAGGCGCTGTGCTCCCATTGGCCTCGTGGTTCGATGACCATGCGCACCCGGTCACCCGTCTGCACGGTGGTGATGGTTTGCACCGGGGTGCCGAAGTCGGACACGTCGAGCTTGCGGCGCAGGCCCTCGGGCAGACTGGTCTTGAGGAACTCGACCACCAGGTTCTGCCCCTGCTGGCGGATATCCACGCCCACCTGGCTGCTGGCCAGGTCGACCACCACGCGGCCGGTGCTGTCGGCGCCACGCCGGAAGTCGATGTCGCGCAGTGGCAGGGCCTCGGCGTTGGCGCTTTCCGCGAACGCACGCACCGGCACGGCGGCCGCCGCCTGCGCATTGGCCGCCGGATCCAGCGACACCAGCACCGAATTGCCGCGCACCTCGGCCCGGTAGTTGGTGGGCTGGCTCAGGCTGAGCACCACGCGCGTGCGATCGGTCGCCTGAACGACCTGCGCCGCGCGCAGATTGCCGTGCTTGAGCTCGATCGCGCTGCGTTGCAGTTCGCTGCCGACGCCCGGAAAGTCCAGTGCGATGCGGGCCGGCGACTGGACCACGAAGCCCGCGGGCACGGCCGACAGGGGCTCGCTGAGGTCGATCTTGACCACCTCGGTACCGCCCTGGATCGAGCTGGTGATGGCCTGAATGCGCGGTTCAGCCTGGCTCAGCCCGGCCGCGCCCAGCAGCATCATGCCGACACCCGCAGCACCGATCCGATGCAGCGCAGATTTCACCCACTTCCTCATTTCGTGTTCTCCTGGAGCTGCAGCGTGCTGCTGCGCTCGATCCATTCACCCGCCGCATCCTGAACGATTTCCCTCAGGGTGATTTCGCTTTCGGAAATCCGCGTCACGCGGCCGTAGTTCTGACCCAGGTAGTTGCCCTGCCGCACCTGATGCAGCAGGTTGTCAACCCGCAGCAGGGCCACCTTCTGGCCGGCCTTGTCCAGGCTGCCGACCATCGTCATCGCATCCAGTGGATAGGCCTCGAGCGGCTCCTTGCGACGGTTCAGCTCGGGCGTCAGCAAGGCCGTGCCGCCGCCCAGCGGGCCAGATTCGCGCCGCAGCACCTGGGTCAGGCGCTCGCTGCTGAACGCATCGACGGCTGCGCCGCCCGCATAGACCAACGGCACGTAGCGGGTGGGCTCGGTCAGCGGCGTGACCTTGGGTGTGGTTACACGCCGCTGCTCCGCCATCCATTGCCGCAGGTCCTCGTCGTTGGAAGAACAGCCGGCCAGGACGCCGGTCAAGACCGTCGCGGATGCCAGGATCAGAAAGGCGCGGCTCATTTCTTGGCTTTCGGCTTGGCCGCGGCGCGCTGCGCGGCGATTTCCTCGGGGTCGAGGTAGCGATAGGTCTTGGCCGTGGCCTCGAGAGACAGCGCCCCGGCACGGTCTTTGTCGGTGCTCGGTGCGATCGACAGGTTGTTCAACGTGACGATGCGCGAGAGGTTGGCGATGTCGGCCGTGAACGCACCGATGTCGTGATAGCGACCGGTCACCTTGACCGCGATGGGCAGTTCGGCGTAATAGTCCTTCACGACCAGTTGCCCCGGGCGGAACAGATCGAATTGCAGACTGCGGCCCAGGCCTGCCTGGTTGATGTCGGACAGCAACGCGTCCATCTCGGCCTTGCTGGGGAGTTGCTTTTCGAGCAGCGTCACGTACTGCATCACCTGTACTCGCTGCTTCTTGAGCTCTTCCAGACTGACTGCCTTCTGCAGCTTGGCCTGGTAGTCGGTGCGCAAGCCGCTCTCGCGGTTGCGCTCGGTTTCCAGCTCCTGCTCCACGTCGGTCAACCACAGGAACCACAGCAGGCCCACCACCACGGCGGCGATGAGCAGGTACAACGCATAGCGCGGCACGGCCGGCCAGGACGACGGATCGCGACGATCCAGCCCGCTGAACTGTGCGCCGGCGCGGCGCAGCAGCTGCGACACGTCGATGTTTCGGATAGAAGTGCTTGCCATCGCCGCCACCGATCAAGAAGACTTGGCGCGCTGGGCCGCGGAAGCCGCCTGCTGCGCCTCGCTGGCGCGCTGCAGCTGCACCCGCATCGTGAAGTTGTAGACGCGACGCTGCTCGCGCGCGGACAACGCCAGGTTGGAGGCCACGATTTCGATCAGCTCCGGCTTGGACACCCAGTCGCTGTGGCGCGACAGGTTGCGCAGCAGCTCGGACACGCGCTCGTTGGACTGCGCCACGCCGGTCATCAACACGTTCTGGTTTTCCTGCTTGATGCTCTTCAGGTAGATGCCGTCCGGCAGCTGCAGCACGGACTCATTGAGCAGGTGCACCGGCAGGTTGCGATTGGCCTGCAGATCCTCGACGGCCTGCTGGCGCGCCTTCAGGGCGGCGATCTCCTCCTGCAGGGTGGCCACTTCCTTGATCTCCTCGTCCAGCTTCTTGATTTCGCTGGTAAGAAAGCCGTTGCGCTCCTGTTGCCGGGAAATCTCGTTCTGGAACCAGAGATAGACACCGCCCGCCACCAGGGCGCCCAGCACGGCCGCTCCCGCCAGCGAGGTGTTGAACACCTGGCGCGCCTTCTTGCGCGCCAACTCCCGGTGTGGGAGCAGGTTGATCAGAATCACCGCAAAAACCTCCGCATCGCCAGGCCGCAGGCCGTCAGGTAAGACGGCGCCTCGCGCAGCATTCTCTTCTCGCGCACCATGCGACCCGCGTCCATGCCGTCGAACGGATTGACCACCTGGCAGGGAAACGAGGTGAGCCGCGTCACGACCTCGGTCAGGCCAGGCAGTCCGGCTGTGCCCCCCGCGAGCAGGATGTAGTCCACCCGGTGATGCGGCGTGCTGGTGAAGAAAAACTTGAGGGCGCGCTCGATTTCCTGGGCCAGCGATTCGACAAAGGGTTGCAGCACCACGGGGCCGTAGTCGTCGGGTAACTCGCCGGCGCGCTTCTTGGTCTCGGCCTCATCGAGCGTGAAGCCGTATTGACGCACCAGCATCTGGGTCAACTGGGCGCCGCCGAACACCTGGTCGCGCTCGTAGATCAGGTCATCGTTGCGCATGACCTGCAGCGTCGACGTCAGGGCGCCGACCTCGAACAGCGCGATGACCGCGTCCACCCCACCAGCAGGCAGGCGCCCAATGATCCGACTGGCCGCCAGACGCGAGGCGTAGGTCTCCACGTCCATCACCACCGGCGTCAGGCCCACCGCTTCGGCCAGGCCCTGGCGGTCCTCGACCTTTTCCTTGCGCGAGGCGGCGATCACGACTTCCACATCGCCCGCCGACGTCGAACTGGGCCCGACCACGCAGAAATCCAGCGCCACCTCGTCGAGCGAGAAGGGGATGTACTGGTTGGCCTCGGACTCGACCTGGACCTCCATTTCACGCTCGCTCAGGCCGCCCGGTAAAATGATCTTCTTGCTGATCACCACCGACGCAGGCAAGGCCATGGCGACATGCTTGGTCTTGGAGCCACTCCTGTTCACCAGCCGGCGCGTCGCCTCGACCACCTCATCGAATTTCTCGATGTTGCCGTCGCTGACCCAACCTGACTCCAGCAGCTCGATGCCGCAGCGCTCCAGCGTCAGGTTGCCGGAGCGATCCTGCCCCAGCTCGACCAGCTTGACGCTGGACGTGCTGACATCGAGCCCGATCAAGGGCGCCGGTTGACGGCTGAACAAGGACCCAGTGCTCAAGACAATATCCCGTTACTTTCTATGACAAAAGTCGAACACACTTAAGAATTCACTTGAATGCTAGCAGTAAGCCTTTTGTCCGGCAAAGAAAAAGTCCGTGCGCACCGGTCACGGTCGTTGTCAAAAACTAACGGAAGTGGACAGTTCCTTACCTTGCCGACGATCCGCACACACATCCAGGACGCTGGAACTGTCGAGCCGGCGCGCCCGCGCTGACAATGTCGGACCTCGTGCCGCTCCCCGAAGACGCTGGAAAACCACTCTCTCGAAGGCGCCGACTGTCTCACGAAAGTACCCACTAACTCCGCTGATCGCACCATGCCCACTGAAAATTCGCGCGACGCCGTGAACAAGCGCACAGCCACGCCGGCCACGCCCTGGCAACGCTGGCTGCTGCGCGCCCTGGCCTGGGCCGGGGGCGCGGCGCTGGCGCTGGCGCTGTCGGTGTTCCTGGCGGGCCTGATGGCCCTGGCCATCGCCTACCCGAACCTGCCGGACGTGTCGGAGCTGTCCAACTACCGTCCCAAGCTGCCGCTGCGCGTTTTCACGTCCGAGGGCACGCTGATCCGCGAATTCGGCGAGGAACGCCGCAACCTGACGCCGATCGGCGAGATTCCCCAGGTCATGAAGCACGCCGTGCTGGCCATCGAGGACGCGCGCTTCTACGAGCACAACGGTGTCGACTACGTCGGCGTGGCGCGTGCCGCCCTGGCCAACCTGGGGCGCGAGAAGGCGCAGGGCGCCTCCACCATCACCATGCAGGTGGCGCGCAACGTGTACCTGTCGTCCGAGAAGACCTACACCCGCAAGATCTACGAAGTACTGCTGACCTTCAAGCTGGAACACTCGCTGAGCAAGGACCAGATTCTGGAGATCTACATGAACCAGATCTTCCTGGGCAACCGCGCCTACGGTTTCGCCGCCGCGGCCGAGACCTACTTCGGCAAGCCCCTGAAGGACGTGAGCATCGCCGAGGCGGCCATGCTGGCCGGCATCCCGAAGTTCCCGTCCACCGCCAACCCGATCGCCAACTTCGCCCGCGCCCGAGACCGGCAGCTGCACATCATCGACCGCATGCAGGACAACGGCTTCATCACGGCCGAGCAGGCGCAGGCGGCCAAGAAGCAGGAGCTGCGCATCCGCCCCGCGGGCGACGGTGGTCGCGTGCACGCCGAATACGTGGCCGAAATGGCGCGCCAGATGATGTTCGCGCAGTACGGCGACGAGACCTACAGCCGCGGCCTGAACGTCTACACCTCGATCAGCGCCACCGACCAGAACGCCGCCTACGCCGCGCTGCGCGGCGGCATCCTGGACTACGACCGGCGCCAGGCCTACCGGGGACCGGAGAAATTCATCGAGCTGCCCGCCAACCCCAAGGAGCGCGAGGAGACGGTGGACGATGCCCTGGCCAGCCACCCCGACGCCGGCGAGCTGGTGGCCGCGGTGGTCACGCAGCTGGATGCCCAGGGACGCCGGGCCACCGTCATGCGGCGCGGCGGCCAGAGCGTGGACATCGCGGCCGATGGCCTGCGGCCGGTGGCCTCGGGCCTGTCGGCCAAGGCGGGCCCCAATATCCGCATCCGGCCCGGCGCCGTGGTGCGCATCGTGCGCAACAGCCGTAGCCAATGGGAGATGACCCAGATCCCGGAGGTCGAAGGCGCCCTGGTGGCGCTGGATCCGCGCAACGGTGCCGTCAAGGCGCTGGTGGGCGGCTTTGACTTCGACAAGAACAAGTTCAACCACGTCACCCAGGCCTGGCGTCAACCGGGCTCCAGCTTCAAGCCCTTCATCTATTCGGCGGCGCTGGAAAAGGGCTTTTCGCCCACCACCATGATCAATGACACGCCGCTGTTCTTCGACAGCAGCGTCACCGGCGGCCAGCCCTGGGAGCCCAAGAACTATGAAGGCGGCTTCGAAGGCCCGATGACCATGAAGCGCGCCCTGGCGCGCTCGCGCAACATCGTGTCCATCCGCATCCTGCAGACCATCACGCCGCGCTACGGCCAGGAGTGGGTGAGCCGCTTTGGCTTCGACGCCGACAAGCACCCGCCGTATCTGACCATGGCGCTGGGGGCCGGCTCGGTGACGCCGATGCAGCTGGCCTCGGGCTTCGCCGTGTTCGCCAACGGCGGCTATCGGATCAGCCCGTTCCTGATCACCCGCGTCACCGACCACGCCGGCAAGGTGCTGGTGGAAAGCCCGGCCGCGCCGCCCACCGAGGCCAGCCGCGCCATCGACGCGCGCAATGCCTTCGTCATGAACACCATGCTGCAGGAAGTGGCGCGCAGCGGCACCGCCGCCAAGGCGCAGGCGATGCTCAAGCGCCCCGACATCGGCGGCAAGACCGGCACCACCAACGACTCCATGGACGCCTGGTTCACCGGCTACCAGCCGACCCTGGTGACCACGGTGTGGATCGGCTACGACACACCGCGCAACCTGGGCAGCCGCGAAACCGGCGGCGGCCTGTCGCTGCCGATCTGGATCAATTTCATGCAGACCGCGCTCAAGGGCGTGCCGGTGACCGAGCTGAAACCGCCCGAGGGCGTGGTGCAGGTCGGCGGCGACTGGTATTACGAGGAATACGCGCGCGGCGGCGGCATCAGCAACCTGGGCGGGGCCGGCCTGAGCGTGGCCGACCCGAACAGCTCGCCAGAAGGCGGCGGCGCGGCCGCGGCGCCATCCGAAGAGCGCAGCCGGATTCTCGACCTGTTCAAGAACTGACCGTGCGCGGCGCTGGCGCCGTCAGCACGGCGAGAAGCGCAGCGCCATGCCGGCGTGGGCGCTGGCGCTGTGCGACAGCCGCTGGAAGAACTCCTCGCCCGACCGGGTGTCGCGCCAGGCCCCGCCCACGAAGCGAAAGTGGTGGCCCGCGCCGCGCGCGGCCAGCCACACTTCGTGCAGCGGCTTCTGCAGGTTGATGACGATCTGGCTGCGGTCGGCGAACACCAGGGTCAGCATGCCGCCGGCGCGCTGGCTGTCGATGTCGATGTCGATGTCGGTGCTGTCGCCGAGACGGTCGCACTGCGCCTCGATCTGGCGCAGCAGCGCCTCGGCGCGGTCCAGGAATTCAGAGTCGGTCATTACAATGGCACCCATGTCGTTTGCGCAGCCGCGTCGG
This sequence comes from Burkholderiales bacterium 68-10, assembly GCA_001897615.1. GTDB lineage: Bacteria > Pseudomonadota > Gammaproteobacteria > Burkholderiales > Burkholderiaceae_C > Ottowia. The sequence continues at coordinate 11,771 of MKTG01000115.1, forward strand.
TTCATTCTAGTCAGCGGTGTCGCGCTGGTCGTGTCGGCCATGGTCGGCGGCTGCGGCCAGAAAGGCGCGCTGTACCTGCCCGACAGCCCGGCGGCGGCGCAGCGCGCCAGCCTGCCTCAGACCGTGTTCGGTGGTGCAAAATCCACCCCCGCGCCGGCCCGTGCCGCGTCCGCGCCGGCCTCCCCCCCGTCCCCGGTTCTGCCGGATCTACCCGACATCCAATGACTTCCAATGCCCCCACCGCGCTGGCACTGCTGCCCGGCGGCGCCATGCTGTCCTATCAAAACGGCCAGCTGATGCTTGAACAGGTGGCCCTGTCCGCGCTGGCGCGCGAGCACGGCACGCCGCTGTTCGTGTATTCCAAGGCCGCCATCCTGTCGGCGCTGGCCGCCTACCAGCGCGGCTTCGCCGGCCGCCAGGCGCAGATCTGCTACGCCATGAAGGCCAATGCCTCGCTGGCCATCCTGCGCCTGCTGGCCGACGCCGGCTGCGGCTTCGACATCGTCTCCGGCGGCGAACTGGAGCGCGCGCTGGCAGCGGGCGCCACGCCCTCGAAGATCGTGTTTTCCGGCATCGGCAAGACGCGCCAGGAAATGCGCCGCGCCCTGGAGGTTGGCATCGGCTGCTTCAACGTCGAGAGCCTGCCCGAGCTCGACGTGCTGAGCGAGGTGGCCCAGTCCCGCGGGCAGCGCGCGCCGGTCAGCATCCGCGTCAACCCCAACGTCGATGCGCGCACCCACCCCTACATCTCCACCGGGCTGAAGGGCAACAAATTCGGCATCGCCCACGAGCAGGCGCTGGCCGCCTATCGCCACGCCGCCAGCCTGCCCGGCCTGCGCGTGGCCGGCATCGACTGCCACATCGGCTCGCAGATCACCGAGGTGGCTCCCTATCTGGAAGCCATGGACCGCGTGCTCGACCTGGTGACGGCCATCGAGGCCGCGAGCATCGCCATCGGCCACATCGACTTCGGCGGCGGCCTGGGCATCGACTACCGCGGCGAAACGCCGCCGGCGGCCGACGCGCTGTGGGCGCGTCTGCTGGCCCGCATGGACGCGCGCGGCTTCGGTCAGCGCCCGATCATGATCGAACCCGGCCGCTCGCTGGTGGGAAACGCCGGCGTGTGCCTGACCGAGGTGCTGTACCTCAAGCCGGGCGAGCAGAAGAACTTCTGCATCGTCGACGCTGCCATGAACGATCTTCCGCGGCCGGCGTTGTACGAGGCGTTCCACCGCATCGTGCCGCTGACGCAGGCGGCCGAGGGCGCGGCCACCACCACCTACGACGTGGTCGGCCCGGTGTGCGAAAGCGGCGACTGGCTGGGGCGCGATCGCGCCCTGGCGGTGCAGCCGGGCGAGCACCTGGCGGTGCTGTCGGCCGGCGCCTATTGCATGAGCATGGCCAGCAACTACAACGCCCGCCCGCGCGCGGCCGAGGTGCTGGTCGATGGCGCCAGCGCGCGCCTGGTGCGCCGCCGCGAGCAGGTGCAGGACCTGTGGCGCGACGAGCTGCCCTGAGGCTGAGCGCTGCCACCTGCCGCGACCGCTGGATCGCCAGTAGCTATCGAAACAGGAGCTGCTGGCGCTTGCCCATCAAGCGCTGAGCCTTGATTTTGGCTCGAAGTAGCGCAGCAGGCGCTCCAGCAGCAGCGCCCCCACGATGAGCGCGTAGACCGCCACCTCGGCGAAGTCGTTCTTGCCCGCGCGCATCCAGAAGAAGTGCAGCAACACCAGCGGCGCCACCACGTACACCAGCCGGTGCAGCGCCTGCCACTGGCGCCCGCCCAGGGCGCGCACGGCGCGGTTGGTGGAGGTCAGCGCCAGCGGCAGCAGCAGCAGCCACGAGGCGAAACCCACCAGGATGAACGGGCGCTTGAGGATGTCGCGCCCGATGTCCGCCATGTCCAGCCCCATGTCCAGCCAGCCATAGGCCAGCAGGTGCAGGCAGGCATAAAAGAAGGTGAACAGGCCCAGCAGGCGCCGATAGCGCGCCAGTTGCGGCGTGCGCGTGCGCAGGCGCAGCGGCGTGACGGCCAGCGCCAGGCACAGCATGCGCAGCGCCCAGTCGCCCAGGCCACGAATCAGCGCCTCGGCCGGGTTGGCGCCCAGCTGGTCGGTGGCGGCGCCTGCGACCAGCCAGGCCAGCGGCAGCAGGCACAGCACGAAGACCAGTGGCTTGGCCAGCGGATGCAGCAACAGGGAACGCATGTATTCGATCAATCAAAAATGGTCTTGACGCTTATCCAGATTGCGCAAGCAGCTACACAATCAATAGCGCATTGAAGATGCTGGCGCCGACCGCGCCGGCGCGCTTGGCAAGGCGGCGGGCACGGCCGATACGCCCCGGCCGGATCAATAGTTCTTGCGCAGGTCCATGCCGGCGTACAACTGCCCCACCTGCGCCTCGTAGCCGTTGAACAGCAGGGTCTTGCGCTTCTTGGTGAACAGGCCGTCCTCGCCGATGCGCCGCTCGGTGGCCTGGCTCCAGCGCGGGTGGTCGACCTCGGGATTGACGTTGGAATAAAAGCCGTATTCGTTGGCGGCGGCCTTGTTCCAGGCGGTGCGCGGCTCGTGCTCGACAAAGCGGATGGCGACGATGGACTTGGCCGACTTGAAGCCGTACTTCCAGGGCACCACCAGCCGCACCGGCGCGCCGTTCTGTGGCGGCAGCACCTCGCCGTACAGGCCGAAGGCCAGCAGCGTCAGCGGGTGACGCGCCTCGTCCAGCCGCAGGCCCTCGGTGTAGGGCCAGTCCAGCACGCTGCCACGCAGGCCGGGCATGACCGCCTTGTCGGCCAGGGTGACGAACTCGACATACTTCGCGCTGCCCTGGGGCTGCACGCGCTCGATCAGCCGGCTGAGCGAATAGCCCGCCCAGGGAATCACCATCGACCAGCCCTCGACGCAGCGCAGGCGGTAGAGGCGCTCTTCCATGGGGCTGAGCTTGAGCAGGTCCTCCAGCGCCAGCCGGCCGGGCTTGTGCACCAGGCCTTCGACCTGCACCGACCACGGGTCGGTCTTCAGCCGCTGGGCGTGGCGCGCCGGGTCGTCCTTGTCGGTGCCGAACTCGTAGAAGTTGTTGTAGCCGCGCACATCGTCGTAGGCGGTCGGCTTTTCCATCGTCACCGCGCCGGGCACCGTCGATCGCGTGCCGGGCAGGGGCGCCAGCCGCCCAGGCCCGGGCGCCTGCGCCAGGGCGTCGCGCTCCGCCCACGCCGCCAGCACGCTGCCGCCCGCGCCAGCGGCCATGGCCCGCAGCAGGGCGCGCCGGCCCTGGTACACCGCGCGCGGCGTGATGTCGCTGGACAGCGGGTGCTGCAAGCCGTCGCGGCCAGATCGGATCAGCATGGCGATCGCTCCTGAAACAATAGCTGCTCGCGCTGTCTGCACGCGCCCCGAAGGCTTAAAGCGATCCGTAACTGTGCAGGCCCGACAGGAACATGTTGACGCCGATGAAGGCAAACGTCGTCACCGCCAGCCCGGCCAGCGCCCACCAGGAGGCCACGGTGCCGCGCAGGCCCTTCATCAGGCGCATGTGCAGCCAGGCGGCGTAGTTCAGCCAGACGATCAGGGCCCAGGTTTCCTTCGGGTCCCAGCTCCAGTAGCCGCCCCAGGCCTCTGCCGCCCACAGCGCGCCCAGCACGGTGGCGATGGTGAAGAAGGCAAAGCCGACGGCAATCGACTTGTACATCACGTCGTCCAGCACCTCGAAACTGGGCAGGCGCGCGGCGATGCGTCGGCGCCCCAGCAGGATGGTGCCGACGATCAGCGCCGCCACCAGCGCATAACCCAACCAGTAGCTGCCGCCGGCCTCGCCCACGCCGCGCTGGCGAAACGCGATCGGCACGAAGCACAGCGCGATGCCGAACACCCAGATCGGCGCCAGCTTGTACCAGCGCGTCTCCTCGGCCTGCTGCTTGACCAGGTAGGCAAACCCCAGCATGGCGGCCAGCGCGAAGGTGCCGTAGCCGATGAAGTTGGCCGGCACGTGCAGCTTCATCCACCAGCTTTGCAGCGCCGGGATCAGCGGCTGGATCTCGTGCGCCTCGCGCACCAGCGTGTACCACAGCAGAAAACCCACCGCCGCGCTGACCACCAGCATGACGAAGGCGCCCATGGCGCGGGTGCGGTACTGCGCCTCGTAGTAGAGGTAGAACAGCGCCGTCATCCAGCAGAACATGACGAACACTTCGTACAGGTTGCTGACCGGGATGTGGCCGATGTCCGGCCCCATCTGGTGGCCTTCGTACCAGCGCACCAGGGTGCCCACCAGCGCCAGCGTCACCGCCACCCAGACCAGCTTGCTGCCGATGCCTTCCAGCGCGTCGGCCTGGCCACGAGAGAACATGCCGAGCCAGTAGAACACCGTGCTCATGAAGAAGATCATGCTCATCCACAGGATGGCCGACTGGCTGGACAGGAAGTACTTGAGCCAGAACACCGAATCGGCGCGCCGCAAGTCACCGCCGTAGGAGACGACGGCCAGCAGCGACAGGCCCGCCACCACCAGCATCAGGGTGCGCAGCGGGCGCCAGAACCAGCCCAGCCCGATCAGCACCGGGGCGGTGCCGGCCAGGATCCACTTCTCGTAGATGTCCATCGACGCGTGGTAGCGCTGGAAGGCGAACACCGCGCCGGCCACCACCAGCAGGGCGAACAGCCAGTCACCCCAGGTGCGACGCGCGAAATAACCGCCACCCAGCGTGACGGTGGTCGGGTTGACGGTAGCGACGGAAATAGTCATGGGTTGGACTCCCTGTGCAGCAGCCTGCGCTGCCACTGATCAAATTCGCGGTCGATGTCGAGCAGCTTGCGGTTGGACGACAACGCCATCGTGGCGTGCGCGCCGGTGTCGCTGGGCGCCAGCCACACCCACAGGCGCCGCTCGCGCACGTACAGCATGGCGAAAACCCCCAGGATCAGCAACAGGCAGCCCAGATAGACCACATTCTGGCCTGGGGCTCGCGCCACCTGGAACACGCTGGCCTGCACCTGCTCGAAGCCGGTCAGCTCGAACGCCACCGGCGCCGGGTACAGCGGCGCGTCGGACAGCGCCAGCACCGCCTGCGTCATGAAGCGGCGCGTGGCCTCGTCCTCGGGCAGCGGCGGTTTGCCCTGCTGCTCGCGCGCCAGCGCGTTCAGCTCCAGCAGGCTGCCGTTGAGGATGCGCAGCAACACCTCGGCGGCGCGCTCGCGCTCGCCCTCGGGCACCGCCGTGTCGATGAAGTCCGACACCGCCTGCAGGCCGCCGGTCGTGCTGCCCTTGACCGCCTCGGCCCCCGCGAACAGGCCCAGCGCGCGCGCCGCCGAGGTGGCCAGCTGCTCGACCAGCTCGGGCCGCTGCGGATCGACCGCCTTGCGCACGTAGCGGCGCACCGCCTGCTCGCGCTGGGCGGCGTCCTGCAGCGCGCCGCGCAGGCGCACGAAGCCGTCGATGGCGCCGTCCTCGTCGGCCGGCACGCGCAGGTAGCGGAAGCCCTCGGCCTGGCTGGCGCGCACGCCCAGCAGGAACACCGGCCCGCCGTCGCCCATGTCGACCGGCAGCATGTAGTTGTGGAACTCGTTGGCCTGGCCCGCCGCGTCGCGCAGCTTGTAGGTGATGCTGGGGCCGACGTTGCGCAACTCGCGCTGCGTCACGGTCTTGTCGGCCGCCCCCAGGCGCTGCGTCAGCGCCTGGCCGAGGTCGACCTTGCGCACGTCGGCGCCCGAGCCGCGGCCGGCCTCACTCAGGTTCTCGACGTTGATCACGCGCAGCGCCGTGTATTCGAGCGTCAGTTGGTCGTTGCCGTTGGTGATCTTGGAGCTGCCGCCGATGGTGCCCTCGACCTCGAACGCCTTGGCCGCGCCGTTCATGGGCACGGCGCGCAGCTTGATGCGCGAGCCGCCGTCGTCGAAGCTGCTCTGGTAGATCTGCACGCCCTTGTAGCTGGCCGGATGATTGACCTCCACCCGGGCGTCCCGGGTCTCGCCGGTGGCCTTGTCGTGGATCACGATCTCGCTGGCGAACAGCTTGGGCATGCCGGTGGAGTAGTACTCGACGATGAACTTCTTCAGCTCGACCGCGAACGGCAGCTCCTGCAGCAGCACGCCGTCGGACTGGCTGAGGATGGCGGTGCTGGACTGCGTGCCCTCGGACACCACCAGGTTGCCGCGGAACGCCGGGTTGGAGGCGGGCAGGCGGTGCTCGGGCTGCACGTCGGACACCAGGCCGCCGCCGCTGTAGACGCTCTTGCCGCCCAGCCAGGTCATGCCGCGCACGAACAGGTCGCCGTCGAACAGCCCGCCCAGGCAGATCAGCACGATGGCGCTGTGGGCGGCGATGTAGCCGATCTTGTTGGCGGCGCCGGCCTTGGCCGCCACCATCCAGCCCGGGCCCTCGGGCGTCTCGCGCGCCTGCAGGCGCACCTTCCAGCCGCCGCCAGCCAGCTGCTGGCCGATGCGCCGGGCGGCGGCCTCGGGCGCCTCGGCCAGATCGCCCTCGGCCTTGTGGTGAAAGGCCTTCAGGCTCTGGTGACGGATGTTTTCCTTGTAGCTGCGGATGTCGGCCAGGAACTTGGGCGTGTTGCGCAGCACGCACAGGCTGGTGCTGACGACCAGAAAGGCCAGGATCAGCAGGAACCACCAGGCGCTGTAGACGGCGTTGAGCTGGAGCTTGAGAAACAGCTCGGCCCAGAACGGCCCGAACTGGTTGACGTAGTTGGGCGCCGGCTCGTGCTGCTTGATGACGGTGCCGATCACCGAGGCGATGCAGATGACGGTGAGCAGCGCGATGGCGAAGCGCATCGACGACAGCAGCTCGACGCTGGCGCGCCAGGCATCGGAGCCGCGGCGGGGTTGGTAACCGTGGGTGCTGGTGGTGGCGGTCATGCGGAAAACGCCGGCTGCGGCCGTGCCGGCCGGCGTCTGGCGATCATGGGTGGACTCGATCCGGAGTGCCGGGTTCAACCGAAACAGTGATTATCTTGACCTGCGTCACGTGCTGGGGCCTGAAAAACAAAAGCCGCGCCCGGGGCAGGGACGCGGCTTGGCGCGCTGACGCGACGGTGCGGCGCTCAGCGCAGGCCGGCGATGTAGTCGGACACGGCCTTGATCTCGCGGTCGTTCATCTTGGCGGCCACGCCCTGCATGACGGCGTTGTTAGCGCGCGTGCCGTCGCGGAAGGCCACCATCTGCTTGACCGTGTAGTCGGTGTGCTGGCCCGACAGGCGCGGGTACTGCGACGGGATGCCGGCACCGTTGGGGCTGTGACAGCCGGCGCAGGCCGGGATGTGGCGATCGGGGATGCCGCCGCGGAAGATGCGCTCGCCGGCCAGCACCAGGTCCTTGTCGGTGGCGGCGCCGGGCTTGGCCTTCTGCGAGGCCAGCCACCAGGAGATGTTGCGCGCGTCGTCCTCGCTCAGCATGGCGGCAAAGCCCTGCATGATCGGATCCTTGCGGGTGCCGCTCTTGAACTCGACCAGCTGCTTGAGCGTGTACTCCGGGTGCTGCTGCGCCAGGCTGGGTTGCAGCGGCACGGTGGAGTTGCCGTCGGCCGCATGGCAGGCCACGCACACCGTGGCGTAGCTGGCCGCGCCCTTGGCCAGGTCGACCTTGGGCGCCGCGGGCGCGTCGGCCGCCGAGGCGGTGGCAGCCAGCAGGGAGGCGGTAAGCAGGGCGGCAAGCGATTTCATGGGGCGCATCGTCTTGTTGGTAAGGGTTGTGGGCAGGGCGCGAATCCGCTCGATTCTACAATGCCCCACCCGCCAATCCTTGATCCAACCCGCACTGGCGCGCACATGGCGCGGCCCCACGCCATGACCGACCGC
>MKTG01000115.1:19610-29501 GCA_001897615.1 Burkholderiales bacterium 68-10
GCCCAGCTGAACCAGCTGCCGGCGCTGGAGGTGCCCGAAATCGCCTTCGTCGGCCGCTCCAACGCCGGCAAGTCCACCGCCATCAACACCCTGACGCAGCAAAACCAGCTGGCCTTTGCCTCGCGCAGGCCGGGGCGCACGCAGCACATCAACCTGTTCGCCCTCGGCCGCCAGGGCACGACCGACGCCGTGCTGACCGACCTGCCGGGCTATGGCTACGCCGCCGTGCCGCTGGCCGACAAGCAGCGCTGGCAGCGCGTGATGGCCAACTACCTGGTGACGCGCGAGAACCTGGCGGCCGTGGTCATGCTGTGCGACCCGCGCCACGGCCTGCGCGAGCTCGACGAAATCCTGCTGGAAGTCATCCGCCCGCGCGTCGAGCAGGGCCTGCCGTTCCTGATCCTGCTGACCAAGGCCGACAAGCTGAACCGCAGCGAACAGGCCAAGGCCCTGCAAATCACCCGCCTGCAGGCCGGCGGCGGCGCGGTGATGCTGTTTTCCGCCCCCAAGCGCCAGGGCGTGGAAGACGCCGCGACATGGCTGCGCGCGGTGGTGGACGCCGCCGCCAGCCCGTCCGACGCCGCCTGAGGCGACGGCTGCGCCGTCACCGGTGGGACGGCCGGCCCTCGCGCCACCGGCGCCGCGCGCTCTACCATGGCGACGACATCAGGACAAAACCGGCCCCAGCGCATGATGGACGTGCGCCAACAGCTATCAAACAAGGAGCGTTCGAGATGATCGACACCTGGCTCGCCGAGTTGCCCCACGGCATCACCCTGAGCTGCCGCGGCGCCGGCGCGCGCGGGCGCCCGCTGATGCTGTTCCTGCACGGCTTTCCCGAGGCCGCCTTCGTCTGGGATGCGCTGATGACGCATTTCGCGCAGCCCGAACACGGCGGCTTTCGCTGCGTCGCGCCCAACCTGCGCGGCTTCGAGCGGTCCAGCGCGCCGGCGGAGGTGGCCGCCTACAAGCCGGCGCTGATGGTGCAGGACGTGCTGGCGCTGGCCGCCGCCGAGGGGGTGGACGGCCGCATCCACACCCTGGTGGCGCACGACTGGGGCGGCGCCTTTGCCTGGGCGGCGGCGAATGCGCACCCGGCCCGGATCGACCACCTGGTGATCCTCAACTCGCCCCACCCCGCCACCTTCGCGCGCGAGCTGCAGGGCAGCGCGGAGCAGCAGCAGGCCAGCGCCTACATGAACTTCCTGGCCCGGCCCGACGCCGAGGCGCTGCTGGCCGAGGACGACTACCGCCGCCTGTGGCCGTTCTTCACCTCGATGGGCGCGGGCCCGGATCGCTTCGGCTGGCTGACCGATGCGGTGCGCCAGCAGTACCGCGACGTCTGGCGCCATGGCCTGACCGGCGCCTGCAACCTGTATCGCGTGACGCCGCTCAAGCCCCCGGCGCCCGGCCAGCGCGGCGTCACCGGCATCCCGCTGCCGCCGCCCGAGCGCGTGCGCGTCGAGGTGCCGACCCTGGTGCTGTGGGCGCTGGACGACACCGCGCTGCGCCCCGGCCTGCTGGACGGCCTGGACGCCCACGTGCCACACCTGACCGTGCAGCGCCTGCCCGGCGCCACGCACTGGGTGGTGCACGAGCAGCCGCAGCAGGTAGCCGCCCACATCAGCGCCTTTGTTACTACGAAATAGATAGCTTCTTGCGCAGTCTGGAAGCGCGCTAAATCCCTGTTTGGCGTAGAACATGCGCCCATCGCCATCCAATGGCCGCGGAGCAGGCCAAGCCAGCGAACGCCGTGGCCGGACCTGTGCCGGCCACTGGCGTTGTCCCCCTCCGGGGGAAGGCGCCGAAGGCGACTCAGGGGGCGCGTCAATACACCGACGGCTCGCCCGCCGGCCGCGTCTTGAAGCGCTTGTGCACCCAGTAGTACTGCTCGGGCATGGCGCGGATCCATTCTTCCAGCCGGCGGTTCATCAGCGCCGTGTCGGCCGCCACGTCCTCGCTCGGGTAGTCGGTCCAGGCCGGGTGCACCTGCACCTCGTAGCCCTGCGGCGTCATGCGCGTGACGGTGGGCACCACGCGCGCGCGCCCCAGCCGCGCCAGCCGCGGCAGCGAGGGCACGGTGGCGGCCGGCACGCCGAAGAAGGGCACGAAGAGAGACTCCTCCGGCCCCAGATCCATGTCGGGCAGCAGGTACAGGTAGCGGCCCTCGCGCAGCGACTTGATCACCGGCTTGACGCCGTCGCGCCGGTTGATCAGCACCACGTCGCCGAAGCGCTCGCGCCCGGCACGCACCCAGGCGTCGGTGGCGGCGCCCGACTGTGGGCTGTAGATGCTGCCGCCCCGGGCCACCGCCTGCTGCATGATGGCCGCGCCGCCGGCGTCCATGCCGTAGAAGTGCGGCGCGAACAGCACCGCCGCCTCGGGCCGGCGCAGCTCGTGCACCGCGCCCGTCAGGCGGATGCGCTGGCGCACCACGGCGTCGGGCGCGTGCCAGACCCAGGCGCGGTCGATGAAGGCCTGGGCAAAGGCGATGAAGCTGCGGCGCGCCACGTCCACGCGCTCGGCCTCGCTCCAGTCGGGAAAGGCCAGCCGCAGGTTGGTCAGCGCCACATGGCGCCGCCGCCGCGCCAGCACGAACAGCAGCCGCCCCAGCACGCCGCCCAGCGCCCGCAGCCAGGGCAGCGGCAGGCGCGCCAGCGCGCGCATCAGCCCGATGCCGGGGTGGCTCACGCCGCCTGCTCCCGCGGGGTCTTGTAGCGGCCGTAGCCCCACAGGTACTGGCCGGGCGCTTCGCGGATCAGGCGCTCCATCTCGCGGTTGATCTGCGCCACGGCCGGCGCCAGCTCGCCGGCCATCGGCTCGGCCAGGGCGCGAAAGTGCAGCACGTAACCCTGCCCGCGCGGCAGCCGCTCGCCCCACACCAGCAGCGGCGTGGCACCGGTCTGCTGGATCAGCCGCGCCGCCAGCGTCATGGTGTAGGCCGGCCGGCCGAAGAACGGCGCCCACAGGCCCTGGCCCTCGGGCGGCACCTGGTCGGGCAGCAGGCCGACGGCGCGGCCGGCGCGCAGTGCCTTGATCATCTGGCGCACGCCGGACAGGGTGGTGGGCGCGGTCTCCAGGCCCTCGCGCCGGCGCGCCGTCTCCACCACCGGCGCCAGCGCGGCCTGGCGCGCCGGCCGGTACAGCACGGTGATGGGGCCGTAGCGGGCGTGGTAGCGCTCGGCCAGGCCCTGGGCGGTGATCTCGAAGCAGCCCAGGTGCGGTGTCAGGAACACCACGCCGCGGCCGGCGGCGTAGGCGGCGTCGACCACCTCGGTGCCGTCCCAGCGCACGGGCACGGGCGGGCCGAACCACAGGCGCGGCGTCTCCAGCGCCATGCGCCCGGCGTGCGCCACCGCCGGGCGCACCTGGGCGAAGCCGTAGCCCGCCAGCGCCGCATGCGCGGCCAGGCGGCGCCGGTAGGTGGGCGAGGCCAGCCAGGTCAGCCAGCCCAGCAGCGCGCCCAGCGCGTGCAGCAGCGGCAGCGGCCAGCGCGAAGCCAGGCGGTACAGGGCGAGCATGGGTTTCCAGTAAAATCGCGCGGTCGCCGAGTTACGGAACTACTTGCAGGGCGACGTTAAACAAGTGCTGCTAAAGCGTTCGCCAGGGCTCCCCCCGGTTTGGCAACGCAAGGTTCAAACCCGTGGAGTTTATTCAAATGGAACTGGCGAACAGCTTTCTCTTCACCTCCGAATCGGTTTCCGAGGGCCATCCCGACAAGGTCGCCGACCAGATTTCCGACGCCATCCTCGACGCCATCCTGGCGCAGGATGCGCGCTCGCGCGTAGCCGCCGAGACGCTGACCAACACCGGCCTGGTGGTGCTGGCCGGCGAAATCACCACCAACGCCCACGTCGACTACATCCAGGTGGCGCGCGACACCATCGCCCGCATCGGCTACGACAACACCGAATACGGCATCGACTACAAGGGCTGCGCGGTGCTGGTGGCCTACGACAAGCAGAGCAACGACATCGCCCAGGGCGTGGACCACGCGTCGGACGACCACCTGAACACCGGCGCCGGCGACCAGGGCCTGATGTTCGGCTACGCCTGCGACGAGACCGACACCCTGATGCCGGCGCCCCTCTACTACGCGCACCGCCTGGTCGAGCGCCAGGCGCAGCTGCGCAAGAGCGGCGCCCTGCCCTTTCTGCGCCCGGACGCCAAGAGCCAGGTGACCATGCGCTACGTCGATGGCCGGCCGCACAGCATCGAGACCGTGGTGCTGTCCACCCAGCACAGCCCCGACCAGAGCGAGACCCCCACCAGGATGAAGCCCAGCTTCATCGAAGCCGTGGTCGAGGAAATCATCAAGCCCGTGCTGCCCGCCGAGTGGCTCAAGGACACGCGCTACCTGGTCAACCCCACCGGCCGCTTCGTGGTCGGCGGCCCGCAGGGCGACTGCGGCCTGACCGGGCGCAAGATCATCGTCGACACCTACGGCGGCGCCTGTCCGCACGGCGGCGGTGCCTTCAGCGGCAAGGACCCGACCAAGGTCGACCGCAGCGCCGCCTACGCCGCGCGCTACGTGGCCAAGAACATCGTCGCCGCCGGCCTGGCGCGCCAATGCCAGATCCAGCTGGCCTACGCCATCGGCGTGGCCGAGCCGATGAACATCACCATCTACACCGAAGGCACGGGCGCCATCCCGGACGAGCAGATCGCCAGGCTGGTGCGCGAGCACTTCGACCTGCGCCCCAAGGGCATCATCCAGATGCTGGACCTGCTGCGCCCGATCTACCAGAAGACCGCCGCCTACGGCCACTTCGGCCGCGACGAGCCCGAATTCACCTGGGAACGCACGGACAAGGCCGCCGCGCTGCGGGCAGCGGCCAGGCTGTAAGCGCCCGGCGCCCCTCACCCAAGCCGACGAGTCCCCGCCCGTCGGCTTTTTTCATGCCGCGAACACCCGCCGCGCCCCCAGGTAGCGGGTGGCGAAGTAGCGGCTGGACAGGCTGTCCTTGCGCACCGTGCCGCCGCTGGACGGCGCGTGGACGAACTGCTCGCCGCCCACGTACAGCCCCATGTGCGAGAACGGCGCGCCGGTGGTGTTGAAGAACACCAGATCGCCGCGCTGCATCCGCGCGTCGTCCACCGGCACCGTGGCGGCCGCCCATTGCGCGGTGCTGCGCGGCAGGCGCGGCACGGCGCCGCCGACCTGCCGGAACACGTAGTGGATCAGCCCGCTGCAGTCGAAGCCGCCCTGCGGCGTGTTGCCGCCGTAGGTGTAGGGCGTGTTGATCAGCAGCAGGGCCTGGGCGACGGCGCCTTCGCGCTCGGCGGGGTCGAGGGCCAGCGGCGTCTGCGTGGGGGGCACGGGATCGGCGGGCGCGCGCCGCGCCGCGGCGCCACCACCGGCCGTGGCGCGTGGCGCCGGCCGACTGGCGCAACCGGCCAGCAGGCCAGCCGACAGCAGGGCCAGCGCCGCGCGGCGCGAGCTGGGGGCCAGCGGGACCATGGGCATTTCAGGGCTCCAGCGCTTGTACAGAAAGCGCGAACAGCTATTTTATATATAGCAAAACAGAACTGTCCAGCGGCTTCGGCGGCGCCGGCATCAGTCATCGCCCGTGCGGGCGCGCAGGCGCACGCCATCCAGGCTCGGCGCCAACGATGCGCCGCGCGCGCTGCGGCAGGACACGCGCGATGGGCGTGTCCTCGACGACGATGGCGGTGCGCGAGGCAAGGGGCTGGGGCGGCAAGGGTGTGGTCATGGCTTCACTCCAGGTGAGCGCCGTGCGCCAGCGAAATGGCCTGATAGGCGGGGTGGCGGTCGATGTAGGCCTGAATGAACGAGCAGTCGGGCCGCACCTTCAGTCCTTGCTCCAGCGCATGGTCCAGCACGTGGCGCGCCAGCGCGCTGCCGACGCCACGCCCGCCCAGCGCTTTGGGCACGATGGTGTGCGTGTAAGCGATGGCGCCGGGCAGGCGCTCGAACTCGACGTAGGCGGTGTGGCCATCGACCACCTGCTCGAAGCGGCGGGTGGATTCGTTCAGGGTGATGGGCGATGGGGGGATGGCCATGGCATCAGCTTTCAGAAGGTGTGGGGGAGGACGGGAACAGCCGAACGCAGAGAACGCCAAGGATACGCAGAGGGCGCAGAAGGAATTCTGGAAATCTCTTTTCTGCGTCTTCTGCGAAACCTCTGCGCCCTCTGCGTTCGGCTGTTCCCGTGTCAGGCTCCCGGTTTCAAACCGCCGTACTCGCAAGGCGACCGAAGCGCCCGCGTTTGAAGTCCTCGATGGCTTCGATGATCTGCTGCCGGCTGTTCATCACGAACGGCCCGTAGCCGACCACCGGCTCGTCGATCGGCTCGCCCGCCAGCACCAGCAGCTCGGCGTCGTTGTTGGCCTCCAGCGTCAGGCCGGTGCCGGCGGTGGACAGGGTGGCCATCTCGGTGGCGCGCAGGATGGCGTCGCCATTCACCTGCACGGTGCCGCGGCGCGCCACCACCAGCGTGCTCCAGCCCTCGGGCTGGGGCAGCGCCAGCGTCTGCCCGGCGGCCAGTCGCACATCCAGCACGTTCATCGGGCTGAAGCTGCGGGCCGGTCCCCGGGTGCCCGCGTACTCGCCCGCGATCACGCGCACGCGGCCGGCGCCAGCGGGCAGCGCCACGGACGGGATCTGCGCGTCGGTGATGGCCTGGTAGCGCGCCGGCGTCATCTTGTCGCGCGCCGGCAGGTTGACCCACAGTTGCACCATCTCGAACGGCCCGCCGCGCGCGGCGTAGTCGCTGGAATGGAACTCCTCGTGGATGATGCCGCCGCCGGCGGTCATCCACTGCACGTCGCCGGCGCGGATCACGCCACCGCCGCCGCTGGAGTCGCGGTGTTCGACCTCGCCGTCGAAGACGATGGTCACGGTCTCGAAGCCGCGGTGCGGGTGGCTGCCGACGCCGCGCCGCTGCGTGGTGGGCGAGAACTCGGTCGGCGCCGCGTAGTCGAGCAGCAGGAAGGGGCTGCGCGCGGCCACGCCTTCGCCGCTGTAGCCAAACAGGCCGTGCACCGGAAAGCCGTCGCCCACCCAGTGGCGGGCGGGCGCGCCGCGGGTGGCGAGCACGCGCTTGGCGCTCAGGGTGTCGATGGTGGCTGGCATGGTCAGGCTCCGAAATGGGCAGTGACGCCCGCGGCGCCAGCCGGAATGCCGGCGCCCATGCATCCATGGTAGGCGCCACGGCGCCGGCGACCAAGGGGCACGGCAGGCATTCACCGTTCCAGATCCAGAACAATCGGCCGGACGGCCATGGGATTGCACCGATATGCTATCTATTTAATAGCTTTTAGCACGCGTCCCGATTGCGCTGGCAGCCTATTCGACCCTGAGCGCTGGCGTGCTGTCGGCGCCGGATTTTTTGCGCCTCCACATCGATGCAGCCCTGCGCGGCACGGAAAAACTGATGTAGGCTTGCGCACTGGGTCACCATAACAACCCCCCGGAGACAGCATGACCAAGACGCTCACCCCCGCGGAAGCCGCCCTGCGCGACGCCGCCCGCGAATACCACCGCAGCCCCAAGCCGGGCAAGATCTCGGTCACCCCCATCAAGCCGCTGTCCAACCAGCTCGACCTGTCGCTGGCCTATTCGCCCGGTGTGGCCTACCCCTGCCTGGACATCCAGGCCGACCCGTCCAAGGCGGCCGAGTTCACCAGCCGCGGCAACCTGGTGGGCGTGATCACCAACGGCACGGCCGTGCTCGGCCTGGGCGACATCGGCCCGCTGGCCGGCAAGCCGGTGATGGAAGGCAAGGGCTGCCTGTTCAAGAAGTTCGCCGGCATCGACGTGTTCGACATCGAACTGGCCGAGCGCGACCCCGACAAGCTGGTCGAGATCATCGCCAGCCTGGAGCCGACGCTGGGCGGCATCAACCTGGAAGACATCAAGGCGCCCGAGTGCTTCTACATCGAGCGCAAGCTGCGCGAGCGCATGAACATTCCGGTGTTCCACGACGACCAGCACGGCACGGCCATCATCTCGGCCGCGGCGCTGCTCAACGGGCTGGAACTGGTGGGCAAGCAGATCGGCGACGTGCGGGTGGCCGTCAGCGGCGCCGGCGCGGCGGCCATTGCCTGCCTGGACGTGATGGTGGCGCTGGGCGTCAAGCCGGCCCATGTGTTCGCCTGCGACTCCAAGGGACTGATCTACACCGGCCGCCCGGGCGGTTTCGACGAGTCCAAGGCGCGCTTTGCCCAGCCCGACACCGGGCTGCGCACGCTGGCCGACGTGGTGCGCGGCGCCGACGTGTTCCTGGGCTGCTCGGCGCCGGGCGTGCTGAGCGGCGACATGGTCAAGACCATGGCCGACAAGCCGGTGATCCTGGCGCTGGCCAACCCCGAGCCCGAGATCCGCCCCGAGGACGCCAAGGCCGCGCGGCCCGACTGCATCATCGCCACCGGCCGCTCGGACTACCCTAACCAGGTCAACAACGTCCTGTGCTTCCCCTACATCTTCCGCGGCGCGCTGGACTGCGGCGCCAGCAAGATCACCGAGGAGATGAAGCTGGCCTGCGTGCGCGAGATCGCCGCCCTGGCCAAGGCCGAGACCAGCGCCGAGGTGGCCGCCGCCTACGCCGGCAAGGACCTGCAGTTCGGCCCCGACTACATCATCCCGACGCCGTTCGACCCGCGCCTGATCATGCGCATCGCCCCGGCGGTGGCGCGGGCGGCGGCCGAATCGGGCGTCGCCGCCCGGCCGATCACCGACATGGCGGCCTACCGCGCCAGCCTGGAGCGCTTCGTCTACCAGACCGGCATGGTGATGCGCCCGGTCTACGCCGCCGCCAAGGCGGTGGCGCCCGAGGGCAAGCGCGTGGCCTATGCCGAGGGCGAGGACGAGCGCGTGCTGCGCGCGGCACAGATCGTGCTGGACGACGGCATCGCCACGCCGATCCTGATCGGCCGCCCGGCGGTGATCGAGCAGCGCATCGCCAAGGCCGGCCTGCGCATGCGCCTGGGCCAGGACGTGGAATGCGTCAACCCCGAGGACGACCGGCGCTTTCGCCAATATTGGGAGACCTATCACGGGCTGATGGCACGCGGCGGCGTCACGGTGGACGCGGCCAAGGCCGCCGTGCGCCGCTCCACCACCATCATCGCCGCGCTGATGGTTCACCTGGGCGACGCCGACGCCATGCTGTGCGGCACGCTGGGGCGCTTCGACCAGCACCTGGAGCATGTGCGCGACATCATCGGCGTCGAACCCGGCGCGCCCGGCTACGCCACGCTGAACGCACTGATGCTGCCCGACCGCACGCTGTTCGTCACCGACACCTACGTCAACGAAGACCCCAGCGCCGAGCTGCTGGCGGCCATTGCCAAGATGGCGGCCGACGAAGTCAGCAACTTCGGCGTCCCGCCCCGGCTGGCCTTCGTGTCCCACTCCAACTTCGGCTCCTCGCGCCGCCCCTCGGCGCTCAAGGTGCGGCGCGCGCGCGACCTGTTCCGCGCCCAGTACCCGGCCATCATGTGCGACGGCGAAATGCACGGCGACAGCGCCCTGTCGGCCGCGCTGCGCGAACGCGCCGTCGCCGACAGCACGCTGGAGGGCGAGGCCAACCTGCTGGTCTGTCCCAGTCTGGATGCCGCCAACATCCTGTTCAACGTGCTCAAGATCACCATCGGCAGCGGCGTCACCATCGGCCCCATCCTGCTGGGCACGGCCGCGCCGGCGCATGTGCTGACCACCTCCTCCACCGTGCGGCGGGTGGTCAACATGACGGCGCTGGCGGTGGCGGAGGCGCAGGCGCGCAAGGCGAGCCGTTGAGACCGAAGACAAGGTTCAGCGTTCGGCGTTGGGCGTTGGGCGTTGAGCGTTGAGCGTTGAGCGTTGAGCGTTGAGCGTTGAGCGTTGAGCGTTGAGCGTTGAGCGTTGAGCGTTGAGCGTTGAGCGTTGAG
>MKTG01000115.1:29513-33583 GCA_001897615.1 Burkholderiales bacterium 68-10
TCCCGGTATTCACGCTGAACGCTCAACGCCGAACGCTGAACCTCTTCTTCACGCTCAACGCCGAACGCCGAACGCTGAACCTCTTCTTCACGCTGAACGCTCAACGCCGAACGCTGAACCTCTTCTTCACGCTGAACGCTGAACGCTCAACGCCGAAGCTCTCAACTCATGGCTGCTTGAAGGCCTCGATGGTGGCGCCGATGCGCACGGTTTTGGGCATGCCGATCTCGACCAGGTAGTTCATGCCCCACTGGGTGCGGTCGATCACCGCCTCGAAGTCGCCGCCGCAAGCCTCGGTCTTGGCGCGGCGGTTGGAGTAGCAGCTGAACTGCAGCGCCTTCAGCGTGATCGGGTGGGTCTGGCCCAGCAGGGTCAGCTGGCCCGGCACCTCGACGAGCCGCTCGCCCTCGAACACCAGGCGCTCGGAGACGAAGCGCATGGTGGGAAAGCGCGCCGCGTCGAACAGGTCGGGCGAGCGCAGGTGCTCGTCAAAGCCCTTGGAGCCGCTGTAGACACTGGCGACCTGCACGGTCAGGTCGATCTGGCCGCTGCGCGCGGCCTTGTCGAAGCGCACCGTGCCCGACACCTCGCCAAAGCGCCCGCGGTTGACCGAGGCGCCATTGTGGTCGATGGCGAAGCTGGCATAGGTGTGGTCGGCGTCGAGCGCGTAGCTGGCCGGCGCGGCATGGGCCGCACCCAGCGCCAGGGCCAGGGTGGCCGCGGCGGCCAAGCGAGACAGGGGTGCGTTCATGAAATAACTCCTTTGTCGGGCGATTTCTTGATGATGGGCACAAAGCGCCATCGGCACCAGGGGGTAGGATCAAGGATGTTGCACCTGCCAGCCAGGCTGGCCATCGGCAGCCCTCCGAACGCACGACCCGGGCCGTGGCGGTGCCGCGCGCAAGCGCCGGCACGCGCGGTCGCTTCCTGTTTTTTTGCACGACATGAGCATTCGCAACCTCGATTCCCTGTTCGACCCCAGATCCGTGGCCGTCATCGGCGCCTCCGAGCGGCCGTTTTCCGTCGGCGGCACGCTGTGGCGCAACATGCATGACGGCGGCTTCGCCGGCCCGGTCTACCCGGTCAACCCCAAGCACCGGCAGCTGTCGGGCCAGACCTGCTACGCCAGCGTGGCCGACCTGCCCGAGACGCCCGAGCTGGCGGTGATCTGCACCCCCGCGCACACCGTGGTGCCGCTGATCCGCGATCTGGCCGCGCGCGGCACGCAGGCCGCGGTGGTCATCAGCGCCGGCCTGACGGCCGAGCAGAAGCAGGCCATGCTGGACGCCGCGCGCCCCACCCTGCTGCGCGTGCTGGGCCCCAACTGCGTCGGCCTGCTGGCGCCGCACGCGCGGCTGAACGCCAGCTTCGCCCACATCCCGGCGCGGCCGGGCGAGCTGGCCTTCGTCTCGCAGTCGGGCGCGCTGGTTACCGCCATGTTGGACTGGGCCGAGGCTCGCCAGATCGGCTTTTCGCACTTCGTCTCGCTGGGCGAGCACGCCGACGTCGACTTTGGCGACCTGCTGGACTACCTGGGCAGCGATGCCCGCACGCGCGCCATCCTGCTGTACATCGAATCGATCGACCAGGCACGCAAGTTCATGTCGGCCGCCCGCGCGGCGGCGCGCAACAAGCCGGTGATCGTCATCAAGGCCGGGCGCAGCGCGCAGGGCCAGAAGGCGGCGGCCTCCCACACCGGCGCGCTGGCCGGCGCCGACGACGTGGTGGACGCCGCCATCGCCCGCGCCGGCATGCTGCGCGTGGACAGCCTGGAAGAGCTGTTCCTGGCGGCCGAGATCCTGACGCGCCACACGGCCCCGATCGGCGAGCGCATGACCATCCTGACCAACGGCGGCGGCGTTGGCGTGCTGGCGGCCGACGCCGCCGCCGCCCACCAGGTGCCGCTGGCCGAGCCGGGCCAGGCCCTGATCAGCGCGCTGGACGCCGTGCTGCCCGCCAACTGGTCGCGCGGCAACCCGGTGGACATCATCGGCGACGCGCCGGCGCAGCGCTACGTCGACGCGCTGGCCGCGCTGGCGCGCCACCCGCGGGACAGCGGCACCATCCTGTTCATCCAGGCGCCCACCGCCATCGTGCCCTCGACCGACATCGCGCGCGCCCTGCTGCCGGCCATCCGGCCCGAGGGTGGCACGCCGCTGCCGCTGGTCAGCTGCTGGGTCGGCGGCCCGGCGGTGGCCGAGGCGCGCCAGTTGTTCATCGAAGCGGGCATCGCCAGCTACGACATGCCCGAGCAGGCCGTCGCCGCCATCGCCATGCTGCAAGCCTACGCCCGCAACCAGGCCGAGCTGGCCGAGGCCCCGCCGGCCGAGCAGCTGCACAACGGCAGCACGCCGGACGTGGCACGCGTGCGCGCCCTGGTGCAGGCGGTGCTGGCCAGCGGCCGCGACATGCTGACCGAACCCGAGGCCAAGGCGGTGTGCGAGGCCTACCACATCCCGGTGGTGACCACCCGCACCACGCCGGCCGAGCCCGAGGCCGCCGCCGCCGAGGCCGCCCGCATCGGCTTTCCGGTGGTCATCAAGATCCTGTCCGAGGACATCTCGCACAAGTCCGACGTCGGCGGCGTGGTGCTCAACCTGCAGGATGCCGACGACGTGCGCGCCGCCGCCAGCGCCATGCTGGCGCGCATCGGCAAGAGCCACCCGCAGGCGCGGCTGGACGGCTTCAGCGTGCAGGCCATGGTGCGGCGCAAGCAGGCGCAGGAGCTGATCATCGGCGCCAGCATCGACCCCACTTTTGGCCCGGTGATCCTGTTCGGCCAGGGCGGCACGGCGGTGGAGGTGATGAAGGACAGCGCCATGGCGCTGCCGCCGCTCAACGACCCCCTGGCGCGCGCGCTGATCCAGCGCACCCGCGTGGCCCGCCTGCTGGCGGGCTACCGCGACGTGCCGGCGGCCGACCTGGACGCCGTGGTGGCCACGCTGATGGCGGTGTCGCAGCTGCTGGCCGACGTGCCCGAGGTGGCCGAGCTGGACATCAACCCGCTGATCGTCAACCACGAAGGCGCCATCGCGCTGGACGCGCGCGTGCGCGTCAGCCGCAAGCTGCCGGCCGGCGCCGCGCGCTTTGCCATCGCGCCCTACCCGGCGCAGCTGCTCGAGACCGTCGAGTGGAAGGGTCAGACCGTCACCCTGCGCCCGATCCGCCCCGAGGACGAGGAGCAGCACCGCGCCTTCCTGGAGAGCCTGGACGCCGAGGACATCCGCATGCGCCTGTTCTACAGCCGCCGCACCATGGAACGCAGCGAGCTGGCCCGGCTGGTGCAGATCGACTACACGCGCGAGATGGCCTTCGTCGCCACCGTGCCCACGCCCGAGGGCGCCGAAAAAACGCTGGGCGTGGCGCGCGCGCTGGCCGACCCGGACAACATCGGCGCCGAGTTCGGCATCATCCTGCGCCCCGAGCTGAAGGGCTCGGGCCTGGGCCGCATGCTGATGGACAAGCTGGTCCGCTACCAGCGCGCCGCCGGCACCCAACGGCTGATCGCCCGCGCCCTGGCCGAGAACTGGCGCATGCGCGAATTGGCGCGCGCGCTGGGTTTTTCCGAAGCGCCCGTGGCGGGCGAGGCCGACACGCTGCACCTGACGTTGGCGCTGCAAGCGTCCCAGGCGGGGGCTTGATCCCCCGGGCTGCAAGGTCATTGAGCTGCTGGCGCCCGTCTGGTAAGCGCCGGCAGCTATCTTTTTTGAAGCATAAAGGTCCTGCGCTGTCCCCGGCCATCCGTAGCAGGTAGTTCTGCAGTCCGATCAGCGCGACAGCAGGCGCCGGAGCCGGGCCAGGCCGCCCCGTGCCGGCGTCGCGTCGGGCGTCGGCTGGGCCAACCCTGGCGGCGGCGGCACGTGATCCGGCGCCACGTCGTCCAGGATCGCCTGCGGGCGGCCACGCAGCAAGCGCGCCGTCTCCTCCACCCCGACCAGGCGCTCCAGCAGCGGGATCGCGTCCGACATGCGTGGCGAGCGCACCGACACCGTGTGCGCGTCGCTCGCCACCAGGTGCACCACGCCGTCGCCCAGCAGCCGCTCGCTCCAGTGGCGCGCGCGCTTGCCGAA
>MKTG01000115.1:33616-40096 GCA_001897615.1 Burkholderiales bacterium 68-10
CGTGATCACCGGCACGTAACCCGCGGCCATGATCTGGAACACCGCGTCCTCGAAGCCCGGCGGCGCCACGTGGTGCGAGGGCTCCAGCAGGAAGTAGCGCGATCCGTTGAGCGTCGGCACGCGCCCCGACTTCAGGCCGTCCAGCAGCTCAGGCACCAGGTGCGCGTCGGCGCCGATCACCAGGTGCAACGGGATGCCGAAGGTATCCAGCGCCTGCTGCAGCTTGTCGCGCTCGGCCTGGATGCCGGCGGCGTCGTTCATGTACAGGCCGGGGTAGATGTGCGGCGTGCAGGCCATCACCCGGGTGCCGTCGGCCACCGCGATGCGCGCCATCTCCAGCGACACCTCCAGCGACCGGGCACCGTCGTCGATGCCGGGCAGGATGTGGCTGTGCAGATCGATCACCGCCGCGGGGCTCCGGTCCGTGGCGCCGTGGCGCCGTCACGCGCGGTGTTGACAGGGGCCTGGATGCGCTGGATCGACAGGTCGTCGAAGTACACCGTGCCGACGATGCCGGCGCGCGCCTCCCACGCGGCGGTGGTCTCCAGCCTCAGCTGCACCGCCGCGCCGCAGGCCGCCGGCGGGCTGAACGTCAGCTCGAAGGTCTCCCAGCGGCGCTGCGTCTCCAGCATGGGCGCGGTCTCGGCCCAGCGCTCGCCGCCGTCGGCGCAGCGCAGGGCCCACACCAGCCCTTCGCGGGCCGACAGCGCCTGCGTCATGAACTGCCCGCGCAGGCGATAGTGCGTTCCCGGCAGCAACAAGGTCTGCGACAGCACGGGCTGCGGCAGCACGCCGCGCCCGGTCAGGCTCAGCTCCAGCATCGAGCCTGGTCGCTCGGCGGCGGCCACCTGGTCGATGCGAAACGCCTGGCGCGCCGCCGGCGGCGTGGTCCATTCCCAATCAAAGCCGCGCCGCGACACGGGCCGGTCGAAACCGCCGTTGTACAAGCCTTCGCCCACTTCGCCCTTCCAGGTGACCCACAGCGTGTAGGCATCCAGCCAGGCCCGCTCCTGCTTGAGGCGGTCGATCAGCCCCAGCACCGTGGCCGGCTTGAGCAGACCCAGCTCCTGACCCGCCGAGACAAACGGCTGCAGCGCGCGCGCCGGCGTGGCCCGGTCCAGGCCCGCCAGCATAGAATCCAGCCACAGCGACTGCGGCGTCAGCTGCCGCAGCACGATGTCCTGCGTCTGCGGCGCCACCATCAGCGACAGCAAGGTCGGCCGCGCCTGCGCCTGGCCCAGCTCAACCAGGGCCACCAGGGTTTTCGCCGCCGCCTCCCAGTCCTGGGCCTGCAACTGGCGGTCTGCCTGCATGCCCAACACGTGCGGATGCTGCGGCGCCAGCGGCAGCACGCGTGGCAGCAGCTCGGCCGCGCGCGGATCCTCGGCGACCCACAGCGCCCGTGTCAGCCACGACAGGGCCCGGCTGTCGCCCGGGTTGTGATGCAGGTAGCGCTGGTAGACGTCGGGGGGATTGTCCAGCGCCGAACCCAGGGGCACGTCGGGGCAGCCGGACTCGAACGGCCATTCACCCATCCAGCAGGCGCGCTGCTGCTGCGTCGGCCAGGCTCCCAGCCAGAGCGCGATCGCCAGCCCCAGCCAGGGCAGCCACCAGAGGAATTGCAGCGGCCCCGTGGCACCTGGCAGGCGTGATCCGTGAGCGCCCAAGCTTCAGTGCTCCCTGACCAGTTCGAGCCGTTCCAGCACGGTGCCCTCGCGCGTGCCACGGAACTCGGCCAGCAACCGAAAGGCGCCGGCGGTCTCGCCGGCGGCGCTGGTGGATGGGCTCAGCACCAGGACCGAGCGCAGCGTCAGCACTCCGGGCGTCTGGCTTTCACTCCAGGCGGAGCGCTGAACCTGCCAGCGCGTGGCCACCGATTGCGCGTCGGTGGCGGGTCGCAGCAGCGAGCCCTTGACCCGCATCTTCAGGAAATAGGCATTCAGGCGCTGGGCTTCGGCGGGCCGCTCCAGGGTAGCGACGATGTCGTCCAGGTATTTTCTGGACGAACCCGCGTCCACCGGCCACACCGCCACCGGCACCGCGGCGGGCGGTGGCTCCGGTGGCTGGGTGACCACCGGCTTGACGGCGTCGACCGTGGTCGACACGCCGGACGACTGGCGTGCCGGCGTGTCGGACCGGGCCACCGCCATCGGCTTTTGGCTGGGCGCCGGCCGCGCAGGTGCCGCCGGCAGCGGCGGATTGGGCGAAGTGGTGCTCGCCGATGGCGCGGACTGCGGTGAGGAGCGGAGCTCGTGCGACAGGGTGGCCGGCAACGGCGCCGAATCACCAACGCTCAACCGCGGCGTGGACGCCACAGGAGCCGGCGCGACCGCAGGCACGGCCTTGACAAGGTGCGCGCCGCGAGCCGGCGTGGCACCGGCATCGACGCCGGGCGCCCTGGCCACCAGCATCTGGCTGGCGCTGAGCGTGGTCTCGTGAGCCACCCAGAACGCGATGGCCAGCAGCGGCAGCACGGCACCGCCCGCCACCAGGCCCAGCCGGACCTGGCGCGGGTATCGGGCCATCAGGCTCGACAGGCGCCCGCCCGATGACAGCGCGTCCCCGCCCGGGCGATAGGCCGTCGCCGGGCCGCCCCGGCGATCCGGGCCAACGCCGCCGCGCGCCGCCGCCCCGGCGGCCCCACCCTGGTCGGGCGCGGGTTTCGTCCGCCCACGGGTCGTCAGTCGCTGTGCCAGTTGCTCGTCGTAGTGGCGCCGCGCCGCCTCGTCGCTCAGCACCTCGTTGGCGCGATTGACCATGCCCGCGGCGTTCGGCGGCAAGCCCTGAACCCCCATGTCCGGATGGGTCAGCCGAATCAGCGCGCGGTATCGCGCGCGCAGCCTGTCGGGCGCGAAATCGTCGCTCGCCAAGCCGAGCACCTGGTAATGCGTGTTGCCCGGCTCGAAGCACGCGCGCTGCACGAACAGCACCGCCGCCGCCACCACGTCGGTGCTCCGGGCTGGCCCCAGCTGCTGCTCCAGCACGCCGGGCAGTCGCCCCAGCGCCCACAGGGCCACCGTGTCCAGCTCGGCAAACAGCTCTGCCGGCTCGCGCAGGCGAAGGGCATAGAGCCCTGGCGAACGCCCGAACTCCAGCAGACAGTTGGCCAGACTGCGATATCGGACCTCCGCCGCTGTGGTCATGGTCGGTCAGGTCAGGTTCAGGCGCTCAGCCCGCTTTCAGGCCGGGTTCGGCCTTCAGGCGCGACGGTTGGGTTTTGCCGGCGGCCGCCGGCGGCGCGCTGCCGTAGCCGTAGTAGCTCTCGTAGGTGTAGTACGCCGTGTTGCGCGCCGTGGCCCGGGTCAGCACGATGCCACGCGGCACGACACCGGCCATGCGCAGACGCCGGAAGGCGTCCTTGATGTGACTCTTGCGCGTCTGGCTGGCCTGCGCCACGTACAGCACCGACCCGATCTGGTTGCCCAGCACGATGGCGTCGGCCAGGCCCAGGATCGGCGGGCCATCGATGATGATGTACTCGTAGCCCGCGGCCTGCAACTGGTCCATCAGCTGGCCAAAGCGCGGCCCCATCAGCAGGTCCACCGGGCTCGGCGCCACCGGGCCGGCGGTCACGATCGACACGTTCTTGATGGCGCTCTTGCGTACCAGCTCCTCTTTCGACTCGTGGCCCGACAGATAGTTGGACAGCCCGTAGCCGTTGGTCTTGGCCACGAACTTGTGCAGCGTCGGGTTGCGCATGTCGGCATCCACCAGCACCACCGGAACGCCCAGCTGGGCAAAGTTGATGGCCAGCGCCAGCGCGGTGGTGGACTTGCCCTCGTTCTTGGTCGTGCTGGTCACCAGCAGGCGGCGCGGCGCGCCGTCCGATGTCGAGAACTGGAGCGCCGTGCGCACCGACCGATAGGCCTCCGCCAGGTGTCCGCGCGGCTCCAGATAGGCCATCAGCGCCACGCTGGGCAGCTTGGACTTCTCGCGGATGTCCGGAATCACGCCCAGCAGCGGCACCATGAAGTTCTTTTCCACCTCGTCGGCGAACTTGATCGAGTCGTCCAGCGACTCCATCAGGAAAATCAGCATCAGCCCCAGCGTCAACCCGGCCAGCAGGCCGATGGCGGCGTTCAGCGAGATGTTGGGCTTGTAGGGGAACAGCGGCGCGTCGGCCTTGTCCACCACCTGGATGTTGTTGGTTTCCACGCCGCCGGCCACGCCGACTTCCTTGACCTGCTGCAGCAGGCCGTCGTAGAGCTCGCGGTTGGTGTCGACCTCGCGCTTGAGCAGGTTGTAGTTCACGCCCTGGTCCTGCCCGCGCACGATTTCCTGGCGCGTCTGCTGCAGGCGCCCCTTGATCAGGGCCTCCTGGCGCTGCGCGACGACCATCTGGTTGCTCACGGACTGCAGGATGCTGCTGACCTCGCTCTGGATCTTGCTGTCCAGATCGTTGATCTGCGCGCGCAACTGCTGCATCCTGGGGAAGTCTTCCTTGTAGATCTTCAGGTTCTGCTGGTACTCGGCGTCCAGCTTGCTGCGCTGGGTCTTGTATTCCTGGATGGTGCGGCTTTCCAGCACCTGGCGCGCGGTGTCGGGCGCGCTCTTGATGGCCTGGTACTCGGATTCGTACTTGATGCGCTCCTGCTCGGCCTTGGCCAGCGCGTTGGAAAACTCGGTGAACGTCTGATTGACGACGTTGGTTTTCTCATCCAGGGTCAGGATGTTGTGTTCCCGGGCGTACTGGTTCAGGCGCCGCTCGGATTCTTCCAGCTTGGCCTTGGTCTGCGCCAGTTGCTGCTCCAGGAAGCTCTTGGCGTAGGACGAGGACTCCAGCCGCCGCTCCAGGTTCAGGGCGATGAAGGACTGCGCCATGGTGTTGGCGATGCGCGCCGCCAGTTGCGGATCGGGGTTGTCCACCGTCACCTTGAGGATGCGCGAATTGCGCACCTGCTCGGCTTGCACGGTGGCGCGAAACACCTTCAGCACCTCCTCGCGACTGAGCTTGCTCTCGCTGTTCAATGCCGGCTCGCGCAGCTTGCTCCAGCTGTCCTTGATGCGGTCCACCCATTTGCCGATGCCCGCCTCGGGCTCGCCATCGGCGGTGGCCGACTCGGCCGCGGCCGGCTCGGCGTCGCGGGCCAGCCCGGGGTCGGCGCTGCGCCGCGAGCTCAGCAGTCGATCCAGCCGCAATTCGTCGATCACGCGCTCGGCCAGCACGCGGCTTTTCAGCAGCTCCAGCTGGGTGCCCATGCCGGTGCGCTCGTCCAGGTCGGCGCCGCTGTCGAGCTCCTGGCCGAACTTCACCACCGACGCCGCCCGCTTGTCCACCTGCAGCGTGGTGGCCGCCTGGTACAGGGGCGTGCGGATGAAGCTCACCAGCAGGGCCGCCAGCAATCCCGCCAGCGCCACCGACAGCAGCAGCCACTTGTGCTTGACCACCATGCGCCACAAGTCACGCAGATCGATGACGTCGTCGTCTTCCGCGTCCTTCTGCGGCCCCTGCCACGGCTGGCCCAGCCCGTAGGAGACGGGCGCGCCCAGCGCGTGGCCGCCGTGCGGGCCCTGTGCGGGCATGGGCAGGAAATGATCGGGTGGCGGATGGTCCTTGGACATGAGATCGGTCAGCCCAGGGGGCGTGGAAAGAAGGTCAGAACCGGCGTGCCCGCCCGGTCATCGGGCAGGCAACCGGTCACAGGGAAGGAGGGCGCTGCGGGTTCGCCGGCCATCAGGGCGTCACGGCGTTGCGGTAGGTGGCGGAAAAGGGGTTGATGGTGTCCAGGATGTCGCGAAACAGCGAATCCCGCAGCGTGGCACGCGCCGTGTTGCGGTTGACCACCACCACGTCATCGCCCCGCAGCGCCGGGTCGGGTGCCTCGCCGACGCGAATCTTCAGCACGTCGTGCTTTTCCACCAGGCTCTGGCCATCGGGCGTCAGGCGAAACAGCATCACCTCCTCCAGATCGGCCAGTTGCGAGCCGCCACCGGCCATGGCCAGCGCGCGCAGCAGCGTGATCTGGCCGGTCAGCGGATAGATCCCGGGCCGCACGACGGCGCCGTCCAGGGTGATGCGCTGGCTGGTGAATTCCTTGATGAAGATGGATACCTGCGGATCCTGCAGATAACTCTTGCCGTACTGCAGGGCAATCAGTGCCTCGGCGTCGGATGGCGACAGGCCCGCCACCTCCACCAGGCCGATCAACGGCATGGAAATGTGCCCGGTCGTGTTGACGCGCACGATGCGCTTGAGTTCGCTGACCCCGAAGACGTCGATCTCCAGCAGGTCGTTGACGCCGATCTTGTAGTCGGCATCCACCGCCGCCGGCGTCGCCGTTCGGCCGGCCCTGGCCGCGCTGTTGGGCGACGGCGCCGCCTGCATCGAGAATCCGCCGCCGGCCGGCACCGCACCGATCTGTTGCGGCTCCGCCGACGGCAGGCTGGTCATGGGCACCGCCGTCGGCGTGGCGACCGCCAGGGCCGCCACCGGCACCGTGCCGGGCAGCGGGCCGCTGCCTTGCGCGGACGCCGGCCCCG
>MKTG01000115.1:40161-47002 GCA_001897615.1 Burkholderiales bacterium 68-10
CATGACCCAAACAAAACAGACGGAAAGATGTCTATTGTAGGTAACCCGGCCAGTCTTCCTGGCCGCAGGGCCGCAAGCGGCAGCCGCATTGCGTGAATTCCGTCCACTCGGCCACACGACAAGGCGTCGATCGACGCCATCGCGCCACGCGGGACAGGTAAAATGCATACTTTGGGTCACCTCGACGGCATGATGTGGCGACACCCACATGAAACCGTGCCGAGAGCCCACCCGCTCCACGCCCGACCGCCCCGCCCCGGCTGACTTTGACCCACCGCCCCCACGTGCTCCCAGCCTCCGACACCGCGCTCCCCGGGCACCCGACCGGCTGGCGCATGGCGTTTCTGCTCGCCTTCGTGCTGTCGCTGGCGCTGCTGCTGTCGCCCGCTTCGGTGGTGCTGGAGCTCAAGATCTGGCTGGCCAGCTGGCTGCCCTACGCGGCCGAGATCGACCGCAGCGACGCCTTCAGGCACTCCGACAAGTGGGTGCATCTGGGCCTGTTCGTGGTGCTGGGCCTGCTTGGCGTGCGCGCCTGGCGACAGCCGGGCCAGCGCACCCTGGTGTGGTATGGGCTGATCGCCACCGCGGTGGCCACCGAATGCCTGCAACACTACATTCCGGGCCGCTCCGCCAGCCTGGGCGACCTCAGCGCCGACCTGCTGGGCCTGGCACTGGGCGGCACGACCGGCCTGGCAGGCCGCCAACCCCTGGCGCCCGTCAGACCTTAGCCCGCACCGATGAGCACCCCCGACCTGACCCGCCGACTGGTCCACATGCCCCGGACCGGCAAGCGGCTGCTCGCCCTGACGCTGGACGCCAGCCTGTGCGCGCTGACCGTCTGGCTCGCCTGGATGCTGCGGCTCGAGCACTGGATACCCTTCAGCCGCATGCACGCCTGGGCCACCCTGGGCGCCTGGCTGCTCGGCTTGCCCGTGTTCGCCTGGTTTGGGCTCTACGCCTCGATCTTCCGCCATGCCGGCTGGAACGCCATGCTGGCACTGGGCAAGGCCGCCGCAGTCTACGGCCTGCTGTACGCGCTGGTGTTCACCGTGATCGGCGTGTCCGGCATCCCGCGCTCGGTGGGCATCATCCAGCCGCTGCTCATGTTCGTGGCCCTGGGTCTGAGCCGGGTTGCCGTGCGGCTGTGGGTGGGCGACCTGTACCGCGAACTGCTGGCCAGGATCAATTCCCCAGGCGTGCTGATCTATGGCGCCGGCCAGTCGGGCATGCAGCTGGCCGCCAGCCTGATGCGCATGCCCCACCAGCGGCTGGTGGGTTATCTGGACGACAGCCCGGCCCTGCAGGGCCGCCGGCTCGACGGCCTGCCCGTGCATGCCCCGTCCGAACTGGGCCAGTTGGTGAGCGAATACCGCATCGGCTCGGTGCTGCTGGCCATCCCCTCGGCCAGCGTGGAGCGCCGCAAGCAGATCGTCGAACTGCTGCGCTCCCATGCGGTGCACGTGCGCACCCTGCCCGGCATGGCCGACCTGGTGCGGCGCGGCGTGCACGCCAGCGATCTGCACGACCTGAACATCGAAGACCTGCTGGGCCGCGACCCGGTCCAGCCGGACGAGGCTCTGCTCGCACGCCACCTGGGCGCCCGGACGGTGATGGTCACGGGCGCCGGCGGCTCCATCGGCAGCGAGCTTTGCCGCCAGATCCTGCAGTGGCAGCCGGGCGTGCTGCTGCTGCTGGAGCAAAGTGAGTACGCGCTCTATGAAATTCACCGCGAACTGACCGCCGCCGTCGCCCAGCAGCCCGAGCGGGCGCCGGTGCAGATCGTGCCCCTGCTCGGCTCGGTGCAGGACGCCGCGCGCCTGGACGCCATCCTGCCGGCCTGGCGGCCGGACATCATCTACCACGCTGCCGCCTACAAGCACGTGCCGCTGGTCGAGCACAACCCGCTCGAAGGCCTGAGCAACAACGTCTGGGGCACCCTGGTGTGCGCGCGTGCCGCCGCGCGCCACGGCGTCGGGCAATTCGTGCTGGTCAGCACCGACAAGGCGGTGCGCCCCACCAACGTCATGGGCGCCAGCAAGCGCCTGGCCGAAATGGTGCTGCAGGCACTGCACGACGAGCAGAACGCCCGGCCACGCGCCCACCGCACCTGCTACACCATGGTGCGCTTTGGCAACGTGCTGGGCTCCTCGGGCTCGGTCGTGCCGCTGTTCCGGCGCCAGATCGAGCAGGGCGGCCCGGTCACCGTCACGCACCGCGACATCACGCGCTACTTCATGACCATCCCCGAAGCCGCGCAACTGGTGATCCAGGCCGGCGCCATGGCACATGGCGGCGAGGTATTCGTGCTGGACATGGGCGAGCCGGTGCGCATCCACGACCTGGCGTGCCGCATGATCGAGCTGTCCGGCCAGCGCGTGCGCGACCCCTTGCAGCCCGCGGGCGGCATCGACATCCAGGTCACCGGCCTACGGCCCGGTGAAAAGCTGTACGAAGAACTGCTGATCGGCAACGCGACCAGCGGCACCGACCACCCCCGCATCCTGAAGGCGCAGGAGCATTTTCTGCCCTGGGCCGAGCTGCAGGCGCAGCTCGAGCGCCTGGCCGAGCACATGCAGGCGCAGCGCCACGACGACATCCGCGCGCTGCTGCTGCAACTGGTGGACGGCTACCAGCCCACGGGCCCGATGGTCGACTGGGTGCAGCAACGCGACCCCGCCCCGGCACCCCGCGCCGCGCCTGGCGCCACCGGACGTGTGGTGGCCTTCCCGCCCCGCCCCCGGGTGACCAACGACGCGCCTGCCGCAGCCCCGTGAACGGCCGGCGGCGCCACGCCGCGCCGCCCAGGGCCTTGTATTTCATTGGTCAACTACGGCTTTGACGCTTGTCTGGCGAGCGCCAGCAGCTATTGTTTCAAGAGTAATCATCCCGACACGGGTGCATAGCCGGTGTCCCCAGCGCCGCGACTGGATCGCCACGCGGCTGCGCCGCTCGCGATGACGGGGTGCGGGGCGAAACGGCCGTCACCGCTGCCAGCACCCTCACCGCATCGCCACCGCCTGCGGCCTGCGATGAGGAATGACCGTCATTGCGAGGAGGCCGCAGGCCGACGCGGCAATCCAGTGCGGCGCTGGTCGGGGGCGCTCAGTGCCGCGCCGACAACGGGCGCAGGAACACGCCCATCAGAAAGCTCGCCGTGAGCGCCAGCGCCGGGATGTGCATGTTGAACTCCACCCAGCTGTGCAGCAGCAGCGCCAGCGCCCCCAGGCCGGCAAAACAGCGCATGCCCAGCTCGGACGACAGGCGGCCGCTGGCGCGCAGGGCGCGCACCAGCGCGACCAGCTGCCGCACCACCAACAGACCCAGCAGCGCGACCAGCAGCAGCGCCGGTGCCCCCAGCTCCATCAGCATCTGGGCGTAGTCGTTGTGGGCGTGGTTGACGTAGACCGGCGTCGCCGCCGGCTGATAGCGCGGGAACACCGACTCGAACGTGCCCATGCCACTGCCCCAGGGCCACAGGGCACGCGCGGCGTCCCAGGTGGCCAGGGCCATGGTCTGACGCACCTGGGCATCCGTTTGCAGACGCTCGTGTGCCATCCGGGCCGCGATGCCCTGCAGGTCGATGGCCCCCAGCGCCAGCACCGACAGCAGCACACACGCCGCCACCAGCGCCCAGCGCTGCCAGCGCCGCAGCGCATGGCGCAGGCCAAAGGCCAGCAGCAGCGCCGACAGCAGCAGCACCGCCACCGACGCCAGGATGCCACCGCGCGACTGGCTGCTGAGAATCACCAGCACCAGCCCGAAACCCAGCAACACCAGCGCCAGCCTGCCGACGGTGGAACCATGCCCGCCGTGCCCGTCGCCCTGCGCGCCGCGGCGCAGCACCAGCCAGGCATAAAAACACAGCGGCAGCAGCATGGCCAGGAAATCCGCCAGGTGGTTGCGGTTGGCAAAAGTGCCAATGAACCCGTGCCCCAACAGCCCGAAATACAGCATCGACTTCGGCCCCGAGGCGAACTGCGCCACCGCCATCAGCACCTGCAGCGCGCCGGCCAGCAGCAGCACCGTCAGCAGCCGGTCGATCTGCTCGCGCGACAGCCGCAGGGCGGCCACGAATGCCGCCACCACGGGCACGCCCGACCACATCGCGGCCCAGGTGGCCCAGGGGTTCAGCGACAGGGGCAGGCGCTCGGGCACCGCCACGCCAGCCGCCTGCAGGGCGTCCAGATAACCCTGCCGCCCCGCCAGGCCCGCCCAGCGCGCGGCATCCATGATGGGCAGCAGTTGCAGCGCCCCCAGCCAGGCCGGGCTGCTGGCCACCACGACCACCGCCGGCCACCACCAGCGAGGCACGGGCTCGGCGGCGGGCACGCCGGGCTGGCGCGCCCGCACCAGCCGCCCCATCACCGTGGCCAGCAGCGCCAGCCCCAGCGCCAGCAGGGCCGACATCGCCAGCTCGCGATTGCCGCCCCGCACCAGGGGCGCCAGCAGCAGCAGCGCGGCCAGCAACAAAAAAACCAGCCGGGAATCCCAGCTGGTTTTTGTAGGCGGTGAACGACGGCGCCTGGTGCTCAAGAATGCTGCCTGATCAACCACGACGCCGCACCCCGGGCGGCGCCGACGCCAAATTTACTGACCCGAGGCGCGCGAGCTGTCGCTGTGGCGGAACATGGCGATCCCGATGGCACCGCCCAGCGCCCCGATGGCCATGGCGTCAGTGCCCGCGCCACCCCACGGCAAGGCGGCGGCGCGCCGCTCGGTCTGTGCCTGCGCGGCCGGGGGCGGCACGATGCCGCCGCCCAGCGGGGCCTGCGCCAGCTGGTAGGCCGGGAACAACTGCTTGGCCGAAGCCTGCAACTGCTCGCACTTGAGGCCGGTGCTGACCGTCAGGTGCTGGCTGCCCTTGAGCCCGATCACGCAACCGTTGTTCAGCACCAGCGTGGCCGACGCGTCGCTGGCGACCAGGATCGAGGCGCCTTCGGCCACCGGCGTGCCGTTGGCCGCCCGCTTGACCGCCTGCGTGCTGGACACGGTGACCGCGCCCTTCACGTCCTGGATGGAGCCCACCGCCGGCTCAGCCGCGCTGGCGGCCAGGGCAAAGCCCAGGCCCAATGCGATGCATGCTGCTTTTTTCATGTGGTTTCTCCTCTGACGGTGACGGCACTGGCCTGTTGGTGTAGCGGCTACCCATAGCCGCAGTTGTGAAACATTCTAACCGCACCCGCCGCAACGCCCTGCCCGGCCTGCGTCCTGGCGGTGTGACATTGTGGACGCCACGCCACAGACGCGCGCGGTCCCGCCCCTCAGGCGTCCACGTTGGCACAGGCGCGATCGAGCGTCGGCGCGCCGGCCCGCGCCAGCACCTGGGCCATGGCGGCGCAGGTGCGGCCAATCTCGGCCGTGGTCAGCGTGGGGTGAATCAGCAGCATCAGGCTGGTTTCGCCCAGCGCACGCGCCACCGGCAGCCGGCCGGCGGGGCGCCAGGGCGTGCCGTCGAAGGCCTTTTCAAGGTAGACCTCGGAGCACGAACCCTGGTAGCAGGGCACGCCCAGGGCCTCGATCTCGGTCACGATGCGGTCGCGCGACCAGCCGGGGGCCAGGTTCTCGGGGCGCACGTAGGCGTAGAACTTGTACCCCGCGTGGCGGGTGGCTTCACCGTCGTTCTGGATGGCCGCGTCGCCTGCGGCTCCTCGCCATGACGGCTGGGATGGATCGGCACCAGTGCCGACAGGGTACGCGGACCGTGCCAAAACCCCGTCATCGCGAGCGAAGCGTGGCGATCCAGTGGCAGCGGTCAAGGAAGCGCCGCTCTGGATTGCCGCGTCGGCTGCGCCTCCTCGCAATGACGGGTCAGGCCATGGCACCCGCACCACGCCGCCGGGGCCGGCAAAAGGTGCCAGCGCCGCGCGCAGCGCCGCCGCGTGGGCCGTGCGCCGCGCCGTCCAGTCGGCCATGCGGCCGAGCTGGATGCGGCCGATGACGGCCTGCAGCTCCAGCATGCGCCAGTTGGTGCCGAAGCTCTCGTGCAGCCAGCGAAAACCGGGCGCGTGCTCGCGCTCATACACCGCGGCCCAGCTCTTGCCGTGGTCCTTGTAGGCCCACATGGCGCGCCACACGGCCTCGTCATTGGTCGTGACCATGCCGCCTTCGCCGCCGGTGGTCATGATCTTGTCCTGGCAGAAGCTCCAGGCGCCCACGTGGCCGATGCTGCCGACGCTGCGGCCACGGTAGCGCGCGCCGTGCGCCTGGGCGCAGTCCTCGATCACCTTCAGGCCGTGCCGCGCGGCCAGCGCCATGATCGGGTCCATGTCGGCCGGCCAGCCGGCCAGGTGCACCACGATCACGGCACGCGTGCGCGGGGTGAGCACTGCGGCGATGGTGCCTGCCGTCAGGTTGCCGCTGTCCGGGTCGACGTCGGCAAACACCGGCGTGGCGCCGGCATTCACCACGCAGGACACGCTGGCCAGGAAGGTGCGCGGCGTCACCACCACCTCGTCGCCCGGGCCGATGCCCAGGGCCTTGAGCGCCACGTCCAGCGCCAGCGTGCCGTTGGCCAGGGCCACGGCGTGCGCGGTGCCGGCCCAGGCGGCGAACTCCTTTTCGAATTCGCGGCATTCGGTGCCCGTCCAGTAGTTGACCTTGCCCGACAGCAGCACGCGCTGCACGGCGTCGGCCTCTTCGGCGGTGAAGCTGGGCCAGGGGGAGAAAGCGGTGTTCAGCACGTCAAGAGCCTGTTGGAATGCAGGGGGTGGGGCCAGCGTCAATCATCCGCCAGCGGGTCGATCAGGCGCTGGAAGCCCAGGCCTTCGAAATCCCGGGTGTTGCGCGTCGCCCACTGGGTGACGCCGTGGTGCTGCGCCGTCAAGGCCAGCCGCAGGTCGAA
>MKTG01000115.1:47063-47709 GCA_001897615.1 Burkholderiales bacterium 68-10
GGCGGCTTCGGCCGCGCCCAGCGGGCGGGGCACCACCGCCGGGTTGCGCAGCAGCACGTACAGCTCCACCAGCACCAGCTCGCAGATCGCCACGTCGTCGCGCTGCCCGCAGTCGGCCACAAAGCGCCGGGCCGCCGCGTGCTCGGGCGCGTCGCGATTGAGCGCGTAGAGCAGGATGCTGGTGTCGATGGACAGCATCCGCGGTCAGCGCGTATTGGCCAGCTCGCGCCACTCGTCGGCGGGCGCCTGAAAGCCGCCCAGCGCCCGGGCCGCCGGCAGATCCCAGTGGGCGGCTCGCCCCGGCGGATACAGCGCAATCATGCGCTCGATGCCCCGGCGCACCACCTCGGCCAGCGAAATTTCATGCTCCTGTGCAATGCGCTTGGCCTCGGCGTAAACGCGGTCGGGCAACTGGATCTGGGTGCGCATCATGGGATTATCTCGGCAGTCAATGATGTAATTTTAACATCACATCGAATTGATGTTGACCCGATTTGGCCGGATGGGGGCCGCGACGATCCAGGGCGGCGCTTGCCGTCGGTCACAGTCGTCTTGCAGGCGCGCGCCACGCCCCAGCCCGCCGCCGCACTGGATTGCCGCGTCGGCCTTCGGCCTCCTCGCAATGACGCGCCAAAAGATGCGCGCC
>MKTG01000116.1:0-1870 GCA_001897615.1 Burkholderiales bacterium 68-10
GCTCGGGTATTGGCCGGGCGATGTACTGCTTCCTTGTGGGCAAACGGATAGTCGTTGTGCACGCCTTCATCAAGAAGTCTCCACAGACACCGGACCGGGACTTGAAGCTCGCGCGCAAGCGCGTCAAGGAGTTGTTATGGCTAACTTCAAGTTCACCCCTGTCAAGCATGATCACAAGGCTTTCCTGGCGAAAGCGGGCGCTCGTGAAGGCTTCGCTGAGGCTTATGAGGCGCTCGAGCTCGAATACCAAGTGGTCAGTCAGCTTCTCAAGGCGCGCACAAAGGCAGGTCTCACTCAAGACGCTGTCGCCGAGCGTATGGGCACGACCAAGAGCGCGATCTCTCGCTTGGAGTCCGCCGGCAAACATACGCCGTCGCTCGGCACACTCAGGCGGTATGCCGAGGCAGTTGGCTGCGAGCTGCAAGTCAAGCTCGTGCCGCAGAAGTGATGCCTAACTTTTCGTTGCAACGGACGCTTGATCCGTCCGGTCGTCCGCTGCCGCAGACGCCCGGCCGCATCAAGCGCCGCTGAACTTGGACGTTAGGTTCCGCAAGTAACACTCGCGGCTCGTGCACAGCTGGTGTCCATGATTGCACTTGTCGTATAAGTGCTATCATTGCGAAGTGAACAGCAAACAGCGTCGCACGCTTGAGGCCGTATGGTCTGATCCGGTCAACGGCAACATTGAGTGGGTACGAATCGAGTCTTTGCTCATCGCCCTTGGCTGCCGCGTAGTTGAAGGGCCAGGTTCGTCGGTGACGTTCGAATGGCAAGGCCTGAGAGCAACCTTTCACCGTCCGCATCCCGGCAAAGAGGCTCTTCGTTACCGAGTCAAGGCAACCCGTGAGTTGCTGCAACGGATGGGAGTAAAGCCATGACCAACACGATGACCTATCGTGGCTATGTAGCCAGCATGACCTTCGATGCCGAGGACAAAATTATCGTTGGCCGCGTTCTCGATGTGGACGATATCATCTCGTTTCACGGCGAATCGATTTCGGAGTTCGAGGCGAACTTTCACGCCGTGGTGGACGACTACATCGCGGCTTGCGAGAGTCTTGGCAGCAAGCCGGAGAAGCCCGCAAGCGGCAAGCTTATGCTTAGGGTGTCTCCCGGCATCCATGCTGCCGCTCTCAAGGCTGCTGCTCGGAGCGGTACTAGTCTGAACAAGTGGGCCGAGGAAGCCTTGAGCGCCGCGAGCCGTCGAAGTGCCGGTGCAAAAGCACAGCGGGCGAAACCTGACCTTTCGCCGAAGCGGACACGCTCCGGCCTTCGGCCTTCGCGCGCCGCTTAGCTCCAACGTTAAGTCTCAGAACCGCTGCCCTGGTCCGGCAGATGCCGAGAAGGAACACCCACATGTTTGTTCGCATCTCGAGGGGAAGCTATCCGCCCGCAAGACACGCGGAGTTCACAGCCCGCATGGCCGAAGCAGGTCGCGTGCTCATCCCCGCCATACAACGACTCCCCGGATGCCTAAGCTACTACGCTGCAACCGACGAGGCATCGTCAACCATGATCAATGTCAGCGTTTGGGACACGCTCGAACACGCGCAAGCCATGGCTGCCTTGCCCGAAATGGCAGCGCTGGCGAAGGAGTTCGTTGCCCTCGGAACCGAGTTCGAGCGACCAATCGTCAACTACCAAGCGCTTTGGCGGCTTCCATGAATGGAAGGCCTGCCGTAGGGGCGCATTCACGGAGGCCTGACCCTTGGTCGAGCCGACCCGCTACGGCAGGCGTCGTAAGCCCGGGCTGAGGTACTCCGTCCATTCTCTCAGCCCGGATTACGCCGCCTGACTCCGCGCGCGGCTCAGCTCGAACGTTTGGCGGCGCAACCAACGATGGAGTTGGATCTTTGAAGGGGCTCATATT
>MKTG01000116.1:1923-3199 GCA_001897615.1 Burkholderiales bacterium 68-10
CAACCTCGATCTGATAGTTGGCGACGTGACGGACCCGGCACCGGTAGAGCGTGCGGTCAAGGGTTCGTATGCCGTCGTGAGCGCATTGGGTTCCGGCAATTCCCTGCGTTCGCATCCGGCCTTGAGCGATGGTATCCCGAACATTATTCGGTCCATGGAGCGCGCAGGAGTACACCGGTTCGTCTATTTGTCGATGCTCGGGGTTGGTGGCAGCGGCAAGCAACTGGGCTTCCTGGGCAGGTACATCGTGCTGCCGATCCTGTTGCGCAACGTGATGCGAGATCACGCAAGAGAGGAAGAGCTCATCAAACGCAGCACGCTGGATTGGGTCATCGTACGTCCGCCGCGCTTGACCAATGGGCCGTACACGGGAAGATATCGAAGCGGGGAGGATGTCACGGAGAGAGCGCTCCTGGCATCCATCTCGCGTGCCAACGTGGCAGATTTCATGGTGAAGCAGTTGACGGGCGATCGATATGTGCACGGAACGCCGGCAGTGCTGGGCTGATGGACGCGCGCCGCTGATTTCGCGCGTTATGCATCACATGATGCTTAGCAGGGTATGACCATGGATCGCAAACATGTTTCCGACACCTGGGAGCGCGGAAGCCCGTACGAGTAGTACATCGGTCGATGGAGCCGCCGGGTTGCGCCGCTGTTTCTCTCATGGCTAAGCATTCCACGTAGCCGAAGATGGCTCGATGTGGGCTGCGGCACAGGGGCGCTATGCGCCGCGATCGTCGACCGGTGCTCCCCAACTTCGGTCGTCGGCGTCGAGCCTTCGGAAGGATTTCTCAAGACCGCAAAGGAGAATCTTGCCGGCCGCGCGGTGCTCCAGCAAGGCAGTGCGACCGCAATCCCCCTCGGAGATGCGTCGGTCGATGTAGTGGTCTCGGGACTGGTCCTGAACTTCGTTCCCGATCAGCGCGCTGCGCTCACGGAGATGGCGCGGGTGACGGGCAAGGGGGGCACGATCGGTGCATACGTCTGGGATTACGCCGGAAAGATGGAGCTCATGCGGTGTTTCTGGGATGCGGCGATGGAGCTCGCCCCGGACGCTACGAAGCTGGACGAGGGCGTCCGTTTCCCGCTCTGTCGGCCAGAGGCGCTCAGGGAACTCTTCGTCAGCGCT
This sequence comes from Burkholderiales bacterium 68-10, assembly GCA_001897615.1. Lineage (GTDB taxonomy): Bacteria > Pseudomonadota > Gammaproteobacteria > Burkholderiales > Burkholderiaceae_C > Ottowia. The sequence continues at coordinate 3,056 of MKTG01000116.1, forward strand.
GGACTGGAAGCGGTTGAAGTAAAGCCTATCGACATACCGACGCCATTCGCAGATTTCGACGACTACTGGCAACCCTTCCTCGGCGGTCAGGGACCGGCCCCCGCCTACGCTATGTCGCTCAACGAGACAGCAAGGATGCAATTA
>MKTG01000116.1:3211-6338 GCA_001897615.1 Burkholderiales bacterium 68-10
AGAGCGCGGCTGCCCACCGCAGCAAACGGGTCCATCTCGTTGATTGCGCGGGCCTGGGCAGCTCGCGCCAACGTTGCGAAGTAGCGATGCTCAACCACAGCATGCGCCGGACCGCCGCAGGCTTACCGCTTGCGGTTCCCACAAGCCCGGAACGGTGACGGTCGCCGGAAAGCCGAGCGTGGAAGTCCCGCTCGGGACGTTGAGCAATATCCTCAGGCAAGCGGGCTTAAAGAAGTGAGGTGCACAGGATCGGTACCTCGTCGTCATCGAACGCGGACCAGTAAGTTACGGGGCGTCTTGACTTGCCCGGATGCGTTGCCGTCGGTGAGTCGCGCGAAGAGGTGGAAACGTTGATCCAGGGAGCGATTGAGTTCCACATCGAAGGCTTGCGCGCGAACAGACGTAACCGTCCGCTCAGCGCCGCCTTGACGTTGGAACCGGTACGTTGATCTCGTCGGTGAACACGTCCTCGACGTAGGCCAGGGCCACGGCGAGGTCCAAGCGGTCGAGGAGTTCTGTGAGCGTCTCGCCGGGCCGACGCCGCAGCATCGCCAGGCTGCGGTGTCCGTCGGTGGCAACGGCCGCGCACTCGATCGGGGCGAGTTGTCCAACGGTGATCTGCCCGCCGTCGTCAATCAACCGTGCAATGTGAGGCAGCGGCGCCGCTGCCGACCTGGCTACGCCGCCTTGCGAAGCGCCGCGACGCTTTCCATTTCGAGATGCCATGGCAACAGCTCCTCGATTCGGTTGATCGGATGCTCGGCGATGCGGGCGAGCACGGTGCGCAGGTAGCCTTCCGGATCGATGCCGTTCAGCTTCGCCGTGCCCAGCAGGCTGTAGATTGCCGCCGCCCGTTCGCCACCGGCGTCCGAGCCCGCGAACAGGTAGTTCTTGCGCCCGAGCGCGACGTCGCGCAACGCGCGCTCGGCGGCGTTGTTGTCGATCTCGATGCGTCCGTCGTCGACGTAGCGGCTCAACGCCTGCCAGCGTGTGAGCGCATAGCGAATCGCCGTGGCCAGTTCGCTCTTGGCCGAGATCGTCGACAACGTCGATTGCAACCATTGCCGCAGCTCGTCGAGCAGCGGGCCGGCTCGGGCTTTGCGCTCGAATCGACGTTCATCGGGAGGTCGCCCGCGGATCTCGCGCTCGATGTCGTAGAGATCGCCGATTCGTCGGAGTGCCTGCTGTGCGATCGGCGAGCCGGTGGCCTTGTGCAGGTCGTAGAACTTGCGCCGGGCGTGCGCCCAGCAAGCTGCCTCTACGATGCGGCCTTTCTCGTAGAGCTGATCGAAGCCTGCATACCCGTCGGCTTGCAGGACGCCGGCAAAGCGCTGCAGATGCTCGGCCGGATGCGTCCCCTTGCGATCGGGCGAGTAACGGAACCACACAGCCGGTGGCGTCGTATCGGCGGCCGGGCGATCGTCACGCACATACGTCCACAGCCGCCCCGTCTTCGTCGTGCCGCGCCCCGGTTGCAGCACCGGCACCGGCGTGTCGTCCGCGTGCAGCTTCTTCGTAGCGAGCACATGGCGGCCGAGCGCGTCGACGAGCGGAGCGAGCAGACGAGCCGAGGCTCCCACCCAATCGGCCAGCGTCGAGCGATCGAGTTCGACCCCGTCTCGCGCGTAGATTGCCGATTGTCGGTACAGCGGCAGGTGGTCCGCGTACTTCGACACCAGCACATGCGCGAGCAGCCCGGGGCCGGGCAGGCCGCGCTCGATCGGGCGGCTCGGCGCGGCCACCTGCACGATGCGCTCGCAGCATCGGCATGCAAGCTTCGGGCGCACGTGCCGCAGCACCTTCCAGTGCGCCGGCACGTACTCGAGCATCTCGGCGACGTCCTCGCCGAGGCGATTCATCGCTGAGCCGCACTCCGGGCAGTTCGACTCGGGCGCGTGCAGCACCGTCTCGCGCGGCAGGTGCTCGGGCAGTGGCTTGCGCTCACGCGTGGCCTTCGTCTGGGCGCGCATCGTGCTCATGGGCTTCGTCTGCGCCTGGCTTGCTTCGAGCTCCTCGACGATGAGTTCGAGCTGCTCGATCTGCATCATCCGCTCCGAGGAGCGACCGAACTGCATGCGCTTCAGTCGCGCGATCTGCAACTCGAGCTTCTCGATGCATACGCGCAGATACAACGTGTGCTGCTCGGCGTCGGCCAGCTTCGCATCGCGCTCGTTCAACAAACGCTTGAGCGTCTCGGCGTCATCGGGAAGCGGGTTCGGGGCAATGTGCACCGAGCAATTTTACGAGTGAACACGACACCGTTGGTTGTATCGGCGCGATCGGAAACTCGTGCAGCATCTGCAACGTTGCTAGACGTCTAGACCTCGACGCATCTCGCTACACCGCGAACTGCGGCTGCCATGTTCGAACGGGCCGACGCCAGTCGATTCCTTCGAGCAACATCGACAGTTGCGCTGCGCTCAGATGCACGGCGCCGTCCGTCGCCTGCGGCCACACGAAGCGACCGCGCTCCAGGCGCTTGGCGTAGAGGTTCATTCCGTCCCCGCTCCACCACAGCAGCTTCACCAGATCGCCTCGCTTGCCGCGGAACACGAATACGTCGCCCGAGAACGGACGCTCGGCCAGCGCCGTCTGCACGATCGCGGACAGCCCGTCCATGCCCTTTCTCATGTCGGTGATGCCTGCAGCGATCCACACGCGCGTTCCGGTGGGCAGCGCGATCATCGCAGCGCTCGGACGATCGCCTCAATCTGATACAACGATGCCTTCGCGCCGATCGCGATCACCGCATCGCCGATGCGGATCTCGATCGCACTCGATGAGCTCGTCGCTTCGGTGACCAGTTCCCGTTCCTCGAGGAGCACGGGCATCAGCAGAGCCGGTGGTTGATCACGACGGGCGCGCTGCACCCACTTGCGGACCAGGTTCGTGTTCAGCCCCTGCTCGATCGAGATGCGCGATACCGACGCGCCTGGCTGCAGGCACTGCGCCACGACCTCGTTCTTGAACCGCTGCGTATACCAGCGGCGGCCCACGGCGTCGACCCTTACAACGCCGTACTGCTGCTTGCCTTCCTTTGGTTCCAACTTGGTGTCCACGCGGAATTGGTGGACGCCATCGTCGCCGTCCCAGCCACTGCGTTCAAGGCGGTGCTGGGCGGACGCTT
>MKTG01000116.1:6399-8942 GCA_001897615.1 Burkholderiales bacterium 68-10
TTGCATCCAGCAGCAACAGGGTATGCCCCGTGGGAGCGGTATCCATCACCACGAACTTTTTGCCCGCCTCTCGAATGATGCGAGAGAAGGCTTGAAAGACAGCAATCTCCTCGGTGCATGGAGATCGCAAGTCCTCTTCCAGTAGAGCGCGCCCTTCGGCATCGAGCTGCGCACCCTTGGTATCCAAGACGTGCTTGCGGTAGCGCTCCGTTTCCTCGTGAGGATCAATGCGGCTGACGGTAAGGTTGGCGAGTGAACCGTCTAATGTTTCTGCGAGATGAGCGGCCGGATCGGAGGTGGTCAGATGCACGGGCAGGCCTCGGTAAGCCAGCTCCACGGCGACGGCTGCCGCCAAGGTGGTTTTGCCAACGCCGCCTTTGCCCATAAGCATGACCAAGCCATGCCCATCCACAGCAATGTCATCGACCAAGGAGGAAAGGGTCGGTGCGTCTAGTTGGGCAGGCAGTTCGATGGCACTTGCGGCGCTCGGGCTGGCGGTGGAAACCAGCAAGTGAAGTAAGGCGTCGAGTCCGACCAAGTTGAACGGGTTCAAGGCTATCTGATCGCGAGGCAATGTCTTGAGCACATCCGGTATGGCTGTGAGTGCAGCTTGCTCCCGTTGGTGGATCGCAGCCGCCAGCTCGTCTTGCTTGGCCTCGCTGGCCGGAAGAACGCCATTGATAACGAGGTACTGTTGTGACAACCCGATGGCGGCCAATTCTTCGTGGGTGCGTGCCACCTCTCGCAGGGTAGCCTGCTGTGCGCGAGCAACCAGAACCAAGCGGGTACGCAGCGGATCGGCCAAGGCTTCAACAGCAGTCTTGTACTGAGTGCGCTGCTTTTCCAGTCCGGCCAAAGGTCCGAGACAGGACGCATCGCCTTTGCCTTCTTCGAGAAAGCCGCTCCATGCACCGGGCAGTTGAAGCAGGCGGATGGTGTGGCCAGTTAGCGCTGTGTCAAAAATGATGTGCTCGTAGTCTGTAGTCAATGCAGAGTCGATCAACAGCGCAGTGAATTCGTCGAAGGCTGCGATTTCCGTGGTGCAGGCACCGGAAAGTTGTTCCTCAATCCCTTTGACGACTGGCTCAGGCAGAACACCCCGTACCGGACCAACGATGCGATCCCGATAGGCTTGGGCTGCCGCCTGCGGATCAATTTCGAGTGCCGACAGGTTCGGCACTGCGGTGATCGCCGTGATGCGATTGCCGATGCTTTCTCCAAACACTTGCCCCACGTTCGATGCAGGGTCAGTGCTGACGAGCAGGACACGCTTGCCTTCGACCGCGAGTTGAACGGCCGTGGCGCAGGCGATGGAGGTCTTACCGACGCCGCCCTTGCCGGTGAAGAAGAGGTAGCGCGGAGGTTGATTGAGGAAGTGCATGGACAAACCCTCCGTTCAGCAGCAGCGGCTGCCGGAGCAGCAACCACCTTGCGATTGCGGTGCGCTCACTGCTGCGATGCCTGCCCATCGGGCCAACTCGGCACGGTTGGGATAGCGACCGGCCAAGGCGACTTCGCCATCAACCAGAATCAGGGGAAGCGCCTCTTGCCCAGAGCGCTCCAAGAACGCTTTGACAGTCGAGTTCTCGGCGAAGGTGAGCGGTTGTTGGGCCAGGTTGAATCGTTCGACCTGCGCGCCGTTTTGTTTGGCCCAGTCCACATCGGCGGCGAAGCTCACCAGTACCTGGTCAACGTCGACGCCGCATACGCCAGTGCTGCAACACAGGGCGGGGTCAAAAATCTGAATGCTTGCCATGTTTAGTCCTTTCAAAATCATGTATTGGGATGCAGGTGAAGAAGCGCCTGCCTCTCTTGCGGTTTCAGGCTATCAACGTGCCGATGCGGTCAAGCTCTGCCTTCAGCTTGGCCTTGTCTTGCTGCAAGTCATCTAGCGGCAACGCAAGGAAAGCCTCGATACGTGCTCGCAGGATGCGATATGCCGTCATGAAGGCGGCATTGATTTCCTCATCAGTGCCGGTCGCGTGAGCTGGATCTTCAACGCCCCAATGGGTGCGCAGAACTGGTCCCAGGTACGCAGGGCAGGTTTCGCCTGCGGCGCTGGAGCACACCGTAACCACGATGTCAGGCGTAGTGGGCAGCTTGTCCCACGATTTGCTGTGGTAGCTCTCTGTCGAGATGCCTTCGCGTGCCAGCAGGGCCAGCGAGCGCGGGTGAACCTGACCAGTGGGCTGACTGCCTGCACTCATGGCCTTCCACCCTGCTGGAGCAAGGTAATTGAAGGTGGCTTCACCGAGGATCGAGCGGCACGAATTGCCGGTGCAAAGGAATAGGACGTTCATCGTTTGGGAATCTTTTGAGTTGAAGAAAGCGGCGGTAGCACAGCGTCAGAGCACTTGGAGGCAGCGCGCATGTCTGCACATTGCTCAGGGTGGTCTGAGCAGCACTCTTCTGTCAGGTAGGCGATCAAGTCCAGCATCAGCGGGATGTTGGCCCGATAACGCTGGAAGCGCCCCTCCTGCTCGACGGTGAGCATTCCGGCCTGTGTCAGCGCCTTGAGGTGGAAGGACAGGTGGACAGGTTGG